>NZ_JAOCLZ010000060.1:0-2360 GCF_025290685.1 Rhodococcus sp. PAE-6
GTGGCCGGTCGTGGCGACGCGGCGCTCGACGATCTGGTGGGCATGTTCGTCAACACCCTCGTGCTGCGCACCCGGGTCGAGGGCGGCGAGTCGTTCGAGCAGGTGCTCGGCCGGGTGCGCGGCGCCGACCTCGAGGCGTTCGGCCACGCCGACCTGCCGTTCGAACGACTCGTCGAGATCATCGACCCCGAGCGCTCCACCGCGCGTCACCCGCTGTTCCAGGTGATGTTGTCGTTCCAGAACCTCGAGACCGGCTCCCTCGAACTTCCGCGGCTGACCGTCGAGGCCGTCGACCTCGACATCGCGACCGCCAAGTTCGACCTCCAGTTCGTCGTCACCGAGACGCCGACCGCGACCGGTGCCGCCGAGTACTCGGTGGGCCTGGCCTACGCCACCGATCTGTTCGACACCCGCACGGTCGAGCGCGTCGCCGAGCGCTTCGTCCGTCTCCTCGATGCGGTCACCGGTGATCTCTCCGTCGCTATCGGTGATGTCGACCTGCTCGACGATGCCGAACGCGTGCAGGTCCTCGAGCAGTGGAACGACACCGGCCGCGCGCTCGACGACACCTCGACCCTCGTGGATCTGTTCGCCGAGCAGGTCCGGCGGTCGCCGGATGCGGTCGCGGTGGAGTTCGAGGGCGAGTCGCTGACCTACGGCGAGTTCTCGGAGCGTGTGAATCATCTTGCGCGGCATCTGATCTCGCTCGGTGTCGGTCCCGACGCGCGGGTGGGTCTGGCGATGCGCCGCTCGCTGGATCTGCTCGTCGGTATGTACGCGGTCGTTACGGCCGGTGGTGCCTACGTGCCGATCGATCCGGATCAGCCCGAGGATCGCAACGGGTACATCCTCGACATCGCCGCGCCCGTGGTGGTGCTGAGCACCGAACGCGACGGATTCCGGGTACCGGGGGAGAGGTCCGTCCCGAGCCTGCTCGTCGACACCCTCGACCTGTCCGCGACGGCGTCCGGGCCGGTCACCGACGCCGAGCGGACGTCTCCGCTGCGGGCGTCGAACACCGCCTACGTCATCTTCACGTCCGGATCGACCGGGCGCCCGAAGGGTGTGGCGGTGCCGTACGGCGCGATCGTCAACCGTCTGCGCTGGATGCAGCACGAATACCCGCTCACCGGCGCCGACGTGGTGCTGCAGAAGACCCCGTTCACCTTCGACGTGTCGGTGTGGGAGTTCTTCTGGCCCTTGCAGATCGGCGCCCGGCTGGTGGTCGCCGTGCCCGACGGTCACCGCGACCCGCGGTACCTGACCTCGGTGATCGAACGGTGCGGCGTGACCGTCGTGCACTTCGTGCCGTCGATGCTCGCGGTGTTCGTCGCCGAGGCATCGGCCGACGACCTCACGTCACTCCGTCACGTCTTCGCCTCCGGTGAGGCACTGCCGCCCGCACTGGCCGCACGCACGCGGGCACTGCTGTCCGATGCCGGCCTGCACAACCTCTACGGCCCCACCGAGGCGGCCGTGGACGTGACCTACCACGAGGCCACCGACGCCGACACGGTCTCCGTGCCGATCGGCGCCCCCGTGTGGAACACCCGCGTCTACGTCCTCGACGAGCGTCTCGCGCCCGTGCCCGTGGGGGTCGCGGGAGAGCTCTATCTCGCGGGAGCCCAGCTCGCCCGCGGGTACATGCAGCGCCCCGACCTCACGGCCGAACGCTTCGTCGCCTCGCCGTTCGGCGACGGTGAGCGGCTGTACCGCACCGGCGACCTCGTGCGCTGGACGGAGGGCGCCGGCGAACTCGACTACATCGGCCGCACCGACTTCCAGGTCAAGCTTCGCGGTCTGCGCATCGAACTCGGCGAGATCGAGACCGCGCTGCTCGCCCTCGACGAGGTCGACCAGGCCGTCGTGCTCGTCCGTCAGGACCAGCTCGTCGCCTACGTCGTCCCGCAGGCCGGTGCGACCTTCGACCAGGTGGCGGCTGGTGCGGCACTGTCCGCGCAGTTACCGGCCTACATGGTGCCCGCCGCCTACGTGCTCCTCGACGCCATGCCGCTCGGTGCGTCCGGCAAGCTCGACCGCAAGGCACTGCCCGACCCGGTCTTCGAGGTCAAGGAGTTCCGCGCTCCCACCACCTCCACCGAGCAGGTCGTCGCGTCGATCTACTCCGAGGTCCTCGGTGTCGACCGCATCGGCCTCGACGACGACTTCTTCGCGCTCGGCGGCAACTCGCTCATCGCCACCCAGGTGGTCTCCCGCATCGGTGCCGCGCTGAACGCCACCGTTCCGCTGCGCCTGCTGTTCGAGGCCTCCACCGTGGAAGAGCTTGCAGCGCGCCTCGAACGCGGGGTCTCCGGCGGTCCGCGCCGGCCCCTCGTCGCCACCGAACGACCTGACCGGGT
>NZ_JAOCLZ010000061.1:0-2348 GCF_025290685.1 Rhodococcus sp. PAE-6
CATCGAGTGGGAACACCTACTGACATGGATGGGAAAACCCCAGCTCACGGCACTGACATCCCGATGGGAAGTCTCAGTCAACCCTCTCCTGCTACAAATCACCATGAACCCAGTCTCGTGATCTGTGACTAAACTGGCTGTCCCAGACTGGGACAGTTTGCAAGTGGCGGGGATCCGTATGGTTTCTGTAAAGCGGGCTTGAGTCGTCGGTGGTCGATAGATCGTTGTGGTCTTGGACATTGCGAACAACACATCGCGGCGAGCTTCTGCGCCGGGGCAAGCAAATGTGTGCCCGTCGCGATCGCGGTGGCGAGTGCCTGCGTTCGAGCTATTTCATGAACTGTCCTTCGTGGGCGATGAGGACGTGCGCTGGCCCGGCCGGGTGATGAGGACGTGCGCTGGCCCGGCCGGGTGATCCGGCCGGGCCAGCGCACGGAGCCGGGGTGCGGTCTAGGACTCGTTCGGGGTGCCGAGCACCAGGCCGTAGGCGCGGTTCTCGACGCCGCCCGACAGATCGACGGTGATCGCCTTGTCCTGGGTAAACTCGTCGAGCGCGTCGGGTCCCAGTTCACGGCCGGTACCGGACTGCTTATAGCCGCCGAAGGGCATCACTTGGGAGATGTTGTGCCAGTCGTTGATCCACACAGATCCGGCCTCGAGTCGGCCCGCCACCTCGAGCGCCGTAGAGATGGAGCGGCTCCACACGCCCGCGGACAGGCCGTACTCGGTGTCATTGGCGATCTTGACGGCCTCGTCGACGGAGTCGTAGGTGAGCACGGACAGCACCGGCCCGAAAATCTCCTCACAAGAAATCTTCATCGAGTTGTCGACGTCGGTGAACACTGTCGGCGCAACCCAGAAGCCCTTGTCGAACGCGGGACCTTCCGGGACGCCGCCGCCCACGACGACGGTGCCGCCTTCGGCCCGACCGGACTCGATGTAGTTCAGCACACGGTCCTTCTGCGCCTGGCTCATCAGCGGTCCCACATCGGTGGACGGATCGGTGGGATCACCTTGCTTGAGCGTAGCGATTCGGGCAATCAGCCGCTCGACGATCTCGTCCTTGCGTGCGCTGGGCACCAGCAAGCGGGTGCCCGACTCGCAAGCCTGACCGGCGTGCAGCAGAAAGGCGTAGATCGAGCCGTCGATCGCTACGTCCAGGTCGGCGTCGTCGAGAATGATGTTGGGGCCCTTGCCACCGAGTTCGAGCAGCACGCGCTTGACGGTCTTGGACGCGGTCGCCATGACGCGTCGACCGGTCGCAGTAGAGCCCGTGAAGGACACGAGGCGCACGTCGGGATGCCCGACAAGGTGATCGCCGACGACGGGCCCGTCGCCCACAACGACGTTGAAGACGCCGTCGGGCAGCCCTGCGTCGCTGAGAATCTGCGCCAGCTCAAGCGCGAACGTCGGGGTCTTCTCGTCGGTCTTGATGACCACGCTGTTGCCTGCTGCAATGGCGGGAATAGACTTCCACACCGTGATCAGACCGGGGAAGTTCCACGGAACGATACCGGCGCAGACACCGACCGGCTCCTTCTGGATGAACCCGGTATGCAGGACAACGCCGCCGATCGCCTGCGGACGGGTCCACTCGTAGGTGCGGGTCAATTCGGCGTAGTGCTGAATATGCATAAGCGGGAAGCCCACGGCGATGCCCGCGGAGGCGCGGACGGGGATGCCGGTCTCGCGGCTGTTCAGCAGGGCCAGTTCGTCCATCCGGTCGGCGAGCTTGTCGGCAACGGCGTCAAGCAGTGCGGCCCGCTTCACGGGCGGCGTGTTGCGCCATTCGCCGGAGTCGAAGGCGGCCTTCGCCGCAGCCACCGCGGCGTCGACGTGACCGGTGGTGGCCTTGGCGACGGTTGCGACCGTCGACTCGTCGGCTGGGCTGATGACCTCGTAATGCTCCTCGGTGTCCACCCACTGGCCGCCGATGAACATGCGGTAGTGCGGGACCCCCTCGCGTTCGATGGAGGGAGACGGCTGGTGCAGCGTGGCGGTCATATGATCTCCGACGTCGTGGAAGTCGCGGTGTGACACCGGGACTCGTTTGCAGTGACGTGCATCACGTTAGAAGCCTGGCCGGGGGAGGTCAAGTCCCTGGACGTGGTGTACGGACCGTTGCGTGATTCCTCGTCGGTGAGTCAGGCAGTCAAGGCCGGTGCCACCTCCTCGGTGTCGTTGCTGGCGGCGTCGGCGCACTTATCGGTACGCGAGCGAGCAAGCACGTCGAGTCCGAGATAACGGCGACCCTCGATCCATTCGTCGTGCGGCTCTGTTGCAAAAATCGTGAAGCTTGAGCATGCTTGGCGGAGATTGGACGGACGGAACGATGACGGATTTCAAGT
>NZ_JAOCLZ010000062.1:0-2284 GCF_025290685.1 Rhodococcus sp. PAE-6
ACCATTTCGCAGCAGCCGCCTGATCGGCGCAGAGCGACAGCCTACCTCTGACTGCCGCCAATCTTTGCAACAGAGCCCGATCTCGAGTGTTCGAAGGTGTGCGTCGGATGCACGGCTGTACTGGTGGGTGCTACTTGCTACCGAATTCGATGATCCCGCGGATATTGCGTCCGTCGTGCATGTCCGCGTACGCCTGGTTGATCTGGTCGAGGGTATAGCGGCGGGTGATCAGTTCGTCGAGCTTGAGCTTGCCCGACTGGTACAACCGCAGCAGCATCGGCATCGCCTCGCGCGGGGAAGCCATGCCGTACAGCGCACCTTGGATGCGCTTCTGGAACATGGACAGCGTGAATGCGTTGACGCCGGGGAGTCCGTCCTCGTCGATTGGGCCCAGGCCGGTAATGACGAGGGTGCCGGCTTTGCGAATTGCGTTGTACGCCCTACCGATATCCTCTCCGTGCACAATACCCATCGTGACGATGGCGGAGTCTGCGCCCTGCCCATTGGTGATTGACTTGACGAACTCGTCGGCCTCGGCGAAGTCGGCAAAGGTCTCGGTGGCGCCGAAGATGGGGGCTTGCTCCCGCTTGAACGGTGCGGGATCCACCACGACGACGTGACTCGCGCCGGACATTGCGGCGCCCTGCACGGCATTCATCCCGACCCCACCTGCACCGATGACCAAGACGACGTCGCCGGCCCTTACCTCCGCCGCCGTGGTTGCAGAACCAAAACCGGTCTGGACACCGCAGGCCACGAGGCAGGCGACATCGAGTGGGATGTCCTTATCGATCCGGACAACCGACATCTGGTCGTACACTTGCCATTCGGCGAAGGTTCCGAGCGTGCTCAGTGTCCCGATATCGGTTCCGTCGATGTGCATCCGGTATCCACCACTCGGCTGCGTACCTTCGAGAATGATGGCCCCGTTGTCGCACAGGTTCTGCATTCCCATTGCGCACCAGCGACATTTCCCGCAGGCCGGGATGAATGAGGTGATGACATGGTCACCGACAGCGAGGTCGTGGACTTCTGCTCCTACCTTGCGAACGATCCCGGCTCCTTCGTGCCCACCGACGATAGGACGCGGGGTCGGCATGTCGCCAGTAACCGAATGATCGTCCGAATGACATAGTCCTGTCGCCTTCATCTCGACAAGTACCTCGGTAGGGCCCGGGTCATCGAGTTCTACAGTCTGAACCTTCCAATCTGCGTTCAGTTCCCACAGAACAGCAGCCTGAGTCTTCATGATGTGGTCCTCCAAGGGGTGACAAATGCACAGTGTGAATCGAGCGGATACATCGGTGATGCGTTTGAGAGCATCTGCACCTAGTGGTGATGTACATCATAAATCTACGGTTCGTTTGATTCTCTGTCAAGAGCGTGCCGACTCGAATTCGCCTGCACACAAGTCGGTTACCCTTCAGAGGGAACGGATCTGGTTGTGCCCCTAGTCGAGCGCGGCAGCCAGTCGGCCGGTCAGGCCGCCCTTCTGCAGTCTGCTGATGCCCTCTCCTATCTCGTCGAAGCCGATCTGCTCGATCTTCGGAGTGAAAACGCCAGTCGAGATCAAGTCGAGGACGGCTTTGAGGTCTTCTTGGGAGCTCCCCAAAGAGCCTTCCAGTCGAACCTGTTTGAGAACCAGGTCCTGTTTCGAAATCGTCGATTCTATGCTGCCCAGGCCTACCTGGACCACGACCCCGCCTTGTCGTACCGCATGCAGCGCAGCACTGGTTGTGGTTTCGAATCCGGCGAAGTCCACAACGACGTCGGGCGAGTGCTCAACCAGATCGGCAGCGTCAGTGTAGGTTTGGGCGACACCCAGGCGCTTTGCCTCCGCGAAGACGTCTTCGTTGGTGTCCACCCCGTATACCGCCGCCCCTGTCAGCGCCGCGAAGCGGGCGCCGGCCAGGCCGAGTCCGCCTAGGCCGATGATTCCGACGACAGAGTCCTTGGTGACCCCGCCGACAGTATGCACAGCATGGTATGAGGTTGCGGCGGAGTCCGAGGCGACTGCGGCTTGGACCAAGGAGACATTGTCCGGCACGCCGATGATCTCGTCTTCGTAAATGACGGTTTTCTCTGCGTACCCGCCATCTCGGCCCAGACCCGGACCCCATGGTGGTGGTTTCAGGTAACCGATCGTCACACGGTCGCCGATCGAATGGCCGGTCACACCCTCCCCGAGCTCGGTGATGATGCCGCCGACGGCTCTGTTGCAAAGATTGGCGGCAGTCAGAGGTAGGCTGTCGCTCTGCGCCGATCAGGCGGCTGCTGCGAAATG
>NZ_JAOCLZ010000063.1:0-2112 GCF_025290685.1 Rhodococcus sp. PAE-6
TGGGTCGGGTTCTTGGTCATCAGACCCGAGTAAGCGGCATCACCGTCGACGGCCCGACGCAGTCCCTCGGTGACGGCAGCGGCGTAGGCGAGGGGTTTCCTGCGGGCGTACTCGGTGCGTGTGAACGGCTCGGTCAGTGCCCACACGGCGTGCGCGTGTCCGTTGCGGGGGTTCTCCACGATCGCGTTCGGCAGCGGATGGTTTCCTGCCGCCGACAGCGTCCGCAGTGCCGCGTCCGGGTGGTCGACATCGACGACCAACAGATTGCTCAGCGCCTGAGGGTTGGCCTCGAGATAGCGCCGTTCGAGCGCGTCATGGCGAGGCATCCGATACACCCCCAGCAACAAATCGTCCGTTGCCAGGGGCCACAGCGGCAGCCACAACTGTTCCCAATCCTCGGCGTGCGATCCCCCGCGGTCTGTCATGCGGAAGACCCTCGCACACGAAGACCTATTTTTTAGGTAGGACGCGCCGAACCAAGTCAGATGTTTCGCCGCGCCACTCGGGAAATACCACTCTTCCGTTACGTCCGGACCGTCGTTTCTCGTGTTCGCAGCTTTAGTGCATGAGGTGTGTAGTGATCTTGATTCGTGGTTGATCGGGACCACGGCCAGTTGAGTGGCACGTGACGGTTCGATGTGTCGGGGGAGGGCGGAAGGTGAGCCGGGTACGGCTGATGGATGCGGCAGAACTTTTCTCGGACCTACCGGCGGGCCCCACATCCCCGTGCGGTCCGTCTGTGTGGCTCCGAGAGCGCCGCAGACGGACCGCACGCACCCGGAAACCCCGGGGGATAGGACACGGCGCTCTCCGGCGATCTCAGAGCCGAACCGGGGGGTCGGTGAGCGGTCCCGAGGCCGGCCTTTCCCGGTGTCAGAACTTCTGCAAGAGGTGTGTCCCGATTTTTGGCCGGACGAAACGATCACCGAAGAAGGACGGGAGTGCGCCCTACAGCGGAGCGTCCGGTCCCGCAGGGGGGGCGACCGGACGCTCCGCTGTAAATCCTCCCAGCTCTCGAGCCGGCTAGGGGAGCAAACGGGCGTGGTGTGCGGCTGTGGAGAGAGGTTCGTCGGCGCCGTTGAGGGCGAGGCCGGCATCGGCGAGTGAGTCGATCACTTCACGCACCGAGGTCTCGGTGTCCGCATCGAGGGTGTCCGCGTCGAACATGTTCACCAGCTCCGCCAAAGCGCGGAGCTCGGTGTGCACGGCGTTCAGCTGTGACTGCACCGCAACGATGCGGGCCGCGATCGTCTCGCTCACGCTGTCGCCTCCTCGGACTGGGACTGCTCCGCCTTACGCGCGTGGTGCAGGATCGTGCCGACGCCACCGACTGTCATGCCGACCTCCTCGGCGATCTCGCGCAGCTTCAGGCCCTGGGCGCGTAGTTCGAGCACCCGCTCCCGACGCTCGGCAGCGCGAGCGAGGTACTCCTCCCGCGGCTCGGCCATGATGCGACGCACTGTGCGAGACGACGCACCGATCCGCTCTGCGACCTCGCGGGCTGTGCGGGTGCGCCGAACTGGATTCTCAGCTCCCATCAGTGGCCTCCTTCCACACCAGATCGCGGTCGAACTTCGTCGCCCGCCGACGATTGGCCTCGATCTTCGCCGGTGTCATGACTTTGCCGCTCTTGCGGCCGCGGGCGGATTGCATGGCGACGAAGGTGGCCTCGTAGACGACCGGACCGTCGGCCCACATGCGTGATTTGGTGACGATCCAGCGATGGATGGAGGCTGCAATCGCGCGTACTTCGCTGTCGGGCAGGGGCTCGGAAAAGGCGGTATTGATTTGCGCGGCCTCAGCCCAGATCGCTCGGTCCAAACCAGCGGGATCGCCCCAGTGATAACGGATTTCGCGATAGGCCCAGGTTCGCGCTGACTCGAATAGTGCGCAGTTGCGACCGAGCCCGACCGGGTTCTCACGGCGTCGTTTGCTCTGCCTCCACCGCGGCGGGGGCATGTGCCGGCCGAGCCCGTGTTCGAGTTCGGCCAAGCTCCGCGGTGCGGGGTGGATCCAGTGCGTTGCCCATGCCGAATGGGTCGGGTTCTTGGTCATCAGACCCGAGTAAGCGGCATCACCGTCGACGGCCCGACGCAGTCCCTCGGTGACGGC
>NZ_JAOCLZ010000064.1:0-1868 GCF_025290685.1 Rhodococcus sp. PAE-6
ACCGGCCTCTTGGGGGTGGGGGTCGATGGCGCATCTGCTGGTCGGCTCGCTCGCGCATTCCGGGCGCTGGCGCGGGGTCTTGGCGCCGGCGATGACCCAGCCGCATCTGGTCGACGGTCTCGATCGCATCTGCCGCGGACTCGGTGGTCTGACCCGTAGTTGGCGCTTCGACCGGATGGCCACGGTCTGTCATCCCGACAGCGGGCGGATGACCGCCAGCTTTGCCGGCGTCGCGAAACACTACGGCGTGACGGTGACGATCTGTCCGGCTCGGGCCGGCAACCGCAAAGGCGTCGTCGAGAAGACCAACCATACTGCTGCCCAACGTTGGTGGCGCACCCTGCCCGACGACGTCACCGTCGAGCAGGCGCAGGCGAGGTTGGACGAGTTCTGCCGGGTGCGCAGCGACACCCGACCCCGCCGCACCGCCGACGGACGCACCACCGTGGGCGCCCTGGCCGCCACCGAAGCGTTGTCGCCGCCGCCGACAGTGCCGTATCCGGCGATCCTCACCGAGTCCCGGGTCGTGTCGCGGCAGGCGTTGGTGTCCTATCGCGGCAACCGGTATTCGGTGCCGCCGGAGTTGGCGTCGGCGCAGGTGACCGTCACCCGGGTGCTCGGAGCGGAGGTCATCGACATCGTCACCGGCTCGCAGATCACCATCGCGCGACACCGGCTGGCGCCGGACGGAGCCGGGGTGATGGTCCGCGACCACGGTCACGTCCATGCGCTCGAACAGGTCGCGATGGCCGCCGCCGGAACCGGTGGTCGCCCGCACCGCCGCAAAGAACGGATCCCACCGGGACCTGAGGCCGTCGAGGCGGCACAAGCACTGCGCCGCCGCACCACCGAGGCTGCAGCGTCGTCCGATGAATCCGACTCGGTGTCGGCAGGGACCACATCGACCGTGATCGATCTGTCGACCTACGAGCGGGCCGCTCGAGGAAGGAACACCCTCGCATGAACAGCACACCGGCCACGACGGACCCGATCCCGCCGCCGAACACCAACGAGGCGGCCAGTCTCTACCAGCGGTTGCGCGGTCATCTGGCCGTGCTCAAACTGCACGACGCCGCCGAAGCGCTGCCGTCGGTGCTCGACCGGGCCCAGAAGGACAACCTGTCGATGACCGCCGCTCTCGAGCAGTTGCTGGCGATCGAGGTCGACGCCACCGAGGCGCGTCGGTTGGCCGGCCGGCTGCGGTTCGCCTGCCTGCCGACGCCGGCCTCGTTGGAGGACTTCGACTTCGATGCCGCCCCGAACCTCGACCGACGGCTCATCGCCGAACTCGGGACCTGCCGGTTCCTGGAAACGGCGACGAATGTGCTGCTCATCGGCCCGCCCGGGGTCGGGAAGACGCACCTGTCGGTGGGTTTGGCCCGCGCTGCGGTCCATGCCGGGTATCGCACCTATTTCACCACCGCCGCCGATCTCGCCGCTCGTTGTCATCGCGCCGCGATCGAGGGTCGGTGGGCGACAACGATGCGGTTCTTCGCCGGACCGACCCTGCTGGTGATCGACGAACTCGGTTATCTTCCGTTGCCCGGGGAGGCGGCATCGGCGTTGTTTCAGGTTGTTGCGCAACGCTATCTGAAGACCTCGATCGTCATGACCACCAACCGCGGCGTCGGGGAATGGGGTGAGGTCCTCGGTGACACGACCGTGGCCGCCGCCATGCTCGATCGGCTCCTCCACCGATCCGTGGTGCTCAACCTCGACGGTGATTCCTACCGGCTGCGCGATCATCACGCACGCTCGGAGAACCTCCGCAAAGCCACCACCGGAACCCGGCAACCGCTACAGTGAACACCGCTCACGGGTGGGGATTTTCGTTGAGCACAGCTGGGGAGTTTCCCTGAGCCTCGTCA
>NZ_JAOCLZ010000065.1:0-1860 GCF_025290685.1 Rhodococcus sp. PAE-6
GCCGATCTGACCAGCAGCTACGGCAGCCTGTCGGGGCGGGTGTCGTCCTGGTGCCAGGGCGGGGATCTGGCCTGTGATGCGCCGGCGAACGCCCCGGTCGTGCGGGCGGTGGTCAACGTCGCCGGTCAGGTCGAGGTCGGCGGGGATCCGTTCGTCGCGATCTCCACGGTCGGACGGGCACTGGCGTCGACGGCGTTCAAGACCGCCGTCGATGTGGTCAACCAGGACATTCAGGCACCGAAGAGCGCGCTGTCGGCGATCTCGGTCCAGCCGAAGAAGACCATCTCGCAGCGCC
Source organism: Rhodococcus sp. PAE-6 (assembly GCF_025290685.1). Lineage (NCBI taxonomy): Bacteria > Bacillati > Actinomycetota > Actinomycetes > Mycobacteriales > Nocardiaceae > Rhodococcus > Rhodococcus sp. PAE-6. The sequence goes on from NZ_JAOCLZ010000065.1 coordinate 296, forward strand.
TGGCCGAAGCCTCCGATCCTCGGGCCACGCCGCCGACGGGGCAGGAAGTCACGGCAGCGTTGATGAAGGTCGGGCTGATCGGCATCAACGCGGCGGTCACGGTCGTCAAGAAAGTGCTGACCCCGGAGACGATCGCGGCGGTCGCGGCAGCTGGGCTGGCCAATCCGGCGGCGGCGTTCGGTGTGCTCGCGGCCAAGACGGTCAGTGTGCTGCCCGAGCTGGTCCCGCCGGCGACCTCGCAGCGGTTGGTGCGGCAGGCGTTCCAGGTCGTGCAGAACGAGGTCAAGGCCAACCGGGACGCGTTCGACCTGGTGGCGATGACGACGGTGCGCAATGTCGCCGCCGAACACGGCTCCTACGGCTCGGTCCCGGCTACTGCCAGCGGACAGGCCCCGACCCGGTTCGCTGCCTCCTGGCTCGCTGCTGTCGCGGCCGACCTCAGCGCTGCGGCCGACTCCACCACCTCCACGACGGTGACCTCCACCGCGACGACGCCGACCACTACGACGGTCCGGCCGTCGGCGACCACCTCGACCACCCCGTCGTCGCAGACGGCGACGTCCACCACCTCGGAACCGGCCGTGACCACCACGACTGTGGTCGACGCGGGACCGACGGTGCTCGATCAAGGCGGCATCTCGGCCGCAGCACTCAACTGAAATTCACGCCTCGACACAAGAGAGAGAAGCGATTATGAGCAAGCATCACAGGCCGTCACGGATCGCCAAGGCGAGCGTCGTGCCCGCCACGGCCGCCGCGATCGTGGCAGCAGGTAGCGGTCTGGCCTCGGCCGATCCGGTCGAGCTGCCCTCGCAGGGCGGGGTGACCACCCCGGCACCGTCCACTCAGGGCGGCACCACCAGCGCGCCGAAGCCGCCGGCCAAGCAGATCTACTGGACCCCGCCGCCGGCGCAGCAGCGCGAGTACGCGCCGCTGCCGGACTACAACTACGACACCAACCGCTACGAGCGGCAGTCCACTCCGGCGCCGATCAACCCGCTGGAGCTGCGTGCCCCGCAGCCGGTCGAGCCGGAACCGATCTACATCGCTCCGCCCGAGAAGATCATGATCGGCGATTTCCACTTCAACCAGCCGAACTGGGTCACCGACGACGACCGGGAGCGCACCAACAACACCGCCGGTCTGATCCGGTCGGACGTGGCGACGTTCTACAAGTCGATCGGTATCGAAGCCAGCCGCGCCGATCGTGTCGCTGCTGCTCAGATCGGCGCGACGGTGGCCGGTGCGGCAGCCGGCGGGGCGGCCGGTGCCGTCGGTGGTGGCGCACTCGGCGGAACGATTGGTGGCCTTGCCGGTGCCGGGATGGCCGGCATGGTTCCGTTGCCGCCTCCGCTGCCCCAGATCACCACCGGTGTCGCCGGTACCGCCCTCGGTACCGCTGTCGGCGCGACGCTGGCCGGTGTGCCCTGCGCCGTCGGTGGTGGGCTGGTGGGTTTGGCTGCCGGGACCGCTTTCGGTGCCGGTGACGACGAAGGTCAGCCCATCGAGGTGGAACTGCCGGACGTAGGGGAGGACGTGCTCACCGAGCAGGCCGACTCCACGGT
>NZ_JAOCLZ010000066.1:0-1757 GCF_025290685.1 Rhodococcus sp. PAE-6
CCGACCATGCGCACCGACTCCGGTGCGGTGCCGACGAAGTGGCCGGCCCCGCAGCCCGGCTCGAGCACCACGGCGCCCTCGGGCAATCCGGCCCGCTGCACCGCCCGCCACAGTTCCGCCACCACCGCGGGGTCGGTGTAGTGCGCGTTCAGGGTGGTCTGACGGGCCTGGGCGAAGCCCTTGTCTCCGAGCAGGTCCAGTAGTTCGGCGTGCTCGTCGCCCCACTGCGTGAGGATCTTCGCTCGGTTGTCGAAGATCTCCGGGATCGCTCCCCAGCCGGACCACTGCGCCAGCACCGCCTGCTCGTCGGCGGTGGCCGGTCGCTGCTGCTGGTCGAGGTGCTGCACCAGACGCAGAGCGGCGATGTTCGCCCGTGCCCGGGCCTTCGCCCCGCTGGGGACGAGCACCTCGGTTCCGAGGGCGAAGTCCTGCACCGCCACGGCCGGGGCAGCAGGACGGGCCACCGTGGTCTCGGCGGGCTCGGGGACCGCTGCGTCCTGATCGGCCTCGGCGTCGGTGTCAGTGTGTGTCGACGCTGTACCGGTCTCGGGCGGCACCGTCTCGGCCGTGGCCGTGGGGCCGATCTCGGGAGTGATGGCCGCGGCCGCGGCGGCGCTTTCGCGTTGTGGCTGGTCAGTGGCGGGCTGCGGTTCGATGTCGGCAGCGGCGGCGTACTGGGCGGCGGTGTCGCGGGAGACCCACACGTACGCGCCGGATTCCTTGCGGACCTTGACCAGAGACCGACTGCGGTCGCGCCAGAGGGGACTCGACAGCGGCTCGCCGTACTCGGTGTCGGGAACGACCAGCTCGGCGGTGTCCACCGCCGGAGCGGATTGTGCCGCTTCGTCTGTCGAGGTGGCAGCGACCGGCTCGGTGGTCGTCTCCACGTCCGGTGTCGCGCCGGTGGTCGGGCCGATGTGGCCGACCATCAGGCGGTCGGTGAGCACCCATGAGGTCGCGGGCGTTTCGGTGGCAGGGGCGGTGCCGGTCGGGGCCGACGGCTCGGTGGGAGCCGGGTCGACCTCTTCGAAGATCACCGCGCCTGCGTCGTCGATCGCAGGCGCTACGACTCGGGGGGACGGTGGTTCGGCCTCCTCACTGACCTGTGGTTCGACCCCGGCCTCGGCGGCGTCCACGCCGGCTTGGGTCTGGGCCGCTGGCGCGGTGTCGGCGTCGAGCTGGCCACCGGCGTGCTCGGTGGCGAGCACGGCGCGGGCCTCGGCGATCGCATCACGCAGGGTCAGCTCGGGCCGGGGCTGATCATCGACGTAGGTGATGCGTTCGGTGCTGTTGCGCGCCCCCGAGAAGCGAAGGGTGATGTGCCGGCCGTCCGGGTCGCCGATGACCACATCTCCGGCCCCGGCGAAGGTCAGATCGGCCGGGGTGAGGCTGTAGAGGTCGTCCCCGGCTGCCCGAAGCTCGCGCAGAACCTTCGGGTCCACATCGTGTTGAAGGGTCCAGGCCAGGTCGATGCCGTAGCGGTCGAGCAGGGCGGTTTCGGCCGGGAAGTCGCTGCGCAGCTGGTCGATGATGCCGCGCCGCACATCCTTGATGAGTGCGTGGTCGGCAACCGCGGAACCGGATTGGCTGTAGCGCCACAGCAGGTCCGCACTGGCGGCAGCGTGGTAGAACTCGTTGTTGCGGGCGTAGGCGATCGCCCTGGTCAGCACGGTGGCGCGAGCCTGGGCGTAGGGCCGGTAGGCCCGCTCGATCCACTCCGGGAGCGCGATGTTGCGGGCTTCGAGCAGCGCACCGAT
>NZ_JAOCLZ010000067.1:0-1439 GCF_025290685.1 Rhodococcus sp. PAE-6
GGTCAAGCCCCAGAAGGTGGTGTAGGACGGTGATCCCTTCTCCTGTCCTGACTATGCAGCAGGAATCGCGGCAGCAGGTTCCGTAACCACCTCCCCGACACTCTCCGGCGCGGTGCCCACAGCACGACAACGAGCCAGCACCTCGAGCCCGAGATACCGCCGGCCCTCCGTCCATTCATCGGTCTGCTCGGCCAGAACAGCACCGACCAACCTGACGACCGCGTCACGGTTGGGGAAGATCCCCACCGCATCGGTCCGACGTCGGATCTCTCGATTGAGACGCTCGGCCGGATTATTCGACCACACCTGAGTCCACACATCCTTCGGAAATGCGCTGAACGACAACAGATCCTGGCGGGCATTGCCCAGGTGCTCGGCGACCGCCGGGAGCCGGTCCTCGGTGTACTCGACAAGACGATCGAACTGGGCATCGACCGCATCGGCGGTCGGCTGGTCGTAGACCGAATGCAACATCGCCTTGACCGCCGGCCACATGCTCTTCGGACACACACCCATCAGGTTCGCCGCGTAATGGGTCCGGCATCGCTGCCACGCAGCACCGGGCAGGTTCGCCGCGATCGCATCGACCAGACCACGGTGTGCATCGGAGGTGACCAACCGGACCCCGCTCAGACCGCGGGCGACCAGGTCGGCGAAGAAGGTGTTCCATGCCGGCCCGGTCTCGCTGGTGGCCACGTGCAGGCCCAGCACTTCGCGGTGCCCGTCGGCGTTGACTCCGGTGGCGACCATCGCGACTGCGTTCACGACCTGCTTGTTCTCGCGGACTTTCATCGTCAATGCGTCGGCGGCGACGAACGTGAACGGGCCCGCGTGATCGAGTCGGCGTTGCCGGAACGCGGCGACCTGTTCGTCGAGGTCTTCGGCCATGCGTGAGACCTGGGACTTCGACAGTGCGTTGATGCCGAGGGTTTTGACCAGCTTGTCCATCCGGCGGGTGGAGACCCCGGCCAGGTAGCAGTCGGCGACCACGGTGATCAATGCCGCTTCGGCGCGTTTACGGCGTTCGAGGAGCCATTCGGGAAAATACGTCCCGGACCGGAGTTTGGGGACGGCGACGTCGATGGTGCCGACGCGGGTGTCGAGCGGGCGGCGTCGGTATCCGTTGCGCTGGTTGACTCGTTCGGTGGACTGTCGGCCCCATTCGGCGCCGCAGACCGCGTCGGCTTCGGCGGACAGCAGGGCGTTGATCATGGTTTGTAGCAGTTCGCGCATCAGGTCGGGAGACGCGTCGGTCAGGGCTTGGTGCAATACACCCGCAGGGTCGACAATGTGGGGTGCGGTCATCGTGATGACTCCGTTCGAGGATTCTGTGGAAGGTTGACTCGAAGGATCACGCGGTGACCGTTTCACGTCCAGCAGCGACACGCTGTCGGTTGTGGTGCTGGTCACCGGGTTACACCACTCTATGGGGCACTACT
>NZ_JAOCLZ010000068.1:0-1353 GCF_025290685.1 Rhodococcus sp. PAE-6
TGATCCCTCCCGGCGTTTCCGGAGAGCTCATGGTGTGAGCGCTTCCTCCGGATTGAGGGTGCGCATGCGATCGTAGTGGAGTTGCTCTGCCCGGTCGGGGGTGAGGTCGTGGCAGTAGCTGTGTGGTCGTTCTCGGTTGTAGAACGCCACCCATTCGGCGGTGCCCAGCGACAACTCAGTGGCTCCATGGAACAGGGGCTGGTTGTCGACCAGTTCGTTCTTGTAGTCCGAGTTCACCGATTCGGCCAGGGCATTGTCGAAACTGTCCCCGACGGTGCCGATAGAGGCCGCGATCCCTTCCTCGGCCAATCGCTGCCCGAACACGATGGCAGTATACTGCGATCCGGCGTCGCTATGATGGACGAGTTTGCTCAAATCGACTACCCCGCAACGTTTTCTGTTGTCGATCGCATTGTTGATCGCATCGGTCACCAAGTTCACCGTCATCTCCGTGGCCACCTTCCAGCCGACGATCTTGCGGGCGAACACGTCAGTCACGAAGGCTGTGTACGCCCAACCGGATTCGGTGCGGCAGTAGGTGAAATCGGCCACCCACAGGCGGTTGGGTGCCGCGGCATAAAACTGCCGGTCGACCAGATCCGTCGGCCGCTTGGCCGCCGCGTCAGGGATGGTCGTGCGCACCCGTTTCTTCTTGATCGCGCCGTGCCATCCCATCTCCCGCATGACCCGTTCAACCGTGCAACGGGCGACATCTAATCCGTTGCTGCGCAGCATTATCCATGTCTTTCGTGAGCCCAGAACGCGGGTCAGGGGTTTGTTCTTGCGGAGCATGAAGATCGCATCGATGACCTGCGCGTCAGCGAGCATACGGGCGCTCGGCCCGCGGTTGATGTGGTCGTAGTATGTGGACGGGGCGATGCGCCAGCCGTGCTCAGAGAGCACGGCGCACATCGAATCGACACCCCAGATAAGACCATCCGCACCCACCCGATGTCCCTGGTGGGTGCGGATGAAGTCCACAATTACCGGTGTGGCCGGTCGATTTCGGCCGCGAAGAAAACCGACGCCGCTTTCAGGATGCCGTTGGCCCGTTTGAGTTCGGCGACCTCCTGTTTGAGCCTGCGGATCTCCTCGTTGTCGGCCCTCGAGGCGCCTTCCGCATCAGCGGCCGGGGCCTTACGAACCCACTGACGGACAGTCTCCGCCGAGGTCACCCCCAACAGATCTGCGGTCTTGCGCATCGCCGGCCACTCCGCCGACCCGTGGGCCACCAACTGGGCCACCATGTCCACGGCGTCTCGCTTCAACTCAGCCGAGTACCGCTTCGATCCTGCTGCCATAGGTTTCATCCTCCCTTGAGAGGAGCCCTCCGGAAATCCCGGGAGGGATCAG
>NZ_JAOCLZ010000069.1:0-1344 GCF_025290685.1 Rhodococcus sp. PAE-6
GGAGCTTGACCCCTGATCTTGGACACGTGGAATCCAGCACACTGCTGGGGGAAGCGAGAATCCAAGGATGGCCAGAAAGAACTACACCGACGAGTTCCGCCGTCGGGCGGTGGACTTGTATGAGTCCACGCCGGGCGCGACGCTCAAGGGGATCGCGGCGGATCTGGGCGTGTCTCGGGGCGCGTTGAAGGAGTGGGTCGACAAGCTGGGCTCGGGGACCATGACGGCGGGTGCAGCGCCGGTCGCGCCGAGCCGAGGCCGGCCCGAGTCACAGACGGCGAGGATCGCGCGGCTGGAGTCGGAGAACGCCGCGTTGAGGGTCGAGCAGGCCAAGCTCGCTGAGGAGCGGGACATCCTCCGCCAGGCGGCGAAGTATTTCGCCGGGGAGACGAACTGGTGAACCGCTTCCAGTTCGTCGAGGACCACAAGGACGCCTGGGGCGTGAAGCGGTTGTGCGAGGTCATCGAGATCGCCCGGTCGTCGTTCTATGCGTGGCTGGCCGCTGCGCCGGGACGTGCCGCGAGGCAAGCCGAGGATGCGGCGCTGGCTGAGCGGATCCGGGTGCTGCAGGACCCGGCGCTGGGCGGGGACCGTGCCTCGGGGGCACCCAGGATCACCGCCGACCTGAACGAGGGTGCGGCCGCGGACGGGCGGGTCAACCACAAGCGGGTGGCCCGCGTGATGCGCGAGCACGGCCTAGCCGGCGTCCGGCTGCGCCGTCGCGTGCGCACCACGATCCCCGACCAGTCGGGACGGCGTTTCCCCGATCTGATCGGCCGCAACTTCTCCGCCGGCGAACCGAACCGCCGCTACGTCGGCGACATCACCTACCTACCCGTCGAGGGCGGCACGAACCTGTACTTCGCCTCGTGCATCGACCTCGGCTCGCGGAAGCTCACCGGGTGGGCGATGGCCGACCACATGCGCACCGAACTCGTCGAGGGCGCGCTCGAAGCCGCCCGGCGCGAGCGCGGTTCCCTTACCGGTTCGGTGTTCCACTCAGACCACGGGTCGGTCTACACCTCGAAGGCATACGCCGCCCTCTGCGAGCAACTCGGGGTGACCCAGTCGATGGGGGCGATCGGATCGTCCGCCGACAATGCCCTCGCCGAGTCGTTCAACGCGACCCTCAAACGTGAACTCCTCGAAGGCCGTTCTGCGTTTCCCGACGCGGCCACTGCCTACCGCGCCGTGTTCCGCTGGGCGAACCGCTACAACACCCGGCGCCGCCACTCCGCGATCGGCAATATCAGCCCGAACGCCTACGAAGCCGCTGCCTCCGCTACCCTCGCGGAAGCGGCATAACCGAAATGACACCGTGTCCAAGGTCAGGGGTTAAGGCCC
>NZ_JAOCLZ010000006.1:0-285110 GCF_025290685.1 Rhodococcus sp. PAE-6
AAGCCGCTGCCTCCGCTACCCTCGCGGAAGCGGCATAACCGAAATGACACCGTGTCCAAGGTCAGGGGTTAAGGCCCGAGCCCGTACGCCAGGTACGGGTGAATCACCTACCGGTCAGAAACCGGCGGTGACGGTGGGGACGGCAGGACTCGAACCTGCGACGCCCGGTGGATGAAACCGGCGCTCTGCCACTGAGCTACACACCCTCAAACATGCGAAAGGCCCGCAACCCCGGCGATGGGGTGCGGGCCTTCGACCTGCAACTTCTAACGTTTGCCGACGCGGGATTTCCAACCCTTCGGCGGCCACACCAGCGTCTCGGCGTACTCCGGGTCGGAGATCATCGCCAACTCACGGCGCTCGGCGTAGGTATGCATCAAGCCCTCGTACATCTGCGCCGCGTCCTCGGCGGACCGCTCTTTGATCGGGAACACCCGGTCCCCGTCGTGCGACAGCGGCTCGACCCGATCGGCGAAGCGCAGCACCGAATAGCAGCCGGTGTAGCCGTCGACGACGAACACCCCCGGATACAGCTCGCACACCAGTCGGGGATAGGTGTCCCCGACCGTGATGTGGGTGGCCTCAACTTCCATCATGGCTTCTGGTCATAGCAGACCTTTCCTGCCGGCCAATAGCTTGTGGTAACAAGCTCTTGAGCAAGGCACCCTTGGGGTGCTCTCAGTCTGTGTGATGAAGGTTGGGGGTGGCAGCTAGGGATAAATGTCATGTTGCTCAGCCTGGTGGTGCTCTCCAGAGCCCAGAGCCCAGAGCCCAGAGCCCCCTAAAACCCTAGGCACCAAGAAGACTGCCATGTGACTCAATGCAGCAGAATGCCCCTGCCCTAGAGGCAGGGGCATTCTCTGAGACTCAGGATGCCAGGGAAGCCTGCAACAGCATCAAGGCCAATACCCTGGCCTGGTAGGGGTTCAGTCCATCCAGGGTCTGAATAGGCCCTTCCTCCAAATCAGAGCAGACTGTGATGGTCTGACTGTCCAAGGGCTGGTAGACCACATCCAAGGATTCCCCTTCCTCATACTCCAAGCTCAGGATCCTGGAGTTCACAGCTTCAAAGGTGTTGACAGGGGAGCCTCCCAGAGCTGCTGCAATGAGCTGCTGTGCCAGTTCCAGTGCTGCATGGGGGGTGAGGTCTGCAAGGCCCTCAGGGAGCTGTGCAAGCAGGGTCACCAGGGGCTCCTCAATGTTGCTGTGCTCCACTGAGATGGGCACTCCCATGGTGGAGGGGATGGAAGGGTTGGCCAGCTCAACAGCTGGGGCAGGGGTGGAGAAAGCAGAAGTCATCATTGCTCCAGAAGAGGATGGGATGTGGGAAGCCATCAGCAGAAGGTGCTTGGCTACCCACTAAATTACACCCTAGTCAACAAATGTCAACAACCATGTAATTCCTGGAGCGGAAGCAGGTCCATACAGGGGTCCTCATCTAAAGAGTCTCTCCTGCTACGTATCTCGCTCCTGCAAAATCGCATCCACCCGAGCTCGACTCAGGCCGGCAGCACGCTGCACATCGGCCACTCGCACCCCCGCCTCAACCGCCGAAACAATCGAACTGCGCCGCTCCGCAGCCACATCGGCGGCCAGATCACGAGCCTCGCGGCACCGCTCCGCCGCTGCCTCGACTTCCAGCAGCAGCTGTCGCACCCGCTCCTGTCGGTCGGCATCGTCCCCCGCAGCCAGGATCTTATGCACCGCGCTCCGGGTCAGACCCGAAGCCGCGACCAATTGCGCGACAGTGGCACCCCCATCGTGAGCAGCACGAATTGCGGCACTCTGCACGTCGACCGCCGCAGCCTTCGCATCAAGGGCACTTCGGGTCCGCTCAGCCGCAGTCGACACCCCCGCGAGAGCACCGTCCGCATCCAACATCGACTGGTGCGCCTTGCTCACAGCAACTCCTCGATCCACCTGATTGCGAAGAGACCGAACACGATCCACAACGCGACCTCTCTCTGCAGACCAGTCTATCCAGCCGCTCGATCGGCGCTCCCCTGGCGGCGGGGTGCCAATCAGCCGCAGCCCTCTGCCTCCAGGCCGATCGGGAAGTTCTCACGAGCCCGAATCGCTCCATCACGCAGATGCCGACGCAGCCCCAGTTGTGGCGCAACATGCTCCACAACCTCCACAGCATCGCGGAGGACCATCACCACCAAACCCTTCAACGCGAGCGCAGCCGCATACCGATACGTGACACCTCCGAGTGTGTCGACGTACTGGCGCGTGACCCGATCCATCGCGGCCTCATCGTCACAGACGGCTGCGAGCTCAAAAGCCAACCGCGTCGCCGCACGATTGACGGTGTCGAAGTCGAGCACACCATTCGGAATGCCGTCGTCGTCGGTGGTGAGAATCTGATCGGGCAGGGGTTTTCGTTTCGGTGACATGGCTCTACCTTTCGTGTCGAAGTGGGAAGAGGAATACATGCCGCGATGGCAGACCACGCGGGTACAGGAGACCGGATCGGCCCGGCGTCCGCACTGAGTGCTTGGTCAGCGCCGCGTCAGACACGACGCCCCACCGGGGAGACGTCGCGCCGGTTACGGTCTTTGGCAGAACAAGCAGATCCCCATAGAAGGGCCTCGACACGACCTCCGCGAGGCGGCACGAAGAACACTTCGAAAGTCACTGTGAACTTGCCCAACGAGGACAGACTCCGCATGTCCGAGATCGCCCGCTTCCACGGCACGACCAAGACCACAGCGCTCGCCCGCTCCCTGCGGATGACGCACTCCCTTGAGAGCGGGACCCAGAGGCGCAGCACGGTGCACCTGCGCGAACCGGACGGGACGTTCCGCGAAGTTCAGCCCCACTGATTACCGCAGCGGGGACAGCATGGGCAGCCCGGCCAGAACTGCCGAAAGACACCCGGATGGCCGCTTTGGCAGCCGCCGAACGACCCGACGTTCTATGCTCGCCGATCACCCCGCAGGAACCGGGCACGCTCCTCACGACGAGCCTGCTCAACGCGATACGCATCCACGCTCACCGCCATCCGATCCAGGATCGAGGGCACGCCCGTCCGCCGAGCAAACTCAGCATCCATCCGCTGCGCCTCCGCGTTCCGCGCTGCGACAGTCGCATCAGCAGCCACATCGCGGCGATCCTCGGGTGCAGGCCGGGCTGCTCGAGCCAACCGAAGCTGATCGATCTCATTCTGCGGTTCCGTCGCTCGCCGGCGCTTCTCCTCGATGATCGCCTCGATCGACGAATCGACGTCGGCCTGCTCAGCCAGCCGCTGAGCTTCCTGCTCACGGGCCGAGCGTGCACGCGCCTCGTGCAGGGCAAGAGTTGCCGACCTCGACTGCTCGTCGGCCGTCTTGATCCGTTGCGCATCCTCGGCGCGAACCTGGTTGAGATGCTCTTCGTCGTACTTGGAGTAACCCATTGTGGGCTCCTTTCAGGGTGACGCGACGGGTTCGCCGCGAAGAGGGATAAGGCACGGCGGCCCCCGCGCGCGCGTGCGTGCGCGGGCGCAGGAGTCGACCGGTCGACCTCGGTGTCTCTGGTCTTTCGCTGTGGCCGTTATGGGGACTCAGTCCTGAGGGATGGCGGCGGCGAGTTCGTCGAGGGTGTCGAACCAGGGTTCGGTGGTTTCCCGGACGGGTCTGCCGTAGCACGGGTAGGCGCGGTCGAGGAGGACGAGTCCGGCTTCTTGGGGTGTGCGGCAGGTGCCTGCGCGCCGGTGGGCGTCGAAGGCGGTAATGGAGGAGAAAGTGTGGTGGCAGCCGTCGCAGTGGCAGGCCTCGCGAGCGGTCCATCGGGCGCGACAGCGGCTGCAGGTGTTGATTTGTGTCATGGTGGCTCCGGTGTCGGATCCGGGAGGCTGTTTCTGCCTTCACGGTCGGAGCAGGGCAAGAGTTTGCGCCTCGGGGGTAGTGATTGGCGCAGGAGGGGGTTTGAGGCGCTCAGATTCCGAGTGCGGCTGTTTCGGCTGTGGCTTCGGCAGCGAGCTGTGCAGCTTCGATTGCGAGACGATGTGCCCGGGTCGCCTTGAGCGTGGCGCGGGCGGAAGCTGCCTGCCGGACGCTCTCGGCGCGCCGACGCCGCTCGGTGGGGTCGAGTTCGTTGTGGGGATCGATCTGGGCTTCGTAGCGAATGAGGGCGCGTTCACGGGCTGCGGCGGCGGAGGCTTGCGTGGCTGCTGCGGTGCGTGCGCGGCGGTCGGGGGTGCGGGCCCAGGATTCGTGGGCGGCGATCTGTGCGGCGAGGCGGCGTTCGGTGGCTGTGACCATCTGAAGGCTCCTGAAAATGAGAAAGCCCAGACATGATGTCCGGGGCTGCGGGTGGGGATATGAGAAGAGCCCGACTCGGTAATGGAGTCGGGCTCGGAGTTCGCTGTGCGCCGATGTCTCTTCGTCTGGCTGGAGACACACTACTGGCGCAAGATCACCTTGCCTGGCGTTTTGCGTACGTGTCAAGGTCGCACGCGGGCGTGTGGCTTAGGTCATGAGGGCAGTCAAACCCAGTGATCCTGTCGACGTGGCCGGCGCTGCGGGACGCGTCGTTGCATCGCCGCAGAGCGGCCCCGGCGATCCGCCGCGTTCGATCGCGGAGCGGGGGAGGAGATTCCGTTAGGCCTGCACCGGGACGGCAGGCCCTCGAAATGCCCCCTGGTTGCCCCGGAGAGCGTCGAAGCGCGTCGGCTCATGCAATGGGGAGGACAAGGATCTGGAAGCGACCACAGCGTGCCGGTGTGCTTCGGAGGGCGTGGGCTTGAGCGGCAGATTGCTGTGCCGTCATTGGGTTGCCGCACGCCTCCCACTTTGATTCCACGACGGCACCGGTAGCAGTACCGATGAGCGGAGTCGGCGCGGCGTCAGCCGCAGACGGCGGATTTTCGATGGATTTCGATCGGGAAGGTGGAGGGAGTCGAGGTGTCCGGCAAGTGAGGTGGTCACCTTGCGTAACCCCCCTCTGGTAATGATCTGGTGTAAAGGAACTGGTGGGTGGACATCCAGATGTCCAGTGTTCGACGCAAAATGTCCACCGTTCGCACTCAGAATGTCCGGTGTTCATTCATAAATGGTGGACACCTGAATGTCCGGTGTTCCTACGCGAACGGTGGACATCTGAGTGTCCACCATTCGGCGCCCCGAAATTGCCCCTCGCTAACGCTCCATGGTGACATCGATCGCTTGTGATCCGTGTGTCCGCATCACGCTTTACCTGACCGAAGCCACGCCTCGATCGCATCGTCGCTGAGCCGCTTCTGGTAGCGGAGCTGCTTGCCGGCATTGAGGTCCAGTGCGATCCCCCGCAGTTCCTCAGGGCCGTTACCTCCCCACTTGTTGCGGAGCGCTTCTACCATCAGCGCATCGGGCTCCAATCGGATGCCGCGGTCCCGCAGGTAGGTGAGCGCTTGTACGGCCGCGGAGCGCTCTCTACGGTCGAGAAGCCCCTGGTTCTCGACCGCGATAAATGTCAACCCTTCTACGGCGGCTTTGATCGGTGCGGAGGCTTCGGGCGTCGGGTCAATCTGATTGCCACCGAGATGTTCGACGTCGAATGCGGTGATCCAGGGAGAGAAGCTGGCCACGCTCTGACTATGTGAGAGCGGCCCGTAGGCGCCGACTGCCACAATGCCCTGGACGTCGCCGGACTGTTCGAGTCCGAGGGTCTCGGACGGGTTGAGGCAGAAGCCAATCACGATACCCCGGGGCCGCCCTTGGAAGCGAGACCTGGCCGATGGGGAGGTGATCGGGATTCCAAGTTTCGTCAGCCAAAGGTTGTCGTTGACGCTTGCTGTGTCTGGCACATGGATTGAGCCCGGACTGCCTGCCCATTCGACTGCGGTCCGGACTGCTTGTTGGAGGGGAACACTGGCTTCGAGGTAGGCGCGGCGCATGGTGCGAAGCTAGTTCAGAGGTATGACAGACCGGCGTGACGTGCGCGCTCGGTCTCACAGTAGTCCAGGCAGATTCCCAGAGAGTAGCCGACGACATCCGCGGAGTCCCGATGCCCGTCCGTTCATAAGTGGCAAGGTCGGACCGGTTGGCTCATCAACGCAATCCGGACACGTCGGACAGTCGCTGTACCGTCCCCGATTGACGACACACCCGACCCAGCCCGGGCCGGGACTACTGGGCGGCCGTCGCCCGCTACGAACAGGAGAACACCGTGACCGACAGCCCCGAGACCCTCGACCTCACCGAGTACGCCTACACCATCGGAGGCCTGCTCGACGTCGCGATCGAACACAAGCTGCGCCTGGAAATCACCACCACCGACGCCAGCAAGTCCAGGGGCGTGCCCGTCCAGTACTGGCGCGGCGACAACGCACTCGTCACCCTCGTCGCCGACGGCGAGACGTGGTTCGTGCCGACCGCCCACATCACCAGAATCGTTCCGCTGACCGAGGACGCCCCGATCACCATCCACGCCCTCTGATCATGGACGACTCCCGCGAACCGCAGCTGTTCGAGCACACCAAGGGCCTCGGCGCACTGCAGCTCGTCGACACCGAGGACGGGCCCCGCGTCCGTTTCAGCCTCGACAACGGCAGCTACCGCGACTACACGATCGACGACGCCCGCAAGCTCGCGGCCGCCGTCCGCGCCGCCACGGACGCAGCCGAAGCCGCCATCGCCAACGGCGAGAACCCCGCCAACATCCGCATCCGCTTCACCGAAATAGGAACACCATGACCGACACCGCCGCGCCGCAGACTCCCGCCGACGTGTTCACCCGCGTGCTCACCGAGAACATCGGCCGCCGCGTCTCCATCCACAACGGCCTGGAAGGCAGCCGGTACACCCACGGCAAGATCGTCGCCGTCGAAGCAGGAGTGCTCACCCTCGGCGAATCGTTCCCCGGAATGCGCTCCGGCGAGAAGCCCAGGGAGTGGCAGTCCTACCACCGCATCGACAGCCTCACATACGTTAGCCCCAGCAGTCTGGACGACTGAGCGCCGAAACGACCCACGCAGCCCCCGTCAGCCCCTCACCGGGCTGGCGGGGGCTTTGCCGCGTCCGAGCGTGGACGGTAGATACCCAGAACGCCGGCTCAACGCAACGCAGATGGACGATCGGAGAGGCTCGCGGGTCCCCGTCCTCCCGAATGCGGATCGCGAAGAATGCCTGCACCGCGGCGACCTCCGGCTTGCGTGGGTCGCCGTTCATTGCCCACGACTTCATCTTGACCACGCAATCCGCGGGGTCAGCTCACCGATGCGCGCCACCGGTAGATCGTCGCGCGATGCACTCCGAGTTCGTCAGCGATGTCGCAGACCGGCATCCCCTGACTGAGCATTGCGAGAGCCTTCGCGCGGTTGTCACGTGCGTCGTTATCTGCCGTCCTGTCCGTTGCGACCGGAGCGTCGAGCAGGTGCAGATGCGGCGGGGACATCTCTTCTTCGGACGACTCTGCAAAGGCCGTCACATCATCAGTCTCAGGACTTACCATGGCGTCGCAACGCGCAATGTCGCGTGCGCTGACCTGCGGGGGTTCTGCGTAGCTACGGGGTTCGGTCGACCTAGTTGTCGCGTCTGCGACAGCGTCGCGGTGGAGGTTCGTGTGTGCCTGTCGCAGCACGACAGCGAGGTGGGTGACCGCGACGAGAGCGACCGGCGGAACGGCTGCGACAGTGGCGCGCAACCACACGGGCAGCACACCATCGGGCAGCGCCGCATGAAGGACGTTGCCGGCGACGGAGACCGTGACGCCTGCGATCAGCAGGCCCCAGGCGTATCGGCCTGCTCGTGCGACGACGGCGACGGTTGCGACAACGATGAGCCCGTCGACGATGAGCGGCCACAGCCACGGGGTGGTGACGCCCGACCGATCGGCGAGGTCGGTGAGGGCTTCGTAGGACAACCAGAAGGCGGCCACACAGATCGCGGTTGTACCGGCGATACTGACGACGAGCGGGATCGTGGGAGTTCTGTTCATGAGGGTCCTTGCGGATCTTGGAGTCTGGGCTTGGTGACGGGAGCCGAGTGTCTTGGGTGGCCGGCACAGTCGCGGTAGGACTCGCAACCATGCCGACCACCGCGGTTAGGTACTGTCAGGCCACCGATGCCTGGAGGACCCTGTCGGCCTCTACCTCGCCATCAGGAGCGTGTCTCGTAGACAGCGGCGCAAGCTTGGGACGCTCGAGTTCCGCACGTGACACCGCTTGCCCGGCCTCGTCCCCGGACCGAAAGCCCCGGACCGACTGACGTGGACCAGATTTGGCAGCGCCTCGAATAGGTCTGCCAGCGGTGTCGACTCGGATTCGCTGCCCCTCCTCCTCCCGCTTCCGGCGCGCAGCCGCAATCGCGGCTAGCACCTTGGCTTTCCCTTCAGCGTTGACCCGATCCTGCTCCGGCCTGTGATTGCAGATCCGGCGGTTCCGATAGCCGTCTTCGTCACACATCGAGCACGCCTCCACAGCGCGCCACGCAGCCTCCCGACGAGCCTCCTCGTCTGCAGTGATCCGCTGCTTCTCGGCTCGCTTGATCGCGGCCTCGGCCTCTTCTACCGCCCGGCGGGCCGCACCGCACGCCGGGCAGGAATTGGGCGTGCCGCCCGGGTGCTTCTCGCAGTACCGCGAGAGCCCATGCTCCGCCGCAGGCATCGGAGGCCAGTCGTCCGCCGAAGGCGGCGGAGGCTGGGTGGGAGCGTTGTCGGAGTGGACCGGTTCGACAAGTGAGTTGGTCACCTCAGGTGCCCCCTCTTGGTAAGAGATCTGGTCTAAAGGCTCTGGCGCGTGGGCATCTGGGTGCCCACCGTTCGGGGTGAGATGTCCACCGTTCGTACTCGGAATGTCCGCTGCTGTCGTCTGATCAGTGGACATCTGAATGTCCACCGTTTCGGGGAGAACGCCGGACATCTGGGTGTCCACCGTTTCGGCGTTCCGGGGGGCGTGGTGGCTATGTGTTGCCGACTCATGCTTTCCGGAATCGAACGGGTCCGCGTCTTCCGCCTCAACGCCGTCATCGGAGCCTGCTTCCTGTGCGGGCAAGGCGAGCCGGTACTCATCGGCGTCATCACCAGCACGCCCGCCGCGACTCTTGTAGGTGCATTCGATCAAGCCGCGCCTAACCCCCTCGGCGAGGGCACGGCGAACGGTCTTCTCGTTGACGGTGCCGGCCTGCGTCGTGGTGCGGAGTGCGGCGGCGATGCGGGCGATGCCGGGGTGGGCTTTGGTGCCGTCAGGGTTGGCGTAGGATTCAAGCTCAAGGAGGACGCGTCGGGTCGAGTCGGTGAGGTAGGCATCGCGCACGACGAGGCGACGCCATTCGTAGCGCATCGAAGAGGGCGCTTTGGTGCTCATAGCGCCGTCTCCTTCCGCGCTGCCATCCAGACGCGGGTGATGCCGCCAGCGCGTGATGGACGGCGAGACGGTACGCCCCCGACCGGCTCGATGATCCCGGCTCTGTACGCGCTTTGGAATAGCGCTCCCCAGCGTGCCGGATGATCGAAATGAATGCCGAAGCGTTCTTCCAAGTCGTATGCCTCGAAGGCACGCTTCGGGTTCATTCGGGAGTAGGTCTTGAGCGCGGCCATGGCCGGATCGAAGGACCAGGGGTCGGCATTGGTGAGGGCCTGGGTGAGTCCTGCAGGGTGATGTGCGGTATTCAATTGTGTCTCCGGGTAATTAGAGGGTGGGACTGTCCCAGGCGCCCGCCTACGCCCGGGACAGTTGAATGAGGGTGATGGGGGGCGCCGCTGTCGGGCGCTGCCCCTACAATGAGCAACTGAACCTCCGAATCTTCGTGTGCGTGTTCCTTTCGGTGTCGCGCTTGCGGGGGCGGATTCCGTACTTGGCGTGGGTGTCTGGTGTCGGTTTGGTTCTTGAACGGGTCGTACTGCCAGGTACGGCCCGTTCGCTGTGTCTGAGCCAGTTGGGTAATGCCGCGTCGATTCTCCGATTCGGGCATCTGCCTGTGCGGATGGATCGCGCTGTGTGTGACGACGCGTTAGCGCGGCCGCAGTCGGCAGGCGTCCTCGGCTGCGTCTTTGAGGGTGATGCAGGCGTAGATCAGGCGGCCGCACACACGGGCTCGCGCATCCGCGGCGTTCATCGGTTCTCCGAGGTCGTCGATCGCCAGATTGTCAGGCGTCAGAGATGCGTACTTGAGGTACAGCTGACCAAGTTCGCGTTCGATTGCCTTCAGGTTTTCGCAAAGGTCAACAGGGATGTTCAGATCGTTGTTCATGCAGCGCCACCCCGGATAGTCGCAGCCTCCTGCTCGGCCATCCAACGTTCGACTTCGCTACGCCGGTAGACCACTCGGCGGCCAAGTTTGAATGATGCGGGTCCCCTTCCGATGTGTCGCCAGTACCGCAAAGTCGCTTCGGGGTTACGGGTCATGCTGGCCACTTGCGAGGTAAGCAGGATCTCTTCCATTGAGTCATCCTCATGTAGGTTACTGGTCCTTCCTCAAATAGAAAATCACGGTTTGATCTTGTGTGCAACCTCCAGTTGGTGGTGATACCTTTCGATTGTGGGAAGAGAAACTGGCCGACCGTATACCGCCGAGGATTGGTTCGGGCTACGTGTGCGTCACGAGCGCGAGCGACTGGGTTGGAGTCAAGCTGAGCTTGCGGCACGTCTGAAGGACTACGGTGTGGACCTGCATCCTTCGGCGATCGCGAAGATCGAGCTACGCGACGTCGATCGGCCTCGGTCAATTCGCCTAAACGAGGCGGAAGCTCTCGCGGATGCTCTTGGTCTGGAGCGGGGCACCATCACCGAGGGGGTGAACATTCCTGCGATCGACGTTGGCGTCGACATCCTCCGAAACATGGAGATGCTCCAGAGGGTTCGCGAGGAAACGGCGAGTCTGCTGGGTTCGATCGAGTCTGTGATGTCTCTGAGCGATCATCCTGAGGAGGTTGAGGTACTCCTCCTTCCAGAAAAGCTCCGCAAGATCGACGCGGCGCTTCGGGCGATGGATGTCGATGCGTATGTGGCCAATCTGCGGGAGCGCTGGCGTCAGTTGACGCTGCGTTACCAGGCGAGGTACCCCGAGTGAGCGCGACAAGAGCGCGACGTAACCGGCGGGGGAGCGTCGAGGACCTGTGGTGGAAGACCGTACGCCTGCCGAACGGCGTTACTGAACGTGTCGAGTCCAAACTGCACGGTAGGGGCAAGCGATGGCGGGCACGCTATGTCGACGAGCGAAGCACCGAACACACCAAGCGCTTTGAGCGGAAGGTCGATGCACAGCAGTGGCTCGACAGTGCCACGACAACCCTGACACAAGGAACGCACGTCGCACCCCGAGACGCCCGCATCACAGTCCAAGAATGGTGCGATCGATGGATCGAGGGCTATTCAGTGCATCGCGAATCAACGGTCAGGCAAGCGCGGACACACATCAGCCAAATCACCGCCGAGTTCGGGACGATGCAACTTGCGGAGATCCGGCCGTCGGCAGTCAAGGCTTGGACGTCCAAGCTGAAAGCACAAGGGCTCGCCGACTCCTATGTCTATGCCTTGCATTCGAGGCTGTCGCAGATCCTCGGCGATGCCGTTTACGACGGTCTGCTGGGAAGAAATCCATGTTCGCGACGAACCTCGCCGCCCATGGGCAAGTCAAAGCTGTACGTCATCACGACCGAACAGCTTTGGCAGCTGCATGACGCGATGCCCGAGCATCTGAGGGTGGCCGTCCTGCTGGGTGCATTCGCGGGTCTGCGCATTGCCGAGGTTTCTGCACTCAAGGTCGCGGACGTCGACTTCACCAGGGGGGTGGTCTATCCGAAGCTGCAGTGGCCGGCTCGGCCGTTGAAGACTCAGGGAAGTAGTGCTCCAATCCCGGTTCCGCACGAGCTGACCCTACTTCTGGCGGCTTCTGTCAAGAAGTGGCCGCACGAGCAGATGGTTACGAATGGGCTCGGGGGGCCGGCGGCACCGTGGCTGATCGAGCGAGCGGTGCGCGACCTTAAGGGGGCCAGTGAGCTGGACTTGCCTTCCGACTTCAGTTTCCATGACTTGCGGCACTACCTGGCGTCGCTTCTCATCGCCTCAGGAGCGGACATCAAGACCGTGCAGGCCCGAATGCGACATGCCAGCGCCAAGACCACACTCGACGTCTATGGGCATCTCTGGCCCGATGCAGACGAGTCCACCCGCTCTGCGATTGCGGCTGTCATCGCGGAACGGGTGGACTCGGGTTCGGCTACTGCGTACCCACTGCGTACCGAAGCGTCTGGTTAAGCGCTCCGATACTGGTCAGTGGAGGCAGTCGACTCAGCAGTCGAAGTACAGCTGGAACTCGTAGGGGTGCGGACGCAGGTTGACCGGAGCGATCTCCTGCTCGCGCTTGAGCGAAATCCAGGTCTCGATGAGGTCGGTGGTGAAGACACCGCCCTCGGTGAGGTACTCGTGGTCGCGCTCGAGGTTGTCGATCACGGCCGACAGGCTCGTGGGGGCCTGCGGGATGTTCTTGGCCTCCTCCGGCGGGAGCTCGTAGAGGTCCTTGTCGACCGGAGCGAGCGGCTCGATCTTGTTCTTGATGCCGTCGAGGCCGGCCATCATCTGCGCCGCGAAGTTCAGGTAAGGGTTACCCGAGGAGTCGGGAGCGCGGAACTCGAGGCGCTTGGCCTTCGGGTTGTTGCCCGTGATCGGGATACGCACGGCGGCCGAACGGTTGCGCTGGCTGTACACGAGGTTGATCGGAGCCTCGTAGCCCGGCACCAGGCGGTGGTACGAGTTGATCGTCGGGTTCGTGAAGGCGAGCAGCGACGGCGCGTGGTGCAGGATGCCGCCGATGTACCAGCGGGCGAGGTCGGACAGACCCGCGTAGCCGGACTCGTCGTGGAACAGCGGCTTGCCGTCCTTCCACAGCGACTGGTGCACGTGCATGCCCGAGCCGTTGTCGCCGAAGAGCGGCTTCGGCATGAAGGTGGCGGTCTTGCCGTTCTTCCACGCCGTGTTCTTGACGATGTACTTGAACAGCTGCAGGTCGTCGGCTGCGGAGAGCAGCGTGTTGAACTTGTAGTTGATCTCGGCCTGGCCGCCGGTGCCCACCTCGTGGTGGCCGCGCTCGAGCTCGAAGCCGGCGAGCTGCAGGTTGGTGGAGATCTCGTCGCGCAGGTCGACGTAGTGGTCGTACGGAGCGACGGGGAAGTAGCCACCCTTCGGGCGGACCTTGTAGCCGCGGTTCGGGGTGCCGTCGGCGTTGTACTCGGCGCCGGTGTTCCACGAGCCGGAGATCGAATCGAGCTCGTAGAACGCGCCGTTCATCTTCGAGTCGTAGGAGACGGAGTCGAAGATGTAGAACTCGGCCTCGGCACCGAAGAAGGCGGTGTCGGCGATGCCGGTGCTGATCAGGTATTCCTCGGCCTTACGCGCGACGTTGCGGGGGTCGCGGCTGTAGGACTCACGGGTGAACGGATCGTGGACGAAGAAGCTGACGTTCAGGGTCTTGGCGGCGCGGAAGGGATCGATGCGGGCGGTCGTCACATCGGGGAGCAGGAGCATGTCCGACTCGTGGATGGACTGGAAACCCCGCACGGAGGATCCGTCGAATGCCAGGCCGTCCTCGAAGACGTCCTCGTTGAACGCCTTCGCCGGGATCGAGAAGTGCTGTTCGATGCCGGGCAGGTCCGTGAAGCGGATATCGACGTACTCGACGTTCTCTTCCGCGATGTACTTGATGACCTCTTCGGCCGTGGTGAACGCCACGCTTGTGCTCCTTCAGTCGGTGCGCGCCATGGGTGCTGGGCGCCTGCGTCGGATCAGACGTTATGGATCTGGTGTTGCCCGTCCATCAAGCCTATGTTTCGCGGGTGTTACACATGCTTTCGTCCTGCTGTGAGGTCGAAAAGGTGGTATAAGTCACCGCGGCCAACACGGGTCGACGCTGGTCCGCCCATGAGAGCTTATCCTGGTGCCATGGCACGCATGACGGGCAGTTGGCTTTCCGGGCCTGCTGCGGCGCTTCCCAAAGGTCTCCAGCAGGAGCAGGACTATCCCGGGCAACTGCTCGGCCTCCCCGAACACGGCCCCGGCTCCATGGTGCCCACCGTCCGCCGGGTACTCGCCCTCGCGGTCGACTGGTTCATGTCCATGGCGATCGCCGCCGGCCTCGTCGGGGGCAACCCGCTCGAGAGCCCGCTGCTGTCGTCGTACACCCTCATCATCTGGTTCGTGGTGGGCGTGGGATGCGTGAGCCTGTTCTCGTTCACCCCCGGCCAGTTCGTCGCCGGGCTGCAGGTCGTGCGGGTGGACGCCCCCGTGCGGGTCGGCATCGTGCGCGCGCTCGCACGTCAGGTGCTGCTGGTGTTCATCGCCCCGGCGCTCGTCACCGACATCGACGGTCGCGGCCTGCAGGATCGCGCCACGGGCACCGCGGTCGTCCGTTCGCGCTGACCGCGCACGCGTCCGTTCGAGCCGATCACCCGAAAACTGCTCCGCATACGCCGAAGGCCGCCTTCGTCCCCGGGACGAGAGGCGGCCTTGGGCGTACTTCGGAAGATCAGCGGCGGCGCATCGTGCGCTGCACGCTGCGCATCTTCGCACCGGCGGGAAGCGGACCCTTGGGCATGGCCGGCCCGGACTTCTTCGTGCTCAGCGCGGACAGGCGACCCTCGATGGTGTCCATCCGCTTGGTGTCGATGTTGCGAGGCAGCTTGTTCAGACGCTTCTGCAGCTGGGAGAGCGGAATCTGGCCCTCCTCGTTGCCGACGACGAACTCGTAGATCGGGGTGTCGCCGACGAGACGCGCGACCCGCTTCTTCTCCTGGGCCATCAGGCCCTTCACGCGACCGGGGTTGCCCTCACCGACGAGGATGATGCCGGGGCGTCCGATGACGCGGTGCACGGCGTCGAGCTGGGTGGTGCCCGCGACCGCCTGGCTCACGCGCCATGCGCCCTGCAGGTTGTCGAGCGCCCACGCGGCCGCACCGGCCTGGCCGTCGGCCTTCGAGTACACGCTCTTCTGCACGCGGCGCCCGAAGATGATGAAGGCCAACAGGACGCCGACGAGGATGCCGACCGGCAGCAGGAACCACTGGATGTCGAAGATCAGGCCGACGAGGAAGAACACCACGATCGAACCGACGAGGGCACCGATCATCCACGGCAGGAGTGCCTTGTCCTCCTTGCGCTGGATCTGGAACGCCTGCCACAGCTGGGTTCGACGCTCCTTCGACGCCTGCTTGCGTGCGGCCTTCGCCGCGGCCTTCGCTTCCTTGTCGGTCTTGCTGCCCTTCGCCATGTACTCAAGGATACGGCCCCGGTGATGGCACGTTTACCACCACCGGGGCCGCCTGAGGACCTGCCGCGACGAGCGGCGCGAGGTCAGTTGCCGAAGCGCGCGAGAACGGCGCCGGCTTCCTGGGACGCCGTGCCCTCCTCGGCGAGATGCGCCTGGTCGGCGGGAAGTTCGCGTCCGTGGTGGGCCATCGCCTGCGCGTACAGGCGACCGGCGCGGTACGACGAACGCACCAGCGGCCCGGCCATCACACCGGCGAACCCGATCTCGCGGGCGGTCTCGGAGTGATCGACGAACTCCTGCGGCTTGACCCAGCGCTCGACCGGATGGTGGAGCGGGGAGGGCCGCAGGTACTGGGTGATCGTGATGATGTCGCAGCCGGCGTCGTGCAGGTCGTGCAGCGCTTCGGTGACCTCCTCGGGGGTCTCGCCCATGCCGAGGATGAGGTTGGACTTGGTGACCAGTCCGAAATCGCGGGCCTGCCGGATGACGTCGAGCGACCGCTCGTAGCGGAAGGCCGGACGGATGCGCTTGAAGATCCGCGGCACGGTCTCGACGTTGTGGGCGAGCACCTCGGGACGCGACTCGAAGACTTCCTGCAGCAGGTCGGGCTTGCCGTTGAAGTCGGGGATGAGGTTCTCGACGCCGGTGCCCGGATTGAGCGCGTGGATCTGCTTCACTGTCTCGGCGTACAGCCATGCGCCGCCGTCGGGCAGATCGTCGCGGGCGACGCCGGTGATCGTGGAGTAGCGCAGACCCATCGAGCGGACCGACTCGGCGACACGGCGCGGCTCGTCGCGGTCGAGCGCGGCGGGCTTACCGGTGTCGATCTGGCAGAAGTCGCAGCGACGGGTGCACTGCTCGCCACCGATGAGGAATGTCGCCTCGCGGTCTTCCCAGCACTCGTAGATGTTGGGACAACCGGCTTCCTCACAGACCGTGTGCAGACCTTCGCGTCGCACCAGGCCCTTGAGGTCGGTGTACTCCGGGCCCATCTTCGCCCGGGTCTTGATCCAGTTGGGTTTGCGTTCGATCGGCGTCTGCGCGTTTCGGGTCTCGATCCGCAGCAGCTTGCGTCCTTCTGGGGCCACAGTCACGCCCTCGATCGTACGCCGCCGGTCCCGCCCGGACCCGGCGGGTGCGACCGCCCCTCAGAACCGGTGCGTCGTGAATTCCGGGGTGGTGGTGGGAATTCCGGACGTCCCGACCGCCTGCTCGAAGGTGACCCGCTCGATGTCGCACTCGGTCACGGGGATTCGACCGTCGAGAGCAGCGATGACGGCCTCGGTGACGGCCGGGATCACGTCGTCGACGGTGACCTCCCGGCCGAGTTCGCCGGTGAGCGACGCGACTCCGGCGTCGCGGATGCCGCACGGGACGATCGAGTCGAACGCGTCGAGAGCCGAATTGCAGTTGAGAGCGAAGCCGTGCATGGCGACCCCACGCTGCACCCGGATACCGATCGCGGCGATCTTGCGTTCGGGGAGCCAATGCCCGTCGCGCAGCTCGGCGGGAAGCCAGACACCGGAGCGTCCCTCCACACGGCCGCAGTTCAGGCCCATATCGGTGCAGACGCGGATCAGGCCCTGCTCGATGCGACGCACGTAGCCGACGACGTCGATCGGCTCGGCGAGCTTGACGATGGGGTAACCCACGAGCTGCCCGGGGCCGTGCCAGGTGATCTTGCCGCCGCGGTCGACGTCGATGACGGGCGTGCCGTCGGTGGGGCGATCGCCGTCCTCGGTTCGGCGCCCGGCCGTATAGACGGGCGGGTGTTCGAGCAGCAGCAGGGTGTCGGCGCCGATGCCGTCGGCGCGCTCGTTCGCGAGTTCGCGCTGCCTCTCCCAGGCCTCGAGATAACCGAGGGTTCCGAGCCGTACGACGGCGACGGGAGCCGAATCGGAACGGGCGGAAGACGAGGGATCACTCATGTTCCTGAACTCTACGCCGCACCGCAGGGGGAGGGCACCCGCTGTGGCGCGGACGCCGACGGGGGCATCACCGCAGCGGTGATGCCCCCGTCGGAGGTCGTCCGGACGGGTAGTCCGGATCCGGGAACCTACAGTCCCAGATCGGCCTCGAACGCGCCCTCCTCGAGACGATGCTTGATCGTCTTGAGGAAGCGGCCCGCGTCGGCACCGTCGATCAGGCGGTGATCGTAGGTCAGCGGCAGGTAGCACATCGAGCGGACGCCGATGGACTCGTTGCCGGTCTCGTCGATCACCACGACCGGACGCTTGACGATCGCGCCGGTTCCGAGCATCGCGGCCTGCGGCGGCACGAGGATCGGGGTGTCGAACAACGCGCCCTGGCTACCGATGTTGGTGATGGTGAAGGTGCCACCGGCCAGCTCGTCGGGCTTGAGACCACCCTTGCGGGCACGCTCGGCGATGTCGGCGATCGCGCGGGCGAGCTCGGCCAGCGACAGGTCTCCGGCGTTGTGGATCACCGGGGAGAGCAGACCCTGCTCGGTGTCCACCGCGATGCCGAGGTGCTCGGCCGCGTGGTAGGTGATCTCCTTCTTGCCGTCGTCGAAGGAGGCGTTGACGTTCGGGTGCGCGCGCAGCGCCTCGACGACGGCCTTGGCGAAGAACGGCAGGAAGGTGAGGTTGACGCCCTCGCGCTCGGAGAACGCCTTCTTCGCCTGGGCCCGCAACTGGGCGATCTTGGTGACGTCGACCTCGAAGGTCTGGGTGAGCTGCGCGGTGGTCTGCAGCGACTCGAGGGTCTTCTTCGCCGTGATCTGGCGGATGCGGTTGACCTTCTGGGTCGTTCCGCGCAGCTTGGCGAGCTCGGGGCGCACACCCGGAGCCGGACTCGCCGGAGCAGCAGACTTCTGCTGCTCGCCACCGGCGGCCTTGCCACCCTCGGCGGCAGCGAGGACGTCCTGCTTGCGGATGCGGCCACCGACACCGGTGCCCTTCACCGTCGACAGGTCGACGCCGTGCTGCGAGGCGAGCTTGCGCACGAGCGGGGTGACGTACGGGGTCGCACCGCTCGGGGTGGACTCCTCCTGAGGCGCGGGCTTCGGGGTCGTCGCCGCGGTCCCGACCGGCTTCGGTGCGGGAGCCGGGGTGGCCTGCTCGACCTTCGGGGCCTGCTGCTGTGCGGCGGGCTTCTGCTCGGCGGGCTTCGGAGTCTCCTGCTTCGGAACCTCCTGCTTCGGCGCGGGCTTCTCCTCGGCGGGAGCGGACTGCTGGGCCGGGGCCTCGCTGCCGATGACGGCGAGCTGTCCACCGACCTCGACGGTCTCGTCCTCCTGAGCGGTGATCTCGGTGAGGATGCCGGCGACCGGGGAGGGGATCTCGGTGTCGACCTTGTCGGTGGAGACCTCGAGGAGCGGTTCGTCCACGGCGACCTCGTCGCCGACGGCCTTGAGCCAGCGGGTGACGGTGCCTTCGGTGACCGACTCGCCCAGTGCCGGCATGGTGACCGGGGTGCCCTCGCCGCTACCACCCGAGGATGCGGGCTGCGCGGGGGCGGACGGAGCCGGAGCGGCCTCCTCGGACGGCTCGGTGGTGGGCTCGGCCGCCGGCGCCGACTCCTCGGCCGGGGCGGACTGCTCGGCGGGAGCGGACTGCTGGGCCGGGGCCTCGCTGCCGATGACAGCGAGCTGTCCACCGACCTCGACGGTCTCGTCCTCCTGAGCGGTGATCTCGGTGAGGATGCCGGCGACCGGGGAGGGGATCTCGGTGTCGACCTTGTCGGTGGAGACCTCGAGGAGCGGTTCGTCCACGGCGACCTCGTCGCCGACGGCCTTGAGCCAGCGGGTGACGGTGCCTTCGGTGACCGACTCGCCCAGTGCCGGCATGGTGACCGGGGTGCCCTCGCCGCTACCACCCGAGGATGCGGGCTGCGCGGGGGCGGACTCCGCGGCGGGCTCTTCGGCGGGAGCCTCTTCGGCCGGTGCCTCTTCGGCAGCGGGTGCGGAATCTCCGCCGGCTTCCTCACCGGCGTCACCGATCACGGCCAGTTCGCCACCGATCTCGACCGTGTCGTCCTCCTGGGCGACGATCTTGACCAGCACGCCGGCTGCAGGCGACGGGATCTCGGTGTCGACCTTGTCCGTGGAGACTTCGAGCAAGGGCTCGTCGACTTCGACCGTGTCTCCTTCCTGCTTGAGCCATCGCGTGACAGTTCCCTCGGTGACGCTCTCACCAAGCGCTGGCATCTGGACGGAGAAGGCCATGTCTGTTGACTCCTCGACGGTTGTGTTCGTGTGTGTTGAGTTGTACCGACTCGTGGTCGCCGACCATTGTGTGGTCGTTGACCATTGTGCGCGGGCCAGGAACCCCGTGCCTGCTGGTTCACGTGTTCGGTCGGGCCGATACCGGCGGGGCATGGCCCCTCCCATCCTTGCACCTATCTTTCGGTGATGTTCGGGGAGGGGCGGATCACCTCACACCGGGGTTCCGCTGTTACCGATCACACCGGTCCTCTCCCTCGCCCCGGGCGGGGCCAGGCGGGGAGAGGACCGGTGCGGAAGATCATCCGTTGGCGGCGATGTCCTCGATCACGGCGAGCATGGTGCGCACGGGCACGCCGGTGCCGCCCTTGCCGACGTAACCGAACGGTCCGCCGGTGTTGAAGGCCGGGCCGGCGACGTCGATGTGCGCCCACTGCACACCCTCGGCGACGAACTCCTTCAGGAAGATGCCGGCCGTGAGCATGCCGCCCCACCGGTGGGGGGAGACGTTCGCGAGGTCGGCCACGCGGGACTCGAGATCACCGCGCAGTTCCTTCGGGAAGGGCATCGCCCAGCCGTTCTCGCCGACCTCCTGGGACAGCGCGGCCACGCGGTCGCGGAACTCGTCGTGACCCATGACGCCCGGCGTCCGGGTGCCGAGGGCGACCATCTGTGCGCCGGTGAGGGTCGCGGTGTCGATGAGGTAGTCGGGATCGTCCTCGCATGCGCGCACGATGGCGTCGGCGAGGATCAGGCGACCCTCGGCGTCGGTGTTGATGACCTCGACGGTGGTTCCACCGTACTGGGTCAGCACGTCGCCCGGACGCTGCGCGGTCGACGACGGCATGTTCTCGGCCATCGGCACGGTCGCGGTGACGTCGGCAGCGACACCGAGTTTCGCGGCGAGCACGACGGTCGCGACGACCGCGGCGGCGCCGGCCATGTCGGAGGTCATCGCCTCCATACCGGCGGCGGGCTTGATGGAGATGCCGCCGGTGTCGAAAGTGATGCCCTTGCCCACGAGCGCGACCTTCGGGGCCTTGCGCTTCTTCGACGAGTAGGACAGGCGCACGAGACGCGGGGGACGCGACGAGCCCTTGCCGACGCCGACGATGCCGCCGAAGCCCTTCTTCTCGAGCGCCTTCTCGTCGAGGATCTCGACCTTCAGACCGGCGGCCTCGCCGAGTGCCTTCGCGCGCTCGGCGAACTCGGCCGGGAACAGGTGGCTCGGCGGGGTGTTCACGAAGTTCCGGGCCGTCGCGACGGCCTCGGCGATCGCGACGGAGCGGGTGAGCGCCGCCTTGGCCGCGCGGTCGCGGGTCGAGGGCACGAGCAGCTCCACCCGCGCGACCGGCTGCGCGTCCTCCTTGGGTGCGGACTTCTCCGACCGGAACTCGGTGTAGGTGTAGGCGCCGAGCGCGAAGCCTTCCGCCGCGGCACCGAGGTCGACGGCGGACAGTGTGGTCGCGACCGTCTCCACACCCGTCAGTGCGCGTGCCGCGGTACCGGCGGAGCGGCGGACCTGCTCGGCGTCGATCTTGTCGGCGTCGCCGAGACCGACGGCGAGCACGCTCGCCACGGGCAGGGAGGCGGGTGCCGGCACGCGGGTGAGCTCCTCGCCGCGGCCCTTCGCGCCCACGGCGACCAGGGCGTCGAGCAGTTCGCCGAGGACCGCCTCGTCGATCGGGGCGTCGCCCGCGAGGATCTCGGGGGTGCCGTCGGAAGAGGTCACGCCGATCACCAGGACATCGGCTCGTGTGGAAACCGAACCGGCGAGAACGAGTTCGGGAAGATCGGGAGTGGGTGCACTCACAGGGCATCTCCTTGGAGCTGGGTCGGGAACGAGCGAGTCGTTCTCTTGCGGCGTCGTTCGGTGCGAGGGGAATCGCCTCGATGCCATCGACCCTAATGACAACGACGCCCGGCGTCGCTGTCGGACACCATGGCGGTGGGATAGCGTCGTACGCCATGAGCGACGAGGAACTGAAGCAGGGCCCCATCCACACCGTGCACGTCGAACTCGGTGCGACCTTCGCTCCGTTCGGTGGCTGGGAGATGCCGGTCTCCTACGCCGGGACGGTCGCCGAGCACACGGCCGTGCGCGAGAACGTGGGACTGTTCGACGTCAGCCACCTGGGAAAGGCGCTCGTCGCCGGACCGGGTGCCGCCGAGTTCCTCAACACCACGCTCAGCAACGACCTCACCCGGATCGGTCCCGGCAAGGCGCAGTACACGCTGTGCTGCACCGAGAACGGCGGTGTCGTCGACGACCTGATCGTCTATCACGTCTCCGACGACGAGCTCTTCCTCGTTCCGAATGCGGCCAACACCGCGGCGGTCGTCGAGGCACTGGCCGCCGCGGCGCCGGCCGGCGTCACAGTGACGAACCAGCATCGCGATCACGCGGTGTTCGCCGTCCAGGGACCGAAGTCCGGCGAGGTCCTCGAGGCGCTCGGCCTGCCCACCGACATCGCCTACATGGGCTTCGCCGACGCCGAGTACGAGGGTGCTCCGGTGCGCGTGTGCCGCAGCGGCTACACCGGTGAACGCGGCTACGAGGTGCTGCCGCGCTGGGACGACGCCGAACGCGTCTTCCGCGCCCTGCTCGATGCCGTCCGTGCGCAGGGCGGCCAGGCCGCCGGTCTCGGCGCCCGCGACACCCTGCGCACCGAGATGGGCTACGCGCTGCACGGGCACGAGCTCTCCGTCGACATCTCCCCGCTCGAGGCGCGGGTCGGCTGGGCCGTGGGCTGGAAGAAGCCGCAGTTCTGGGGGCGCGACGCCCTGCTCCGCGAGAAGGAGGCGGGCCCGGCGCGGAAACTGTGGGGCCTGCGGGCACTCGACCGCGGCGTCCTGCGTCAGGATCTGACCGTGCGACGCGACGGCGACGAGGTCGGGCGGACCACCTCGGGCACCTTCTCTCCGACCCTCAAGATCGGCATCGCCCTCGCGCTCCTCGACACCTCCGCCGGACTCGAGCCGGGCGACGAAGTGGCCGTGGACGTGCGCGGACGATCGCTGCGTGCCGAAGTGGTGGCTCCGCCGTTCGTCGAGGACCACACCAGATAACGGTTCTGCGGGCGGTTGTACCATTGTCCCCCATGACAGGTGTCCTCGAATTCGCCCGCGTCCAGCATCCTTCACCGAGCTCTGCGGAGCGGCGACAGGAGGTTCTGTCGAATCCCGGTTTCGGGCAGTACTTCACCGATCACATGGTGTCGATCACCTACACCGGCGGGATCGGTTGGCACGACGCGAAAGTCGAGCCGTACGCCCCGATATCCCTGGACCCGGCCGCGATGGTCCTGCACTACGGGCAGGCGATCTTCGAGGGCCTCAAGGCCTACCGTCAGGCCGACGGCAGCATCGCGTCGTTCCGCGTGACCGCCAATGCCGCGCGCATGAACCGGTCCGCGGAGCGGCTCGCGATGCCGTACCTGCCGCCGGAGCTGTTCGTGAAGGCGATCACCGAGCTGGTCGAGGTCGACAACGAGTGGGTTCCCGCCGCCGGCGGCGAGGATTCGCTCTACCTGCGTCCCTTCGCGTTCGCGACCGAGCCGGCTCTCGGCGTGCGGCCCGCGAAGGAGTACAAGTTCCTCGTCATCGCGTCCCCGGCGGGTGCCTACTTCCCGCGCGGCGTGAAGCCCGTCAACGTGTGGCTCTCCCGCGAGTACGTGCGCGCCTCCCCGGGTGGCACGGGCGCCGCGAAGTTCGCCGGCAACTACGCGGCTTCGCTCGTCGCGCAGGCGCATGCCGCCGAGCAAGGCTGCGACCAGGTGGTCTGGCTCGACGCCATCGAGCGCAAGTACGTCGAGGAGATGGGCGGCATGAACCTGTACTTCGTGTACGGGTCGGGTGCCGACGCGCGTCTGGTCACCCCGGAGCTGTCCGGCTCGCTGCTGCCCGGCATCACCCGCGACTCGCTGCTCACCCTCGCCAAGGACTCCGGTCTCTCGGTCGAGGAGCGGCGCATCAGCACCGACGAGTGGCGTGAGAAGGCCGGCAGCGGTGAGATCACCGAGGTGTTCGCGTGCGGTACCGCCGCGGTCATCACGCCGGTCGGCAGCGTCAAGGACAAGGACGGCGAGTTCACCATCGCCGACGGCGAGCCCGGCCCCATCACGATGGCCCTGCGCGACACCCTGACCGGCATCCAGCGCGGTACCTTCGCCGACACCCACGGGTGGATGACGACGCTGCGCAAGTGACGTAGCCACGAACGACGACGAAGGGGTGCTGCCGATTCCGGCAGCACCCCTTCGTCGTTTCCGGACGCAGTGCGATCTAGAGGAGCCCCGACGCTGCCACCGCGACGGCGGCGGCCGTGCCCTCGGTAACTGCGCCGAGCACGTCGCCGTTCATGCCGCCGAAGCGCGCGACGCAGTGCCGGGCGAAGAGTACCGCGACGACCAGTACCACCGTGACGACGAGCGGTCCCACCCAGAGCGGACCGGGCAGGCACACAAGCGACAGTGCCACCGCGGCCACCGTCCACACCGTGATCGGCACGACACCCTGCGTCCCCGCCACGAGCGAGCCGAAGCCGCTGCCGGGCGCGGCCGGGACACCGCGCCGGCACGCGAGGACCACGGCCACACGTCCCGAGAAGACTGCGAACGCGAGCGCCCACCACGCGTCGGTGTCGGCGAGCGCGCCGAACGAGGCGGCCTGCAGACCGAGGACGACGACGAGCGCCGCGACACCGAAGGGACCCGCGCCGCCGCTGTGCATCACCTCGCGCGCCCGCTCGGGCGGGCCGTAGCAACCGAGACCGTCGGCGGTGTCGCTCAGCCCGTCGACGTGCATTCCCCGGGTGCCGACCGCCAACACCCCGACACACACCAGGCCCGTCACCAGTGGTGGCGTCCCGACGGCGGAACCGACCAGGCAGACGGCCGTGGTCGCGGCGGCGAGTACGGCACCGGCGATCGGCGCCGCGGAGATCGCACGTCCGGCGACCGTCCGGTCGATCTCCGACGGGCCTCGCGCGGGCAGGACCGTCAACCACGACAGGGCCAGCGCGACCCCGCCGATCCAGGCGCGGATCATCAGTCCGCGGTCGCCGGAGCGCTCTCCTCGCGGGTGCTCACGCCCGCCTCGGAGAAGGTGGCCATCTGCGCGAGGATCGCGACCGCACCCTGCAGTACCGGCAGCGCCGTCACGGCTCCCGATCCTTCGCCGAGGCGCATACCGAGGTCGACGATCGGTTCGAGTCGGAGATGACGCAGCGCGATGGCGTGGGCGGGTTCGGCCGACCGGTGACCGGACACCCACCAGCGTGCCGCGCCGGGTGCGAGTTCCTCGGCGACCATCGCGGCGGCGGTGACGACGACTCCGTCGAGGATCACCGGCGTCCGGCGGACCGCGGCCTGCGCGAGGAATCCCGCCATCGCGGCGAAGTCCGCGCCACCGGCGGTGCGCAGCAGGGCGACGGGATTGCGTACGTGGGGCCGCGCCCGCCACATGGCGTCGCGGATCGCGGTGACCTTGCGCATCCACCCCGCGTCGTCGACGCCGGTGCCGCGGCCGACCGCGGCCACGGGTTCGGTGGCGGTAAGGGTGGCGATGAGAACGGTTGCAGGAGTGGTGTTCCCGATTCCCATATCGCCCGCGACGAGCAGATCGGCACCTTCGTCGACCTCGCGGTCGGCGAG
Organism: Rhodococcus sp. PAE-6; assembly: GCF_025290685.1. Classification (NCBI taxonomy): domain Bacteria; kingdom Bacillati; phylum Actinomycetota; class Actinomycetes; order Mycobacteriales; family Nocardiaceae; genus Rhodococcus; species Rhodococcus sp. PAE-6. The sequence continues at coordinate 24,999 of NZ_JAOCLZ010000006.1, forward strand.
CGCACGGCCGGCCTCGATCGCGCGGACCGTCTCGTCGTGTGTCAGTGCGTCCTCGCGGTCGATGCTGCCGCTCGAGCGACGGATCTTGAACTCGGACACCTCGGGGGAGGTGTCGCTCTCGACTGCCATGTCGACGACCCGCACTCCTGCGCCTGCGGCGGCGGCGAGCACGTTCACGGCGGCGCCCCCTGCGGACAGGTTCGCGACCATCTGCGCGGTGACCTCCGGCGGATAGGCCGAGACCCCGTTGCGTGCGACGCCGTGGTCACCTGCGAAGACCACGACCCGCGGTCGGCGGAAGGGATGGGGCGGGACCTCGCCCTGGCAGGCGGCGACCCAGCACCCGAGTTCCTCGAGCCGTCCGAGTGAGCCGGCGGGTTTCGTCAGATCTCGCTGGCGTTCCTCGGCGGCGACGCGTGCTTCGAGATCGGGTAGGTCGACGCGCGGGAACTCGACGTCGGCGGGGGAATCGGAACCGCTGGTCACAGGTCACCTCTCGGACGGATCTTCACGCGAGAACGCTATCAACCGCCCGGTCTGGCAGAAATTCGACGTTATGCGTCATCACTGCCACTTTTCGGCGATCGGGTTCGGTCGGAGGATCGAGACATGATCGAACTCACCGTCACCGTCGTGGTCCTGTCCACCCTGATCATCGGTCTCGAGGTGCTCCGCCGGCGGACTGCTCCCGCGCCGGCCTGGGTCCGGCGTGCACCCTGGCGGCTTCACTGGGAACGCCCCGCACAGACGACTCGGCCGCGGCACCGCATGTCGCAGGACATGCAGGCCGCGGCCGAGATCCGGCAGCTACCGCCGGTGGTGTGCGGGGCGCCTCACAACTGAGGGTCGCCGGACGGTCAGACGGCGTCGCCCGGGCCGACCCGGGGGAGCGGTGCACGCAGCTTCTTGATCTGGGAGGCGCGCACGAAGGCGTACCAGCCGAGGCCGAAGCCACCGTCCGTCGAATCCGGGAAGCGCTCGCGCACCTTCCTGTTGACCATGCGCCCGAGGTAGATGCCCTCGATGATCATCAGGAACATCATCACGAACATCGCGAGCGTGACGTACTGCTGCACCACCGGTCCGAGGAACATCGACATGATGAGCACGAGCGCGAGTGGCATGAACAGGCCGACGAGATTGCGCCGGCTGTCGACGATGTCGCGCACGTAGGCGCGCACCGGGCCGCGGTCGCGGGGGAGCAGGTACTTCTCCTCGCCCGCGAGCATCCGGTTGCGACGCTTGGACGCGTCGGCGCGACGCTGCGCGGCGGCCGCCTTGCGCTCCTCCTTGCTCTGCGACTTGCGCGCGGCCTTACGGCGCTCGCGTGCTTCCTTCGCAGTCAGGGGAGCGGGGGCGACGGGACCGCGGCGACGGTTCTCGGCGTCGCGCCGTTTCGGCGTCGGACGCCCCTTACCGGTCGTCGCCTTCGCGGACGCGGAATCGTCGGGAGTCGCGGCCGGGGAGTCCTCGGTCGCAGGAACCTGGTGATCGGCGGAGTCGTCGGAACCACCGCGGCGTAGCAACTTCACACCACCAGGCTATGGGATAGTGGAGAGAAGCGGGAAATTCCGCACGCCATACCACGCTCGGCGCAACTCGTCCACGAGGAATAGATTCCGGCGCGGTACCGTTGAACCATCGGGTTTCGACACGAACGACAGGGAGCGCCCATGACTGTGCAGCAAGAGACCGATACTCACGGCGTCATCCTGACCGAGGCCGCCGCTGCGAAGGCGAAGGCACTGCTCGATCAGGAGGGCCGCGACGACCTCGCACTGCGTATCGCCGTGCAGCCCGGAGGCTGTGCCGGTCTGCGGTACCAGCTGTTCTTCGACGACCGCACGCTGGACGGAGACCTCACGAAGGAATTCGCCGGTGTGACGCTCGCCGTCGACCGGATGAGCGCGCCGTACGTCGAGGGTGCGTCGATCGACTTCGTCGACACCATCGAGAAGCAGGGCTTCACCATCGACAACCCGAATGCCACGGGGTCGTGCGCCTGCGGCGACTCGTTCAACTGAGCTGAGGACGCACTTCGGAACCCCGGCGCTTCACGGCGCCGGGGTTCCGTCGTTTCCGCGGTAGTACCGTGGGACCGCTACGGCTCTCCGTGTGAGCAGCCACACCATCGACATCCGCGGAAAGGCTCAGCCACGTGACCATCGCCGTGACCGGCTCCATCGCCACCGACCACCTCATGCGCTTCCCCGGCCGGTTCGCCGAGCAGCTGCTCGCCGACCAGCTCGCGCACATCTCGCTGAGCTTCCTCGTCGACGACCTCGTCGTCCGGCGCGGCGGAGTGGGCGGCAACATCGCCTTCGCGATGGGTGTGCTCGGCGGAACGCCGGTGCTCGTCGGCGCCGTCGGCGCCGACTTCACCGAGTACCGCACCTGGCTCGAGGACCACGGGGTCGACTGCTCGTCGGTGCGGATCTCGCAGACCGCCCACACCGCCCGCTTCGTGTGCACCACCGACCTGGACATGGCACAGATCGCCTCGTTCTATCCCGGTGCGATGTCCGAGGCCCGCGAGATCTCCATCGCCGACGTGGTGAGCAAGCACGGTGTCGACCTCGTGCTCGTCGGCGCCAACGATCCCGACGCGATGATCCGGCACACCGAGGAGTGCCGCCGGCTCGGCGTCCCGTTCGTCGCCGACCCGTCCCAGCAGCTCGCCCGCCTGGACGGGCAGCAGACCGAGCAGCTCATCGACGGTGCCGAGTACCTGTTCACCAACGAGTACGAGTGGGGACTGCTGCTGCAGAAGACCGGTCTCACCGAGGACGAGGTGCAGGCGAAGGTCGGCATGCGTATCACCACCCTCGGCGGCGACGGCGCAAAGATCGTCGACCGCGACGGCAACCAGGTGCAGGTCGGTGTGGTGCCCGAGCGCGCCAAGGTCGACCCCACCGGTGTGGGCGACGCCTTCCGCGCCGGCTTCCTGCTCGGACACCGCTCGGGTCTGAGCATCGAACGGGCCGCGCAGCTGGGCTCGCTGGTCGCGGTGCACGTCCTCGAAACCACCGGCACGCAGGAGTGGACCTTCGACCGCACCGACGCCCTCAAGCGTCTCGCCGACGCCTACGGCACCGCCGCCGCCGACGAGATCGGCGCGGTTCTCGGCGCCTGAACGACGGAACACCCCGTCCTGGAAACGCGACGGCCGCGAACATCCCTGGGGATGTTCGCGGCCGTCGCGTACGGGTCGGGTGATCAGATCTCGACCGGGTAGGCCGGCTCCTGGATCTGCGGCACGATGCGCTTCTCCACGAAGATGCCGTGCCAGACCATGAAGCACAGCACCGTCCACAGACGACGGCTGTGATCGATCGGGCCGGTCCGGTGCTCGTCGAGCATCTTCGCCACCGCGCCCTTGTCGAGCAGGTGATCGGTCTGCGACTCGGCGATCACCTCGTGCGCCCAGTCGAACAGCTCCGTGCCGGCCAGCCAGTGCCGCAGCGGCACCGGGAAGCCCAGCTTCGCGCGGTGCAGCACGTGTGGCGGGACGATGCCCTCCAGCGCCTGCCGCAGCGCATACTTCGTCGTCTGTTTCGTGATCTTCTGGTCCAGCGGAACCTGCGACGCCACCCGGAACACCTCGGAGTCCAGGAACGGCACGCGCAGCTCGAGCGAGTTGGCCATCGTCATCTTGTCGGCCTTGACGAGGATGTCGCCGCGCAGCCACGTGAACAGGTCGAGATGCTGCATCCGTGCCACCGGATCCCAGCCGGCAGACTGCGCGTAGATCGGGGCGGTGACGTCCTGGTGCGTCCATTCCGGACGGAAGTCGCGCAGCACCGAGCGCAGCTGCGCGTCGTTGAAGCTGCGGGCGTTGCCGTAGTAGCGCTCCTCGAGCGTCATCGAGCCACGGTGCAGCAGGCTCTTGCCTCGGGTGCCCTCGGGGATGCGCTCCGAAAGCTTCCCGGCAGCCCGGCGCAGCGCCGGCGGCAGGAACTCGAACGGACGCAGCGACAGCGGCTCGCGGTAGATCGTGTAACCGCCGAACAGCTCGTCGGCGCCCTCACCCGACAGCACGACCTTGACGTGCTTGCGGGCCTCCCGGGCGATGAACCACAGCGGCACGAGCGCCGGGTCGGCCACAGGGTCGTCGAGGTACCAGATGATCTCGGGGATCGCCGCGGCGAACTCGCTGGGGGAGACCACCCGCACCACGTGCCGGGCACCGATCGCGGCCGCCGACTCTGCGGCGACGTCGACCTCGGAGTAACCCTCCCGCTCGAAACCCGCGGTGAAGGTGATGAGCTTCGGGTTGTGGCGCATCGCCAGCGCGGCGATGGCCGTCGAATCGATGCCACCCGAGAGGAACGACCCGACGGTCACGTCGGCGCGCATGTGCTTGGCCACCGAGTCCTCGAGGGCCTCGGCGATCTCGCGGTAACGATCCTGTTCGCGGCCCGCCGCGAACGGCCGGACCGGGAAGGTGGGATGGAAGTACCGCGTGATCTCCGGCTCGGCGCCGGGCGTGATACGCGCGTAGCAGCCCGACTCGAGGCGGCGGATCCGCCGGTGCAGCGTCTCGGGCTCGGGAACGTACTGCAGCACCGTGTAGTGCTCGATCGCACGAGGATCGAGCTCGGTGTCGATGCCGATCACGTCGGCGAGCTCCAGCAGACTCTTCTTCTCGCTGCCGAAGGCGGTACCGCCGGTGCCGGTCGCGAGGAACAGCGGCTTGATGCCGAACGGGTCGCGGGCGACGAACAGCTCGCGGGTGTGCGTGTCCCAGATCGCGAAGGCGAACATACCCCGCAGGCGCTGGACCGCGCGCACTCCCCAGTGGTGGTAGGCCGCGACGATCGCCTCGCTGTCGCCCTCGGTCGCGAAGGAGGTACCGAACGTCTCGGTGAGCTCCTTGCGCAGTTCGAGATAGTTGTAGATCTCACCGTTGAAGGTCAGCGCGTAGCGGTCGGGCTGCTCCGGCGGGCCCCAGCGCAGCGGCTGGTGCGAGTGCGCGATGTCGATGATCGACAACCGGTTGAATCCGAAGACGAGGTCGGCGTCGTGCCAGGTGCCGTGCTCGTCGGGGCCGCGATGGCGCAGGCAGTGCATCGCGGAGTCCACCTTCGCGACGGCGTCGTCGCTGGTGCCGTCAGTGGTCAGAAACCCGAGCAATCCGCACACGCGTGGGTTACCTCATTCCGGTCGGGGGTGTCGCGAAGAACCCCGGTGGGTGCCCAGCGCGGGACACCGCACCGCGCATGACACCGGGAACTACCACTCGGGGTCCGGCGTTGGTTCTACCGAAGTATGCCGCAGACGGTCGACATCGGGCAGCCGCGCCCGGACGCCACTGACGATCACTCGCCCGACAGGAGAAAACCGACGTCACGAGCCGGGCCTTCCGGTCGAAACGCCCAGTCCGACACTTTCTTCGTGCCCCGGCGATGGATAGCGCCCGGGTTTGGTCTACGCTGCGTAGTAATTGGGCCGGCCCTCCGGGTGTGCCCTAGTGGAATTGCGGCGATCAGGAAGGCGTGAACGTGGCGCAAGGTCGGATCCTTCGGCGGTTCGGGCTCGCAGCATCACTCGGCATTGCAGCCTTGGTGCTGACCGGGTGCTCGAGCGAAGAAATCCTTCGTTTCGGCTGGCCGGAGGGCATCACTCCTCAGGCCGAGCGTATGCGTGAACTGTGGACGTGGTCGGTTGTCGCCGCCCTCGTCATGGGAATTCTCGTGTGGGCACTCACCTTCTGGGTGATCATTGCCTACCGGCGTCGGAAGGACGATCCGGAGTTCCCGCGTCAGACGGCATACAACGTGCCGCTCGAGCTGGCTTACACCGCGGCGCCGTTCGTCGCCGTGTGTGTCCTCTTCTACTTCACGGTCGTGGTGCAGAACTACGTCCTGGAGAAGGAAGACAACCCGAACGTCGTGGTCGACGTGACGGCGTTCCAGTGGAACTGGAAGTTCGGCTACCGGACGATCGATCTGCAGGACGGCACGGCCCCTTACAACGGTATCGACGAGGTCGCCGAGGCGGCAGTCGCACAGGAGCCGTTCGACCCGTCCACCGCGCACGGTGAATCGGGTGAGGAGCACGAGGCTCCGGGAGCGATCCACGGCAAGCCCGCCGAGGACCTGTCCTACCTGCACTACGACAAGATCGAGACGATCGGCACCAGCGAAGAGATTCCGGTGCTCGTTCTTCCCACCGGGAAGCGCATCGAGTTCCAGCTGGCGTCCTCCGACGTCATCCACGCCTTCTGGGTGCCGGAGTTCCTGTTCAAGCGCGACGTGAACCCGAACCCGCGTGAGAACAACTCCGATCCGGTCTTCCAGATCTCCGAGATCGAGCGTGAGGGCGCGTTCGTCGGCCGCTGCGCCGAGATGTGCGGCACCTACCACGCGATGATGAACTTCGAGGTCCGCGCGGTCAGCCCGGAGGACTTCGCCCGGTACATCGAGCTCCGCAAGCCGGTCGAGGACGGCGGCGAAGGCCTGTCGAACGCTCGTGCGCTCGAAGCCATCGGCCAGAGCCCGATCGCGACCTCGACGACTCCGTTCAAGACCGACCGCACGGATCGGTCGGCGACCGTCGCCGCAGGCGAGTGACGGCCACCCCCTCCGACAAGGACAAGTGCTGATATGAAGATCGAAGCCAAGCTCTTCGAGGTCGTGACGGTGTTCTTCGTGCTCGTCGCCATCGTGTACGGCGTGTTCACCGGGCTCTCGGACAAGGGCATCGAATGGGCCGGCCTCACGGCCATCGTCCTCTCCGCCGGTCTGACCCTGATCGTCGGAACGTACTTCCGCTTCGTTGCTCGTCGTCTCGACACCCGTCCCGAGGACTACGAGGACGCCGAGATCAGCGACGGTGCGGGCGACCTCGGTTTCTTCAGTGCGGGGAGCTATTGGCCGATCCTGCTCGCCGGCGCAGCAGCGTTCGCCGCCATCGCACTGGCCTTCTACCAGCCGTGGATGATCGTCCTCGCGGTCGCGCTCATCATCGCGGCAGCAGCCGGCCTGGTGTTCGAGTACCACATCGGACCCGAGAAGCACTGAGCCGGTACCCTCGACCACACGGGCGCCGCACCTTCGGGTGCGGCGCCTGCGTCGTTTCCGTCGTCGTTCTCGAGGTTCAGTTCTTCAGGGAGCCCGACGCGTGGTGAGGACGACCCTCGCGGTCGCTGCGACCGTACGATTCGGATCGTCGGTCAGAGCCTCGAGCGCGTCGTAGGCGGCCGACCCGGGGATCTCCGCGAGTGCCTGCGTGAGACGTAGCCGGACACCGGCATCGTCCGAGCCGCCGAGCGCGTGCTGCAGCAACCGCACGATCTCGGCGGACGACAGCGGCCGATCTGCGAGCAGGCCGAGTACCTCGGCGGCCTCGACGTCCGACCGGCCCTCCACGATCATCTCCACGAGCACGGGGACGGCCACGTCCACCCCTCGCGCCCCGAGCGTCAGAGCCGCCGTGGAACGTGCTTTGGGATCGGTGTCGTCGAGGGCCCCCTCCAGGAGCCTCGTCGATTCGGGCACACGGAGTTCCGCGAGTGTCGCGATCGCCCGTCGCCGCACCGGCACCTCGTCGGAGTGAAGGCCCTCCGCGAGTGCCGGCAGCGCAGCGTCGAATGCCTCCGCTGCTCGGGCGAGCGACCAGCGCAGCGCGCCGGCGACGAACGGATCCTCCTCCGACAGCGCCGCCCGGACCAGCGCTGCGACCGGCAGCGTCGTGTCCTCGTCCTGGGACAGGATCGCCTGCTGGCGGCGGGAGCCGGAATCGGATTCGAACGCGCGCAACAGCGCGACGAGGCGCAGGACGTCGTCCCAACCGCTGGGGGAGGCCGAGTCGACGCCTTCGAGACGAGCGAGGAGTTCGGTCTCGGCGGCGATCCGTTCGCGCGTGTGCCGGATCAGCTCCTGCACCAGATCCGCCGGAGCGAAATCCGGTTCCCCCAGCGCACGTCCGACCTCGTTCAGCGACAGGCCGAGACTCCGGAGACTCTCCACGTGGAAGAGCCTCCTGAGGTCGTCCTCGGTGTACTCGCGGTAGCCGCCCGAGGTACGGCCAGTCGGCGTGACCAGCCCCAGGCGGTCGTAGTGCCGCAGCATGCGGCTGCTGACACCGGAGCGCCGCGAGACCTCACCGATCAGCACCGGCTCACTCCCGGATACCGTCCGCGCCGAGTGCGGCGACGCGTTTCGCCGACTCCACAGAGAGGACGAACGCGCTGTCGGGGTCGACGCGGATCCGTTCGGTGGCCTCCGCGTGAGCGCGGACGCGCGGGTCGGGGCTGTTCATCGCCGTGTCCAGGACCGGCGCCGCGGCCTCGTCGAGTGCCACGAGAGCGCGACCGAGGCTCAGTTGTAGGTCGCGGTCGCCGCGGCCCAGTTCGGCGCCGAGAGCCGCAGCGAGGCCGCTTTCCGAGCCCGGTGGCACGAGAGCGACCGCCGCGCGCCACGCGCTGCGTGCCACCTCGTCGTGCTCGTCGTGGAGCATCCCCGAAACCTTCGGCCATGCGACGGGATCGCCGATCTTCGACAACGTGTGCAGGGCCTGACTGCGTGCCTGCGAGACATCCGAACCGAGCTCGGCGAGCAGACGCGGCACGGTCACCCCGGCCGGCAGACGGCACAGCGCCCAGGTCAGCATGTCGCGGACGAAGAAGTCCGGCTCCACCGCGCACCGGTCGACGAGAGCGGTCACCGTTTCGGGATCGGGTGCGGTACCCGACTCGAGTGCGGCGCGCAGACGCACGGAGGCGTCGTCGGTGGACAGGGCCTCGACGAGGCGGGTGGACAGGGCCTCGACGAGGCGGGTGGACGGGTCCTGATGTGTGCGCATGGGAGGCACCTCCTTCACGACCCATTCGAGCGCTTGTCACAGTGTCAAGGTCAAGACGTACGCTCCGGACGATATCCGGTGGGGGATGGGAGAACCCCCGAACGACGAACGGGGCCCCGGACCGTGATGGTCCGGGGCCCCGTTACGAGCCGCTGATGCGGATCAGTGCTGCGACTTGTCGGGCAGCTGGGCTGCGCCGTCTCCGTTGCCGTGGACGCGCTCCTGGTACTCGCGGAGCGTGTTCCGCAGCTCGAGCTCGGCCTCGTGGTGGGCGGCCTCGAGAGCGGCGGCCTCGTCGGCCGGGTCCGGGCTCCACCAGCTGCCGGAGCCTGGCTTGCCGGCGGTGCCGAGCTTGTTCATCCGCTTCGGAACCGGGGCGGCCTGGTACTCCAGCGGGATCGGGTGGCCGTGCTCGTCCACCGGGCCGAGCGGCTGGTGGATCTCGATGTACTCGCCGGTCGGCAGGCGACGGACGATGCCCGTCTCGATGCCGTGCTCGAGCACCTGACGGTCGCTGCGCTGCAGACCCAGGCAGAACCGGTACGCGATGTAGTAGGCGAGCGGCGGGAGCAGGACGAGACCGATGCGGCCCATCCAGGTCGTCGCGTTGATCGAGATGTCGAACTTGTACGCGATGATGTCGTTGACACACATGATCGTGGCGACGGCGTAGAACGCCAGGGCCATGAACCCGATGCCGGTGCGGACCGGCACGTCGCGCGGACGCTGCAGCAGGTTGTGGTGTGCGTCGTCCTTCGTGAACTTCTTCTCGATCCACGGGTAGACCGTGAGCACGACGAACACCAGGCCCATGATCAGCGCGATCCAGAACGGCTGCGGGATCGTGTACCGGCCGAACAGGTACAGCTCCCAGGCGGGCCAGATACGGGCCATGCCGTCCGTCCACATCATGTAGATGTCGGGCTGCGAGCCGGCGGACACCTGCGACGGGTTGTACGGGCCGATGTTCCAGACCGGGTTGATCTGCAGCAGGCCGGACATCAGGGCGAGCACCGCGAAGGTCATCGCGAAGAAAGCACCCGACTTGACGGCGAAGACCGGGAGGATACGAACGCCGACGACGTTCTGCTCCGTGCGGCCGGGGCCGGGGAACTGCGTGTGCTTCTGGTACCAGACCAGCGCGAGGTGCGCGGCGATCAGGGCCAGGATGATGCCCGGGACGAGCAGCACGTGCAGGACGTAGAAGCGCGGGATGATCAGCTCACCCGGGAAGTCGCCACCGAAGATCGCCCAGTGCATCCACGAACCGATGATCGGGATCGAGAGCGTGATGCCCGAGAACGCGGCGCGGAGGCCGGTGCCCGAGAGCAGGTCGTCGGGGAGGGAGTAACCGAAGAAGCCTTCGAACATCGCCAGGATGAGCAGCAGCGAGCCGATCACCCAGTTGGCCTCACGCGGACGCCGGAACGCACCGGTGAAGAACACGCGCAGCAGGTGGACGACGATCGACGCTGCGAACATCAGTGCTGCCCAGTGGTGGATCTGTCGCACGAACAGACCACCGCGAACCTCGAAGGAGAGGTTCAGGGTCGTCTCGTAGGCGCGGGACATACCCACACCGCGCAGCGGCGTGTAGACGCCCTCGTAGATGACGTGCGCCATCGAGGGGTCGAAGAACAGGGTGAGGAAGATACCCGAGATCAACAGGATGACGAAGCTGTAGAGCGCGATCTCACCCAGGAGGAAGGACCAGTGGGTGGGGAACACCTTGTTGATCTGGCGGCGGATGCCCGCGGACAGGTGGTAGCGAGAATCGAGATTCTCGCCGATCTGTGCGGCGCGGGACGGGGTTGCAGTACTCACGGGCGACGCTCCCAGAATGCCGGGCCGAGTGCCTCGATGAAGTCACCGTTGGCGACCAGGAAGCCCTCTTCGTTCACTGTAATCGGAAGCTGCGGCAGTGCGCGAGCAGCGGGACCGAAAATCGGCTTGCCGTACTCCAGCGCATCGAACTGCGACTGGTGGCACGGGCACAGGATGCGGTGCGTCTGCTGCTCGTAGAGCGAGGTCGGGCAGCCGAGGTGCGTGCAGATCTTCGAGTACGCGAAGTAGTCGCCGTAGTTGAAGCTCTCCTGGCCCTTGCGCTTGACGACACGCTCGGTGTCCTCGGTGCGCAGGCGGATGAGCATGACGGCGTTGCGGATGCCGCGCAGGCTCTGCAGCAGAGCGTGGTCGTCACCGCGATCGGACTCGCGGAACGGGAACACCGTCTCCATACCGCCGGCGTCGAGGTCCTCCGGGCGCACCAGGACGATGTCCTGGGGGCGGCCGGTGTCGCGACGCAGGTAGATGGTCTCGCCGGGGTAGCGCGGAGTCCAGCCCGACACCCACAGCGACGACTGGTCACCCTCGGCCCACGGATTCTTGATCAGGCCGCCGAGCGGCATGATCAGACCGAGGCCGAGCGCGCCACCACCGAAGATCGCGGTGCGCTTGATCAGCTTACGGCGCGGCAGGGTGGACGTCTCGAGCGAGTCGGAGAGCTCGGCGACGATCGTCTTGCGATCGACCTCGGGCGAGCCGCCGTCGTGCCGATCCTGGATCGACACCTCCTCGGGGATGAACTTCTTGGTGAACTGCACCGCGCCCACGCCGATGCCGAGGATGGACAGACCCAGGGTCAGTCCGAGCATCGGGGTGTAGAGGCTGTACCAGCCGTAGTTCTCGTCGCCGATGCCCTGGTACTCCCACGGCCAGAACAGGTAGATCGCGATGAACGCGACACCCGCGATGCCCGCGAGGGCGAACCAGAATGCGACGTTGCGCTCGGCCCGCTTCTCGGCACGCGTGCCTTCGACGGGCCAGCGATCCTTGCGGAACGCGACGTCGACGCCGTCGAGGTTCGTGCCGAGCGTGACGAGATCGTCCCGGCTCATCCGGTCGAGATCTTCGACCGTGTGCTTGTTCGGCGTTTCGCCGCCACTCATGACCTTGCTCCGATCCACAGTGCAGCGCCGACGACGGCGACCATGCCGACGACCCACATGGTCGGCCCTTCGGCACCGGGGCCGAAGCCGCCGAGCCCGTAGCCACCCGGGTCTCTCGTCTCACTGGCGGACTTGATGTACGCGATGATGTCCTGCTTCTCCTCGACCGTCAGCTGACGATCGGAGAACTTCGGCATGTTCTGGGGGCCGGTGAGCATCGCGGTGTAGATCTGCTGCTCGTTGGCCGGATCCAGGTTCGGTGCGAACTTGCCGGACGAGAGCGCGCCGCCGCGTCCGGTGAAGTTGTGGCAGGACGCGCAGTTCTGGCGGAAGAGCTCCGAACCGCGTCCGATGTCGTTGCCGCGCAGTGACGACTGGGCGATCTCGCCGTTCTCGTCGCGGATGACCGTCGGGCCTCCACCGTTGGCCTGGATGTACGCGCCGAGCGCGTCGGTCTGCGCAGCGTCGAACTTCGGGTCCTTGCGGAGGGCCTGGGCCTCGTTGCGCATCATCGGCATGCGGCCCGAGGAGACCTGGAAGTAGACGGCGGCCTCGCCGACCCCGATGAGGCTGGGACCGCGGTCCTGGACGCCCTGAAGATTGACACCGTGGCAGGTCACGCAGGAGGTCTCGTAGAGCTGCTGACCCTCGCGGATCAGAGCGCTCTGGTCGTCCTGCGCTGTAGCCACCTGCGGGGCAGGTGTCAGCGCGGAGGCGATGAAGCCTGCGCTGAGGAGACCGAGCGCAAGGACCAACGCTCCGGTGACGCGCCGGCGCATCTTGCGCTGGCGGCGGGACTTCGCAGCATCGGCTGCAGAGGATCGACCGGGCATGTCACCCTCGGAGGCGAGAGGTGGGGATGAACTCATCTGTATCCCTTTTTTTATGTCGGGACGGACTGGACGTCAGGGGGCTGCCTGGGCGTTCAGCTGGCTAACGGATGAAATAAATCGTGGCAAACAGCGCGATCCAAACGATGTCGACGAAGTGCCAGTAATACGAAACGACGATGGCCGCAGTGGCCTGCGCAGGCGTGAACTTGCTGACCTTCGTGCGGAACAGCAGGAACACGAATGCGATGAGGCCGCCGATGACGTGCAGGCCGTGGAAACCGGTGGTCATGTAGAACACCGAGCCGTACACGCTGCCGGGGATGGTCGTGCCGTCCTTCACCAGGGTGATGTACTCGTAGCCCTGACCGAGCACGAAGAAGGTGCCCATGCCGAGGGTGATGATGTACCACCGTCGCAGGCCGAAGACGTCGCCGCGCTCGGCGGCGAAGACGCCCAGCTGGCAGGTGAAGGAAGAAGCGATCAGCACCATGGTGATCGGTACCGCCAACCACAGGTTCAAGTGGGTGGGCGGGGGCGGCCACATGCCCTCCGGGGCCTGTGCCCGTGCCACGAAGTACATGGCGAAGAGCCCTGCGAAAAACATGAGCTCACTGGACAACCACACGATGGTGCCGACGCTGACCAGGTTGGGCCGGTTCAACGAGTGCACGCGCTGTGTGATTGCAGATCCTGAAGTCCCTACTGCGCTCGTCACGCTGGCTAGTATGACCCGTCGTAGTACGTCTTGGGCAATCGGGGCCGAAATCGGCGCGTCCGTGCAGGTCCCGGACCTGTATTTCTCCAGGTGGGCACTCGGTGGCGGGTGCTCGGAGGGGTGTCACACGGGACATTTCGGAGGGTCGCGGAGGTCACGTGCGATCGTGGTGACATGAGTACCGGAAAGGGTGTTCGGGGGTGGCTGCGGTCCCTGATCGGTCGGCGCAGCGAACCGCTCGACGCGAACCGGCCCGACCTGGTCGTGGTCGTCTCGTCCTTCGACGACGCGGAGGCGTGTTCGACGGCGCTCGAGCGTGCCGCCGAGGCGACACCTGTGTGGCAGGCCGAGGACGAGGCGGTTCTGCGGCACCACCTCGCCCTGCCCGCCGACAGGGTGGACCGGGCGGCGGAACTGGCCGGGCAGGACGGCTACGTCGTGGCCGGGACCGGCGACGGGAACGTCCCAGCCGCGGCCGTCGCGGGCGCCTCGGTGATCCTGCAGCGCGTGCAGGTCCTCGATGCACTGCACTGTGCGCAGGAGAAGTCGCGCATGGCCTCGCTTGCCCAGCGGCTCGGTGGAACGGCCCTGGGATGGGACGCTCTGCAACCGCAGGATTCCGCTGGCTAAGCTGACCGGTCGGAGGGCACGCCGGTGCCCGGTGAGGAGCGAGATGCGGCGAGGGCAGGTGCGATGAACGCGACGCGAGACGCGGACGAGGTGACGCAGAACTGGCCCTCCGTCCTGGGAGTGCTCACGGCCGGGCAGAACCTGTCCGCCGCGGAGGCGCGATGGGCGATGAGCGAGATCTTCTCCGACAACGCCACTCCCGCTCAGATCGCGGCCTTCGGTGTCGCTCTGAAGATGAAGGGCGAGACACCCGAGGAGGTGCGGGCACTCGCCGACACGATGCTCGACTACGCCCGGTTGGTCCCGGTCGACGGTGACGTGGTCGACGTCGTGGGCACCGGTGGCGACCGGGCGAACACCGTCAACATCTCCACGATGGCCTCGCTGGTCGTCGCCGCAGCGGGTATCCGCGTGGTCAAACACGGCAACCGCGCCGCCTCGTCCAAGAGCGGCGGCGCCGACGTGCTCGAAGCGCTCGGAGTGCACATCGATCTCGGACCCGACGAGGTGGCCCGCTCGGTCGCCGAGGCCGGGATCGGATTCTGCTTCGCGCCGGTCTACCACCCGGCGCTGCGTTTCGCGGCCGCACCGCGCAAGCAGATCGGCATCCCGACGGTCTTCAACGTCCTCGGCCCGCTCACCAATCCGGCCCGCCCGAGCGCCGGCCTGATCGGGTGCGCCTTCGAACCGCTCGTCCCGACCGTCGCCGGTGTGCTCGCGCAGCGCGGCAATTCGGCGCTCGTCGTCCGAGGCGACGACGGTCTCGACGAACTGACCACCTCCACGACCTCGCGCGTGCACGTCGTCCACGGCGGCGAGGTCCGGGTCGTGACGCTCGATCCGCGCGATCTCGGTATCGAACGGGTTCCGCTCGAGGCGCTCCGCGGAGGTGACGCCACGGAGAACGCGGCGATCGCGCGGGCGATGCTGGCGGGGGAGACAGGGCCGGTGCGCGATGCCGTGCTCCTCAACGCCGCCGGGGCAATCGCGGCTTTCCGGGGCGTCGACGGCGTTCTCGAGGATGCCCTCACGGCCGGGCTCGAGACGGCGGCAGAGGCGATCGACAGCGGCCGGGCCACGGCCGTCCTGGAGCAGTGGGCCGAGGTCACCACGCGGCTGGGTGCCGGTTCCGGACAGAAATGACCGGAGAAGAGTAAGGACACACGAACGACGGGCCCGCACTGCATCGGTGCGGGCCCGTCGGTCGTCGGTGGTGCTGCGGGGTGTCAGTTCCCGATCGAGAAGCCGGCCTCGACGTCGGCGCTCGAGTACGACTGGAATGCGATGTGGGTGACGGTCTTCGTCACGCCGTCGATCTTGTTGATGCCCCGGGTGACGACCTCCGCGATCTTCTCGTGGTCGCGGACCCGGACCACGGCCACGAGGTCGACGTCGCCCGCGCAGGAGTACACCGTGTCGACACCGTCGAGGTCGGCCACCGCTTGCGCGGTTTCGGGGATACGGTTCGCCTCGGCATCGATCAGGACGATCGCGTTGATCATGGGGTCTCCTTCAACCTTCCTCGGGGATTGCATCAGCCTAAGCGGTGCGGGTCGTCGGCGGAGAGGAGCCTGCGGACCGCGCGGGCGTCGCGGGCGAGCTCGGCCCACGTGCTCCACCGGCCCGCACCCCGTGTCGGTTCGCACCAGCCCTCGCTCGCCCGGACGATGCGGATGCCCTCGCCGTCGAGCCATCGTGCGACCAGACCGATCTCCTCCGGGGACGCGCCCCGGAGCGGGCCGGGTGACGGCCGCACCGTCTCGGCCGCGGCGACGATCGCCTCGACGACGGGCATCGGGCGCACACCGCGCGGTGCCACTCCGGCGGACGCGAGACGACCGGCGCGCACGACGGCGAACTCCCACCCGCCCTCGGCCCGCGGTCGCGCGGCGACGAGTTCGTCGACGGCCGCCAGCGCCGCGAGGCGTTGCGTGCGCCGCAGCGCGACGAGGGCGGTGGCGAGGCGGTCGCGGAGGCGGGCGGCGTTCTCGAACAGCTGGTCGCGCACGAGGGCGTCGAGTCGCTGCTGCGCCGATTCGACGGCGTCGTCGGCGGTTCCGCGGACGACCGCGCGCGCACGCTCGACCTGGGCTGCGTAGGCGGAGGCGTCCTGGACCCCGAAGGCGGCTGCGGCGCAGCCCCCGACCGCGACGGGCGGGCAGCGGTCGCCGTGGCGGGCCGTACGGCCGATCCTGCGCGTGCACGTGCGCAGACCGCACATCTCCGCGAGCAGTGCCGCGACATCCGCGGCGTCGGCGCGCACCGAGAACGGGCCGACCGAGTCGGGTCCGGGGGTGCGGCTCACGGCGAGGCGCGGGAACGCCTCGTCGGTGAGGATGATCCACCAACCGCGCATCGGATATTTCGACCGGCGGTTGTAGGGAGGGGTGTGGGCCGCGATCAACCGGAGTTCGCGGACGCCGGCCTCGAGCCCGTGGGCGCATTCGACGTGATCGATGCGTGTGGTGAGCGCGACCATCTCGCGCAACCGCGGTCGCGTCTCGGAGCCCGTGAAATAGGTACGGACACGCCGGTGCAGGTCGACCGCCGTGCCGACGTACAGCACCTCGTCCGACGGGCCGCGGAACATGTAGACACCCGGTTTGCGCGGCAGATGCGCGGCGAGTGCGCGTTTGGCCCTCTGCTCGGCGGTGACCACCGGCATATAGTCGCGCAGTTCGGTGAGGCTGTGGACGCCCTGGTTGCCGACCCGTTCGATGAGGGCGTGCAGGACGTCCACGGTGGCGCGTGCGTCGTCCAGGGCGCGGTGGGTGGGCACGGTGGAGACCCGGAACAGTTCGGCCAGCGCGGACAGCTTCACCGACGGCGCTTCGTCGCGTCCGAGGACGCGGCGGGCCAGCTTGACGGTGCACAGCACCTGGAAGCGGGGCCACGCGAGTTCGCACTGCGCCGTGGCCGCCTCGAGGAAGCCGACGTCGAATCCGGCGTTGTGTGCGACGAGCACCGCTCCGGACGCGAATTCCAGGAAGGCGGGCAGCACCTCCTCGACCTTGGGCGCCGCATAGACCATCGCGGTGGTGATGCCGGTGAGCTGCACGATGTACGGGGGGATGGGTCGTCCCGGATCGACGAGGGTCGCGAACTCGCCGAGCACCTCGCCCCCGCGGATCTTCACCGCGCCGATCTCTGTGATGGCGTCCTCGGCTGCCTTCCCGCCGGTCGTCTCGAGGTCGACGACGACGAAGGTGGTCTCGCGCAGCGGAGTGTCGAGCTCGTCGAAACCGAGTTGCACGCCGAGGGCGGATGGTTGCGGCGAGGTCATGCGGCAGAGCCTAGGAAGCGTCACCGACACGCCGTCGAGCGGGCTTCGGAGCGGGGTTCGGAGCACGGGGAGACGAGGATCACACTGCGTTCTTTTCGGCTCGATGAAGGGTAAACGGAGGCCGGAGAACAGACCGATCGGCCTCCGGGAACGACAATCCGGCGAATCGGGCGCATCGCCTCGTCGACGGTCGATGAGTCAGCGTGCCCTGACCTGGTTCTTCCGGAAGGAACTCGGGTGAAACGGGCGCCGGGCCTCTCCCGAGCGGAGGTGCGCCGGACAGTGGCCGTTACCGCGCCGTTATCGGACCGTTGCCCCGCGACGGCATTCCTCCAGGGGTGGCCCGAGAAGGTCGGATCGCACGGCAAGGCGGTCGACTTCACCGATGCCGTTTCGTAATCTTTTCGAGACCGAGCGGAGAGTTTCCGCCCCACCCCCGGGTCGGAGCCGCACGGTTACCGCCTAATCGCTTCTCCCGTCTGCGGGAGCGGTGAGCCGGGGACCCACACGTAGTACTCGGGGTGAATCCCCTCCGCTGCTCGCGGGGAGGGGTAGGGCTGATCTTCCGGCCCGAATCCGTCAGCTAACTCGGTCGGCGGGTGAACGGAAGAAACGGAGAACGTCCCCTCGTGGTTTCGAACAACAGCACGCGCACCGTCCGGCGCGCACTCGTCGCCGGTGCCATTGCTCTCGGAGCAGTCACCGTCTCGGCCGGCCCGGCGATGGCCGAGCCGATCAACATTCCCGGTGTCGGAACGTTCGACCTCCCGGCCGGTGTGACCGTGCCGCCGGAGATCGCCAACATCGTTCCGCCGGCCCCCGAGGCCGCCCCCGCGCCTCAGTCCGGTTCCTTCACCGCCCCCTTCAGCTCTGTCGGCCAGCGCGCTGCCGACGCCGCGCAGTCGAAGATCGGTGCCCCCTACGTCTACGGCGCTGCCGGCCCGAGCTCCTTCGACTGCTCGGGTCTCGTGCAGTGGGCCTACAAGCAGGCCGGTCTGAGCGTCCCGCGCACCAGCTACGAGCAGGCCTCCGCCGGTGCCCCGGTGGACGTCGCGGCTCTGCAGCCCGGGGACGTCGTGTCGTTCTACGGCGGCAGCCACACCGGCATCTACATCGGCGGCGGCAACATCGTGCACGCCTCCACCTCGAGCCAGCCGGTCAAGATCGCACCGCTGAACTCGATGCCCGTCGACGGCGCCCGTCGCTTCTGATCGGTCGGCGCCCGTCGCTTCTGATCGGTCGGCGCCCGTCGCTTCCGATCGGGCTGAGCACCCCCGCTCCAGCGCCGACGCACTGCCCGAGGAGGGTGGGTCCGGTACGTACCGGACCCACCCTCCTCGTGTGTCTGCACGTCCTTTCCGATGCAGGAACTGCTTGCACAAACGACCGCTGCGTGGGAGGGCTACTCGCAGGTAGACACAAACCTATGCAATTCCGTAACCTGATCGAGACCTTTGGGAAAGGATGCGAGCCCACGTGGTTTCCGACAGGACGAAGCACCTCGTACGAGTGCAGGACAGGCGACGGACCGGCCGTCCGGCGCTCGTCGTAGCCCTCGTGATGATGGTCCTCGGTTTCACCCTGGCGCCGGCGACGGCGCAACCCGCAGGGGAGAGCCCGGCAGCACGCCTCGAGCACCTCGCGGATCTGTCGCGTCGCAGCGAACAGGCCACCGAGGCGTTGCACGCCGCCGGGGCGGATCTCGAAGCGAAGGTCGCTGCGCAGCACGAGGCCGAGGTGCGTGCCGGCCAGGCCGACGACGAGCTCGGCGCCGCTCGCGCCGAGATCGCCCGCTTCAAGCCCACCGTCGACAAGCTCGCGCGGGCCAACTACCGCGGTGCGCGCACCAACCGGCTGTTCGCCGTCATGGTGAGCGACTCGCCCCAGCAGATGCTCGACCAGATGGTCCTGCTCGACGTCCTGGGCGAGCAGACCTCGCGTGAGGTCGAGGGCTTCCGGGCGGCCACCGCCGCTGCGGCCGAGGCGGCCGTCGCCGCGCAGCATGCCGCCGACGAGGCGCGTGCCGCCGCCGAGCAGGCCCAGACCCTCCGCGACGAACTCCAGCGGCGACAGGCCGAACTCGAGGAGCAGATCGAAGGGGTCCTGAACGCCTTCGAGGCGCTGAGCGACGCGGAGAAGGCCGAACTCGCCGGCACTCCCTTCCCTCCGGGCCTCGACGCCGAGAAGATCCTGCAGCACCTCGTCCCCGGCAGCAACGGCGCCGCGCTCCGCGCCGCCCTGTCGCGGATCGGCTCGCCGTACGTGTGGGGCGCGACCGGACCCGACCAGTTCGACTGCTCGGGACTCATGGTGTGGGCGTACAACCAGGTCGGCAAATCACTGCCCCGGTCGAGTCAGGCCCAGGCGCAGGGCGGCATCCCCGTCTCCCGCGACAATCTGCAGCCCGGCGACCTCGTGATCTTCTACGACGACGCCTCCCACGTCGGCATGTACGTCGGCGATGGCAACATGGTGCACGCGTCGACCTTCGGTGTGCCGGTGAAGGTGCAGTCGATCGATCGCTTCCCGTTCCACAGCGCCCGGCGGTACTGACCGGGTAGAGGCGGGATCGCAGCCGGTGGGCGAGGGCGTACGGGACCACCCTCGGACACCGACCTAGACTGACGCGGTGCCCGCGCGATCGCCCTCCACCGCCGGTACCCGCAAGTGGGAACGTCTCGGCCTGGCCGGGCTCGTGGTCGCGCTGGTCACGGCAGGACTGCTGCTGGCCGTCGACCCGGTGGACACCGACGACGCCGACAGCCGGGTACGGGCCGAACTGCAGGTCGTGCTCGACGACTGGGCGCACGCCGTCCGGACCGGCGACGACGGGTCCCTCGCGGAGTTGATCGACGACGCGTCTCCGGAACTCCTCGACGCCGAACGGGAGCGGATCGCGGCGATCTCCGCCGTTCCCCTCGCCGAGCTCGGCTACGAACTCGCCTCCGAACCCGCGCTGCCCCTGCCGCCCGAGACGATCGCCCGGTTCGCGGCCGGCGAGGTACGGGCGCACCGCGTCCACCTGCGGTACGCCGTGGACGGAATCGACGACACACCCACCCGGCGACCGGTGACCGTGCTGTTCGTCCACCGGCCGCAGGGCTGGCGGATCGCCGACGACGCACCCGATCTCGCCGGGGCGCAGACCGTCACCTGGCGAGGGCCCTGGGACCACGGCAGCCTCCACCTCGCGACCGCGCAGACCGAGGGTGGTCGCTCGCTCGCGATCGGACACCCGGACAACGCCGCCTTCGTCGACGACCTGGCAGGCGACCTGCCGTCGGTGGTCGAGGCTGTCGACGACCTTTGGGGCGATTCCTGGCCGCGACGCGCACTGGTGGTCGTGACGTCCTCACACGAGGAGTTCTCGCACCTCGTCGGGCCACGACACGACGGCGACGACATCGCGGCCGTCGCGGTCTCCGACGATGTCGACCACGAGCGCGGGATCGCCACCGGGCAGCGCATCGTCTTCAACCCGGCCGCGAGCGACCGGCTGGACGACACCTCCCGCCGGATCGTGCTCGCGCACGAGACGGTGCACGTCGCCGCACGCGCCGGCACCGTGGACGGCTCCCCGATGTGGGTCCTCGAGGGCTTCGCCGACTACGTCGGCCACCGCACGGCCGCGGAGGGCCTCGCCACCGGGCCGGTCGACGTGCAGCGGATCGCGCCGACGCTGACCCGGCAGGTACGGGCGTCGGGTGTACCGACGTCGCTGCCCGCCGACGGCGACTTCATCGGCGACCGGTCGACGCTCGCCTACGAGAGCTCCTGGTCGATCGCCGCGTACACCGCGGACCAGTTCGGACACGACACGCTCGTCTCCCTCTACCGCGCCCTCGCCGCGGGTCCCCTCACCGACGAACACCTCGACGACGTGCTCACAGACCTGCTCGGCGTCGACACCGCCGGCTTCGTGGGCGGTTGGGGTCGCTGGCTCGGAGAGCGCATCCGCGACATCCGCTGACCGGGACGGTCCGGGCCGGGCCCATCGGCACCGTCCGGAGCTCGGGACCCGTCGGCGCCTTCCCGTCGCGCTGCTTCTACGGTGGTCCCATGTCGCGGACCCTGCTGGTGACGAACGATTTCCCGCCCCGACCGGGGGGCATCCAGTCCTATCTGCACGCCTTCGCGAACCAGCTGCCGTCCGACGACCTGGTCGTCTACGCGCCGCGGTGGCGCGGCGACAGCCATGTGAAGTTCGACGCACGAGTCCCCTTCGAGGTCGTCCGTCATCCCACGACACTGATGCTGCCGACACCCGACGTCGCGCGACGGACCACGCGGCTGCTCACCGAACACGACTGCGACACCGTCTGGTTCGGAGCGGCTGCACCGTTGGCGCTGCTGGCGCCCGTGCTGCGCCGCGCCGGCGCTCATCGCATCGTCGCCAGCACCCACGGCCACGAGGTGGGATGGTCGATGCTTCCCGCCGCCCGGCAGGCGCTGCGGCAGATCGGCGAGCACACCGACACCGTCACCTACGTCAGTCGTTACACGAGGGGGCGGTTCGCCTCGGCATTCGGCCCCGAAGCGGGTCTCGAACACCTGCCGTCCGGGGTGGACACCGACGTCTTCCGGCCCGATCCGGCGGCCCGCGCCGAACTGCGGGCACGTTACGGTCTCGGCGACCGGCCCACCGTGCTGTGTCTGTCGCGCCTGGTGCCGCGCAAGGGACAGGACATGCTCATCCGTGCGCTGCCCGCGATCCGGAAGCGGATCGACGGTGCCGTCCTCGTCATCGTCGGCGGCGGACCGTACGAGTCGCGCCTGCGGGAGCTCGCGCGCCGCACGGATGTCGAGGAGCACGTCGTATTCACCGGCACCGTGCCGTCGGCCGAGCTCGCCGCGCACCACACCATCGCTGACGTGTTCGCGATGCCGTGCCGGACCCGCGGCGGCGGTCTCGACGTCGAGGGCCTGGGCATCGTGTACCTCGAGGCGTCCGCGACCGGGGTGCCCGTCGTGGCAGGCCGGTCGGGTGGTGCCCCGGAAACGGTGCGCGACGGTCGCACCGGCTACGTCGTCGACGGCACCTCCGTCACAGCCGTCGCGACCGCGGTGTCCGGTGTCCTCGCCGATCCCGATCGTGCCGCCGCGATGGGCGCGGCCGGTCGAGAGTGGGTCTCCAGCGATTGGAGATGGGACGTCCTGGGCGCAAGATTGCGCGGTTATCTCGACGCCTCGGCGCCCCCGAACGAGACGGTGACGCCGTCGGCGGGGTGACCGGACGGGCCGCCGACGCGATATGTGAAGCTGTTCTGCGTGAGCAGCATTCAGGTGGCGGACCAGACCTTCGTAGCGGCGCCTCCGGAGCGCATCGCCGAGGAGGTCGCGGCCCTCGATCGGTGGCGTGCATGGTGGCCCGATCTCGTACTGACCGTGCGGGAGGACCGAGCCGAGAAGGGCATCCGGTGGACGGTGTCGGGTCCGCTCGACGGAACGATGGAGGTGTGGATCGAGCCGGTTCTCGACGGCGCGGTGATCCACTACTTCCTGCACTGCGAGCCGGCCGGTGTCGCGCCCGAGCGGGTGGCGGGTCTCGACCTCGCGGGAATGAACCGTACGCGCCGGGTCCAAGGGAAGGTGATGACCTTCGAGGTCAAGCAGCGTCTCGAGGCCGGTCGTCCGGCAGGTGAACCGCCGCGACACTGAAGCCACCGAAGGAGCGTCGTCCCGATACCGTTGTTCCCACGGTGTGTGATAGACCCTCGGGGCGGGACTGATCGGTGCACACCCGAGGGACCGAGAAAGGGAGCCGTCACCACATGGCCGAGAAGACGAAGAGGTCGATCACCATCGACGCGCCGGCCGAGCGTGTCATGGAGGTCATCGCAGATTTCGATGCCTATCCGACGTGGGTGTCGGCGGCGAAGACCGTGGAGGTCGTGGAACATCGTCCCGACGGCCGCGCCGAACGCGTGCGCTTCGTCCTCGACGCCGGCATCGTGAAGGACACCTACGTCCTGCGGTACAAGTGGGCGTCCGACAACCGTGCCGTGAGCTGGGAGCTCGAGAGCGGTGAGATCCAGAAGGCCCAGTCCGGTTCGTACGTGCTGACCGAGGCTCCCGGCGGCACCACGGTCGTCGACTACCAGCTCACCGTGGATCTCACGATCCCGATGATCGGTCTGTTCAAGCGCAAGGCGGAGAAGGTCATCACCGACACCGCGCTGAAGGAACTCAAGAAGCAGGTGGAGGGCTGAACGTCCGGCACGCCCCGGCCCGCGTGCGATGGTTCCTCGGAAAGGGCGGCGCCGGGAAGACGACCCTTGCCGCGGCCGAGGCGCTCGCGACCGCCCGTGCGGGAGAACCCGTGCTCGTCGTGTCCATCGACCGGGCGCACTCTCTCGGCGACGTGCTCGACCTGCCTCCGGCCACGAACCGGGACGCCGGCGCGACGGACATCCGCACCGTCGAGGACAACCTCGGCATGGTCGAGATCGACTCGCTGCAGCTGCTCCGCACGCGCTACGCGGTCCTCGCCTCGATGGCGGCGCTCGCCGGGACGCACGAGCACGCAGACCAGTTCGACCTGCCCGAGCCCGACGAACTGACCGGGCTTCCCGGCGTCGAGGAACTGCTCGTGCTCGCCGAGGTCGCGCGACTCGCGGACAGCGGACGGTGGGCTCTCGTCGTCGTCGACGCCCCGGCCTCCGCCGACGCCCTGCGCACCCTCACCGCGCCGCGCACGGTCTCCGATTCGCTGGAACGGATCTGGCCTCAGCACAGCCGGGTCGCGGCGGCCACCGGTCCGGACCCCCGCACGGGTGTCTTCGTCGCGCTGTTCGATCGGTTGCTGTCGGGGATCACCGCGGTACGCGACCTGCTCGACGATCGCGGACGCAGCGCCGCGGTGATCGTGGCGACGCCCGACCGCGCCGGTCGTGCCGAGCTCGCACGGGTGCGATCGTGGCTCGCCCTGTCCGGCATTCGCGTCGACGCGGTCGTCGTCAACGGCGTCGTCCCCGCGGTGGGCGGTTCGGGTGCGGCTGCACGGCTGCTGGCCGATCAACGGGCCGCGCACGAGGCGATCGTCGCCGAGATCGGGGCGGCCGTCACCGACGTTCCCGTGATCGTGTGCGAGCGCCGTGCTGCGGAGCCGGTAGGGTTGGCAGCTCTGGAGGAGCTCGCCACGGCGCTCCGCCGCGATGCACTCGTTCCCTCGTCGGAGACCGACGAGCCGGTCCGGGTGCAGCACGAATCGGGAACGGGGGTGGAGTCGGTGTACGCGATGCGCATGTACCTGCCGCTCGCCGATCCCGCGTCCCTGACACTCGGACGGATCGGCGACGACCTCGTCGTCGGCGCCGACGGCATGCGACGCCGGGTGCGACTCGCCTCGGGGCTGCGGCGGTGCACCGTCTCCGATGCCGAGTTCGACGGAACCGATCTGGTGGTGCGATTCGTACCGGATCCGGCGGTGTGGCCGCTGTGAGGGACGACCACGAAGCCCTGATCTCCGAGTTGTTGTTGCTCGCCGACGCCGTGCTCGACCGCGTCGAGGGCACGGTGCAGCAGTTCGTCGCCGCGACCGGCGACGCGTCGGCTCATACCGCCCCCGATACCGCGACCGGTTCGACGGCGCCGGGTGACGCCGAGGCCGCGACCACCCCGAACGGGTGCGCGTGGTGCCCGCTCTGTGCCGCCGCAGCCCTGGTTCGCGGCGAGAACCACGAACTGGTCAGCAGGCTGGCGTCGAAACTGGCGGCGTTGATCGCGTTGCTGCGGAAGTTCCTCGCGCAGTTCCTGCCCTCGACCGGTGGCGTCCCGCCCGAGCCGACCCCCGATCCGCCGACACGGGATCGTCCGGCCTTCGAGCCGATCTCCGTCAACCTCCGCACGTGAACACGCACGACCCCGGGCTCACGGTCGGGATCGACATCGGGGGCACGAGCATCCGCGCGGCAGCCGTCGACCGTAACGGCGACGTCGTCGACAGTGTGCGCACGCAGACGCCGTCCTCCGCGGTCGCCCTCGAGAACGCGCTGCACCGGCTCGTCGAGCATCTGCGTGAGCGCAACGACATCGGCGCGGTCGGGCTGGGGGTCGCGGGTTTCCTCACCGAGGACCGCACCACCGTGCGGTTCGCACCGCATCTGCCCTGGCGCGATACGCCGCTCGCCGAGACGCTCACCGAACGCTTCGGGTTGCCGGTCGTCCTCGAACACGACGCCAATGCCGCGGCCTGGGCCGAGTACCGCTTCGGCGCCGCCGCGGGCAGCACGATCGCGGTGATGGTCGCGCTCGGAACGGGCATCGGCGCGGCCCTGCTGCTCGACGGCAGGATCTATCGCGGTGCCTACGGTGTGGCGCCCGAACTCGGTCACCTGCAGGTCGTGCCCGACGGGCGGCCCTGCCCGTGCGGCAAGCAGGGATGTTGGGAGAGGTATTGCAGCGGAACGGGTCTCGTGGACACGATCGTCGAGATGCTCGCGGCCGAACCCGGGCGGTCCGTTCTCGCGGGCGAGATCGCCTCGGATCCCGGATCGCTCACCGGCCGGCGGGTCGCCGGTGCGGCCCACGACGGCGACCCCGTCGCTCTCGCGGCCTTCGACGATTTCGCCCGCAGGCTCGCGCTCGGACTGGCGCTCGTCGCCGACGTCTACGACCCCGAGCTCGTCGTCATCGGGGGAGGAGTCTCCGGTTCCGCGCCGTTGTTCCTCGACGCCGCGCGCGAGCACTACGCGGCCGTGACCACCGGCGCCGGCCATCGTCCTCTCGCGCGCGTCCGGGTCGCGCAGCTCGGCGACGCCGCCGGGCTCATCGGTGCCGCCGATCTCGCCCGATCCGCGATCGAAACCTCACGACCGCCGCTGTAGTCGAATTCCACTGGAGGTGAGATTCGCCGGAGGTGAGATTATCGTCACGTCGACGTTGAAAGGGTGGGGTCGAGCACTGGGGCGATGTGCGAGGGGCAGTCGCGTCGTCGTAGAGTCGACCGGCGGGCGGTGCTGCACCGATCCGTGTGGGGGATGATCGGATTCGGGAAGGATGCCATGTGGTACTGGCTGTTCAAGTACGCCCTCCTGGGGCCGCTGCTGTGGCTCATAGGACGTCCGAAGTTCGAGGGCGGCGAGAACATTCCGGCGCACGGACCGGCGATCCTGGCCAGTAACCACCGGGCCGTCCTCGACTCGTTCTACCTTCCCCTCCTCGTACGTCGGCGCATCACCTTCCTCGCGAAGAGTGAGTACTTCACCGGCACCGGACTCAAGGGCGCCTTCCAGCGCTGGTTCTTCTCGTCCGTCGGGCAGGTCCCCATCGACCGCACCGGCGCCGACGCCGCGCAGGATGCGCTCAACGCCGGGGTCCGGGTGCTCGGCCAGGGCAAGCTGCTCGGCATCTATCCCGAGGGCACCCGCTCACCCGACGGACGCCTCTACAAGGGCAAGACCGGCCTCGCGCGACTGGCGCTGGAGACCGGCGTCCCCGTGATCCCCGTCGCCATGATCGGCACCGACCGGATGAACCCCATCGGGTCGAAGATGTGGCGACCGGCGAAGATCACCGTCCGGATCGGTGAGCCCATCGACTTCTCCCGGTTCGAGGGCATGGGCGGAAACAGGTTCGTGGAGCGCACCGTCACCGACGAGGTCATGTACTCGCTCATGCAGCTGTCGGGCCAGGAGTACGTCGACATCTACGCCGCCTCCCTCAAGAACAAGGGCTCGGCGGACGAGTCGGGGGTCGGGGACACGGGCGCGTCGACGAACGGCAGTGCCGCGACCCCGCCGCAGGACGGTCCCGTCGCGGACCGCGTTCCCGACACGCGCGCCGGGTGAGCAGGTGCGCTACTTCTACGACTGCGAGTTCATCGAGGACGGACGCACGATCGAACTCGTCTCGATCGGTGTCGCCTGCGAGGACGGCCGCGAGTTCTACGCGGTGTCGACCGAGTTCGACCCGACCCGGGCCGGAGCCTGGGTGCGCCGCAACGTCCTCCCGAAGCTCCCGCCCCCGGCGCACCCCGCCTGGAAGTCGCGATCGAGGATCCGCGACGACTTGCTGAAGTTCCTCGTGCCACGACCGGGCATCCGGCCCGAACTGTGGGCGTGGATCGGAGCCTACGACCACGTCGTGCTCGTCCAGCTGTGGGGCACCATGCCCGAACTCCCGGACGTCCTGCCCCGCTTCACCCGCGAGCTCCGGCAGTATTGGGAGGACTCGGGCTCACCGCCCCTGCCCCCGGCGCCGGACGACAACCACGACGCCCTCGCCGACGCCCGCCACAACCTCGCAAAGTTCGAAGCGATCGAGGTTGCTCGCCGGTCGCGGTGACGCGGGTAACGGGGTGCTGCGCCGCTTCCGGCCGTCACGCCATATCCTGGACGGGTGAACTGGACTGTCGACGTGCCGATCGACCGCTTGCCCGAACTTCCCCCGTTGCCCGAGGAGCTGCGTGCCAACCTCGACGCGGCGCTTGCAAAGCCGGCGCTGCAGCAGCCCAGCTGGCCCGAGGAACAGGCCGCGGCGATGCGCACCGTGCTCGAGAGCGTGCCTCCCATCACCGTGCCCCGCGAGGTCGAGGAGCTGCAGAACCAGCTCGCCGCCGTCGCTCGGGGTGAGGCCTTCCTCCTCCAGGGTGGCGACTGCGCCGAGACGTTCGCGGACAACACCGAGCCGCACATCAAGGGCAACATCCGCACGCTGCTGCAGATGGCGGTGGTGCTGACCTACGGTGCGTCGACGCCGGTCGTGAAGGTCGCGCGGATCGCCGGCCAGTACGCCAAGCCGCGTTCGTCCGACACCGACGCGCTCGGTCTGCCGTCCTACCGCGGCGACATGGTCAACTCGCTGGTCGCCGATGCCGAGGTGCGCAGGCACGATCCGTCGCGCCTCGTGCGCGCCTACGCGAACGCGAGCGCCGCGATGAACCTCGTGCGTGCCGTCACCGCCGCCGGTGAGGCCGACCTGCACCGCGTGCACGACTGGAACCGGGCCTTCGTCTCGGCCTCGCCCGCCGGTGCCCGCTACGAGGCGCTCGCCTCCGAGATCGATCGTGGTCTGCGATTCATGGACGCTTGCGGTGTCATCGACCCGAATCTGCGCGCGGCGACGATCTATGCCAGCCACGAGGCTCTCGTCCTCGACTACGAGCGCGCGATGCTGCGCCTCGACAACTCGGGCGACAAGCCGCGCCTGTACGACCTGTCGGCCCACTTCCTGTGGATCGGTGATCGCACCCGCCAGCTCGACGGCGCGCACATCGCGTTCGCGGAACTGCTGTCGAACCCGATCGGTCTGAAGATCGGTCCGTCGACCACCCCGGAGATGGCCGTCGAGTACGTCGAGCGCCTGGATCCGCACAACACGCCGGGCCGACTGACCCTGATCTCCCGGATGGGTCACTCGAAGGTCCGCGATCTGCTGCCCGGCATCATCGAGCGCGTCGAGGCCTCCGGTCACAAGGTGATCTGGCAGTGCGACCCGATGCACGGCAACACCCACGAGGCGTCCACCGGCTACAAGACCCGTCACTTCGACCGCATCGTCGACGAGGTGCAGGGCTTCTTCGAGGTGCATCGCGCGCTGGGCACGCATCCGGGTGGCATCCACGTCGAGCTCACCGGTGAGGACGTCACCGAGTGCCTCGGCGGTGCCCAGGACATCTCCGATCTCGACCTGCACGGTCGCTACGAGACGGCGTGCGATCCGCGGCTGAACACGCAGCAGTCGATCGAACTCGCGTTCCTGGTCGCGGAGATGCTCCGCGGTTGATCGCAGCGGAGATGCTCCGCGGTTGATCGCAGTGGAGATGCTCCGCGGTTGATCGCAGTGGAGATGCTCCGCGGTTGATCGCAGCGGAGATGCTCCGCGGTTGATCGCAGTGGAGATGCTCCGCGGTTGATCACAGCGGAGATGCTCCGCGGGTAGGGGACAGGCGGTCGGATCAGGGCAGTGCGGTCAGCGTGACCGTGCTGCCCTGTTCTGCTCTCCGCCCCGCCCCGGGATTCTGGCCGATCACGACCGAGCGGTCGTAGTCGCCGAGTTGCCGCACCTCGACCTCGAATCCGAGGCGGGTGAGTTCGTCGCGGGCCGAGCCCACCGAGCGTCCCAACATCGACGGCACCTTCACTGCATTGGATACAAGGAGGGTGACGGTTCCGCCGGCGCTGACGTCTTCGCCCTCCTCCGGGTCGGTGCCGATGACCCGCCCCTCGTCGACATCGGCGTCGAAGACCTCACGGATGTCCCCGACGGTCAGGCCTGCCTCGTCGAGGATGCGACGCGCCTCGTCGACGGGGCGCCCGGTCAGATCGGGCAGGGTCACGGGCGGCGATCCCTTGCTGATCACAAGCGCGACCTCGGACCCCACGGGCAGGACGGTGCCGGGCGCGGGGTCGAGCGCGGCCACTCCGCCCTCGGGCACCGTGGTGCTGAACGCGGTACCGCCCTCGACCGGTTCGAAGGTGCGGCTCCGCAGTTCGTCCTCGACGACGGATCTCTCACCGGCGCCGGGAATGGACGGGACGGTCGGTCTGCCGAGCGACACGAGCAACGCGATCGTGTCGCCGTCGGGCACGCGTGAGCCCGCGGTGGGGTCGGTGCCGAGGACGGTGTCGACGGGAACGTCGTCGGAGTATTCGCCCCGGATCTCGCTGGACAATCCGGCCGTCTCGATCGCGGACACGGCCGCCGCCTTGTCGAGTCCCAGCACGGTCGGGACGTCGCTGAGCCGGCCGGCGCCGAGCCACCACCCGGCGATCCCCATGAACAACGCGAGCACGATGATCGCGGCGATCCAACCGGCGGCGGACCGGCGCTGACGGCGGCGGTCGACGGCGTAGTCGGGCCGGGGCGCCACCGGTTCGGTATCGGGACGCGGATGGGTGCGGGTCGCGACCCGGGTCGGGTGCGGGCGCGTGGCCGGTGCATTCGGGCCGGGCGTGGCCGGCACGGCGGTCTGCACGGTCGTCGGAGCATGCGAGTTCGCGGCCGAGCCGGTAAGCACCGTCGTCGGCGGAGCAGGATCGGCAGGCCCGGAAGCGGCGCCGTCGATGGTGCGGGTCGGTGCCGCGGCATCGGGATCCACCACGGGTGGCGTCCGCACCGCGGATCGTCTCGGAGCCGGAACCCGGTAGCGGGGGAGATCGAGCGTGTCGCATATCTCGCCGAGCGCGACGGCCATCACCTGCGCGTCGGCGTAGCGTTCCGTCGGTTCGCGTTCGGTGGCCCGGCGGACGAAGGCGTCCAGTTCGGGAGGAACCCCGTCGATGGCCGAACTCGGATCCGGCACGTCCTTCTCCACGCGCTGGTATGCCACCGACAGGGACGTGTCGCCGGTGAAGGGAGTGCGGCCGGTGAGCATCTCGTACACGAGCACACCGGCGGAGTAGACGTCGCTACGCGCGTCGGCGCTGCCGACGGTCACCTGCTCCGGAGACAGGTACGCCGCGGTGCCGAGGATCACGCTGCGCGAGGTGGTGGTCGCGGCGGCGACCGCCCGGACGAGCCCGAAGTCGGCGATCTTCACCTCACCGTTGCCGGAGATGAGGATGTTCTCGGGCTTGATGTCGCGGTGCACGAGACCCGCCCGGTGGGCGACGGCCAGGGCTCCGAGGACCGGTGCGGCCACGGCGGCCGCGGCGTGCGGCGGCATCGGCCCGCGTTCGCGCAGTAGCTCGCGCAGGGTGCCGCCCTCGACGAGCTCCATCACGAGGAAGACGTGATCGCCGTCCTGGCCCTGGTCGTAGACCGCGACGAGCCCGGGATGCGTCAATCGCGCGACGGATCTGGCCTCGAACTCGAACCGTGCCAGGAATTGGGGATCGGCCGCGAACTGCGGATCCATGATCTTCACGGCGACGGGACGGTCGAGACGCATGTCGGTGCCGCGGTAGACGGTCGACATGCCGCCCCGCGCGATCTGCGATTCGATGCGATAACGCCGGTCGAGCACGACGCCGACCAGTCGGTCGCCTCCAGCGGTCACCCGGTGTACCCCCGTGTCTCGTGCGTGATGGTGGGACGCCGGTACCCGGGCCTTCGAGGTATCGACGTGACGAAGCTCCGGCTCCGCGTGTGCGGAGCGATTTCGTCCCCGTCGATCGTAGCCAGCTCCCGTGGACGGTAGCCGCGTAGCTGCCTGCGCGGCCGCAGCGATAACGTGGTGGGGTGAGTGCAATTCCTTACTGCGACGACGTTCTCGACCGCTCCGTGCCCGTGGTGCAGCTCGTCGACGTGGCCAAGAGCCTCGGCGTCGCCACCTCCCGCGTACACCAGATGGTGCGCGACCGGCAGCTGCTGGCGTTCAAGCGCGACCGCGTGCCGGTCCTGCCCGAGGCCTTTCTCGACGAGGAAGGAAACGTTCTCAAGGGTCTTCCGGGCCTGATCGCGGTGCTGCACGACGGCGGTTACGAGGACGAC
Organism: Rhodococcus sp. PAE-6; assembly: GCF_025290685.1. NCBI lineage: Bacteria > Bacillati > Actinomycetota > Actinomycetes > Mycobacteriales > Nocardiaceae > Rhodococcus > Rhodococcus sp. PAE-6. The sequence goes on from NZ_JAOCLZ010000006.1 coordinate 56,586, forward strand.
GAGATCCTGCGGTGGCTCTTCGCCGAGGACGATTCTCTTCCCGGTGGATGCCCTGTGGCCGCGATGCACACGCAGTCCGCGCGCGAGGTCGTGCGGCGGGCGCAGGCGCTCGCCTTCTGAGTCTCCGGGGCGTCGTTACCGCTTCCGGAGCAGTGAGCCGGCGACGTACTCGGTGATCATGACCGCGGCGCGCGTGCGGCGCGGAACCGTCGCGCGCCGGTCGAGCACCCGGAACCCGCTGCGTTCGACCTCGTCGAGAATCCGCCCGTAGAGCGTGAAGGCTGCGCGGATACCCGGCCGGATCCGGTCGGGGAGTACCTCCAGCCCGGGTTCGGCTTTGCGATATTCGGCGCGGGTCAGCGCGACCGCGTGGGCGAGTGCCCGCCGGACCCTCGGGTCCATCGCGCCGGTGCGCCGGCATTCCTGCAGCAGGTCGATGTCGACCCCGAAGGCCGACCACAGTTCGAGCGGGATGTAGAGACGTCCGCGTTCGAGGTCCTCGCCCACGTCGCGGATGAAGTTGGTGAGCTGGAACGCCGCCCCGAGCGCGGCTGCGGCGGGCGGGGCGGCCGGATCGTCGACGTCGAGGATCGGCAGCAGTTCGAGACCGATCACCGCCGCCGAGCCGTACATGTACTCGCGCAGTTCCTCCATGGTCCCGTAGCGGGGCCGGAACTCGGGCGTGCCGGGCACGTCCATGCGCATGGATCGGATGAACGCCTCGAAATAGTCGATCGGGATGCGGTACTGCCCGATCGTGTCGGCAAGCGCGCGGACCACGAGACCGGTGTGGTCGAGCGGGCCGGGAACGCCGGCGAGTGCGGCGTGCAGACGGCTGTGCGCGTCGTCGACACCACGGATCGCGGCCTCCGGGTCGTCCACGGCGGTGACGTCGACGATGTCGTCGACGTGTCGGGCGAAGCCGTAGAGCGCGTGCACGGCGTGTCGTCGCGAGGCGGGCAGCAGCCGGGTCGCGAGGTTGTAGGTGCGTCCGTGTTCGGCGGTGAGCTCGGCGCAGTAGGCGTAGGCCCGGGTGAGATCGTCGGCCGCGATCCCCGTGGGGCGCTCAGGCACGGTCGTCCAGGGCAGCGCCGGCGGGTGATGCCGGTCGAGGTCGTAACCGCAGGCGCAGCGGGTCGTAGGTGACCAGCGAACGGGCCGCGACGATCGAGGCGAACACCGCGAGCGCGACGTGCGCGATGTTGTACATCCCGATCGACCCGTCGGGGTTGAAGATCAACATCAGCCATGTCGACAGTGCGACGAGCACCATGAGCACCCGGGGCGACATCGCGAAGGCGGCGGCGACGGCGAGCGGCCAGGAGTAGTACCAGGGCAGCGCGGCGGGCGACAGCAGGGTCACCGCAGTCAGCGCCACGACGATCCCGAAGATCGCGTCGCGCTCGGTGCGGCGGAAGCGCCACCACGCCCACACGAGGATCACCACCAGCGCGATCGCGCAGAGCATGCGTGTGATGTCGAGGACCGATCCGAGCCGCCACGGAGTGACCCAGGTGACGGCGTGCGCCATCATCGTCGGCAGCGACAGCCAGTTGATGATCTTCGACGAGCCGGACAGGGCGGTGAGCCAGCCGATGCCGACACCGGCGAGCAGCGAGGTGCCACCGAAGACCGCGGCGAAGACCCCCAGTCCCAGGCCGACGGCCTTGGCGAACAGGCGCACGGGCGCTGCCGGTTCGCGTCCCTCGGCAAGCGCACGATCGCGTTCGTGGATCATCCACACCCACACCAGGAAGGGCAGTGCCAATCCTGCGGTGGCCTTGATCGCGGCGCCGAGGGAGACCAGGGCGATGCCGCCGAGGTGCCGGCCCTCGAGCACGAACACGATGCCGGCGATCATGAGACCGACCATCAGCAGCTCGTTGTGCACACCGCCGACGAGGTGGATCAGTACGAGCGGGTTCAGCACTGCGAGCCACAGGGCAATCGCGGGATTTCCGCCCATGCGACGGGCGAGTTTCGGCACGGCCCACGCCATGAGTGCCAGGCCGGGAAGCATGGTCAGGCGCCACAGCCAGGTGCCCGTCACCACGTTGTCGTCGGTGATGGACGTGATGCCCGCACCGAGCAGCAGGTGGACGGGCCCGTAGGGCGTGGTCGTCGTTGTCCACACATTGCTGACGTTGTCGAGCAGGACGCCCGGATTGACGACCGGGCCCACCTCGTACGGGTCGAAACCGTCGCGCAGCAGTGCGCCCTGCGCGAGGTAGGAGTAGGCGTCGCGGCTGAACATCGGTGTCGCGACCAGCAGGGGAGCGGTCCACGCGGGCAGCACCGTCCACAGATCGCGCACCGTGACGTGGCCGGCGAGGGTCGCCCGGCCGACGCGCACCCACGCTGCGATCATGAGGAGCACACCGACCCACAGGATGATCCGCGAGAGCAACTGGCCGTGGCCGAACCGCAGCCACGACAGATAGATGTCCTCGAGCAGCGGGTCGATCCGCCGGACACTGCCCGATCCGAAACTGCCGAAGGTCATGAGTACCGCGCCCCACGCGCCGAGCAGTGCGGCATGGCCGGCGGGACTCCTCAGGAATGCGTGCTTCGGACGCTCACCCTTCGGTGCGGCCGTCCCCTCCGGCGCGGGCGAGGTCTGCGGCTCGGCGTCGGGCGAGGCAGGGGACGACATCGGTACGGTTCCTCCCCCGTGGACGTGTGGATGCGCGGCGCGCGCAGATAGCTGGCGAACGAGGACAGTTTAGTGGAGACGCGGAGCGTGGTGCGCCCGGTGTCACCGCCTTCGCGGAACACCGAGCCGTTCGGCGGCGAGCCTTCCGGACAACAGCACGGTGGGGACACCGACGCCCGGCACCGTCGCCGACCCCGCGAGCACCACGCCGGGAACGGCCGGATCGAGGTTGCGGCGCCGGAACGGTCCCGTCTGCCGGAAGACGTGAGCGCTCGAGAACGGGCTGCCCGCCTGCATGCCACGAGCGTGCCAGGTGGCCGGCGTGTCGATGTGGTCGACGCGGAAACCGTCCGTGATGCCGCCGTATCCGCGGCGGTCGAGGACGTCGAGCAGTTCGTTGCGATAGGGCACCGCGAGCTCGGCCCAGGCGAGCGGAGCGCTGTCGAGGTTCGGGCATGGCGCCAGCACCGACAACGGTTCGTGCTCGACGCCCTCACGGGTGAATCGCAGGCCGGGATCGGACAGTGCCGGTCGCGTGATGAGCAGCGAGGGGTCCGACATCGGCCGGCCGCGTCCGCGGCTGCGGGTGATCTCCGCGAAGGTGCGGTCCCACTCCCCGCCGAAATCGATCACGTGGTGGTGTTGCGCCGCCCAGCCACGGGTCACCCCGGTGGGGATCGACCCGTGCAGCACGACGGCCGACGGCGCGGCCAGCGTGCGGCGGCACCGTCGGCGCGGCAGCAATCCGTCGACCACCGGGGTGTCGGGGGTCAGGACGGCCGCGTCGCACGGGAAGCGCTGTCCGTCGCGGGTGCGGACACCGTCGACCCGACCGGCGGAGAGGTCGAGCGAGGTCACCTCCCGGCCGAGTTCGAGCCGTCCGCCGGCCTCGACGAACGCCGCGGCCATCGCGCGGGCGACCGACCGCATGCCGCCGTCCACCGCGTACACGCCCAGCGACGTGTCCATGTGGGCGATGGCCCCGTAGACGGCGAGGGCCCGTGCCGGAGCGACCCCCGCGTACAGCGCCTGGAAGGTGAAGACGCGGCGCAGGCGCGGGTCGGTGACCCTGCGATTCACCTGCGCGCCGAGCCTGCCGAACCCGCCCAGTCGGAGCAGACGCGCCAGATCGCGCAGCGCCGCCGGGGACGAGACCAGGTCGAGCGGCGAGTCGAAACTCGCGTCCATGAAGCGGTCGAACTCGGCGTCGAAGATGTCGGCGAGCCACGCGCGCAACCCCAGATAGCGGCGTGCCTCGTCGGGACCGCACACCCGTGAGATCTCCGCGACCATGGCGTCGGGGTCGGAGTGCACGTCGATCGAGGTGCCGTCGGCGAACCGCGCGTGGTAGGCGGGGGACAGTCGCCGGGTGCGCAGGGCCGGCCGGACGGAGTTGCGGTCGGTGCCCACCGCGGCGAGCGCGTCGTCGATCAACTCGGGCATCGTCAGCACGGTGGCGCCGTTGTCGATCTCGTAGCCCGGGCCGTGATAGCTGCCGACCCGGCCGCCGACGTCGTCGGCGCGTTCGAGCACCGTGACGTCCTTACCGGCGCCGCGCAGGTACAGCGCCGCCGACAGACCGGCGAGACCGGCACCGACCACGACGACCCGGTCGGCGCCGGGAACGGTCCGCACCGCCGTCACGCCACCCGTCGCGTCGCCGCGACCGCCGACTCGCGCAGAAGGGCCTTGCCCTCCTCGGTGGCGCCGGACGCCTCGAGCGCCTCGAACGCGCTGTCGGTCAGTTCCGAGATGCGGTCCTCGATTCGGGCGACCGCGCCGAGATCGACGAGCAGCGAGCGGAGGTGCTCGACCTGCGCGTCGGACAGATCGGTCCCGATCGAGGTGCGCAGCAGCTCGGCCGCGGCCGGATCGGAGGCATCGGCCGTCTCCAGTGCCAGCGCGTACAGGACGGTCCTCTTGCCCGAGCGCAGGTCGTCGCCCGAAGGCTTGCCGGTGACCTCGGGGTCGCCGAAGACACCGAGCAGGTCGTCGCGCAGCTGGAACGCCAGGCCGATGTCGGTGCCGAAGCGGCGGTATGCGGCGATGAGGTCGTCGTCGGCGCCGGCGAGGGCAGCGCCGATGTGCAGGGGGCGTTCGATCGTGTACGCCGCGGTCTTGAACCGGTTGACCCGCGTAGCGGCCTCCACCGATTCGTCCGCCGCCACTTCGTTGGCGATGTCGAGGTACTGCCCGCCGAGCACTTCGGTGCGCATCGCGGTCCAGGGCGGGACCACGCGCGCGACGGTCGCGGGGTCGAGCCCCGCCGAGTGCAGCATGTCGTCGGCCCAGACCAGGGCGAGGTCGCCGAGCAGGATCGCGACCGACTCGCCGAACTGCTCCGGCCTGCCGTGCCAGCCGGCCTTCCGGTGCTGCTCGGTGAACTCGACGTGCACGGTGGGGAATCCGCGGCGCGTGGTGGAGTCATCGATGATGTCGTCGTGGACGAGCGCCGCGGCCTGCACGAGCTCGAGCGCGGAGCACGCCTGCAGGACGGCCTCGGCGTCCGGCCCGGTCGGGTCACCACCGGCGCCGAGCCAGCCCGTCCAGGCGAAACGCGGACGCACCCGCTTGCCGCCGCGCAGCACGAATGCCTCGAGCGTGTCGACGGCCTGCCGGTATCCATTGCCCACCGAGTCGACCAGGTCGGAGCGTGAGGTGAAGAACTGCCGGAGGGAGTCCTCCACCCGATGGGGGAGCTGCTCGGCAGACAGGTGAACGGCGCCGGTAGACAGGACGAAACCTCCAGGTCGGTGGGTGACGGCACCTCGGAGGCGGGTGAGCCGGAGGTGCCGCGACCAGCCTATCCGCACAGTCGGGTCGTCGCCGGTAGCGACCGCCCCGGGGGCGCCACCTATGCTGGACCGGTGACAAGCGACTTCGTCAGGGCAACCGAGGACGGCGGGATTTCTCGGACCCCGTCGATCGTGGACCGTCTCGGGTCCGCGCGTTCGGGCCGCATTCCGTTCTCCGTCGAGTTCTCCCCGCCTCGCGACGCCGAGGCCGAGGGACGACTGTGGCGCGCCGTGCGGACGTTCGAACGTCTCGGCCCGGCCTTCGTATCGATGACCTACGGCGCCGGGGGCTCCACCCGCGACCGTACGGTCCGGGTCACCGGACGCCTCGCCGAGGAGACCACCCTCCTGCCGGTCGCGCACCTCACGGCCGTCGGGCACAGCATCGACGAACTGCGCGCGATGGTCGGCGCCTACGCCGACCGCGGCATCACCAACATCCTCGCGCTGCGCGGTGACCCGCCGGGCAACCCGCTCGGCGAGTGGGAAAAGCACCCCGAAGGTCTCGAATACGCCGACGAGCTCGTGCGTCTGGTGCGCGAGCTCGGCGACTTCCACGTGGGCGTCGCGTCGTTCCCCGAAGGACACCACCGGTCCCCGGACCTCGATCACGACACCCGCTATCTCGTGCAGAAGCTCCGTGCGGGTGCCGAGTACTCGATCACCCAGATGTTCTTCGACGTCGAGCACTACCTGAGGCTGCGCGACCGGGTCGTGGCCTGCGACGCCGAGCAGGGGCTCAAGCCGATCATCCCCGAGATCATGCCCATCACGTCGCTGCGCTCGGCGCGGCGCAGCCTCGAACTGTCGGGTTCGCATCTGCCGCCCGTTCTCGAGGAGCGGCTGCGGCGCGCGGCAGGCGACGGTCCGGAGGAGAACCGCGCCGCGGTGCGCGAGGTGGGTATCGAGGTGGCGACGGAGATGTGCGAGCGGCTGATCTCCGAGGGTGCGCCGTGCCTGCACTTCATCACGCTCAACTTCGCCCGCGCGACCGGCGAGGTGCTCGACCGCCTCGGCTACGAACTCGAAGCTCCCGCCGCGGTGCAGCCGGCCTGACATCCGGCCCGCGCCGGTTCGGGGTCAGGGCAGGACGCGGGCCTTCCACGCCGCGCGTCCGCTGCGCCGTGCCCGGATCGACGACGCCGTGAGCGCACCGACCGCCAGGACCGATGCCGGGTGCGCCGCGGCGTCCAGCAGATCGTCGACGGGACGGCCCGGAGCGTCCGGGTGTCGGCGTCCTCCCCGCTCGGTGACGCGCGCGAGAAGGCGTGACGTCACGCCCGCGGTGGCACCGGCCACGCCCCAGCGTCGCGTCCGTCCCCCGCCGAGAAGCGCCGCGGCCGGGGGCACGAAGTAGGCGAGGAGATACAGCGCGACCACCGCGGCCGCCCCGACCGGGGATCCGAACGCCGACCACAACCAGCGGGTGTAACCGCCGATCAGCGGGCGGGCTCCGTCGTACATCCGGCACGACGCCAGTCCGCCCGCGGCCGCGACCGTCGTAGGCAGTCCGGCGCGACGCAGTGTCCGGGCCAGATCCAGATCCTCCGTGGGACTCGCCGCGACCGCGGCGTGCCCGCCGATCGCCGCGTAGGCGCGCGCGTCGAAGACGAGGAACTGTCCGCACGCGACCGCCATCGACGGCCGGTGGGTGCGGTGCGAGACCGCGACGGGGAGCAACGAGAACCACGACCAGAACAGCAGGGGCTGCACGAGCCGTTCGAGCGCCGATCCGGTGAGCTGGTACGGGAACGGTGAGACGAGCGCGGCGTCCTGGTGGCGCAGCAGAGCGACGGCGGCGGCGAGCGCGTCGGGTGCGAGCCGGACGTCCGCGTCGACGAACACGACGATGCCGCTGTCGGTAGTCGATCCGGCGTGGGCGACGGCTGCGGCGCACGCGGCCGCCTTCCCGGTCCATCCTTCGGGCGGTGGCTGTGTCGATCGGACGACGGTGATGCGCTCGTCGCCCTCGGCCGCGGCCGTGGCCAGGTCGGCGGTGCCGTCGGACGAGTCGTCGTCGAGGATCACCACGCGCAGGGCGTGCAGTCCTGTCTGTGCCCGCAGGTCGGACACGATCGCGGCGATGCGGGGCGCCTCGTCGCGGGCGGGGACGACGACGGTGACCTGCTCGTCGACCACCGGTCCCGGCACGAGACGAGGGAGCGAGACCCGGTTCGCGACGGCAACGGCCGCGCCGTAGGAGGCGACGAGAGCGCCACCGGCGACGAGTCGCGTGAGACCGGGGGACGGGTCGCGCGGAAGGCGGGTCAGGACCGCGTCCCGTTCGCCGACGACCACTGCGGCGCGGGATTGCGGGTGAACCAGGCCGCGCCGGCGATGATCAGCGTGACACCGAAGGCGCCGCCGGCCATGATTCCGGCCCAGCCCGCGAAACCGCGCGTGTTGGGATCGGCGTAGCGCACCTCCGCGCGGAGGGTGCTCACCTCGCCGGCCGGAATCTTCCAGGTCACGACCGAATCCGACTCGCGGGTGCCGTTGGTGGTCGCCACCCGGGCGGGGAACGCGATGGTGAACTGCACGTCGGTGCCCTGGGTGGGAGCGGACTCGAGATCCACACGTCCGTTCAGTGCCACCAGATCGCCCGAGCGCTGCAGGTTGAGCTGGAACATGCCGGCGCTCTGATCGGACATCGTGGCGAGCTGCTGGACGTCGCCGAAGGTGAGGTCGTTGAAGAAGACCTGGCTCCCGACGTAGCCGTCCTGCGAGTACTCCTGCACCCGCACCTTCCCGGCCAGGGCCGAGGGAGCGGTGAGTTCGGGGCCGGGATCGTTCTCGTCGGCGGGGATGGTCGCGGCGACGATCTGCCCCGACACACGGTCGTCGGAGGAGATCCCCATCGTCGCCTGCACGCGCAGGCAGCCGGTGAGGAGCGGGAGGCCGAGGAGCACGAGCCCCACGACCGCGACGACACGACGGCGGACGGACAGGATGGACGACTGCACGGAGAACATGGTGCCAGGCACGGTCATCCTCGTCGGTTCTTCGGGTCGCTCGCGGCGAGTCGTGCCTCGTCCCGCCCGGGAGCGGACACGCTTGCGCGCCACGACCGGACGAGTGAGACCAGCAGGGGAAGACCCAGTACCCCCATGACGACCAGCCCGTAGACCGCGGAGTAGCCGAGTTCGGGAGCGTCGAGGAAGGCGCTGTGGGCGAGGGCCGAACCGAGCCACGTCCACAGGAACAGCGCAATCGGCACGGCGTCGTGCCGGGGCGCGTCGGCACGGTCCGAGCGGGAGTCGACGAGCACGAGTACGGTCGCCATGATCGCGGCGACGAGGAGCCAGCCCGCGTAGTTGGTGAGCGGGATGTGCTCGATCCCGGGCAGGCCGCCGGCGTTGCACCACGACCAGTGCCCGTCCGCCACCATCTGGGGGTCGAGATAGAGATCCCAGCCCAGCATGCCGATGGTGACCGCCGCGACCCTGCCGGGACCGTTGCGGACGAGGCGGGAGGCCACGCACCAGACGGGGTACAGGCCCGCCGACCACGCCAGCGGCACCACCAGCGGGACGTCGAGTGCGGCCGGCCCGAGCCTGTCGGTGACGTAGCTGTAGCAGCCGTAGGGATAGCCGGTCATCGTGCCGACCACCTCGGACAGATACCCGATGCCCGCCGAGCTGACGAACAGGACGACGGCGAAGGTGATGCCGCGGTTCAACGCGGCGTGGACGAGGCAGGCGGCGGTGAGCAGCGTGACGACCGCGACGGTCGCGGCGTCCCGGGCGCCGCCCTCGGTGAGGGGATAGGCGATCTGGGCGAGGACCGCGGCGACGGCCGGGACGATCGGAAGGACCGTCCGCCACCGGGCCGGTCGGGTCGGTGCGGGGACGCGGGTGTCGGTCACCGCGACACCCAGCCCTTCACGCGGTCCACGAGACTGCCCTTGGCGTCGGCGAGGGCGACCCGGGCGGCGTTGCGGCCGCTCGCACCGGAGACTCCACCACCGGGATGGGTCGAGGCGCCGGTGAGATAGAGGCCGGGCGCGTCGGGCACCCGGTAGCCGGACAGCTCCGGCAGCGGACGCCACAGGAACATCTGGTCGAGCGACATCTCCACGTGCATGACGTTCCCGCCGAGCAGGCCGAGTTCGCTCTCGATGTCCGCGGGGGTCTGCACGTGGCAGTGCTCCACGCTCGCGGTGAAGCCGGGAGAGCGCGTCTCCATCTCGGCGAGGATGCGGTCGGTCTCGGCGCCGGCGATGTCCGTCCAGCGACGTCCGCCGCGCAGCGCGTACGGATGCCACTGGGACCACAGCGTGATCTGGTGCTTGCCGTCGGGTGCGATCGTCGGGTCGAGGGCGGAGAAGCTCATCGCGAGGACGGTGGGTCGCGGGGGCAGGTCTCCCGCCATCGCGGCACCGTGCGCGGCGCGCAGGTGGGCGCGGTCGTCGACGAGCAGTTGCAGACCGGAGGTCGTCGATTCGGGCTCGTCGCAGCCGCGGTAGCGGGGCAGCGAGTCGGTGCCGAGGCGCAGGACCATGCCGATGCCCGGACCGACCCGCATGCTGCGACGCCAGCCCTCGAGCCGGTCGCGGTCGTATCCGCCGCGGTCGAGCAGATCCAGCGTGGTCAGCACGTGGCATCCGGCGACGACCCTGCGGGCTTGCACCGAGCGTCCCGATTCGGTGCGCACGGTCCACAGATCGCCGGCCCGGCGGATCTCGGTGGCGGCGTCGCCGCAGGTCACCGTGCCGCCATCGGACCGCAGCCGCGACAGCAGGGCCTGGGTGAGCGCACCGCTTCCGCCGATCGCGCGACCCGGGGGAAGGGTGTGCATGAGGGCGGCGAAGCCCACCATCGCCGCGGTGCCGGGTTCGGACATGGGCGGGCCGGACTGCGCGCCGAACCAGGCGAGGGCCGCCTTGAGGGGTTCGTCGTCGAAGTACTCGTCGAGCAGGCTGTCGCCGGTGGTGAGGAACCGGCGGGACAGGGCGCTGCCCCCCTCACCCGCGTCGAGTCCCCAGAACGAGGACAGCAGGTGCCGGCCGGTCGGGGGACGGGTGAACGACGTCATCACCGCCGCGCTGCGCGGGCCCCAGTCCTGCACGAAGCGGCGGTACGCGTCGGCCTCGCGGCGTCCGCAGGCGGCCTCGACGGAGGCGCAGGTCCGGTCGAGATCGCGGTGGAAGACGATGCCGGGACGGTCGGAGTCCGCCGGGGGCGGCGCGTACGCCCACGGGTCGCAGTCGATGTAGCGCAGGCCGTGGGCGGCGAGATCGAGTTCCTCGACGATCCCGGAGTGGCGCACCATGATGTGCGCCGAGGAGCCGCGGTCGACGGCATATCCGGGGAAACGTTCGACGGTGGAGACGGCGCCGCCCGGCACGGTGTCGCGTTCGAGAACCTCCACCGACCATCCGTCGCGGGCGAGATAACACGCGGAGACCAGGGCGTTGTGGCCCGAGCCGACGACGACGACGTCGAGTGTGGCGTTCATGGGGTACCGCTTCCGTCCGGATCGCCGATCGTGTGATGGTGGTGCGGAACGAGGTCCGGCTCGAGGGGCAGGCTCCTGCCGAGGACCGCGAACGGGCGGGCGTCGCCGGTGAAGACGAACCGGCGGACGACGTCCTGGAATCCGAACCGACGGTACAGCCGCCACGCCCGGTTGTCCTCGCCCGGCACCTCGGGTGTCGACAGCAGTACGGCCGCTTCCGTGCGTTCCCGCAGCAGCGCCGACAGGAGCAGTTCACCGATGCGGCGTCCCTGCATGTCGGGTCGGACGTGCAGTTCGGTGAGCTCGAAGTAGTCGGAGAGAACGCGATCGATCTCCTCGGGGGACCGTCCGGAATGGCGCATGCCGGCGCGCACCTGCTGGTGCCACCACTGGCGGGTGTCGCCCCGGTAGCCGTACGCGATCCCGACGACGGTGTCCGGATCCTCGGGGAGGCTCGCGGCGAACGCCTGCCAACCCGCGCGGGCCGAATGCTCGGACCACATCGGCGCGCGGTGGTACTCCGTGCCTCGGGGATATCGCATCGCCGCGACGTAGACGGTCAGCAGCGAGGGCAGGTGCGCACGGAAGTCCGCGGGGGAGAGTTCGGTGAGGATCGGGGCGTCCTGGCAGGGATCGGTGGTCATGCGTGACTCGTTCGGGTGGCTCGCGGTGCGTCGGAGGTGCTCGGGTCTCGCTGATCGTTCGGGATGACGTGGCCGCTTTCTCTTGACGGGTTGTCGGTGGGTCCAGCTATATTGAATACGTCGAACGCATGTTCGACATCGGTGATCCGGGGATGTTCGAGGGAAGCGAACATCCCCGGATCACCCTGGGGTCTCCCGCTCGGCGTCCGTGTCGGGCCTCACTCGAGGACAGTGATCTCCGTTCCTCGGCGTTTCGGCGGGAATGCCACCGGATACCGCTCGTTGTAACGAGTGGTGAGACCACGCCGAGGAGGTGCGTGAACATGACCAACGGTCAGGTCGCGAGTCGAGGCCCGCGCCGAACGTCTCCCACGCTCGGGCCGTCCGCATGCATCGACCATGCCACCTCGGCGCGCGCGGCGACGCTGCTGCGCAAGGCCGACGATCTGCTTTCCGGTGCCGCCGGTGCCGGCGATCCGGGCGAGCGGTTCCGCCTCGCCTACCTGGCGGCGCTGCGCGGTGCCGGTGCGGTGGTCGCGGCCGCGGAGCTGCGCTCCGGGATCCGGCCCCGCCGACCCGCGACGCGCAACGCATGGGCACTCATGGCGCGCGCCGACGAGTCCTTCGCCGTCTGGGCCGACTACTTCGCCGATCGCTCCGCCACCCGCACCGCGGTCGAGGCGGGGGTCGCGCAGGCGGTGGGAGCCGACGAATCCGGTGCCTTCTACGACGAGGTGGGCCACTTCCTGCACGATGTGGAGGGCTATCTCGACGCCGAAGCAGAGCCGGAGGTCGGTGTCGGTGGGTGACTTTCGCCCCTTCACGAGGGCCTTCGCCGACGACGGGATCGAACTCACGTGTGGAGTTTGTGGTCCACAGCGACATCTGCTCGTATTATTGACTCAGGCGGCCGTACGGACGGCCCCCCACCGGATTCGCCCCACGGATCCGGTGGCCACCGTTTAGTGCCGGGGGAGGTACCGTGCCACTCTCCGAGCACGAGCAGCGCATGCTCGATCAGATCGAGAGCGCGCTCTATGCTGAGGATCCCAAGTTCGCCTCGACCGTGCGTGGCAGCCGGTTGGGGATGGCGTCGAACCGGCGGCGGCTACAGGCCGGCGCATTGTTCGTGTTGGGCCTGACGCTGCTGATCGCCGGCGTTGCCCTGCCGCTCAAGCCGGGCGGCTTCCCGATCATCAGTCTGCTCGGGTTCCTCGTGATGTTCGCCGCCGGAGTCTTGTTGCTCCTCGGCGGTCGTCGGCCGTCGACTCCCGGGGCGACGGGCGGTAGTTCCGGTTCCGGAAAGTCCGGTCGAAGTTCCCGCGGCGGCAAGAAGTCCTCGGGTGGTGGCTTCACCAACCGCATGGAAGAGCGGTTCCGGAGGCGTTTCGAGCAGGACTGACCTCCTCGACCATCAGGTGTACCGACGACGGCGCGACCCACGGGTCGTGCCGTCGTCGTTCGTCTGCAGACCTTTCACCGACCCGGCGTCGCCCGCCTCTCCGCCCCTCTGTCCCTCCACCACCGCGCCCCACTCGCGCAATCTCCGTCTCCCCACCGCCTCCCACCTCGGCTCCGGCCGCAGTGTTTTCCCTGGTCGCCGATTGCTCGGCCCTCGCTCCGCCGGTGGGGCGGATCGTCGGGGCGCCGACAGCGGTGGATCCGTCGTCGTCACGCGAGCGCGTGTCCCCATTTTCCGCCACCTGCTCTGAGCTGGGAATGTGACGACAACACGCGCGGCCGGGCGGCAGTAATCCGTTTCCGGTGGGGCAAAGTGGGGTAATGTGGGGCGCGGCGGGACAAGGTGTCCTGTCGCGCGAAGCATCCGTCCGGCAGCGGGGAGGCGCCGAGTGTTCCTCGGTACCTACACCCCGAAGTTGGACGACAAGGGCCGGCTGACACTGCCGGCGAAGTACCGAGACGAGCTGGCGGGAGGATTGATGATCACGAAGGGGCAGGATCACAGCCTCACCGTGTTCCCTCGCGACGAGTTCGCCGCTCTGGCCGAACGCGCTGCGAGTGCCTCACGGAGCAACCCTCAGGCACGTGCGTTCCTGCGGAGTCTCGCGTCGGGAACGGAGGAGCAGCGACCCGACTCACAAGGCCGGATCACGCTGTCGTCAGCTCACCGCAAGTACGCCGGTCTCACCAAGGACTGCGTGGTGATCGGTTCGGTCAGGTACCTCGAGATCTGGGACGCGACGGCATGGGAGACCTACCTCGCCGAGCACGAAGAAGACTTCTCGGAAGCGAGAGACGAAGCACTACGCGACATCTTGTAACCACGGCTCGGGCTGCGCGGCGAGTGCCGCGAGGCCTCTGCCCGATGTGCCGGCCCTGACGCACTTCCCCAGCGCCAGGTACGGACCGGAGGGCCCTGACGCACTTCCCCGGCGTCAGGTCTCTTCGGACTCGGACAGAGACCTCGAGGCATTCGCCGTCTTCCGTATCCACCCCCGTGGCGGCGAGCACGGTATCGAGACGAGCGACAGGCAGGCACGAGGCATACCACCGTCCACCCGACGAGTACCCGACAGACCGTAAGCGGCCCGAGCAGGATTCCGGAGGACACATGGTGGACGGCGAGCACGAATCCGTCGATGGTACGGATGAGGCCACCGGTGCCGATGTGACATCTGCGGCGGAATTCGGCCACGTGCCCGTCATGCTCCAGCGCGCCGTCGACCTTCTCGGTCCGGCCATCGAGAGCGTCGGTCCCGACGGCGAGGGCGCGGTCTACGTCGACGCGACACTCGGTCTCGGGGGGCACTCCGAACACTTCCTGACGATCTACCCGAGGCTGCGGCTCGTCGGCCTCGACCGTGATACCGACGCACTGGCGATCGCCCGCGAGCGACTCGCACGGTTCTCCGACCGCACAGACTTCGTCCACACCCGCTACGACGGGATCGCCGACGCGCTCGAGAGCGTCGGCCTCGACCGGTACGGCTCGGTCCACGCCGCCCTGTTCGATCTCGGCGTGTCCTCGATGCAGCTCGACGAGGCGGAGCGCGGTTTCGCCTATTCCAAGGACGCCCCGCTCGACATGCGGATGGATGCCACCACCGGCATCACCGCGGCCGATGTCCTCAACACCTACAGTCACGGCGACCTCGCTCGCATCCTGAGCACCTACGGCGAGGAGCGCTTCGCCGGCAGGATCGCCTCCGAGATCGTGCGGACCCGGGCCAAGACTCCCTTCCGGACGAGCGGCGAACTCGTCGAACTGCTGTACCGCACGATCCCGGCGGCGACCCGCCGTACCGGTGGTCACCCGGCCAAGCGCACCTTCCAGGCGTTGCGGGTCGAGGTCAACGCGGAGCTCGACTCGTTGCGCACCGCGATCCCCGACGCTCTCGACGCTCTCGCGGTGGGCGGCCGGATCGTCTTCATGTCCTACCAGTCGCTCGAGGACAAGGTCGTCAAGCAGGAACTGACACCGCGTGCGAAGTCCCGCAGTCCCGAAGGGCTTCCGGTCGAACTGCCCGGGATGGGACCGGAACTGCGCATCCTCACCCGCGGTGCGGAGCGGGCAACGGACGACGAGATCGAGGCCAACCCACGTTCGGCGCCCGTCCGCCTGCGTGCTGCAGAACGAATCGCCAGGAGGTAACCGATGACCGTACAGGTGGCACCCCCGCAGCGCCGGAACCCGGGGCGATCGACCGCAGCGCAGCGTGCCTATCAGCGACGGTCGCAGCGCGCAGCGCAGCTCGGGGTCGAACAGGTGCAGACCCGCGGGCGCACGACGGGTGCCGGACGTGTCCGCACCCGGATCCCGTTCGTCGCCACCATCATCGGGCTCCTGGGCGTGGGCATGGCCGTGACGCTGTTGCTGACCACCCGGGCGACCGAAGACTCCTACGAGCTCAGCGCGGCGCGGTCCCTCAACGAGGAGCTCGCCCAGAAGCGGGCGGTGCTCCAGCGCGACGTCGCCACGGCCGAGTCGGCTCCCGCGCTCGCGGTCGCCGCGGCGGAACTGGGGATGATCCCCACCGGGCAGGTCGCGCGGATCGTCGTCGCTCCGGACGGTTCGGTGCAGGTGGTGGGCGATCCGGTTCCGGCCCAGGGTGCCCCGCCGGTCCCGCTGGATCCGCCCGCCCGAGAGGACGCCCGCGTCCAGACCCCGCTGGCCGGCAGCGCCGGGGCGGAGACCCCGCGGCCGCTCGGTGACGTGAGCGAGGAACCCCGGCCGCGCACCGACACCGAGGGCACGCGTCGGGCCGCGCCATCGGCCGACGGCCGCCCGGTGGGCGAGGAACCGGCACCGGCTCCCGTGCCGGTACCCGCGGCGGAAGCTCCCGCGGCCGCCACGCCGGATGTCGAGGGTGCCGCACCTGTACCGCCCGCGGCAGGACAATCGGTACCCGTGAGCGAACTGCCGCAATCCGAAGCGCCCCGTGAGGCGGCGCCCGAAGCGCCAGTCCAGGCCGTGCCGACGGAACCCGAGGGCGGGCCTCGGTGAACAACCGCTCCACCCCTCGGCGTGCACCGCAGCGACGTTCCACCCCGGCGACGCGCGGCGGCCGCGCTCGAATGCCCGCGCCGCGCGATCGCAAGCAGCGCGACCGGACGAGTTTCGCGTTCCGCAACAAGTGGGGCCGGATCGGCATGTTCGGCATTCTGGGCGTAGCCGTCGCCCAGTTGTTGTCCGTGCAGCTCGTCCAGGCCCCCACACTGTCCGCCGAAGCCGCCAGCCAGCGCACCACCCGACTCGTCGAACCCGCGACCCGCGGCACCATCGCCGATCGCAACGGGGAACCGCTCGCGTACACCATGGAAGCGAAGGCGCTGACCTTCCAACCCGTGCGGGTGCGCAAGGAACTCGAGGAGGAACGTGCGAAGGACCCGTCCCGGCCCGAGGTCTCCGAATATCTCGAGGGCGTCGCGTCGGCGGTCCACGAGGCGCTCGGCGCTGCGGCGCCGGAGAAGGACGTGCTCGAGATGCTCGAGAGCGACGAGACCTTCGTCTACCTCGCCCGCGGCGTCGATCCGGGGGTCGCGGCGGAGATCGTCGACGAGTACGACAAGGTCGGCACCGAGCGTCAGGACATCCGTCTGTATCCGGGCGGATCGCTCGCCGCCAATCTCGTCGGCGCGACCGGCTGGGACGGACACGGCCTGATCGGGCTCGAAGCGTCGATGGACGCCGTGCTGGCGGGTACCGACGGTTCGTCCACCTACGACCGTGGATCCGACGGCGCCGTCATCCCGGGCAGCTGGCGCGACCGTCAGCCCGCCGTCGACGGTTCCTCCGTCGAGCTCACGATCGACAACGACCTGCAGTACCACGTGCAGCAGGAGGTCCAGCGCGCGAAGGACCTGTCCGGGGCGAAGAACGCCTCCGCTGTGGTGCTCGACGCGCACACCGGCGAAGTGCTCGCCATGTCGAACGACAGCACCTTCGACCCGTCGATCGGTGTCGCGAACAACCCGCCCGACGCCGAACAGGGCAACCTCGCGGTCAGTTCGCCGTTCGAACCCGGGTCCGTGAACAAGATCATCACCGCGGCCGCGGCGATCGAGGACGGTCTGACCCGCCCCGACGAGGTCCTGCAGGTCCCCGGCACGATCACCATGGCCGGCGCGACCGTCAAGGACGCCTGGGATCACGGGGTCGTGCCGTACACCACGACGGGTGTGTTCGGGAAGTCGTCGAACGTCGGCACGCTCATGCTCGCCGAGCGGATCGGTGAGGACCGCTTCGCCGAGATGCTGCGACTGTTCGGTCTCGGCCAGCGCACCGATGTCGGCCTGCCCGGCGAATCCGCGGGTCTGCTGCCCAGCCGTGAGCAGTGGTCGGGTGGCACCTTCGCGAACCTGCCCATCGGCCAGGGTCTGTCGATGACCCTGCTGCAGATGACCGCGATCTACCAGACCATCGCGAACGACGGGGAACGTGTCCCGCCGCGGGTCGTGCGCGCGACCATCGCGCCGGACGGCACGCGCACCGAGACGCCCCGTCCCGATCCGGTGCGGGTGGTGAGCCCGCAGACCGCCGCGACGGTGCGCGACATGTTCCGTTCCGTCGTCCAGTCCGATACCGGCAACCAGCAGGGCACCGGTGCGGGCGCCGCCATCGAGGGCTATCAGATCTCGGGCAAGACGGGTACCGCCCAGCAGATCGACCAGAACTGCAAGTGTTACTCGAACTCCGACTACTGGATCACCTTCGCCGGCATCGCTCCGTCCGACGATCCGCGCTATGTCGTGGGCATCATGCTCGACGCCCCGACCCGCAGCTCCGACGGCAGCGGGGGCCAATCGGCCGCGCCGTTGTTCCGCAACATCGCGTCGTGGTTGCTGCAGCGCGACGGCGTGCCGCTGTCGGCCGAACCGGAGAGCAAGTTGATCCTCCAGGTCGACTGACGAGGTGACCGTGGCGCCTCGGTAGGCTGACAGGTCGGTAACGTGACACGACGGTCGTCGCCGAGAGCGGATCGGGAACGAACCCGGAAACATCCGTCGGAGTGCCTGCAGACGAGCTGCAGCGAAGCGAGAGGAAACTGGTGCCTGTGCCATCGAGTCCGGATCCGGCTCCTCCGGAGGAGGGGCGGAGACCCGAGCACCCACCGATGACGCAGATCTCGGTTCTCGCCGACGCCATCGGGGCGCGCGTCGAGATCGTCAATGCAGCCGCCGGAGAGGATGCGGCCCGCGCGGCCGCGATCACCGGCATCGACCTGCGCGCCCAGGGCATCCGCCCCGGCGACGTCTTCGCCGCGCTGCCCGGCGCGCGCGCCCACGGCGCCTCCTACGCGGGCACCGCGCTCGAACGCGGAGCGGTCGCCGTGCTGACCGACGAGGCCGGTCGCGACCTCGTCGCCGAGGCCACCTCCGATTCGGTCGCGGTCCTCGTCCATCCCGAACCGCGTGTCGCGCTGGGGGCGGCGTCGGCCACCGTCTACGGACACCCCTCCCGGAGCATGCAGGTCATCGGCATCACGGGCACGTCCGGTAAGACCACGACGTCCTATCTCGTCGAGGCAGGCCTCGTCGCGGCCGGACGCGTCGTCGGTCTCGTCGGGACCGTGGAGACCCGGATCGAAGGCATTCGCGTGCCGAGCACCCTCACGACACCCGAGGCGCCGCAGCTGCACGCCCTGTTCGCCGTCATGCGCGAACGCGGTGTCGACACGGTCGTGATGGAGGTTTCCAGCCATGCCCTCGCACTCGGTCGCGTGGACGCCACCGAGTTCGCCGTCGGCGGGTTCACCAACCTGTCCCAGGACCATCTCGACTTCCACAAGGACCTCGACGACTACTTCGGCGCGAAGGCCCGGCTGTTCGCCGAGGACTCGCCGGTCCGGGCCCGCCGCGCGGTGGTGTGCACCGACGACGTGTGGGGACGTCGCATGGCCGAGGTCGCGCGCGCGGGCCGCGACGACGCGACCGCAGTCCGCACGGTCACCACGGGTGACGCCGGTGACGCTGCCGGCGCTGCGGCCGATTGGACGGTCACCGACGAGGTCCCCGAAGAGACGGGAGTGCAGCAGTTCACCCTGACCGGTCCGGACGGGATCGCCCGCCGCGCCACCGTCGGCCTGCCGGGCCGCTACAACGTCACCAACGCCGCTCTCGCCGTAGCGCTTTGCGCCGAGGTGGGCGCCGACATCGACGCCGCGATCCGCGGTATCGCCGATGTCGCGGTGCCCGGCCGGGTCGAACGGGTCGAGCGCGGTCAGGATTTCCTCGCCGTCGTCGACTACGCCCACAAGCCCGCGGCGCTCGAAGCGGTCATCGGAACCCTGCGCGCCGCGACCGAGGGACGCATCGCCGTCGTCGTCGGTGCGGGCGGCGACCGCGACCGGACGAAGCGGCCGATCATGGGCGAGGTCGCGGCGCGGGCCGCCGATCTGGTGGTCGTGACCGACGACAACCCACGAACCGAGAGCCCCGCCGCCATCCGCGCGGCCGTCCTCGACGGTGCACACTCCGTCCCGGCGGCCGAACGCGGCGAGATCCTCGAGATCGGCGATCGCGCCGCGGCGATCGACGCCGCGGTCGCGTGGGCCCGCCCGGGCGACGTCGTCCTCGTCGCCGGCAAGGGCCACGAGACGGGGCAGGAGATCGACGGAGTGAAGCACCCCTTCGACGACCGCGAGGTCCTCGGCGCAGCTCTCGACAAGTACCGGACCGCAGGACCCGACGGTGACCATCCGCCTGCTGCGGGCGGTTCGCATCACGGAGGCAAGGCATGATCCCGATGACACTGGCTCGGATCGCGGAGGTCGTCGGGGGCACCCTGCACGACGTCGACGATCCGTCCGCCGAGGTGACCGGTTCCGTCGAGTTCGACTCGCGACGGATCGGTCCCGGCGGCCTGTTCCTGGCGCTGCCCGGTGCGCGCTCGGACGGGCACGATCACGCCGCGGCCGCCGTCGCCGCCGGTGCGGTCGCGGTCCTGGCCGCACGGCCGGTGGGTGTGCCCGCCATCGTGGTGCCGCCCATCCCGCCGACCGAGACCAACACCCTCGCGCTCGAACACGACAGCGACGGATCCGGCGCGGCCGTGCTCGTCGGCCTCGCGAAGCTCGCCCGCACCGTGGTGGACACGCTCACCGGCGCCGGCCTCACCGTTGTCGGTGTCACCGGTTCGGCGGGCAAGACGTCCACGAAGGACATGATCGCCGCCGTGCTCGCACCGCTCGGTGAGGTCGTCGCCCCGCCCGGCTCGTTCAACAACGAACTCGGCCACCCCTGGACCGCGCTGCGCGCCACCGAATCCACCCGGTTCCTCGTCCTCGAGAAGTCGGCGCGGGGCCCCGGGCACATCGCGACCCTGACCCGCATCGCCCCGCCGCGGATCGGTGTCGTGCTCAACGTCGGTACCGCACACCTCGGCGAGTTCGGCTCGCAGGAGGTCATCGCCGAGACGAAGGGCGAACTCGTCGAGGCGCTGCCCAGCGCCGCCGAGGGGGGAGTGGCGATCCTCAACGCCGACGACACCCTCGTGTCGAAGATGGCGACCCGCACCACCGGTCGTGTGGTGACCGTCGGGACCGGGTCCGGTGCCGCCTATCGCGCCGAGGACATCCACCTCGACGACCAGGCGCGTGCCTCCTTCACCGCCGTCGTCCCCGGCGCCGACGGACAGGAGCGGCGCGTGCCCGTGCGGCTCGCCGTGCACGGCGAACACCAGATCGGCAACGCCCTGTCGGCGATCGCCGTCGCCGTGGAGTGCGGTGCGACGGTCGCGCAGGCCGCCGAGGCGCTCGCGACGGCGGGTCCCGTCTCGGCGCACCGCATGGCGGTGCAGACCCGATCCGACGGGGTGACCGTCATCGACGACGCCTACAACGCCAATCCCGATTCCATGCGCGCAGCCGTGAAGGCCCTGGTCACCATGGCGCGGTCCGGTCCGGATCGCCGGCGCACCTTCGCGGTGCTGGGGGAGATGGCCGAGCTCGGGGACGACGCCGTCGTCGCCCACGACGCCATCGGACGCCTCGCCGTGCGCCTCGACGTCACCCGCATCATCGCCGTCGGTGCCACGCGGCCGGTCCGGGGTCTGTTCCAGGGCGCCGTGATGGAAGGATCGTGGGGTGAGGAAGCGAGCCACGTACCCGATGCCGACGCCGCGATCGCGTTGTTGCGCGACGAACTGCAACCGGGCGACATCGTGCTCGTGAAGGCATCGCAGTCCGTGGGACTGTGGACCGTCGCCGAGGCCGTCCTCGCGGACGACCCCGGTGCCGGAGACAACGACGCTGCTGTGGGGACGGAGGACGCCCGGTGAGACAGATCCTGTTCGCGGCGGGCATCGCGCTCGCAGTCTCGATCCTGCTCACCCCCCTCCTGATCAAGATGTTCTCCCGGCAGGGCTTCGGGCAGGAGATCCGGGTCGAGGGCCCGCAGAGCCACCAGTCCAAGCGCGGCACCCCCACCATGGGCGGCGTCGCGATCCTCGCCGGTCTGTGGGCCGGTTACTGGGGGTCGCATCTCATCGGTACGGGATACGACGCGGAAGGTCCCACGGCCTCGGGTCTGCTCGTGCTCGGCCTGACGACGGCGCTCGGCGGCGTCGGCTTCCTCGACGACTTCATCAAGATCCGCAAGCAGCGCAATCTCGGTCTGAACAAGACGGCCAAGCTGGTCGGCCAGCTGGTCGTCGCGGTGGGCTTCGGCATCCTCGCGCTGCAGTTCCGCAATGCGGACGGTCTCACCCCGGCCAGCACCGATCTGTCCTACGTGCGCGACATCGCCACGGTCTCGATGGGCTCGATCGTGTTCATCCTGTTCGTCTATCTGCTGGTCAGCGCATGGTCGAACGCGGTGAACCTCACCGACGGCCTCGACGGTCTCGCTGCGGGTTCGATGGCGCTGGTGCTCGGCGCCTACGTCATCATCACCTTCTGGCAGTACCGCAACGCGTGCGCCGTGGAGCCGACCGCCGGGTGCTACGACGTCCGTGATCCGCTCGATCTCGCGTTGCTGTGCGCCGCCGGCGCCGCCGCCTGCATCGGCTTCCTGTGGTGGAACGCCGCACCGGCCAAGATCTTCATGGGCGACACGGGCTCGCTCGCCCTCGGCGGCATGCTGGCCGGTCTGTCCATCACGACCCGCACCGAGCTGCTCATGGTGGTCATCGGCGCGCTGTTCGTCGCGGAGGCCGCCTCGGTGGTCATCCAGGTCGCGGTCTTCCGGTCCAGCCGCAGGCGGGTGTTCCGGATGGCACCCTTCCACCATCACTTCGAACTCGGCGGATGGGCCGAGACCACGGTGATCATCCGGTTCTGGTTGCTCGCCGCCATCGCCTCGGCGATCGGTCTGGCCCTCTTCTACAGCGAATACCTCGCGGCGATCGGGGACTGACCGTGAACGACGAACTCGAACGGCTCAGAGGACGGGCGGTGCTCGTCGCCGGGGCAGGGGTGTCCGGCCGCGCGACGATCGAACCCCTTACCGATCTCGGCGCCCACGTCACCGTCACCGACCGCAACGAGCGGGCACTGGCCGAGTGCGCGGCGCTCGGCGCCCGGACGGTCGACCTCGACAGTCTCGTCGACGACCCCGCTGCGCTGCGCGAGTTCGCCCTGGTGGTCACGAGTCCCGGATTCCCGCCCGACGCCCCGCTGCTCTCGCGCGCGGCCGGCGCGGCGATCCCCATCTGGGGCGACATCGAACTGTCCTGGCGCATCGACCGCGCCGAGGTCTACGGACCGGCCCGTCGGTGGCTGGCCGTCACCGGGACGAACGGCAAGACCACTACGACCATGATGCTGCACGCGATCCTCGAGGCCTCCGGCCTCGGCAGCGTCGCGTGCGGCAACATCGGTCTTCCCGTGCTCGACGCCCTGCGCCGCGACGAACCGCGGGCCGACGTACTCGCCGTCGAGTTGTCGTCCTTCCAGCTGCACTGGGCGCCCTCGGTTCGGCCCGAGGCCGGCGTCGTGCTCAACATCGCCGAGGACCATCTCGACTGGCACGGCGGCATCGAGAACTACATCGAGGCCAAACTCGGTGCGCTCACCGGCGCCGTCGGGGTCATCGGTCTCGACGACCCGATCGCCGGTGGTCTCGGCGACCGGTCCCGTGCCGTGGTCACCGTGGGCTTCACCCTGGGCTATCCACAGGAAGGCGAACTCGGGATCAGCGGCGAACTGCTCGTCGACCGGGCGTTCGCCGATTCCGCCGTGCTCGCCCGGGTGGACGACGTGACGCCGCCCGGCCCTGCCGGACTGTCCGACGCACTCGCGGCCGCAGCCCTCGCCCGGGCCATCGACGTGCCCGCCTCGGCGGTGCACGACGGCCTGCGACGGCACCGCGTCGGTCCGCACCGCGCCGCGCCGGTCGGGCAGGTCGACGGCGTCGAGTACATCGACGATTCGAAGGCGACCAATCCGCACGCGGCCCGTAGTTCGCTGCTCGCCCGCGACCGCGTGGTGTGGATCGCCGGTGGTCTGCTCAAGGGCGCCCGCGTGGACGACCTGGTCGCCGAGGTTGCGCCGCGACTGTCCGGAGCCGTGCTGCTCGGCCGCGACGCCGGCGACATCGCCGACGCGCTGGCGCGACACGCCCCGCAGGTCCCGGTCGTCGTCGTGGACACGGGCGACGATGAAGCGATGACCGATGCGACGAGCGAGACCGACACGTCTTCGGTGAGGAGGGCCGTGGCACCGGGCGCCGACGGTCCTGCCGCGATGCGCGTGGTGGTCCGGGAAGCGGCCGCACTCGCCTCGCCGGGGGAGACGGTGCTGCTCGCCCCGGCCGCGGCATCGCTCGACATGTTCGCCGATTACGCGGAGCGCGGCCGGAGTTTCGCGTCCGCGGTCGAGGAACTCCGCGGGGGCGGGACGCAACCGTGACCCCTCGGGCAGGAGCGACCCGAGCAGGGGCGAACACCGACGAGCCGGTGGTGGGAGTACGCGGCCGGTTCGGGGCCTGGATGGCGCGACCGCTCGCGTCCTTCCATCTCGTGGTGACGATCGCCGTCCTGCTCACCGTGCTCGGCCTCGTCATGGTGCTGTCGTCGTCGAGCGTCGGCGCGGTGGCCGCGGCGGGATCGGCCTACGGACTGTTCACCTCCCAGGCGATCTTCGCCGTCCTGGGCATGGTGATCTTCTACATCGCGCTGCAGATCCCGGTCCGGGTGATGCGACGCTTCGCCTTCCCGGCGTTCGCGTTCTCGGTCGTGCTGCTCGTGCTCGTGCTCATACCGGGCATCGGTACGGTCTCGCAGGGCACCCGGGGGTGGTTCGTCATCGCCGGTATCTCGTTGCAGCCGGCGGAGATCGCCAAGATCACCCTTGCCGTGTGGGGTGCGCACCTGCTCGCCTCCCGGCGCGGGGAGAACTCGACGCTGCGCGAGATGCTCGTCCCGCTCGTCCCGGCCGCCCTGCTCGTGACCGGCCTGATCGTGCTCCAGCCCGACCTCGGCACCACCGTCTCGATCGTGATCATCGTGATCGCCCTGTTGTGGTTCGCGGGACTGCCGCTCAAGGTGTTCCTCGGGATCGTCGGCACGGCCACCACACTCGCGGTGATCCTGGCCTTGACGGCCGGCTATCGCTCGCAGCGTGTGCGGGCCTTCTTCAACCCCGGCGACGACCCGCAGGGTGCCGGTTACCAGGCGCGACAGGCGAAGTTCTCCCTCGCGGACGGCGGCCTGTGGGGTCGCGGGCTCGGTCAGAGCCGCGCGAAGTGGAGTTATCTGCCCAACGCCCACAACGACTTCATCTTCGCGATCATCGGTGAGGAACTGGGCTTCCTCGGTGGAGTGGCCGTCATCGGCCTGTTCGGCTTGTTCGCCTATGTCGGACTGCGGATCGCGATGCGTTCGGCCGACCCCTTCCTGCGCCTGTTCACTGCGACGGCGACGACGTGGATCATCGGCCAGGCCTTCATCAACATCGGCTACGTCGTGGGACTGCTGCCCGTGACCGGCCTGCAGTTGCCGCTCGTGTCGGCCGGTGGTACCTCGACGGCCACCACCCTGCTGATGTTCGGCCTGATCGCCAACGCAGCCAGACACGAACCCGAGGCCATCGCCGCGCTGCACGCGGGTCAGGACGGCCGGTTCGCGCGGCTGCTGCGCCTGCGCAAGCCGGAGGCCTACCGGGCCGGTCGCTCCTCGGCGGCGCGTACGGTCGCAGCACGACAGCCGCGAGCGCGGGCCGCGGCGCCCGAGCGCAGTGCCCGCCCCGCGTCGAAAGGTGGGGGATCGCGCAAGCGGCAGTCCCCCGCACCGAACGAGCGGCAACGGGGAGCCGCGACGGACCGCCGGACATCGGCGGGCCGGACGGAACCCCGGGAGGGGACCGGCCGGGCCCGGCGTGCACAACCTGGACGCGAACCGGCTCGCGGCCGGCAGCAGACGAACCGCGCGACACGCGGATCGAACGGACGAAGCGGAGAGAGAGGGAACCGTAGGTGAGTGGGGAGAGGCCGGCACTGTCGGTGGTGGTGGCCGGAGGCGGCACGGCCGGTCATATCGAACCGGCACTCGCGGTGGCCGATGCCGTTCGCGCACTCGTGCCCGACGCGCGGATCACCGCGATCGGCACCGAACGGGGACTCGAGACGACGCTGGTGCCGCGCCGCGGATATCCCCTCGAACTCATCCCACCGGTGCCGCTGCCCCGCAAGCCGACGGTGGACCTGCTGAGACTTCCCGGCCGGGTCGTCTCGTCGGTGCGCCGTACCAGGCAGATCCTCGACGAGGTCGGCGCCGACGTCGTCGTCGGTTTCGGCGGGTACGTGGCGTTGCCCGCCTATTTCGCGGCCGGAGCCGGTCCGCTGCGTCGACGCCGGCGCATCCCGGTCGTCGTCCACGAGGCCAATGCCAGTGCGGGCATCGCCAATCGCATCGGTGCCCTGCGGGCCGAGCGCGTGCTCGCCGCCGTCCCGCGCTCGGGAATCGTCCGGGGCGGTGACGCGCAGATCGTGGGGATCCCGGTCCGCTCGTCGATCACCGGTCTCGACCGCGCCGGGCTGCGCGCGGAGGCACGCCGGCACTTCGGTCTGCCCGACGACGTACCCGTGCTGCTCGTCTTCGGTGGGTCGCAGGGTGCACGCTCGCTGAACGAGGCCGTGTCCGGCGCGTCCTCGGCACTCGCGGAGGCCGGCATCGCGGTGCTGCACGCGCACGGACCGAAGAACACCGTGGACATCCCCGCCCATGTCGGTCACGCCCGCGCCCCGTACGTCACCGTGCCCTATCTCGAACGGATGGACCTCGCGTACTCCGCCGCCGATGCGGTGGTCTGCCGGTCCGGGGCCATGACGGTCGCGGAGGTCTCGGCGGTGGGTCTGCCCGCCGTGTACGTGCCGCTCCCGCACGGGAATGGTGAACAGGAACTCAACGCCCGCCCCGTCGTCGAGGCCGGCGGTGGCAGGATCGTCGCCGACGGCGACCTGACTTCGGACTATGTCGCCACGGAAGTGGTGTCGCTGCTCGGCGACGAGCGGAGACTCGTGGAGATGGGGCGCAGCGCCGCGGCCGCTGGTCACCGCAGCGCCGCAGACGAGATGGCGCGCATAGTGCTCGAGGTTGCCGGAGTGGAACCGAACAGGAGTGAACGATGAGTGCGCAGTTACCCGCCGAACTCGAGCGGGTGCACATGGTCGGTATCGGCGGTGCCGGGATGTCGGGCATCGCCCGGATCCTGCTCGCCCGTGGGGGACAGGTATCGGGTTCCGACGCGAAGGAGAGCCGCGGTGTGCTCGCGCTGCGGGCCCGCGGCGCGCAGGTCCGCATCGGCCACGCCGCCGAGGCTCTCGACCTGCTGGAGGGTGGTCCTACCGCCCTGGTCACAACGTTCGCGGCTATCCCGAAGGACAATCCCGAACTGGTCGCCGCCCGCGAGCGGGGCATCCCGATCCTGTTGCGACCCGCGGTCCTCGCCTCGCTGATGCGAGGGAACCGCACCTTCCTGGTCTCCGGCACCCACGGCAAGACCTCCACGACGTCGATGCTCGTCGTCGCGCTGCAGCACTGCGGCCTCGATCCGTCCTTCGCGGTGGGCGGTGAACTCAACGAATCCGGGACCAACGCCCACCACGGCAGCGGGGACGTCTTCGTCGCCGAAGCCGACGAGAGCGATGGCTCGCTGCTGCAGTACGACCCGAACACCGTGATCGTCACGAACATCGAGGCCGATCACCTCGACTACTTCGGCACTCCGGAGGCGTACACGGCGGTCTTCGACGAGTTCGTCGCCCGCATCGCCCCCGGCGGCCTGCTCGTCGTCTGCCTCGACGACCCCGGCTCGGCGGCCCTCGCCGAGCGCGTCGTCGCCCTCGGCCGCGACGACCTGCGGGTGCAGGGTTACGGCACCGCCGACGTCATCGGCACCGTGGGCGACCACCGCGGCGTTCCCGTCGGGGTGCGGCTGCTCGGCTGGGAGGCCAAGGATGTCGGCGGCGTCGCCGAGTTCCACCTCGCGGGTGAGGATTCGCCGCGCACCGTGCGACTGTCCGTCCCCGGCCGGCACATGGCGCTCAATGCTCTCGCCGCGCTGCTCGCCGCGCTCGAAGCCGGAGCGCAGGTCGACGAGGCGCTGGAAGGCCTCGCCGGTTTCGGTGGTGTGCACCGGCGGTTCCAGTACACCGGCCGCGAACACGGTGTGCGGGTGTTCGACGACTACGCCCACCATCCCACCGAGGTCCGCGCGGTCCTTGCGGCCGCGGCCGAACTCGTGGCGGGAGAGCCGCTGCGCTACACCGAGACCGGCACCGAACGGCCCCGCGTGATCGTCGTCTTCCAGCCGCATCTCTACTCGCGCACCGAGGCGTTCGCCACCGAGTTCGGGCAGGCTCTCGACCTCGCCGACGAGGTCGTGGTGCTCGACGTCTACGGCGCCCGGGAGGAACCGATCCCGGGTGTGAGCGGTGCGCTGGTCGCGCGGGCGGTGAGCAAGCCTGTGCACTACCAGCCGAATCTGTCCGCGGTGCCGCGGCAGGTCGCGCGTCTGACCCGGCCGGGTGATGTCGTGATCACGATGGGTGCCGGTGACGTCACGATGCTGGGCCGGCAGATCCTCGACGCGCTCCACAGCAAACCGGGTCGCTTCCGTCCGGCCGGGGCGGCTGCCGAGCCCGGCGGATTCCGCGCACCCGGCGGTTCCGGACCGGGACCGATCAGCTCGTGACGCCCGCCGCCGTTTCGTCGCGCCGCCGTCGCGGACGACCGTCACGCGAACCGCGTGAGCCCGATGAAGCCCGCGAACGCAGCACTGCCCGCCGCCCGTCCGGGCGGTCGGTGCGCCTGCGGACGGTACTGCTAGGGGCGGCTGTCGTCGCGGTGTTCCTCGGCGCCATCGCGGTGGCGTGGCTGTCGCCATTGCTGTCCGTGCGGGTGATCGAGGTGGACGGGATCGAGGTCGTCACCTACGACGAGGTGGTCGACGCGCTCGCGGTCGCCGAGGGCACGCCGCTGCTCCGGGTCGACACGGCCGCGGCGGCCCAGCGGGTCGCGACGATTCCGCGTGCGGCGTCGGCCCGGGTCCAGCGGGTCTATCCCTCCACCGTCCGGGTGACAGTGACCGAGCGCGAGGCGATGGTCTTCTTCGACGCCCCCGACGGCACCCACTCTGTCGACATCGAGGGAGTGGACTTCGCGGTCGAGCCGCCTCCGATGTTCACTCCCCGTCTCGTCACTCCGACGCCGGGCACCGGCGATCCCGCGACCCGCGCCGCCGTTGAGGTGCTCGACAAGTTACCGCCCGACCTGCGCGTGCAGGTGGAGACGGTCGAAGCGCCCTCCCCGTCCGACATCTCGATCGTCCTCACCGACGGGCGTGTCGTGGTGTGGGGTGGAACCGATCGTTCCGAGCGGAAGGCGGCGGTCGTCGGCCCGCTGCTGACACAGCCGGGGGAGCGATTCGACGTGGCGAGTCCCGACCTGCCGACGGTGAGGTGAGGGATCGACGAAATTCGTCCGGCGTGTCCGGCGCGTCTACTGGCTAATCTCGGTACCCGTGCCATAGCGTTTCGGACAGTCGCGTTACTTGACATAACCTTCAAGCTGTGGTTGAGGGTTTGTCGGGGCAGCGCGCTGCGGAGCCGTCCGCCCGACCGGCGGACGTGACCGACATCGAGTCAGACCCAGACCCAGCACCACCCGGACACCATGCACCACCCGGAACTTCAGGAAGGCGAGAGCACATGACGCCCCCGCACAACTACCTCGCCGTAATCAAGGTCGTCGGTATCGGCGGTGGCGGCGTGAACGCGGTCAACCGCATGATCGAGCAGGGACTCAAGGGAGTCGAGTTCATTGCCGTCAACACCGACGCGCAAGCCCTGCTCATGTCGGATGCCGACGTCAAGCTCGACGTCGGCCGCGAACTGACCCGCGGACTCGGCGCCGGCGCAGACCCGGAGGTCGGCCGCAAGGCCGCCGAGGATCACAAGGACGAGATCGAAGAAGTACTCAAGGGCGCCGACATGGTCTTCGTGACCGCAGGCGAGGGTGGTGGAACCGGTACCGGCGGCGCTCCCGTCGTCGCGAGCATCGCCCGCAAGCTCGGCGCGCTCACCGTCGGTGTCGTCACGCGTCCGTTCTCGTTCGAGGGCAAGCGCCGCGGCAGTCAGGCCGACACCGGCATCCAAACGCTGCGCGAGTCCTGCGACACGCTCATCGTCATCCCCAACGACCGGCTCCTCCAGCTCGGCGACGCCGCCGTCAGTCTCATGGACGCCTTCCGCTCCGCCGACGAGGTGCTCCTCAACGGTGTCCAGGGCATCACCGACCTCATCACCACACCGGGTCTGATCAACGTCGACTTCGCCGACGTGAAGGGCGTCATGTCGGGTGCCGGCTCCGCGTTGATGGGCATCGGCTCGTCGCGCGGCGAGGGGCGTGCGATCAAGGCCGCGGAGGCCGCGATCAACTCGCCGCTGCTCGAGGCGTCGATGGAAGGCGCGCGCGGCGTGCTGCTGTCGATCGCCGGCGGATCCGATCTCGGCCTGTTCGAGATCAACGAGGCTGCCTCGCTCGTGCAGGAGGCCGCGCACATCGACGCCAACATCATCTTCGGCACGGTCATCGACGACTCGCTCGGCGACGAGGTCCGCGTGACCGTCATCGCCGCGGGCTTCGAGGGCGGAACGCCTGCCCGCCGTCCCGTCGAGGTCGGCCAGCAGCAGCAGGGGCAGGCGCAACAACAGCAGCCGCAGCAGCAGCAGCAGCCGGCCGGTCGGCCCGGTGCGATCGGCGTCGCGCGCGCCGGCGAACTCGGCCGTCCCGAGCGCGAGACCGTCGAAACCACCCCCGTGCGCGAGCAGCCCCCCGTCGGCAGCCAGCCGCCGGCCGGAGGCGGCAACGCACCCCGCAGCGTGGACATCGACGACGACGGTGACGACGACGTCGACGTGCCGATCTTCATGCGCCGTTGACGGCTCCGCACCGCCTGCTGCGCGCCCGCCGGGTCGTGACCACACGAGCCGGCGGGGTGTCCGCAGCTCCGTACGACAGTTTCAACCTCGCCGATCACGTCGGTGACGACCCGGCCGCAGTCGCTGCCAACCGGCGGCGGCTCGCGTCCGTCATCGGGTTGCCGCCCGAGCGGTTCGTCTGGATGGAACAGATCCACAGCCGCAACGTCACCGTGGTCGACGGGCCGGTGTCCGAACCCGTTCCCGCCACCGATGCGCTCGTCACCCGCGAGACCGGGCTCGCGCTCGTGACCCTCAGCGCCGACTGCGTGTCGATCCTGCTGTCCGACGAGGTGGCCGGGGTGATCGCCGCGGTGCACGCCGGCCGGGTGGGGGCGCGCATCGGGATCCTCCCGCGCGTGCTCGACGTCATGGTCGATCTCGGCGCCCGCCCCGATCGCATCGGTGCGCTGCTCGGACCGGCCGCGAGTGGCCGGCAGTACGAGGTGCCCGCGGCGATGAGGGCCGATGTCGAGGCACACCTGCCCGGTAGCGCGACCCGCACGAACCGCGGTACTCCCGGACTCGACCTGCGTGCCGGACTGCGCCGCCAGCTCGCCGATCACGGCGTGACCGCCGTGGTGGAGGATCCGCGCTGCACGATCGAGGACACCTCGCTGTTCAGCCACCGGCGTTCGGCACCCACGGGGCGGTTCGCCTCGGTCGTCTGGCTCGAGGAGGCCGGCGAGGAGGGAACGGCGTGAGCCCCACCTCCGAGGAGCGGCGCGACGAACTCGCCGGACGTCTCGCCACCGTACGCGAGCGGCTCGACGCCGCGGCGCGCGCCGCCGGACGCGATCCGTCGGACGTCGCGTTGCTGACGGTCACCAAGTTCTTTCCCGCCTCCGACGCCGTGCTCCTCCACGAGCTGGGATGCGAACGCTTCGGCGAGTCCCGCGAGCAGGAGGCGAGCGCGAAGATCGCCGTGTTCCGGGAGAGCGTCGACGCGCCGGTCGAGTGGCACATGATCGGTCGGGTGCAGCGCAACAAGGCCCGTGCCGTCGCCCGTTGGGCGCACACGGTGCACTCGGTCGACAGTCTCCGTCTCGTGCAGGCCTTCGAGAAGGGGGCGCGGGCCGCCCTCGACACCGGCGAACGCACCGGACCGCTGCGGGCACTGCTGCAGGTCAGCCTCGATGGCGACCGGGAGCGCGGCGGCGTGGTCGCCGAGGATCTTCCCGCCCTCGCCGAGGCGGTCGCCGCGTCCGAGGTCCTCGAACTCGGAGGCCTGATGGGAGTGCCGCCGCTCGGGTGGGAGCCCGAACGGGCATTCGAGCAGCTTCACGCCATGCATGCACGGTTGCTGCAGGACCACCCGGCGGCGGTGGAGCTGTCCGCGGGCATGTCGGGTGACCTCGAGCACGCGGTTCGATGGGGTTCGACGTGCGTGCGTGTCGGAACGGCGGTCTTGGGGTATCGACCGTTAGCCTGAATGACATCCGCCGCGCGAGGGAAAGGCGATCGATGAGCACACTCCACAAGTTCAAGGCGTACTTCGGGATGGTGCCGCTCGAGGATTACGAGGACGAGTACCTCGACGATCCGACGAGTGGCCGCCGCGACCGTGATCGCGACTACGGCGAGGCCACTTATGGCGGCTACGCGCCGTCGCATCGCGACGAGTACGCCCCGTCGCACCGCGAGGAACCGGTTCGCGAGTTCGAGCACGACGAGTTCGACCGGTACGAGCCGGCACCGCGTCCGCGGGTCGAACCCATCACCGCTCGCAGTCCCCGTCCGGCGCCCACCCCGGCCCGCGCGGTTCCCAGCCGTGCACCACTGACGGCGGAGAGCCGGCTCGAGCGCGCCGAGCCCCGGCGTGGTGCGCTCTTCGACGAGGGAGGTCCGTTGTCCAAGATCACCACGTTGCGCCCCCGCGACTACAGCGAGGCGCGCACGATCGGTGAGCGTTTCCGCGACGGAACGCCGGTCATCATGGACCTCGTCGAGATGAGCAACGCCGACGCCAAGCGACTCGTCGACTTCGCGGCCGGGCTCGCCTTCGCGCTGCGCGGTTCGTTCGACAAGGTGGCCACGAAGGTCTTCCTGCTCTCGCCCGCCGACATCGACGTCTCCGCCGAGGAACGGCGGCGTATCGCCGAGACCGGCTTCTACAACCAGCAGTAGTCGACGCGCGCTGCGCGGGCGTGCACACGGCACGTCCGTCGTGGCATGCCCGTCGCCGTCCCTCGAGTGTTCCGACACGCCCGGCCATGATGCAGATCACTGCAGGCCGGGCGTTTCGGTTTTGATCGACCCGTCATCGTCGGGCATTGTGGGCAGGTGGCCGTTTTCGAGGTGCTGTGGTTCCTGCTGTTCATCTTCTGGCTTCTGCTGATCGGGCGGATCATCGTCGAGTTCATCAGAACCTTCGCGCGGGAGTGGAAGCCGTCCGGCTTCGTGGTCGTCGTTCTCGAGGCGATCTTCACGGTCACGGATCCGCCGGTGAAGCTGCTGCGGAGACTGATTCCGCCGCTCAATCTCGGTGGTGTACGGCTCGATCTGTCCATCATGGTCTTGCTGTTCATCGTGTATTTCCTCATGGCATTCCTGCCCAGGGGCGGCGCAGCATGATGCCTGCGTCGGACGTCGGGTCGAGCCGTCCCGGAGCTGCCGTGTGCCACAATGGAGTGCCATATACAGTGGGTTTTGATACGCGTAACGCACTGTCGATTACTCAGAACGCCTGCTTGACCGCTTACTCGACGCGTGAAGGGATCCTTCCATGCCGCTGACACCAGCTGATGTGCACAATGTCGCGTTCAGCAAGCCTCCGATCGGGAAGCGTGGTTACAACGAGGACGAGGTCGACGCCTTCCTCGATCTCGTCGAGCAGGAGTTGACGAACCTCATCGAGGAGAACGCCGACCTGCGTCAGCGGGTCGCCGAACTCGACCAGGAGCTTGCCGAAGCCAAGAAGGCGCCGCGCAGCGCGTCGTCGTCCGCGCCGGCGGCCCCGTCCAAACCCGAACCCGCGCGTGTCGTCGAGACACCCAAGCCGGAACCCGCCCCGGCGCCGGCTCCGGCACCCGTCCCGGTCGCCGCTGCGCCGTCGAGCGGCGACGCGAGCATGCAGGCCGCCAAGGTCCTCGGGCTCGCGCAGGAGATGGCCGACCGCCTCACCGGCGACGCCAAGGCCGAGGCCGAGGAGCTCGTGCGCAACGCTCGGACCAACTCCGAGCAGCTCGTCTCCGACGCCCGCACCCGCAGCGAGGCGATGATCGCCGACGCGCGGCAGAAGTCCGACGCGATGCTCGCCGATGCCCGCACCCGTTCGGAGACCCAGCTGCGTCAGGCCAAGGAGAAGGCCGACGCGCTGCAGGCGGACGCGGAGAAGAAGCACACCGAGATCATGGCCACGATCAACCAGCAGCGTTCGGTGCTGGAGGAGCGCATCGAGCGGCTCAAGACGTTCGAGCGTGAATACCGGGTGCGCCTGAAGTCCTATCTGGAGTCGCAGCTCGAAGAGCTCGAGCAGCGCGGTTCCGCCGTTCCGGTGGACGGTGGACAGGAAGTGTTCAACCAGTCCAACTCGTCGTCGTCGTTCGGATCGTCGTCCTTCGCGAAGGGCAACAGCTGACCGACGGTCTCTCCGGCTGGTGCTGTACGGCCTGGTGCTGTACCTCGGTAGAGGAGGAGCGTCGTGCTCGTCGTCACGCTGGTACTCGCAGCTGTCGGATTCGGTCTTCTCGTGATCGCGTTGATGACCGGTTCGGTGCTCTGGGCATGGGGTTGTATCGCGGTGTGCGTCGTGGGAGCGGTGCTCCTGCTGGCGAGCACGCTCGGCGGACGGAGTTCGGCCGAAGGTGAGTGGGCCGATCCCCGTTCCGTCGGGCAGGCCGGAGCCTCGGGCGGACGTCCCGGTCGGCGTGCATCGCGCCGGCGTCGCGGCGACCGGAATTCTTCGGATCGCTGAAGCGTCCTACAATATGCATCACCGAGCGTGAAGCTCGATCCCGCGATCGCGGGCGGCGTCGATCCGGCCATCACCGGGGAGCCTCCGGAAGAACGGCGACCTTGCCGGTCGCCCAGTAGAACCGGACGGGTGGGCCCGTCACAGCCCGAACGAGTGGCCGTCCCCCGGGACGAGCAAGCGGGGTGGTACCGCGGTGGCCGTGCACGCGCACGGCGATCGTCCCCGTGCCGAGACGTATCCAGGCACGGAGGAGCCACGCTGTGACCGAGAACCACGCTGCACCGGATCCCACCGCAGCAACCGCCGGCAGTACTGCCGGATATCCGCGCGTCGACTACGACCTGCCGCGCGATTCGGGTGTCGACTTCCCGGCGCTCGAAGAGCGTGTGCTCGCGCAGTGGGCCTCCGACGGTACCTTCGAGGCGTCGCTGCGCAACCGTGACGGCGCCGACGAGTTCGTCTTCTACGACGGCCCGCCCTTCGCGAACGGCCTCCCGCACTACGGGCACCTGCTCACCGGCTACGTCAAGGACGTCGTCCCGCGCTTCCAGACCATGCTCGGGAAGAAGGTCGACCGCCGCTTCGGCTGGGACTGCCACGGCCTGCCCGCCGAGCTCGAAGCGGAGAAGCAGCTCGGCATCAAGGACAAGTCCGAGATCGATTCGATGGGCCTGGCCGAGTTCAACGCCTACTGCAAGCAGTCGGTGCTGCGCTACACCGGTGAGTGGCGCGACTACGTCACCCGTCAGGCCCGCTGGGTCGACTTCGACAACGACTACAAGACCCTCGACCTCGACTTCATGGAGTCGGTCATGTGGGCGTTCAAGTCGCTGTACGAGAAGGGCCTGATCTACCAGGGCTTCCGGGTGCTGCCCTACAGCTGGTACGAGCAGACGCCGCTGTCGAACCAGGAGACCCGTCTCGACGACGCCTACAAGATGCGTCAGGACCCGGCGGTCACCGTCGACATGGTGCTGCGTGCACCCGGTTCCGAACTCGACGGCGCGTGCGCGCTCATCTGGACCACCACGCCGTGGACCCTGCCGTCCAACCTCGCGATCGCGGTGCACCCCGAGATCGAGTACGTCGCCGTGCGTGGCGCCGACGACAAGACCTACCTGCTCGCGCAGGATCGTCTCGGCCACTACGCCCGCGAACTCGGCGAGGAACCCGACGTGCTCGGCCGTTACCGCGGCACCGACCTCGTCGGTCTCGCCTACGAGCCGCCCTTCGACTTCTTCGCCGGCCGTGAGAACGCGCACCGGGTGATCGCCGCCGACTACGTCACCACCGAGTCCGGTACCGGAATCGTCCACCTCGCACCGGCTTTCGGTGAAGAGGACATGGAGTACTGCCAGCGCAACGGCATCGAGCTCGTGCAGCCGCTCGATCCGGGCGGCAAGTTCACCTCGATGGTGCCGCCGTACGAGGGCCTGCAGGTCTTCGACGCCAACCCGGTCATCATCAAGGACCTCAAGGCCGCCGGAAAGCTGTTGCGGCACGAGACCATCGAGCACTCCTACCCACACTCGTGGCGGTCGGGTCAGCCGCTGATCTACATGGCGGTGCCGTCGTGGTTCGTCGCCGTCACCCGTTTCCGCGACCGCATGGTCGAGCTCAACCAGCAGATCACGTGGGTGCCCGAGCACATCCGCGACGGTCAGTTCGGCAAGTGGCTCGAAGGTGCCCGTGACTGGAACATCAGCCGTAACCGCTACTGGGGCAGCCCGATCCCGGTATGGATCTCGGACGACCCGGAGTACCCGCGCGTCGACGTCTACGGTTCGCTCGACGAACTCGAACGCGACTTCGGCGTGCGGCCCACCGACCTGCACCGGCCGATGATCGACGAACTGACCCGGCCGAATCCCGACGACCCGACCGGGAAGTCGACCATGCGTCGCGTCCCCGAGGTCCTCGACTGCTGGTTCGAGTCCGGCTCGATGCCGTTCGCCCAGGTGCACTATCCCTTCGAGAACCGCGACTGGTTCGACACGCACTACCCGGGCGACTTCATCGTCGAGTACAACGGGCAGACCCGCGGCTGGTTCTACACGCTGCACGTCCTGGCCACCGCGCTGTTCGACCGTCCTGCCTTCAAATGCGTTGCCGCGCACGGCATCGTCCTCGGCGACGACGGCCTGAAGATGAGCAAGTCGAAGGGCAACTATCCCGACGTCAACGAGGTCTTCGCCCGCGACGGTTCCGACGCGATGCGCTGGTTCCTCATGTCCTCGCCGATCCTGCGCGGCGGCAATCTCGTCGTCACCGAACAGGGCATCCGCGAGGGTGTGCGGCAGGCGCTGCTGCCGTTGTGGAACGCGTGGAGCTTCCTGCAGCTGTACGCGTCGAAGCCGGGCACCTGGCGGACCGATTCGACGAACGTGCTCGACCGGTACATCCTCGCCAAGCTCGCGCAGACCCGCGACGTCATCACCGAGGCGCTCGAGGCCGTCGACATCGCCGGGGCGTGCGACGAGCTGCGCACCTTCTGCGACGCGCTGACCAACTGGTACGTGCGCCGCTCGCGGAACCGGTTCTGGGACGAGGACACCGACGCGATCGACACCCTCCACACGGTGCTCGAGGTCGTCACGCGCCTGGCCGCGCCGCTGCTGCCGATGGCGTCCGAGGTGATCTGGCGGGGTCTGACCGGTGGCCGGTCGGTGCACCTGGCGGACTGGCCGGCGTCCGACGACCTGCCCTCGGATCCCGCGCTCGTCGCGGCGATGGACGAGGTGCGCGGGGTGTGCTCGACCGTGCTGTCGCTGCGTAAGGCCCAGAAGCTGCGCGTGCGACTCCCGCTGCCCGAGGTCACGGTCGCGACGCCGGGCTCGTCGCATCTCGATCCGTTCGTCGACCTCATCAAGGACGAGGTCAACGTCAAGCGGGTCGTGACCACCGACGACGTCGAGGCCCACGGCCGGTTCGAGGTGGTCGTCAACGCACGTGCCGCCGGTCCCCGTCTCGGCAAGGACGTGCAGAAGGTCATCAAGGCCGTCAAGGCGGGCGACTGGACGCAGGCGGAGGACGGCACGGTCACCGCGGCCGGCATCGCCCTGCTGCCCGAGGAGTACACCAGCCGTCTCGTCGCGGCCGAGCCGGAATCCACCGCCGCGCTGCCGGGTGGCAACGGCCTGGTGGTCCTCGACACGACCGTCACCGAGGAACTCGAGGCCGAGGGCTGGGCCAAGGACCGCATCCGCGAATTCCAGGACGCGCGCCGCAACCTCGGCCTGGAGGTCTCCGACCGCATCTCGGTGCGGTTCGAGGTTCCGGCCGAACGCGCCGAATGGGCCGACCGCCACCGGGATCTGATCGCCGGCGAGATCCTCGCCACGACCTTCGAGCTCGGCGCCCCCGAAGGCGAGGCGATCGAACTCGGCGAAGGAACCCGCGCGTCCATCGTCAGGGCGTGACCGGGCCGGTGCTTCCGGAAGGACCGAGCGTCCTTCCGGAAGCACCGACCTGCGGCCTCCCACCGGACGTGTGGGTGCGGCGCACTAGTCTCGACACGTGCCCGCTTCCGTGAGTCGGCGCTGGGTGTTGCACCTGGATCTCGACGCGTTCTTCGCGTCCGCCGAGCAGTTGACCCGGCCGACCCTGCGGGGCCGGCCGGTCCTCGTCGGTGGGCTCGGTGCCCGCGGGGTGGTGGCCGGCGCGAGCTACGAGGCCCGCGTCTACGGTGCGCGCTCTGCCATGCCGATGAGCCGGGCACGGCGCCTCGTCGGACCGGCGGCGGTCGTGCTGCCTCCGCGCGGAATCCTCTACCGCGAACTGAGCGGACTCGTCTTCGACACCCTGCGCGCCCGGATCCCGATCCTCGAGACCCTCTCTCTCGACGAGGCGTTCGCCGAACCTCTCGAACTCGCCGGCGCCGACGCCGACGAGGTCGAACGCTTCTGTTCCGAGTTACGCGAACACGTCAGGGAGAAAACAGGTCTCGTCGCCTCCATCGGGGCCGGATCGGGTAAGCAGATCGCGAAGATCGGGTCCGGTCTCGCGAAACCGGACGGGCTGCTCGTCGTCCGGCCCGAAGGCGAACTCCCGTTGCTGCACAGCCTGCCGGTGCGCAAGCTGTGGGGGATCGGTCCGGTGGCCGAGGACCGGTTGCGGCGACTCGGCATCGAGACCATCGGAGATCTCGCGGCGCTGCCCGTCGCCGAGGCGGCGTCGATCCTCGGCGGCACCATCGGGCCGGGACTGCACCGGCTCGCCAACGGATTCGACGACCGGCCCGTCGCGGAGCGCGCCGAGGCGAAACAGGTCAGCGCCGAGACCACCTTTCCCACGGACATCGTCGCGATGCCCGGACTGCGGCGGGCGATCGCCGCGTCGGCGACCGCCGCGCACACACGCCTGCGCAAGGACGGGCGTGCCGCCCGCACGGTGGTGCTCAAGCTGCGCAAGGCCGACATGTCGGTGCTCACCCGGTCGTCGACCCTGCCCTACGCCACCGAGGACATGCAGGTGCTCACCGCCGCCGCCCAGCGACTCGCGCTCGATCCCCTCGAGATCGGCCCCGTCCGGCTCGTCGGGGTGGGCTATGCGGGTCTGTCCGCTATCGCGCAGGACACCCTGTTCCCCGAACTCGACCGGACGACGACCGAGGAGACCGGACCGGCAGAGGAGGACGACGAGGAGCGCGTCGCGGCGAGCGGACCGGCCACCCGGTGGACGCCGGGCGCCGACGTCTGCCATCCCGAATTCGGGCACGGATGGGTGCAGGGCGCGGGCCACGGCGTGGTCACCGTCCGCTTCGAGACACACAGCACGGGTCCGGGACCAGCACGGACGCTCGACGAGAACGATCCCGACCTCGGCGTCGCCGACCCGCTCGCGAGCCTGAACTGAAACATGTTCCCGGCGCCCTCATGGTCTTCTTACTACCGCCGGGTACTCTTGCGGGCGATCCGCTGCCGGATGACCGAGCACGACGAACACATCGTGCACGACCGAACGAGAAGGACGAGAAGTTGAAGCTTCGCAAGATCACCGTCGCCACCGTGGCGCTCGCCGCCGCCCTCACGATGTCCGCCTGCAGCTCGGACGACGGCGGTAGCTCCTCCGAGACGACCGCGAAGACCAGCACGACCACGACCGCCGCGGCTCCGGCCGTCGACTACCCGCCGGTGCCCACCGTCGAGGAGCTCAACGCCGACCTCGCGCGCGCCTTCGACCTGAGCGTCCCGGCCGCCGAGAAGACCGACCTGGTCCAGGGCGCCGAGGAGGATCCGGAGCTGATCAACATGGTCGCCCAGGCGGCCAACGACGCCGGCGTGCAGGTCAACGTCGTCGACGTGACCGACAACGAGAACGGCACGATCACCGCCGGTGTCGAGATGGCGCTCGCGGGCAGCGACCAGCCGTCCTTCGGAACGGTCGACTTCGTCGCCGAGGACGACACCTGGAAGGTGTCGAAGGACTATGCGTGCTCCATCGTCATCAACATGGCGCAGCTGCAGTCCCCGGCCTGCGCATGATGTAGTACTCGTCCCGAACGAACCGACGGCCGGCGCGGATCATCCGCGCCGGCCGTCGGCGTTCGTCCATCTTCCGGACTACCGATCCGGGGTGTTCCAGCCCACGCGGTCGACCTGCGACTGCGACAGGCGTGTTCCGCCGTCCGGCTCGACGTAGGTCTGATCGCCCCGCACCGTCAGTTCTCCGCCGACGGGCAGGGGGAGCGACGCGTCGATCGTCATCGACCCCTCACCGGCCATCGTGTACTGCTCGATGTCGAGACGGCCCTGTCCGTTCGGCAGCACCCAGGTGGACTCGCGCGGTGTCTGTTCGACCCTCACGTCGACCGTGATGCGGTCGTCCTCCCGCTCGACGAGCGTCGCCGTCCCGACCTGGTCGAGGGTGATGCCCGCGCTCATCACCTGCTGGTGGATCTCCCACACCGCGCCCACCCCGACGGCTTCGTCCGGGAACGAGACGATGCGATAGACGGCCTGGTAGAAGGCCTGCTCGATCGCCGACCGTGCGATGTTCGCAGCATCGGGAGCGGGCTCGAGGCGCAGCGCACTGATCGCGCCGGTCGGCCCGATCGTCAGTCCGGCTCCGGAACCCTCGGCATCGGACAGTGCCGACCCGAGCGTCTCGTCCGGCGATGTCGCCGATCCGACGGTGATGTCGACCACGGTGCTCGGGTCCTCGCCGGAGACCGCTCGCTCGACCGTCGCCGAGAGCGGAAGGGTCAGCTCGGGAGTGGAGAAGTCCTGCTGCGGGTCGTCGCCGACGCGCTGGAAGACCTCGGATCGGGTGGTGAGGACGACGCTCTGCTGCACCCCCGCCTCGGGTGCGAGCCGCACCACCGATCGGGGTTCGGCACCGGGGTCGAGCACCGTCGTGGTCACCGCCGACACCGGCACCGTCACCTCCGTCGATGTCGCCGCCGTGACGGCGGGCGCGCCGTCCGAAGGACCACCGCAACCGGCGACGAGAGCGGAGAGGGACAGCACAGCCGCGAGGGCACACGGCCCCGAGCGGGGGAATCTGGACAGCGCAGGCACGCCACCCAGGGTAGCCACGACGGGAGGGGGAACCGCCGCGGTCGTCCGGTAGGGGATGATGGAGCGGTGACGAACGAAGCTTCCCGACCCGACCGCGACGCGGAGACGCCGGTTCCCGGTCGTGCCGACGAGCCGTCCCCCTCCGTCGGCCGGCGCATGCTGCGGCCGCTGCTGCTCGTGGCGCTCGTCGTCTACGTCGCGGATCTGGTGACGAAGGTGCTCGCCGTCCACTACATCGACCCAGCCGACCCGATCTCGATCGTCGGCGACACAGTCACCCTGACACTCGTCCGCAATCCCGGTGCCGCGTTCTCCATGGCCACGGGCATGACCTGGCTGCTCACGCTGGTCGCGATCGCCGTCGTCGTCGGCGTCGTGAAGATCGGCCGGACCCTGAGATCGAGGTGGTGGGCGCTCGGCCTCGCCCTCGTCCTCGGGGGAGCGCTCGGCAATCTCACCGACCGTCTGTTCCGCTCGCCCGGACCGCTGCAGGGCCACGTCGTCGACTTCGTGTCGGTCGGATGGTGGCCGGTGTTCAACGTCGCCGACTCGGCCATCGTGTGCGGAGCGATCCTGCTCGTGGCCCTGACCATCTTCGGCGTCGAACCCGACGGTGGTGCCTCGAAGGGCCCGGGCGCAGCGCCGGATGCGGACGAAACGAGAAAGGAATCACACCAGTGAGGGAAACCCGCGCGATGCCCGTACCCGACGGGCTCGACGGGATGCGTGTCGATGCAGGCCTCGCGCGCCTGCTCGGTCTGTCCCGGACCGTGGTCGCCACGCTCACCGAGGAGGGCGCCGTCGTGGTCGACGGCGCGGCGGTGGGCAAGTCCGACCGACTGTCCGCAGGCTCCTGGCTCGAGGTGGAACTGCCCGAGCCGCCCCGCCCCCTGACCATCGAGGCCCAGCCCGTCGAGGGCATGGAGATCCTCTACGCCGACGACGACATCGTCGCGGTCGACAAGCCCGTGGGTGTCGCCGCCCACGCGAGCGTCGGCTGGACCGGACCGACCGTGATCGGCGGCCTCGCCGCCGCCGGCTACCGGATCTCCACGTCCGGCGCCCACGAACGCCAGGGCATCGTGCACCGGCTCGACGTGGGCACCTCCGGCGTCATGGTGGTCGCGACGTCCGAACGCGCCTACACCGTCCTCAAGCGCGCCTTCAAGGAACGCACGGTCGACAAGCGGTACCACGCGCTCGTCCAAGGGCATCCCGACCCGAGCAGCGGCACCATCGACGCACCGATCGGCCGCCACCGCAGCAGCGACTGGAAGTTCACGGTCACCGCCGACGGCAAGCCCAGCGTGACGCACTACGACACGATCGAGGCGTTCCAGGCCGCGAGCCTGCTCGACATCCACCTCGAGACCGGTCGCACCCATCAGATCCGGGTGCACTTCTCGGCACTGCGTCACCCCTGCTGCGGCGACCTCACCTACGGAGCCGACCCACGTCTCGCGGCGCGTCTCGGTCTCGAACGGCAGTGGCTGCACGCGTGCACCCTCGGGTTCTCGCACCCGACGCGCGGGCACTGGGTCGAGATCACCAGCAAGTACCCTCCGGATCTCGAACACGCGCTCGCCGTGTTGCGCAACGCCTGACCGATGGGACGTGTCCTGCCCTGGGCGTCGGTCGTCGTTCTCGTCGTCGCGGTGCTCGTCGCCGGGTGGACCTCACCGCCGCGGACGGCCCCCGTGGGGAGCGACACCCTCGGCCCCGACAACGGGGAAGCGGTCGCCGACTATCTGGCACGGGCCGCGGACAGCCTGAGCGAGGCGGCAACGGACGGAGACCTCGAGCACTGGGGACTGGTGTCCTTCACCGACGCCGTCGGCATCGACCGGGTAGTCGAACGCACCGACGAGGTGCGCGTGGCGCAGGTGCTGTTCCGCGTCCCGATCGACCGCGTCCAGACACCACTGGTGCCGGTCGCGGTGCCGGAGAACCCGGAGGCGGTGCGTCGTGCCCCCTCGGTCGCCGCGGGCCGGCTGAGCCTGGTGGAGTTCGGGACCGAACGCGCCGCGCGGGTCGGGGCGGTCTCCGCGCAGCGGCTCGCCGACGGCTGCGACTGCGTCGTCGCGGCGGTGCTCCGGGGTACCCCCTCACAGTTCCGGGCCGTCGCCGACGCCCCGGACGTGCGGGCCGTGGAGGTCCTGCCCGCAGACGCGATCGCGGGACGCTTCGCGGTGACCCCGCTGCTGCCCACCCACGTCGAGACGGTCGTGCCCGGCCCGGACGACGGGGAAGTGTGACGGTGCGGGGGATCCCGTCTCGAAACGACAGTGTTCGGAACGACAGTGTCTCGGAACGACAGTGTCTCGGAACGACAGCGCACCGGCGGAGCCGTAGGGTGAGCCGGTGAGCGACTCGGGGGATCGGAACGACTCGGGGCAGCGGAACATCGTGCGCACCGGGGTGCTGTGCGGTCTGGGTGCCTACGGATTGTGGGGACTGTTCCCCGCCTACTTCGGTCTGCTCGAACCCGCCGGCGCCGTCGAGATCCTCGCGCACCGCGTGCTGTGGACCCTCGTGCTCATGCTGATCGTACTGGGCGTCATGGGACGCCTCCGCACCCTGCGCGGCCTGTCGGCCCGCACCTGGGGCCTGGTCGCCGCGGCGTCCACCGCGATCGCGGTCAACTGGGGCGTCTACATCTACGGCGTCGTCTCGGGCCGGGTCGTGGAGACCGCACTCGGCTACTTCATCAACCCGCTCGTCAGCGTGGTGTTCGGTGTCCTGTTCTTCCGGGAACGATTGCGGCCGGCGCAGATCGCGGCGCTGGTGCTCGCGGTGTGCGCGGTGGTGGTCATCACCGTCGACTACGGCAGACCGCCGATCATCGCCCTGACCCTGGCGCTGTCCTTCGCGTCCTACGGGGTGATCAAGAAGATCGTGCCGCTCGATCCGCGCACGTCCCTGACAGGGGAGGGGATCGTCGCGGCCCCGTTTGCGCTCGGGTACGTGATCTTCCTCGCGGTGACCGGCACCGGCACCTTCCTCGGGCACGGCGTGGATCACACGGCCCTGCTCGTATCGGCGGGGCTGGTGACCGCAGTGCCGCTGCTGCTCTTCGGCGCGGCCGCACAACGGGTCCCGCTCGCGACACTCGGCATGCTGCAGTACCTCACGCCGAGCCTGCAGATGACGTGGGGTGTGGTGGTGCTCGGGGAGGACATGCCCGCCTCGCGGTGGATCGGTTTCGTCCTGATCTGGATCGCCCTGGCGGTGTACAGCACGGACGCGCTCGTGCGGGCCCGTCGTCAGCGTGCCGTGGTCACTGCGGAGCCTCGCGCGGCTTAGACTCGTCTCTGCCCACAGACATCCCGGGAGAGGCACGCGTGGCTGACTCGTTCGTTCATCTGCACACCCACACCGAGTACTCGATGCTCGACGGTGCCGCGAAGGTCGGACCGTTGTTCAAGGAGGCCGAACGGCTGGGGATGCCGGCCGTGGGCATGACCGACCACGGAAACATGTACGGCGCCAGCGAGTTCTACAACGTCGCCAAGAAGTTCGGCATCAAGCCGATCATCGGCATCGAGGCGTACGTCGCGCCGGAGTCGCGCTTCTCCACCAAGCGTGTGCAGTGGGGTGATCCCGGCCAGAAGTCCGACGACGTCTCCGGCTCGGGTGCCTACACCCACATGACGATGGTCGCCGAGAACTCGACGGGCCTGCGGAACCTGTTCAAGCTGTCCTCCCTCGCATCGATCGAGGGTCAGCTCGGCAAGTGGGCCCGTATGGACGAAGAGCTCATCGCCCACCATCACGAGGGCATCATCGCCACGACCGGCTGCCCGTCGGGCGAGATCCAGACGCGCCTGCGCCTCGGCCACGAGCGCGAAGCGCTCGAAGCCGCCGCGAAGTGGCAGGAGATCTGGGGCAAGGACAACTTCTTCCTAGAGCTGATGGACCACGGCCTGTCCATCGAGCGCCGTGTGCGCGAGGGTCTGATCGAGATCGGCCGCAAGCTCGACATCCCGCCGCTGGTGACCAACGACTGCCACTACGTCACCAAGGATGCGGCCGCGAACCACGAGGCGCTGCTGTGCATCCAGACCGGTAAGACCCTCTCCGATCCCACCCGGTTCAAGTTCGACGGCGACGGC
The DNA here is from genome assembly GCF_025290685.1 of Rhodococcus sp. PAE-6. Classification (NCBI taxonomy): domain Bacteria; kingdom Bacillati; phylum Actinomycetota; class Actinomycetes; order Mycobacteriales; family Nocardiaceae; genus Rhodococcus; species Rhodococcus sp. PAE-6. The sequence continues at coordinate 101,560 of NZ_JAOCLZ010000006.1, forward strand.
TATTACCTCAAGTCGGCGCAGGAGATGCGCGAGCAGTGGGACCGCGAGGTGCCGGGTGCGTGCGACAACACGCTGCTCATCGCCGAGCGCGTGCAGTCCTACGAGGACGTGTGGACCCACCGCGACCGGATGCCGATCTTCCCGGTGCCGGAAGGGGAGACGCAGGCGAGCTGGTTGCACAAGGAGGTCATGCGCGGCCTCGACCGTCGCTTCCCCGCCGGCCCGCCTCGCGAGTACGTCGAGCGCGCCGAGTACGAGATCAGCGTCATCAACCAGATGGGCTTCCCTGCTTACTTCCTCGTCGTCGGCGACCTCATCAACCACGCCCGCGAGGTCGGCATCCGCGTCGGCCCCGGCCGTGGTTCGGCCGCCGGTTCGCTCGTCGCCTACGCGATGGGCATCACCAACATCGACCCGATCCCGCACGGTCTGCTGTTCGAGCGGTTTCTCAACCCCGAGCGCGTGTCGATGCCCGATATCGATATCGACTTCGACGATCGTCGCCGCGGTGAGATGGTGCGCTACGCCACCGAGCGGTGGGGCAACGACAAGGTGGCCCAGGTCATCACGTTCGGCACCATCAAGACGAAGGCCGCGATCAAGGACTCCGCGCGAGTGCAGTTCGGCCAGCCCGGATTCGCGATCGCCGACCAGATCACCAAGGCACTTCCGCCGCCGATCATGGCGAAGGACATCCCGGTCTCGGGTATCACCGATCCGAGTCACGAGCGGTACAAGGAAGCCGCCGAGGTTCGTCAGCTGATCGAGTCCAACCCGGACATCAAGAAGATCTACGACACTGCGCTCGGTCTCGAGGGCCTGATCCGCAACGCGGGCGTCCACGCCTGCGCGGTGATCATGTCGTCCGAGCCGCTCATGGACGCGATCCCGCTGTGGAAGCGCGCGCAGGACGGCGCGATCATCACCGGCTGGGATTATCCGTCCTGCGAGGCCATCGGCCTGCTGAAGATGGACTTCCTCGGTCTGCGCAACCTCACCGTCATCGGCGACGCGATCGAGAACATCAAGGTCAACCGCGGGATCGATCTCGACCTCGACACCCTCCCGCTGGAGGATCCGGCGACCTACGAACTGCTCGCGCGTGGCGACACGCTCGGCGTGTTCCAGCTCGACGGCAGCGCCATGCGCGACCTGCTGCGCCGCATGCAGCCCACCGGCTTCGAGGACATCGTCGCGGTGCTCGCGCTGTACCGCCCCGGCCCGATGGGCATGAACGCGCACAACGACTACGCCGACCGCAAGAACGGGCGGCAAGAGGTCAAGCCGATCCACCCCGAGCTCGAGGAACCGCTGAAGGAGATCCTCGCCGATACCTACGGCCTGATCGTCTACCAGGAGCAGATCATGCAGATCGCTCAGAAGGTGGCCGGTTACTCGCTCGGACAGGCAGACCTGCTGCGTCGCGCGATGGGTAAGAAGAAGAAGGAGATCCTCGACGAGGCCTACGACGGCTTCGCGCAGGGCATGAAGGACAACGGCTTCTCGCAGGCGGCGATCACCGCGCTGTGGGACACCGTTCTGCCCTTCGCCGGTTACGCGTTCAACAAGTCGCACGCCGCCGGCTACGGCCTGGTCTCGTTCTGGACCGCCTACCTCAAGGCGAACTACCCGGCCGAGTACATGGCCGGTCTGCTCACCTCCGTCGGCGACGACAAGGACAAGGCCGCGGTCTATCTGTCCGACTGCCGCAAGATGGGCATCACGGTGCTGCCGCCGGACGTCAACGAGTCGCACACCAACTTCATGTCGGTGGGTGAGGACATCCGGTTCGGCCTCGGCGCCGTCCGCAACGTCGGCACGAACGTGGTCGCCTCGATCATCAAGGGGCGGGAGGAGAAGGGCCGCTACACCGACTTCTCCGACTATCTCAACAAGATCGACACCGTCGCGTGTTCGAAGAAGGTCACCGAATCCCTCATCAAGGCAGGTGCATTCGACTCGCTCGGACACCCGCGCAAGGGATTGATGCTCGTCCACGCCGACGCGATCGACGCGGTGATGAGCACGAAGAAGGCCGAGGCCATCGGCCAGTTCGACCTGTTCGGCGGCGACGACGCCGACGAGTCCGTCGCCGCGGTGTTCAACGTCCGCATCCCCGAGGAGGAATGGGACACCAAGCACCGCCTCGCCCTCGAACGGGAGATGCTCGGCCTGTACGTCTCCGGGCACCCGCTCAACGGCGTCGAGCACGTCCTCGCGTCCCAGGCCGACACCCAGATCCCCGCGATCCTCGAAGGCGCGCTCAAGGACGGCAGCCAGGTCACCGTCGGCGGCATCCTCGCCTCGGTGAACCGGCGCATCAACAAGAACGGTCTCGCCTGGGCGTCCGCGCAGCTCGAGGACCTCACCGGTGGCATCGAGGTGCTGTTCTTCCCGCAGTCCTACGCCGTCTACGGCATGGACGTCGTGGAGGACTCGGTGGTGCTGGTCAAGGCCCGGGTGTCGATCCGTGACGACCGGATCTCCCTGATCGCCAACGATCTCGCCGTCCCCGACCTGTCGCAGATCGGGGTCGCGAAGCCGGTCTCGGTGTCGATGCCCACCCGGTTGTGCACCCCCGACAAGGTCGGTGCCCTCAAGAATGTGCTCACGCGCCATCCCGGTTCGTCCGACGTGCACGTGCGGCTCATCACCGGCAGCAAGGTCACCGTCCTCAAGCTCGACGACAGCCTGCGGGTCGAAGCGTCGTCGGCGCTCATGGGCGACCTCAAGGCCCTGCTCGGGCCGGGCTGCCTGGCCACCTAGCGGTCCGCCGCGCGGCGCGAGCCCTTCGGTGAGCGCCGCGCGGGAAGCCGGGGTCGGCCGGTGCGTCTAGGAACGGAGTGCGTGCTGCTGGATCCTGCGGACCCACCACACGACGACGGTGACCGCAGCGGCACCGATGACGGCGCTCTGGGCGCTGGTGGTGACGACGAGGACCACGAGCAGGGTCAGGAGACCGGCCGCGAGTGCTTCGAGCTTGTACAGGGGCCAAATCGTGCCGGCGATGTCCACACCGTCGGTGCGCTCACGGTGTATCCGGGGGTCGAGCACGGACATCGCGGTGCACCTCCTGTAGACCGAGCGACTGTAGGCCGGGCGGAACTCTTTCTTCAGGATAGGCGCAGGGAAGAGTTCGGGCCACCGAACTCGACGATCGGGCGGCGACTGCTACAACGATTGTGTTGACTGGTCGGTATGCCACTGCACGGAGAATACGAACCGAGTCCCGTCGAATGGAGCGCCAAGCAGGTCGAGGAGTACGAGTCGTCGGGCGGAACCCGCGGCACCACCCTCCAGGGTCGACCGGTCATCATCCTGACCACGGTCGGCGCCAAGTCCGGCAAGCTCCGCAAGATCCCTCTCATGCGGGTCGAGCACGAGGGTAGGTACGCCGCTGTCGCCTCGCTCGGCGGTGCACCGAAGCATCCCGTTTGGTACCACAACATCGTCGCGAACCCGCACGTCGAGGTCAGGGACCGCACCGAGGTGTGGGACATGACCGCCCGCGAGGTCCACGGCGAGGAGAAGGCGCAGTGGTGGGAACGTGCCGTCGAGGCGTTCCCGCCCTACGCGGAGTACCAGGAGAAGACCGACCGCGAGATCCCCGTCTTCGTTCTCGAACCGGTCGAAGGCTCGTAGACCGAGCACGCTCGGACGGACTGTGCTGCTACCCCCTCGATGCGGATCCCGCCGTGGTGGTCGAATCGGGGGAGTGGCAGCATTGACGGGTGACCTCCACTTCGCGAACAGCAGAACCGATGACTCTGACCGCCGTGCCCTGCGCGGCCGACATCGATGCGGCTGCCGAGCGAATTTCGGAGGCGGTCGACCCAACGCCACTCGAGCGCAGCCCTCGACTCTCGGCGCTCGTAGGCGCCAACGTCTACCTCAAGCGGGAGGACCTCACCCGGGTGCGGTCCTTCAAGCTCCGTGGGGCGTACAACGCCATGGCGCAGCTCGACGCGGCCGAGCGCGCCGCGGGCGTCGTCACGGCCAGCGCCGGTAATCACGCGCAGGGTGTCGCCTACGCGTGCCGGGTGATGGGAATCCAGGGCCGGATCTACGTGCCCACCCGCACTCCCAAGCAGAAGCGCGATCGGATCCGTGTCCACGGCGGCGACAGCGTCGAACTCATCGGTGTCGGCGACACCTTCGACGCCGCGGCCGCAGCGGCAGCCGACGATGCGATCCGCACCGGTGCGACGATGATCCCGCCCTTCGACGACGCCCGCACCGCTGCCGGGCAGGGCACCATCGCGCGCGAGGTCCTCGAACAGCTCGACGGCGATCTCGACGTCGTGCTCGTCCCCGTGGGCGGGGGCGGCCTCATCGCCGGTGTCGCCGCCTATCTGCGCGAGCGGTCCCCACGCACGTCGATCGTCGGCGTCGAGCCGGCGGGTGCAGCGTCGATGACCGCCGCGCTGGTCGCGGGCGGTCCCGTCACGCTGCCGGAGGTCGAGCCGTTCGTCGACGGCGCTGCAGTCAAGCGGATCGGCGACGTCCCCTACGCCGTGGTCTCCGAACTCGGTGCCGAGGTCGTGTCCCATTCGAGCCTGCCGCTCGTGGCTACGCTGCGCCGGGAGGGGCTCGGCCGGGCCCCGTTCGGGATGACCCAGATCGACGAGGGTGCGCTGTGCACCACGATGCTCGATCTGTACCAGAACGAGGGCATCATCGCCGAGCCCGCCGGCGCCCTGTCGGTCGCTGCCCTCGAGTCGATCTCGGTGCAGCCCGGAGCGAACGTGGTGTGCCTGGTGTCGGGCGGCAACAATGACGTCTCACGCTACGGCGAGATCATCGAGCGGTCGCTCGTCCACCGCGGGCTCAAACACTATTTCCTCGTGGACTTCCCCCAGGAGCCCGGCGCACTGCGGCGGTTCCTGGACGAAGTCCTCGGACCGGACGACGACATCACCCTGTTCGAGTACGTCAAGCGCAACAACCGGGAGACCGGCGCTGCCCTCGTCGGTATCGAACTGGGTGCCGCGGAAGACCTTTCGGCTCTGCTCAATCGCATGGACGCGTCGCCGATCGACGCGCAGCGACTCGAGCCGGGGTCGCCGGCCTACCGTTATCTGACGTAACCGGGTGGCCCGGTCACGTCACGGTTGGTGTGCGGTCACCAGCGATTGCACACCAGCCATGGGCCCCACCAATAGCAGTCGGGCCGCCAGTAGTGGTTCCGGTGATGGTCGCGGTCGTACTTCTTGTCGTGATGGTTGTAGTTCTTGTCGTGATCGTGGTGGTCGTACTTTCCGTGGTCGTCGTGTCCTCCGCTGACATTCACGATCCCGGGTGCCGTGTCGACGGTGGGGGTCGCCGATGCGACTCCGGCGGGAGCGAGGACGAGGGCGGTGCTGAGGAATACGCTCGCCAGAATCTTCTTGGGTTGCATGGTGATTCACCTCGAGAATTCGACGGTACTTGAGACGGTACTCGCCCACTCGTGGCATAATCAACGACTTTTTTCGCCTGACGAACGTTATCGGCGGGGCATCTCGGGAGCCTCCAGGATCGCGAAGGACCAGCCCGGGATCAGCACTGCGGACTCGGTGCGGTTGACCACCGGTTCGTCCCACCAGAGCAGTGGTTTTCCGCCGACCGGCACGGTGACGGGATCGGGTCCGAGATTGCACGCCACCCGCAGCGCCCCGCGGTGCACGACGAGCCATTTCTCGTCCTCGTCGTACGTCACGTGCACGTGCTCGAGCCAGGGATCGGTGAGCTCGGCACGGTCCCGCCGGAGCGCGATGAGCGCGCGGTAGCACTCGAGCAACCGGGCGTGCCCGCCCTCGTCGCGTTCGTCCCAGCGCAGCTTCGAGCCGATGAAGGTCTCCGGAGCCTGCGGGTCGGGTACGTCGGCGGCGTCCCAGCCGTGTTCGGCGAACTCGCGCCGGCGACCCTCGACCACGGCCGCGGCGAGTTCCGGTTCGGGATGCGACGTGAAGTACCGGAAGGGTGTGCTCGCACCCCACTCCTCGCCCATGAACAACATCGGCGTGAACGGGGACGTGAGCACGAGCGCCGCCTTGAGGGCGAGCTGACCGGGCTCGAGATAGGCACCCGGCCGGTCGCCGAGCGCCCGGTTGCCGACCTGATCGTGCGTGCAGGTGTAGGCGACCAGACCGCTCGCCGGCGTGCGCCGGGTGTCGAGCGGGCGCCCGTGGACCCGGCCGCGGAAGCTCGAATACGTCCCGGCGTGGAAGAAGCCGTGCCCGAGCGTGTACGCGAGGCAGTCCAGCGAACCGAAGTCGCCGTAGTAGCCCTGCCGTTCACCGGACACCGCCGCGTGGATCGCGTGGTGGACGTCGTCGGCCCACTGCGCGTGCAGTCCGTATCCACCGCCGGGCCGGGGAGTGATCAGCTTCGGATCGTTGAGGTCCGATTCGGCGATCAACGACAGGGGGCGGCCGAGATGGGCGGACAGGCGGAACGTCTCGACCGACAGTTCCTCGAGGAGGTGTGTGGCGGTGTGGTCGATCAGCGCGTGCACGGCGTCGAGCCGGAGGGCGTCGATGTGGAAGTCGCGGAACCAGCGCAGCGCATTGTCGAGGATGTACCGGCGCACCTCCCCGGATCCGGGACCGTCGAGGTTGATGTTGTCGCCCCAGATTCCCGGGGCCGCGGAGAGATAGGGACCGAAGCGGCCCAGATAGTTCCCCGACGGACCGAGATGGTTGTAGACGACGTCGAGTGCCACCGCCAGTCCGCGCGCGTGGGCGGCGTCGACGAAACGCTGCAGGGCATCGGGGCCACCGTAGGGTTCGTGCACCGCGTACCAGAGCACGCCGTCGTAGCCCCATCCGTGGGTGCCGTTGAACGCGTTGAGCGGCATGAGTTCGACGAACTCGACACCGAGGTCCACGAGTTCGTCGAGACGGTCGATCGCCGAGTCGAGTGTGCCCTCGGGGGTGAAGGTCCCCACGTGCATCTCGTAGACGATGCTTCCTGTCAGTTGCCGGCCGGTCCAGCCGTGGTCGGTCCACTTCGTCTCGTCGAGCACGTGGAGCTGCGACGGCTCGTGTACGCCCTCCGGCTGCCGCGGAGATCGCGGGTCGGGAAGGACCGTCCCGGTGTCGTCGTCGAGCACGAAACCGTATCGGGTGTCGGGAGCGACGTCGACGGTGGTGCGCCACCAGCCGTCGTCGCCGCGTTGCATGTCGTGGAACCGTCCGTCGGCGAACAGTCGGACGGACGACGGGATCGGAGCCCAGACCTCGAAGGTGTGCACTCGACCAGCATGCCGTGTCGGAGGCGTCGGTGCAGGGGATGGCGCCACCGGCGTCCCACCCTGCCGCGCGTCAATTTTGTTGCAGCTGCAATGCACTCGATACTGGGGGAGTGAACCCGAATCCCGAGCGAGCTCGCCGACGGTACACCTCGCCGTTGCGGGAGGAAGCGGCCCGCCGAACCCGCGAGACGATCCGCGACGCCGCGGCGCGGCTGTTCGTTCGCGACGGCTACGTCAGCACCACCGTCAAGAACATCGCGGACGAAGCGGGTGTGGCGGTGCGGACGGTGTTCACCGCCTTCCCCGGCGGCAAGGCGGAGATCTTCCGCGAGGCGCTCGATCACGCGGTGGCCGGCGACGGCGATCCGCGCGCGGTCGCGGCGGCGGATCCGGAATCGTCCCACGGCAGCGGCGCGGTCTCGCACGTCGACCTCGTGGTCGAGCAGGTGGTCCGCTACGGCACCGCGATGCTCGAACGCGCGGGCGGGCTGCTCATGACCTCCGTGGAATCATCGGGGGCGGACCCCGACATGCGTCGTTTCGCCGCGGACGACGCGAAGGCGACGGCCGAGAACGCCCGCACCCTCGCGGAAGGACTCGAACACGCCGGCTGGCTGCGCGAGGACGTCACCGTCGAGCACGCGGCCGATGTCCTGTTCACCCTGAGTTCCCCGCAGGTGCACGCGCTGCTGAGACGGGATCGCGGATGGGACGTCGACCAGTACCGTCAGTGGCTCTCGGGGACGCTGCGCGCGACGCTGTTGCGACGAACGGCGCCGTGACGGAGTCGGTTTCAGTCGTCGCCGCAGTCGTCGAGGTAGAGCCACTCGCCGTCCTCCCGCACGAACCGGCTGTGCTCGCGCATCGAGTCGGGCACCCCGTCCGCCGTCCAGTGCGCGCGGAAGTCCACCGTGCCGGTCGTATGCAGGAATCCGCCTCCGGTGATGTGCAGGACCTCGAGCCCGGTCCAGCGCTGACCGGGGTCGAACTCGATCGAGCGCGGACGTGTGGACGGGTGCCAGGTGCGCAGCAGGTGCGCCGCATCGCGCGTCGCGAATGCCGTGTACCGCGAACGCATCAGCCGTTCGGCGGTGGGCGCGCTCGCACCGGCCAGCAGCGGCCCGCAGCATTCGGACAGGGGAACGTCGCGACCGCACGGGCACGGGGAATCCGGGCGGGTGTCGGTGCTGCGGTCGGCTCTGCTCATGGCCACAGTCTCCCCCGATGGGCTCGATCGCCCGGCCTCGGGGCGGTCAGAGCGGGAGCGGACGATGCCGGGCGTGAATGATGTTCTCGGACCGCGCGCTCCGGAGCGCTCCGTGATGCAGAATGCCGGACATGAATGCGCAGCGCTATGTCGGGGTCGTGGGGCCGGGTGAAGCCACGCCCGAACAGCGACGCCTCGCCCGCCAGGTCGGGGGACTCCTCGCCGGACGCCGGGCCGTCGTGGTCACCGGCGGTCTCGGTGGGGTGATGGCGGCAGCCTGCCGTGGCGCTGTGGAAGCCGGTGGGACGACCCTCGGCCTGCTGCCCGGAGACGACCGTGCCGAGGGCAATCCCTATCTGACGGTGGCCGTTCCCACGGGCCTCGGAGAGATGCGCAACGCGCTGCTCGTGCGCAGCAGCGACGCGTTGATCGCGGTGGGTGGAAGCTGGGGCACCATGAGCGAGATCGCGCTCGCGGTCCGCATCGGTGTTCCGGTCATCGCGATCGGCGGTTGGCGGATGCCCGCCGCCGGAGTGCTCGATGTCGAATCGCCCGCCGAGGCCGTCGAGTGCCTGCACGCACTGTTGTGGCGCAAGGACCCGATGTGAGCCGACCGTGACGACGCAGTAGGCACGACGCAGTAGGCACGACACCGTAGACGCGACGATGCCCGCCGATCCGGATCGGCGGGCATCGTCTGTTGTGGGCTCCTGTGGAGCAGGAATCTACGAGCCGGAGTTGGTGAGCTCGTAACGGCGGCGGTACTCCTCCTTGGACGTCTCGCTGATGTCGACGTCGGTGGCGCGGGCGCGCAGGGCGCCGACGGTGGCCTCCTCACGCGGGATGTGCTCGAAGGGATCCCAGTCGAAGAACTTCGCGGCGTTGGCGAAGGTGATCTTGTCGATCTCCTCGTCGGTGCACTCGCACGCGTCGAGTTCCTCCTCGAGCATCTCGGGGGAGTTCGGCCACGTCGAGTCGGAGTGCGGGTAGTCGCATTCCCACGCGATGGTGTCGACGCCGAGCCGGTGACGGTTGTTCAGTCCGCTCGGTTCAGTGATGTAGCAGGCGAGGAAGTTCTTGCGCCACACGTCCGTCGGGCTCATGCCGGCCGGCAGGAAGCTGGTGCCGGTCCGGGACTGGTTGACGACGTGGTCGTCGATGCTGATCATCACCATGTCTTCGGCCTTCATCGAATCCTCTCCCTGACTGCGCAAAGTCCTGCCGGCGACGGCGCTCGCGATGAGAACTAGATTTCCGTATTCGAGAACATAATCAAGGACTGCTGCGTATCGGGTGGATTCCGTAAGTGACGATCCCGAATCCACCCCTCGTCGGGATCGGATCCTGCTCGGAAATCCCGGCATTGTGGCATGATTCGCCGAAGGCCGGAGCGGTGTCGGAACCTTCGACCGCGAGAATGTAATTCTCTATTTCCTGATCGACTACGTCGAGGGGTGATCGCATGTCCAGCTCGACGGGTGTGCCGGAGCGGTTCGACGATCGAAAATGACAAGAATGCTTGACATGAAATGACAAGCAGAGTTTACTTTTGGTGTGACCGACACACCGAGGAGCAACCGGGTCCGCGAATTCCGCAAGAAAGCGGGACTCACCCAGGCCGCGCTCGGCGACGCGGTCGGCGTCAGCAGACAGAGCATCGTCTCGACGGAGAAGGGTGACTACGCGCCCAGCGTGTACCTCGCCCTGCGTCTCGCCTTCAGACTCGACAGCACGGTCGAGGAACTGTTCCCGCTCACCATCTAGGAGCCCTCATGACGGTCTTCGTGAAAACCGCGCGCTTCATCGGCGATCTGGACGACGAATTCTACCGCGACGAACGTCAGCGAGACGTCTGGAACGAAGCATCGGCGGTGGGATTCCAGTTGTCCCTGTGGATCGCGCTGGTGGCGGCGGCGCTGCTCCCGTGGCTCGCCGGCCGGCCCGGGGCGTGGACGGCACTGGGCATCCTCGTGGCCTGGTTCGTCGTGTCGATCGTGACCCAGTTGTACGCGCGGCAACGCGACGTCGACCTGTACGCCACCGCGAAACTGTGGCGACCCCGCAGTGCCGCCGCCGCCGCGCTCTATCTCGTCGGCGTCGCCGGCATCTTCCTCCGCCTGCGTTACGAGAGCCATCCTTTCGAGAACGACGCCGCGACCTGGGCGGGGCGGGTCGTCGGCGCGGCGGTCGTCATCGTCCTCGCAGGACTGGTTCTCGCCTGGAGTCGGCGACGCACCCAGCGCCGGCTCGACGCGGAGGAAGCGCTCGACGCGCTCGAGGACTAACGCGCGCGGACGAGTGCTGCGACCGGCTGGGAGTCGAGCAGATCGGCGACCCGCACCCGACCGGTGAAGGAGCGTCCGGTCAGGGCATCCGACCAGTCGCCGTCCGGCAGGTCGACGGTCGTGTCCTTCCACCCCGAACGCGACAGCGCCACGGTGCGGCGGGAGGCCACCGCGAGGACATCGAGGTCGTCCGGCGCCGGACCGCGGCCGAACGCGAGCAGGTGCTCGGCGGCCGGGCCGGTGGCGAGGACCGGAACGTACGCCCCGCCGACGAAGCTCGCGGGTCGTTCGCGGCGCAACCGGAGCGCGGTGCGCACGATCGTGAACTTCGCCGGCGCCGAATCAGGGGCGTCGAGCAGCCGCCGTCGGACGTCGAACTCCACCGGCCGCCGGTTGTCCGGATCGACGAGCGAGTCGTCCCACAGTTCGGTGCCCTGATAGACGTCGGGGACGCCGGGGCCGAGCAGTTGCAACAGTTTCTGGCCGCACGAGACGGCCGCGACGTGCGGTTCGACCTCGGTCACGAAAGCGGTGAGCTCACCCGCGACCGGTCCGTCGATCACCGTGTCCAGCCAGTTGCCCACCGCGGTCTCGAATTCCTCGTCGACCTCGGTCCACGTGGTGCGGGTTCCGTTCTCGCGCAGCGCCTTCTGCGCGTACGCATGTACCCGTTCGCGCAGCTCGTCGGTCACCACTCCGTCGAGCGGCCAGACTCCGAACAGGGTCTGCCACAGGAACAGTCCGATCGCCGGATCCGGTGCGGGCGCCGACTCGTTCCACTGCCCGAGCCGACGGGACCACACGTCGGCGACCTGCGAGAGCACACCGATCCGCGCCCGGACGTCCTCGCTGCGTTTGGTGTCGTGGGTCGACAGGGTGGTCATCGCCCGCGGCCAGTGCCGTGCCCGCTGGGTCCACGCGAGGTGGAACTCGGCCGGGGTGGCCGAGAAACGGCCGGGTTGCCCGCCCACCTCCTGCAGCGAGATCAGCCGCGCCGCCCGATAGAACAGGCAGTCCTCGACCGCCTTGGCCGTCGCGGCACCGCACACCTGGCCGAAGCGGGACGCGGCCTCACCGCCGAGGGCCATCGCCCGGGCGAACACCGCGAGCGCAGGATCGAGCGCGGGTTGCGTCCGCGCGAGGTCGCCGACGATACGCGGCACCAGGGTCGCGAGCGGCGCGTAGTCGGCGCGGTAGACGGGAAGCTGTGCGGCGACGGCCATCACGGCCTCGCGCAGCGCCGCGTCATCGCAGCCGGTGTCGCCGGTCTCGCGTCGGATCGCCCGCACGAGGCGGCGCACCTCCGGCGCGAGCCCGCTGCCGAGCACCGATCGTTTGAGGTCGTGTTCGCGGGCGTGCAGCCACGGCGCGTCGCCTTCGGCGCCGGTGAACCTGCGCGACAGGGCGTTCAGCTCCGACTCGCCGGACGGATCGACGAACACCGTCGACAGTTCGCCGAGTGCGTCGTAGCCGGTGGTGCCGTCCACCGGCAGCGTCGCATCCAGCGGTTCGGCATCGCCGAGGATCTTCTCGATCACGAGCCACCGCTCGGGGCCGATCACCTCGCGCAAGCGCGCGAGATAACCGGACGGATCGGCGAGACCGTCCGGATGGTCGACGCGGATCCCGTCGACCAGATCGTCGGCGATCCACGAGGCGACCTGCTCGTGCGTCGCGTCGAACACCGCGGGATCCTCCACCCGCACCGCGGCGAGATCGTCGACGGTGAAGAAGCGGCGGTATCCGATCAACCCCGAGTTCCACGCCACGAGCCGGTAGGCCTGCCGCGCGTGGACCTCCTCACCGGTGCCCTCGTCGGTCCCGGGAGCGATCGGGAATCGCTTGTCGTAGTAGGCGAGCATCGGCTCGTCGCCGGAGCGGTCGACGGTCAGCTCCTGCACCGCGTCGTCCGATCCGAGCACCGGCAGAGCGATCCGACCGTCCACACCGTTGTCACCAGCGAGGTCGAGATCGAAGAACGACGCGTAGCGCGATCCGGAGCCGTGCTTCAGGACGTCCCACCACCACGCGTTCTGACGTGGGTCGGCCACCCCGACATGGTTGGGGACGATGTCGACGACCAGCCCCATGCCCCGTGCGCGTGCCTCCCGCGACAACCGTTCCAGACCCTCGCGTCCCCCGAGCGACTCGGAGACCGTGCCGGGATCGACCACGTCGTATCCGTGGGTGGACCCGATCGTCGCGCTGAGGACGGGGGAGAGGTAGACGTGCGAGACACCCAGGGCGTCGAGGTAGTCGAGCAGGGCGACGGCGTCGGCGAAGGTGCACTCGTCGCCGCGCATCTGGAGTCGGTAGGTGGACAACACCGGCGCAGTATTCCCCGCGCCGGCGCCGTTCACACCTGCCGACTCCGTATCGCCGGGGGTCACCGGGTCTTCCGGAGCACCAGAACCGAGCGTGCCTGCACCCGGACCGGCTTACCGGCGACGACCGTCTCCTCGCGCAGACCGTCGGGAACGTCGGTGTCGAGCGCGACCGTCCATTCCTCGGCGTGCGGGCCGTCGGGGGTGACGAACTCGATCGGTTCGTGATGGGCGTTGAAGCACATCAGGAACGAGTCGTCGACGACGCGCTGCCCCCGCTGATCGGGTTCGGGGATGCCCTCGCCGTTGAGGAAGACCGCGAGCGACTTGCCGAAACCGCTGTCCCAGTCCTCTGGCATCATCTCGTCGCCGGCCGGTGTGAGCCACGCGATGTCGCGGGACTGATCACCGCTGCGGATGGGCCGGCCCTCGAAGAACCTGCGACGCCGGAAGACAGGGTGGTCGGTGCGCAGCGCGATCACGTTGCGGGTGAACGCGACCAGGTCGGCGTTGGACTCGGCGAGCGACCAGTCCACCCACGAGAGTTCGTTGTCCTGGCAGTACACGTTGTTGTTGCCCTGCTGGGTGCGACCGAACTCGTCGCCGTGGGCGAGCATCGGCGTGCCCTGCGACAGGATCAGCGTCGCGAGCATGTTGCGCTGCTGGCGCCCGCGCAGCGCGAGGACCTCGGGATCGTCCGTGGGGCCTTCCACACCGCAGTTCCACGACCGGTTGTGCGACTCACCGTCGCGATTGCCCTCGCCGTTGGCATCGTTGTGTTTCTCGTTGTACGACACCAGATCCGCAAGGGTGAACCCGTCGTGGGCGGTGACGAAGTTGACCGACGCGCCGGGACGGCGGCCGGTGTCCTCGTACAGATCCGACGAGCCGGTCAGGCGCGACGCGAACTCGCCGAGGGTGGACGGTTCGCCGCGCCAGTAGTCGCGGACCGTGTCGCGGTACTTGCCGTTCCACTCCGTCCACTGACCGGGGAAGTTGCCCACCTGGTAACCGCCCTCACCGATATCCCACGGCTCGGCGATGAGCTTGACCTGCGAGACCACCGGATCCTGCTGGACGAGATCGAAGAAGGCCGACAGCCGGTCGACGTCGTGCAGCTCGCGCGCCAGGGTCGACGCGAGATCGAACCGGAAGCCGTCGACGTGCATCTCGGTCACCCAGTAGCGCAGCGAGTCCATGATCAGCTGCAGGGTGTGCGGGTGACGGGCGTTGAGGCTGTTGCCCGTTCCCGTGTAGTCCATGTAGTAGGCCTTGTCGTCGTCGACGAGGCGGTAGTAGGCGGCGTTGTCGATGCCGCGGAAGCAGATGGTGGGACCGAGATGGTTCCCCTCGGCGGTGTGGTTGTAGACCACGTCGAGGATCACCTCGATGCCCGCCTCGTGGAAGGCCCGCACCATCGCCTTGAACTCGGCGACCACGGCGCTCGGCTTGGTCGACGACGAGTACTCGGCGTGCGGCGCGAAGAACCCGAAGGTGTTGTACCCCCAGTAGTTCCGCAGCCCCTGGTCGAGCAGCACCTGGTCGTGCATGAACTGGTGCACGGGCATCAGTTCGATCGCGGTGACGCCGAGATCGAGGAGATGGTCGATGATCGCCGGGTGCGCGAGACCGGCGTAGGTGCCCCGCATGTGTTCGGGGACGTCCGGATGCGTGGCCGTCATGCCTTTGACGTGGGCCTCGTAGATGACCGTCTCGTTGTAGGGGCGGCGGGGATGACGATCCGTCGCCCAATCGAAGAACGGGTTGATCACCACGGTCGTCATGGTGTGGCCCAGCGAATCCAGGCCGGGAAGCTCTGCGGCGGCGTCGGAGGTCTGCCCCGTCGCGATCGCCTCGGGCTCGGCGTCGTCGGTGGACACGGCGTCGCCGGTGTCGGTGTCCTCGGTGTCCTCGGTGTCGGTGTCCTCGGTGTCGTCCGTGCTCTCGTCCGAGGCGCTGTCGGCCACGGGCTCGGCACCGGGCAGCGGGTACGAGAACAGCGACGGGTCGCCGTCGAACGACCCGTCGAACGCCTTCCCGTACGGGTCGAGGAGCAGCTTGCTCGGATCGCACCGGTGACCGTTCTCCGGATCGAACGGACCGTGCACGCGGTAGCCGTAACGCTGGCCGGGGGAGACCGTCGGAAGGTAGGCGTGCCAGACGTAACCGTCCACCTCCTCGAGCGGGATGCGGGTCTCGGTCCCGTCACGGGAGATCAGGCACAGCTCGACCTTCTCGGCGATCTCGGAGAACAGTGCAAAGTTCGTGCCCGCCCCGTCGTAGGTCGCGCCGAGGGGATAGGGGGATCCCGGCCACACTTCCAGGGGCTCGGGCATCTCGTCGCTGGCGCTCGCTTCGGTGGTCTCCATGCCCGCCAACAGTAGTCTTCCGGCGGTCCCGGCACCGGGTGAGCGCGTCACCACCAGCCGGTGGCGGGACCGAGTTGTCGTCCGAGCTCGGGCGTCAGCGTCCGGACGTAGGTCGTGGTGAGGTGGTTCTCGTCACGATAGATGAGGATGTTTCCCTCCACCGCCCGGCACAGATCCTGCCGGCAGAACTTGTCGGACAGGTCGAGCAGCGACACGGTGGGCAGGTGCGCGGATGCGGCGACGGCCGGGTCGATCGGGTCCAGCGCCTCCTCGCGCGGCACCCCGCACGTCTCCGCGGTGCCGCCCCCCGCAAGGCAGTCGGCGGCCCGATAGGCGAGATCGCCGCGGAACAGCCACGGGTTGTCGCGGATCGCCACCACCGGGATGCCGTAGTCGGCGAGCGTCTCCCACAGATCGACGTACCAGAACGGAACGAAGTCGCCCGGCCCTTCGCCCTGGTCCTTGGTGCGCGTCGACGTGGTGAACACGTAGTCGGGCGGATCCGCGCGCAGTTCGGCGAGCACGGCGGTCGACCATGTGTCGCACTCGACCGTCGGGGACTCCTCGACGAGCGGGGCGAGGGGATCGGAGAGCGGGCACCCGACCTTGAGATAGGTGTCGAGGCGGAAACCGTGTTCGATGCCGAGCGCGTCGAGCGCAGCGAGCCAGTGCTCCGAGTGCGACCCCCCGACGATCACCATGCGGCGGGTCGCGAGCGGGTCGCCGTAGGTACAGGTCAACGGTGCGCGATTGGTGTGCTGGGCGATGCAGTTGTCGAGCGTCGCGGGAGGCAGGTCGCGATGGGCGACGAGCAGCGGCGGTTGCACCGGTTGCGGCTCGGTGGAGACGGCGGGATCGAACACCGCAGCGCCGGGGTACAGCTCCGTCGGCAGGGCGGCGACGCCCTCGAGGGCCTCCGTCGAACGGTCGACGTGGGTGTGCCAGAGGTTCGCGGCCCCGACGAGGGTGACGGCCAGGACCGTCACGAGACCCACGAGCGCGGTGCGGGACGGCCGAGGGGGTTCGACGCGGCGGATGGGGTCCTCGAACCACCGGGTCGACGCCTCTGCGAGCAGCAGCGACAGGGCGATCACGATGAGCCCGCCCACCAGGCCGACCGACGGGTGCCCGAGCACGATCAGGTAACCGATGAGGATCGGCCAGTGCCACAGGTACAGCGCGTAGGCGATCGCCCCGAGGCGCACCATGGGCGCGGATGCCAGCAGTCGCGCCGACGGCGTGTCGTGCTCGGAGCCGGAGCCGGAGTCAGGGCCGGAGCCGGAGCCGGAGCGGATACCCGCGACGACGAGCGCCATGGCCGCACCGACGGGGACGAGCGCCCACGGCCCGGGGAAGAGGGAGTTGCCGTCGAGGACGAAGCCGCACGCGAGCAGCACCGCGAGTCCGAGCGCACCGAGCACGATCCGCAGCGCGCGCGGAACCCGCAGCCACGGCGACAGGCACATCAGCAGTCCGCCGAGAGTCAGCTCCCAGGCACGGGCGGCGCTGTCGTAGTACATCCACGACTGCGGCCGGTCGGCGAGCACCGCGTACGCCAGCGACGCCGCGGTGAGGGCGGCCAGCAGCACCGTCAGGGGCAGGCGGACAGGCACCGACATCCGCCGCAATAGCCACGCGAAGCCGAACACCACCACGAGCGCCGCGATGTAGAACTGGCCCTGCACGGCGATCGACCACAGGTGCTGGAGCGGGCTGACCATCGGATCCGCGGCCAGATAGTCGCTCGCCGTGCGGGCGAGATACCAGTTCTGGAAGAACAGCAGCGACGCCCCGGTCTGGTCGGCCACCTCGAGCCACTGCGTGAACGGCCGCAGCACCACCGTGGCGGCCGCGACAGCGGTGAGCACAACGACGAGCGGAGGCAGCAGACGCCGGCCGATCCGCCGCAGGACGGGACGCGGATCGAGCGGGGCCGAGGAGTCGGCGGTCCTCAGGAGCGTGCCCACGAAGAAGAAGCCGGAGAGCGCCAGGAAGACGTCGACACCACCGGAGACGCGACCGAACCAGACGTGGAAGATCACCACGAGCGCGATCGCGAGACCGCGCAATCCGTCGATGTCGGCACGACGCGCGGGGCGCCTGCCTGCTGTCCGCGCGCCACTCTCGAGTTCCGGTCCCGAGGTGTGGACGGACATGTGACGGATACCCCCGGTGTCTTACGTGTGCGGCTGTGCTGCGAACCGGGCGACGAACGCACCGGCCGATTGCCGTGAGCGTCGTTCACGGCAACTCGGGCAGACTACGCGGCTGCGGGCGGCGACCTCCAACCGCCTACAGTTTGGGCGTGGGCAACTCTCCTCTCCCGGTCGAGCGGATCCGCACCCTCGACGCTCGGCACCTCTGGCACCCCTACGGCGCGTTTCCGGCGACCACCGAATCGTTGGTGGTCGACCGTGCCCACGGTACCCGGATCGTCCTCGCCGACGGTCGTGAGCTGGTCGACGGCATGAGTTCGTGGTGGGCCGCGGTGCACGGATACGGGCATCCCGTGCTCGACGCGGCCGTCCGCGATCAGCTCGACCGGATGAGCCACGTGATGTTCGGCGGCCTCACCCACGAGCCCGCCGCGCGGCTCGCGGAACTGCTCGTCGACATCACCCCCGCCGGTCTCGACACCGTCTTCCTCGCCGACTCGGGCTCGGTGTCGGTGGAGGTGGCCGTGAAGATGGCGGTGCAGTACCAGCGTGCCGTCGGCAGGCCGGGACGGCGTCGCCTGCTCACCTGGCGCGGCGGCTACCACGGCGACACCTTCGCCCCGATGAGCGTGTGCGATCCGGAGGGCGGCATGCACGCACTGTGGACCGACATGCTCGCGCGGCAGGTCTTCACCCCCGCCCCACCGGCCCGTTTCGATCCCGACTACGTCGCGCACTTCGAGGCGATCCTGCTCGAGCACGTCGACGAGCTCGCCGCGATCGTGGTCGAACCGGTCGTCCAGGGCGCCGGCGGCATGCGCTTCCACGACCCGCGGTATCTGCGCGAGCTGCGCAGGATGTGCGACGAGCACGGACTGGTACTGATCTTCGACGAGATCGCGACCGGTTTCGGGCGCACAGGCGAACTCTTCGCCGCCGACCACGCGCAAGTGAGCCCGGACGTGATGTGCGTGGGCAAGGCACTCACCGGCGGATACATGACCCTCGCGGCGACATTGTGCACGCGGGCCGTCGCCGAAGCGATCAGCGCGGGGGAGGGTGGCGGTGTGATGCACGGCCCGACCTTCATGGGCAACCCGCTCGCGTGCGCCGTCGCCGTCGCGGCGGTCGAACTGCTGCTCTCCCGCGACTGGCGGGCCGAGGTGGCGGCGGTGAACGCGGGACTGACGGAGGGACTCGCGCCGGCACGCGAGTTGCCGGGGGTCGCGGACGTCCGCGTCCTCGGAGGCATCGGCGTGATCGAACTCACCGATCCGGTGGACATGCGCGCGACGACCGACGCCGCCGTGGCGGCCGGGGTGTGGCTGCGGCCGTTCCGCAATCTCGTCTACGCGATGCCGCCCTACATCTGCTCGGCCGACGATCTCGCGGCGATCACCTCGGGGATGATCGCCGCCGTCGGCGCGAATGCCCGGTGACCGAAGGGGTCAGCGGACGGCGGTGAGGAACCCCGCGATCGCGTCGGCCACCGGCGTCGGGGTGGTGACCTGCGCGAAGTACTCGTGCCCCGCGAACTCGACCAGCCGGGTGCCGGGCATGACGCGCAGGGCTTCGGTGGCCACGAGGTGGTGCTGTGCGGTCCGCGAGCCCGGCAGGAGGAGGGTCGGGGTCGTGACCGAGGCGTACCTCGTGACGTCCGGCCCGTGACCGTCGATGTAGGAGTGCCCGACGAGCGAGGCGTCCGGTCCGGCGGCGTCGAGGACCGCGGCGATGTCGGCGATCTCGGTATCGATCGAGTACGCGTCGGCGTCGCCGCTGAGGCCGCGCCCGCGCCGGTCCACGAGATGGACGGTGAAGCGGTCCGCCAGGGCGGATGCCATACGCGACCATTCGTCCCCGGTCGCGATGCTGCTGTGCACGACGACGAGACCCGGACCCTGCCCGAGCTTGCGGAATCCGATCGTCGTTCCGTCCCGGGATTCGATGTGGACGACCACCTCCCATGCCGTTCGTCGGGGTCTGCCGGACCGTCCGAGCCTACGACCCGAGCCGACCGACGTGACGACTTGAACGGTGTTCAAGTATGGTCACCGCTCATGACCGCACATCCCGCCCTGGCGTGGCTCGACGACACCGCAGCGGCGCGACGCGCAGCGGGCCTGCACCGCGACCCCGTCGTCCGAACCCCCGGCACGACCGTCGTCGACCTCGCCTCCAACGACTATCTCGGCCTGACCCGCCATCCCGAGGTCCTCGCGGGAGCGACCGCTGCCCTGCGGCGATGGGGAGCCGGCGCCACCGGATCGCGGCTGGTCACCGGCACCACCGCCGAACACGAACTCCTCGAACGCGAACTCGCCGACTTCGTCGGGGCCGACAGCGGCCTGGTGTTCTCGAGCGGATACGCCGCGAACCTCGGTGCCGTCGCCGCCCTCGGTGGCAAGGACGCACTGATCGTCTCCGACGCCGGTGGTCACGCCTCGCTCGTCGATGCGTGCCGGCTGTCCCGCTCGAGGATCGTCGTCACCCCGCACAACGACGTCGACGCGGTCGCGCACGCCCTCGCGACCCGCACCGAGGCCCGCGCGCTCGTCCTGACCGACTCGGTGTTCAGCACCGACGGCGACCTCGCGCCGCTGCGGGAACTGCATCGCGTCTGCCGAGCGCACGGCGCGTTGCTCCTCGTCGACGAGGCCCACGGGGTAGGAGTCCGCGGCGCGGGGGGCCGCGGACTCGTCCACGAAGTGGGCCTCGCCGGCGAGCCCGATGTGGTCGTCACCGCGACGCTGTCGAAATCCCTTGCCTCCCAGGGCGGAGCCGTCCTCGCCGACGGGCGTGTGCGGGAACATCTCGTGGACACCGCGCGCACCTTCATCTTCGACACCGGACTCGCCCCGGCCGCCGTCGGTGCCGCCCGGGGTGCGCTGAAGGTGCTGCGCGCCGAACCCGCACGTGCCGCTGCCGTGCTCGAGCAGGCCGCGTGCTTGGCTCGTCTCACGGGCGTCGAGGCGCCGCCGTCCGCCGTGGTGTCGGTGATCCTCGGCGACCCGCGCGTCGCCGCCGACGCCGCGGCGCGGTGCCGCGACCGCGGCGTGCACGTCGGCTGCTTCCGGCCGCCCTCGGTTCCGGCCGGTACCTCGCGGCTGCGCCTGACGGCACGCGCGAACCTCACCGACGACGAACGCGCCCTCGTCGACGAGGTGCTCACCGACGTCCTCGCGGGAGCCCGGGCGTGAGCATCCTCGTCGTCACCGGCACGTCGACCGATGTGGGCAAGACCGTCGCGACCGCGGCACTCGCCGCGAACGCCGTGGCCGCGGGACTGCGGGTCGCGGTGTGCAAACCCGCCCAGACGGGCGTGACGGACGACGGGTCGGGCGACCTGCAGGAGATCCGGCGACTGGCCGGGGACCGTGTCCGGCTCGTCGAACTCGCGCGGTATCCCGATCCGCTCGCACCGGATACCGCCGCGCGGCGCAGCGGACGCCCGATGCTCACCCTCGAGGAGATCGTCGACACCGTCCGGATTCTCGACACCGAGTACGACCTCACCCTGGTCGAGGGGGCGGGAGGTCTGCTCGTCCGGCTCGGCGCGGGCGGTTTCACCCTCGCCGACGTCGCGGCCGCGCTCGGAGCGCCGGCGGTGATCGTCGCCGCCGCGGGACTGGGCACGCTCAACCACACCGCGCTCACCGTGGCCGCGCTCCGCTCGGCGGGGATCGAATGTCCGGGGGTCATCGTCGGATCCTGGCCTGCTGCACCGGATCTGGCGGAGCAGTGCAACCTCGACGACCTCCCCGACGTCACCGGCGTCCCCATCGTGGGCAGGATCCCGGCCGGCAGCGGCGCTCTCGACGCCCGCGTCTTCGCCACCCGTGCCTCTCGGTGGTCGGATCTGCCGCTCCCGACGAAACGGCGTGCGGGCGGATCTTCCGCTGTACTGTGATGGATGCCACATTGCAACTGGCCTGTTCCCATCGTGTCGGCCGGCGCGACATGCCGATACCCGCTACGGAAGGGACATGTCGACCGCTCGGCCCGGAGGTACGGATGTCCATCAGCGAATTGCAGGAACTTCAGCGCACCGCCGCCCACCTGCGCCAATGCCTCGGATCCCTACGATCGCGCTACGGGGACGCAGCCCCGGTGAAGAGGCTGTCGAACGACGTCGAACGTCTCGACATCGACATACGCGACTTCGCCGAACATCCTCCGCGCGAGGTCGTCAACAGCCTCGGTCAACGCATCCCGATTCCCGATACGCCGTACGACGACTCGTTGTTCCGCGGAACGGATACGGACGACGAAGGTCTCGGCGGGCTGCACGGCTCGCGGTGAGCACCTCCGAGGCGACGCCGGCGGCGCGCGGTGAGCCGGCCACCGGCGTCCGATCCGAGGGCCGCGCACGGATCACCGCGCGGACGCTGCGGACCGACCGCTGGTGGCAGACACCCGCACTCACCGTCCTCGGTCTCGGTGTGTTCGTGGTGTACGCGACGATCCGTTCGTTCGTGCGCAGCGCCTACTACGTCGAGGACTACCACTACCTCACGCCGTTCTATTCGCCGTGCGTGAGCGCGTCCTGCGTGGACGGCGCCCGCCATTTCGGCACGTGGGTCGGCGAACTCCCGATGTGGATCCCGCTCGCCTTCCTGTCGTTGCCGTTCCTCCTCGGCTTCCGGCTGACCTGCTACTACTACCGCAAGGCCTACTACCGATCGTTCTGGTTGTCGCCGCCCGCGTGTGCGGTCGCCGAACCGCACCGGCACTACACCGGGGAGACGCGGTTCCCGCTGATCCTGCAGAACTCGCACCGCTACTTCTTCTACGCCGGCTTCGTGGTGTCGCTGATCAACACCTACGACGTCGTCCTGTCCTTCCGCGGTCCGAGCGGGTTCGGCATCGGACTCGGCAACCTGATCCTGCTGATCAACGTCGTGCTGCTCTGGGGCTACACGTTGTCATGCCACTCTTGCCGGCACGTCACCGGAGGTAGGCTGCGGCACTTCTCGAAACACCCCGTGCGCTACCGGATCTGGACGTTCGTCTCGAAACTCAACACCAGGCACATGCAGTTCGCGTGGATCACGCTGGGAACCCTGATCCTCACGGACTTCTACATCATGCTCGTGGCGAGCGACACCATCGCCGATCTGCGGTTCATCGGCTGACGCGCACGGCACGACACCGGCCGCACCGGAGGAGGGGGAACACGGATGGTGGATGTCGAACGGCACAAGGTCGACGTCGTCGTGATCGGAGCAGGCGGCGCCGGGCTACGCGCGGTGATCGAGGCGCGGCAACGCGGCTTCTCCGTCGCCGTGGTGTGCAAGTCGCTGTTCGGCAAGGCCCACACCGTGATGGCCGAGGGCGGATGTGCCGCCGCGATGGGCAATGCCAACCCCCGCGACTCCTGGCAGGTGCACTTCCAGGACACGATGCGCGGCGGCAAGTTCCTCAACAACTGGCGGATGGCCGAACTGCACGCCCGTGAGGCCCCCGACCGCGTGTGGGAGCTGGAGACCTACGGAGCGCTGTTCGACCGCACCCCCGACGGACGGATCAGCCAGCGCAACTTCGGCGGCCACACCTATCCGCGACTCGCCCACGTCGGCGACCGCACCGGACTCGAACTCATCCGCACGATGCAGCAGAAGATCGTGTCGCTGCAGCAGGAGGACCACGCCGAGCACGGCGACTACGAGGCCCGGGTGCGGGTCTTCGCCGAATGCACCATCACCGAACTGCTGAAGGACGACGAGGGACGCATCGCCGGTGCGTTCGGATACTGGCGCGAGACCGGGCGTTTCGTGTTGTTCGAGGCGCCCGCGGTCGTCATCGCCACCGGTGGTATCGGCAAGTCGTGGAAGGTCACGTCGAACTCGTGGGAGTACACGGGCGACGGTCACGCCCTCGCCCTGCGTGCCGGCGCCACCCTGATCAACATGGAGTTCGTCCAGTTCCACCCGACAGGGATGATCTGGCCGCCGAGCGTGAAGGGCATCCTCGTCACCGAGGGTGTGCGAGGCGACGGCGGAGTGCTGAAGAACTCCGAGGGGGAGCGGTTCATGTTCTCCTATATCCCGCCGGTGTTCAAAGGCCAGTACGCGGAGACAGAGGAGGAGGCCGACCGCTGGTACGAGGACCAGGAGAACAATCGCCGCACGCCCGACCTGCTCCCGCGCGACGAGGTCGCCCGCGCCATCAACTCCGAGGTCAAGGACGGCCGGGGGACTCCGCACGGCGGAGTCTTCCTCGACATCGCCTCGCGGATGCCGGCTGACGAGATCATGCGCCGCCTGCCGTCGATGCATCACCAGTTCAAGGAACTCGCCGACGTCGACATCACCGCCGAGGCCATGGAGGTCGGCCCGACCTGCCACTACGTGATGGGCGGCATCGAGGTCGACCCCGACACCGCCGCTGCGGCAGTCCCGGGGCTGTTCGCCGCCGGGGAATGTTCCGGTGGCATGCACGGATCGAACCGGCTGGGCGGGAATTCGCTGTCCGATCTGCTGGTCTTCGGTCGCCGGGCAGGTCTCGGCGCCGCCGACTACGTGCAGAGCCTCACCTCGCGGCCGATCGTCGGCGACGCCGACATCGACGCCGCCGCCCGTGCGGCGCTCTCGCCCTTCGATCCGGCCGACACCGATCGCGCCGAGAACCCGTACACCCTGCACACCGACCTGCAGCAGGTCATGCAGGATCTCGTGGGCATCATCCGGCGCGCGGACGAGATCGAACGTGCCCTGCGCGAACTCGACACCCTGCGCACACGGATCCGCAACGTCGCGGTGGAGGGACACCGTCAGTTCAACCCGGGCTGGCATCTCGCCCTGGACCTGCGGAACATGCTCCTCGTGTGCGAGTGCGTCGCGCGGGCCGCGTTGCAGCGCACCGAGAGCCGCGGAGGACATACCCGCGACGACCATCCGTCGATGGACCCCGAATGGCGTCGCACCCTGCTCGCCTGTCGCCTGGACGGCGGCGACCCGTTCGTCCCCGACGTGACGGTCACCACCGAACGGCAGCAACCGATGCGTCCCGACCTGCTGGAGCTGTTCGACATCGACGAACTCGGGAAGTACTACACCGACGAGGAACTCGCGGATCATCCCGGACGGAGGGGTTGAGATGGGATACCAAGCGGCGTTCAGGATCTGGCGGGGCGACGCCGACGGCGGGGAACTGCGGGACTACACCGTCGAGGTCAACGAAGGGGAGGTCGTCCTCGACATCCTGCACCGTCTGCAGGCCACCCAGGCACCGGATCTCGCCGTGCGCTGGAACTGCAAGGCGGGCAAGTGCGGATCGTGTTCGGCGGAAGTCGACGGTCGCCCGCGCCTGACGTGCATGACCCGCATGTCGCTGTTCGATCCCGACGCGACGATCACCGTGACCCCGATGCGCACCTTCCCGATCATCCGAGATCTCGTCACCGATGTCTCGTTCAACTACCGTAAGGCACGCGAGATACCGGCTTTCGCGCCGCCTCCGGATCTGGCGCCGGGGGAGTACCGGATGCAGCAGGTCGACGTGCAGCGCTCCCAGGAGTTCCGCAAGTGCATCGAATGCTATCTGTGCCAGAACGTCTGCCATGTGGTGCGCGACCACGAGGAGAACAAGGAGGTCTTCGCCGGTCCCCGCTATCTCATGCGCATCGCGGAACTCGAGATGCACCCGCTCGACGTCGCCGACCGGCGCGACGTCGCGCAGGACGAGCACGGCCTGGGTATGTGCAACATCACCAAGTGCTGCACCGAGGTGTGCCCGGAGAACATCCACATCACCGATAACGCGCTGATCCCGATGAAGGAACGCGTCGCCGGCCGCCGCTACGACCCGATCGTCTGGCTCGGCAACAAGCTGTTCCGGCGCTGAGCAGGGAACAGGGACCGGGCCGGACGCAGGGACCGGCTCAGTTCACGCGTTCGGCGACCAGCGGAACCAGCTCGTCGAGCGCGAACGGCACCGACAGCACCGAGTTCGTCGAGAACGCCGCGGAGATGTCGGAATCGCTGTCGAGCACGAGGAACCGGCCGTCGCGCACCGCCGGGATCTGCTGGAAGACCGGATTGTCGGTCACCTCGGCGGCCGGCACGTAGATCGGCAGCACGATCAGCAGGTCGGAGTCGAGCATGCCCAGGTTCTCGTCGGAGACGGTGATGAAGAAATCGTCCGTCGCCGCGGCCTGCACCTGCGGATTGTTCACGAAGCCGAGCTCGGTCATGAAGTCGACGCGCGAGTCGCCGACGACGTAGGCGCCCCACCCCTCCGACGTGTAGGAGGCGACAGTGACGGTCTTGCCCGCGAACTCAGGATTGTCGGCGGCGGCCTGCTCGAAATCCGCGTCGATCTGCGACAGCAGTTCGGCACCCTTGTCCGGGACACCGAGCGCCGCTGCCACGGTGGCCACCTGGTCGTCGAGCGACGTGAGGTAGGCGTCGCTGCCTTCCGGACCGCCGACGGTCGGGGCGATCCCCGACAGCGTCTCGTAGCGGGCCGGCTCACCGGAACTCTTGGTGTCGAGGATCAGATCGGGCTCCTGCGCCGCGAGCATCTCGAAGGACGGCTCGATCGTGCCGATGAGCTCCGGCGGCGAGTCGTACAGCCCCTGCGCCCACGGCCCCACGCCGTCGCCGCCGAAGGCGAGCCAGTCACTCGCCGCCACCGGCTGAACGCCGAGTGCCAGTGCAGTTTCGGCGTCGCCCCAGCCCAGAGCCGCGACGCGTTCGGGGGCGGACTCGATGGTGACCTCCCCGAACTTCGTGTCGACCGTGACGGGGAAGGCGCCGTCGGCCGGTGCCGAACCGGAGTCGGACTCCGTGTCGGACGATCCACACGCGGTCAGCGCGATCGCGGTGGCCGTGAACAGAGCGGCGGAACGGAGCAACGCAGCGGATCGGCGTGTCATGACGGGCCTCGAGTCTGTCGAACAACAAGTGAGGCGATCCTAACCCGGCGGGGTGACCGAAGGTGAAAACCCGCCGGAAACCGCGCAGGGCAGCCGCTCGAGCGCGCACTATGTGTCCGTGACCCCACCTGACGACGGTCGGCCGGCACGGGCGAAACCGGTCCTGGCCTCCTTGATCCTCGTCGCCGCCGTGGCGAACTTGAACCTCGCCGTCGCGAACGTGGCACTGCCCGACATCGGGAAGGCGTTCGACGCGAGCCAGACCCAGCTCAACCTCGTCGCAGTCGGCTATTCCGTCGGTCTCGCCGCGTCCGTGCTCTACCTCGGTGCCGTCGGCGACCGTTACGGACGCAAGACGATGCTGCTGCTCGGCATGGCGTTGTCGGTTCCCGCATCGGCGGTCGCCGGGTTCGCGCCGAACACCGAGGTGCTGTTCGCGTCGCGGGTGCTCGGCGGTGTCTCCGCCGGTCTGGCGTTCCCCACCACCTTGGCCCTGATCACTGCACTGTGGTCGGGCGCAGCCCGCACGCGCGCGATCGCGTTGTGGTCGTCGATCGGTGGTGGCCTGACCGCGCTCGGCCCGCTCGTCGCCGGCACCCTGCTCGAACAGTTCTTCTGGGGTTCGGTCTTCCTGGTGACGATCCCGCTCGCGCTGATCGCTTTCGCCCTGACCTGGATATTCGTGCCCAGCCACGTCAACGAATCGACCGATCCGGTCGATCATCTCGGCGGTGCGGTCTCGATCGTGTTGGTCGGCTCGCTCGTCCTCGGCATCAACTTCGTGCCCGTCGACGGGATGGAGACCATCGCGGTGTCCGCTCTCGTGATCGCTCTCGTCGCGGTGATCCTCTTCGTCATGCGCCAGCTGCGCGCGGCGAATCCTCTGTTCGACCTGCGGGTCGCCCGGCGTCGCGTGTTCTGGGTCGCGGCCGTCGCGGGCATCATCGTGTTCGGCACCCTGATGGGCACGATGTACATCAGTCAGCAGTACCTGCAGAACGTGCTCGGCTACTCGACTCTCGCAGCTGGATCGGCGGCGCTGCCCGCCGCTTTCGTGATGGTGCTGGTGGCGCCGCAGTCGGCGAAACTCGTCGGGTCGCGCGGCTCCCGTTTCACGCTGCTGTCCGGTTACGTGGCGATCGTGGCCGGACTCGTCGTCGCACTGATGCTCTGGGACGAGGACGCGCATTACTGGGTGATCGCCCTCGGATACATGTGTCTCGGAGCCGGTGTCGGTCTCGCCGGTACCCCGGCCTCGCATTCGCTCACCGGCTCGGTGCCGGTCGCCCGTGCCGGGATGGCCTCCGGCACGGCCGATCTGCAACGCGATCTCGGTGGCGCGATCGTCCAGTCGATCCTCGGCGCCCTGCTCACCGCCGGATACTCGGCCTCCCTCGCCGT
This sequence comes from Rhodococcus sp. PAE-6, assembly GCF_025290685.1. Lineage (NCBI taxonomy): Bacteria > Bacillati > Actinomycetota > Actinomycetes > Mycobacteriales > Nocardiaceae > Rhodococcus > Rhodococcus sp. PAE-6. The sequence continues at coordinate 129,411 of NZ_JAOCLZ010000006.1, forward strand.
GACGATCGCGGCGAGTCCTCAGGCCACGGCCGTCGACGAGCAGACCGAGACCGCACTGGAGAAGTCGTTCGCGGGTGCCGTCGGGATCGCCGAGCACTATCCGCAGTACGCGCAGCAGATCATCGAGGCCGCGCGGTCGGCCTTCCTCGACGGCGACACCCGCGCCTACACGGCCGCGATCGCGATCGTGCTGGTCGGAGCGGCGCTGGTGGCCCTTGCGTTCCCCTCACGCTCGGCCGAGATCGCGCTGCTCGAACGGTACGCCGAGGAGGACGGTGACGCGGCGGTCGACTCGTCGGAAAAACCGGCCCACTGAACCCGGATCCTCACGCAGTCCGGGTCGGTCAGGCGGTCAGAACGACTGCGACCAGCGTCCGACGTCACCCCGCTCGAGCGCGACGGCGAGCAGTTCCGGGAAACGGTCGGGCGTGCACGCGAAGGCAGGAACTCCGAGTTCGGCGAGTGCCGCCGCGTTGTCGCGGTCGAAGGACGGCGCCCCGGCGTCGGACAGAGCCAGCAACACCACGACCTGCACACCCGCGGCGAGCATCTCCCGGATGCGCGAGAGCATCTCGGCGCGGATGCCGCCCTCGTACAGATCCGAGATGAGCACGAACAGCGAATCGGCCGGGCGCGTGATCAGCGACCTGCTGTAGGCGATCGCCCGATTGATGTCGGTGCCGCCGCCGAGCTGGGTGCCGAACAGCACGTCCACCGGGTCGGCGAGCTTGTCGGTCAGGTCCACCACCGCGGTGTCGAAGACGACCAACGAGGTGCGCAGTGCCCGCATCGACGCCAGGACCGCCGCGAACACCGACGCGTACACCACGCTCGACGCCATCGACCCGGACTGGTCCACCGCGAGCACCACGTCGCGTTTCACCGCCTGGGAGCGGCGCCCGTAGCCCACCAGCTTCTCGGGCACCACCGTGCGATGCTCCGGCAGGTAGTGGGCCAGGTTCGCGCGGATCGTGCGATCCCAGTCGATGTCGCGGAGTTTCGGGTTCGACGTCCGCGACGACCGGTCGAGCGCACCCGTGACGGCGGCACGGGTGTGCTGCGCGATGCGAGCCTCGATCTCGCGCACGACCTTCTCGACGACCGTCCGTGCCGTCGCCTTGGTGGTCTCCGGCATCACGCGGTTCAGGCTCAGCAACGTGCCCACGAGATGCACGTCCGGTTCGACGGCCTCGAGCATCTCGGGTTCGAGGAGCAGCCGGGTCAACCCGAGCCGATCCACCGCGTCGCGCTGCATCACCTGGACGACGGATGTCGGGAAGTAGGTGCGGATGTCGCCGAGCCAGCGCGCCACCCGGGGCGCGGACGCGCCGAGACCTGCGGTGCGCGGTGCGGTGCCGTCGCCGGGCGCGGTGTCGTACAGCGCGGCGAGCGCGGCGTCCATGGCGTTGTCGTCGGCCGAGGACAGGGAGCCCGTGGAGTCCTCCGCGGCCTCGCCGAGTGCGAGCCGCCAGCGGCGCAGACGTTCGGTGTCTCCGGATTCGGTTGTCATGCCGACACTCCCAGGATCGACGCGGTGGCGGTCAAAGCGATCCGGCCGCGATCCACGGCGGGCGGTGCCTCCGTGCGGCGGGTGCGTTCGCCCCGCACCGTCTGCCCGAGCAGGCGTCGCTCACCGAAGGCGAACGACCCGAAGGTGCGCCGGAGGACGGGCAGGACGTCGACGAAATCGTCGTCGGTGAGACCGCTGATCCACTCGTCGACGAGATCGAACAGTGCGCTGTCGTGGACGAGCAGGAGTCCGCCCCCGCCGAGGAACCCGTCGATCCAGCGCGCCTTCGCGGGTGCCGATGACCCCACCGACAACGCTCGCGCGACCCGCACGGACGCCTCGTACTCGCCGAGTCGGCCGGTGTCGCGCAGCATCCGGGTGGTGCGGCCGACGAGCAGACCGTCGATGTCGTCACGCTCGCTCACCGACGTCAGTGTGTCGAGCCATCGGACGGTCGCGGTCGGGTCCTCACGCAGCGCGAGAGCGAGATGCACGTCGTCGATCGCGGTGCGCAGTGCATCGGCGGCGTCGTGGTCGAGACCGGTGACCGCCGCCGGGAGACCGGCGCACACACGCGCGAGCAGGGCGTCGCAGACATGTTCCAGGGAGGACAGATCGGTGCCCCGCACATCGCCGTAACGGACGGTGCGCACGAGGGTCGGCAGGGCGCTCATCAGGTGCAGCACATCGTGATCGAGTGCAGCCGCCGCGTCGATCGCCGTCACCAGCGACGGGATCGTGGTCCGCAGGTCGGCGAGCAACGCCCGTTCGAGCAGTTCGGTGAGGTCGGCGAGCGCGATCCCGGAACGAGTGGCACGGTCGGCCACCGTGGCGCCCGCTGCGGATTCCACCGTCGTGCCCCACCGCGACGCCTCGACGATCGCCACCGACAACTCCGGTTCCCACCGCAGCGTCCAGGTCTCGCGGAAGGTGCCGGTCGAGCGCACCTCGCTCTCCGCCGGTCTACCCCAGTCGATACCGAGCAGCGCCAGGCGGTGCAGCAGTCGCGACCGGGCGACGTCGATCTCCCGGCGCAGGTCCAGATCGAGATGCCTGGCTTCGGCGGACCGCTTGAGACGCAACGACTTCGCATTCCGCTGCAGGTCGGTGTCGAGCGGGACGGTGGGGGTGTCCTCGGAGACGGAACCGAGTGCCTCACCGACGACGAGCCGGCGGGAGACGAGACCGAGCAGGACGTCGTCGCCGTCGCACAGCACCGACCGCGTCGCCTCGACGACCTCGTCGAGTCCGGCCACCGCGCGACCGCGCAACGCCGCGAGCGTGTCAGCGAGACGTGTCGCCTCGATGATGTGGGCGCTCGAGACGGGTAGATCCTCCTCGCGCAGGACACGGGCCACGCGGGTGAACCAGCGTGCGGTCGTGTCCGCGGGCTGTGTGAACAGGTGGTGGTACCAGCCGGGTGAGGTGATGCCGGCGCCGTAGCCCGACGACAGCGACAACCGGGAGTGGCTCCACGGCACCCACGTGAGGGTGGTCTTGACCTTGGGCATGCCCTTGAGCAGGCGCGCATCGGGCGCTGCCGGTCCGAGCCGGCCGGTCAGCGCGGGTGCGTGCATCGCTCCGCACACCACGGCGATCGCGCGGGCCCCGGCCTTGACTGTCGCGCGCAGCACCTGCCGCATGTACGCCTCGCGTCGCGCGGTGTGGTCGTCGATCCCGACGTCCTCTCGCAGCGTCCGCATCGCGTCGGTGATCTCGTCGAAGGCCTGTGCGGTGCCGTGCTCGACCACGGCGTCCCACCACTGCTCGAAGTCCGCGTAGCCGCCGGCGCGGGCGAGCATGCCGAGCAGATCGTCGGTCGCGCGGTCGCCGACCTCGCGTTCGGCGGCGAGCGACATCGCCGCCGGAAGGTCGCAGAACCGCACGTCGGCATCGTGCAGATACGCCCAGCGCAACGCCTGCCACTCGGGCGAGAAGGCCGCGACCGGCCAGAACGCCGCCCGCGCCGGTTCGTCGCGAGCGTAGGCCAGCAGTGCGACCGGCGGAACCATGTCGTCGGCCGCGGCGAGCGCAAGTACCGGATCGGCGTCCGACGGACCCTCGATGAGGACGGTGTCGGGTTCGAACTCTGCGAGTGCCTGCAGGACCGCGCGCGCCGAACCCGGCCCGTGGTGCCGGATGCCGAAGACCCGGATCTCCGCGGGCGCATCCGCGCGGTCGAAGAGAGCGTCGGTCACCCGGTGATCTCCCGGCACGCCCGGTAGAAGTCGGTCCAGTCTCCGCGTTCCCGGACGACGGCCTCGAGATATTCGTTCCAGACGACGCGATCGGAAACCGGGTCCTTGACCACCGAACCGAGGATGCCGGCCGCGACATCGGACGGACGCAGCACGCCGTCGCCGAAGTGCGCCGACAGTGCCAGACCACCCGTCACGACCGAGATCGCCTCGGCGGTGGACAGCGTGCCCGACGGGGACTTCAGCTTGGTGCGGCCGTCGGTGGTGACGCCGCTGCGCAGCTCGCGGAACACCGTGACGACGCGGCGGATCTCCTCCGCGGCCGCGGGCACGGCGGGCAGTTCGAGTGCGGCGCCGAGTTGTTCGACGCGGCGGGTGACGATCGCGACCTCGTCCTCCTCGCTCGCCGGCAACGGCAACACGACGGTGTTGAACCGTCGGCGCAGCGCGGACGACAGGTCGTTGACCCCGCGGTCGCGATCGTTGGCGGTGGCGATGACGTTGAACCCCTTCGTCGCCTGCACCTCGGTGCCGAGTTCGGGGACGGGCAGAGTCTTCTCCGACAGGATGGTGATCAGCGCGTCCTGCACGTCCGCGGGAATGCGGGTGAGTTCCTCGATACGTGCCACGGCGCCGTCGCGCATCGCCGTCATGACCGGGGAGGCGACCAGCGCGGCGGAGCTCGGCCCTTCGGCGAGCAGCCGCGCGTAGTTCCAGCCGTAGCGCACCGACTCCTCGGTCGTGCCCGCTGTTCCCTGCACGAGCCGGGTCGACGAACCGCTGATCGCGGCGGCGAGATGCTCCGACACCCAGGTCTTCGCGGTACCCGGCACACCGAGCAGCAACAGTGCCCGGTCGGTCGCCAGGGTCGCGACGGCGACCTCCATCAAACGGCGCGGGCCGACGTACTTCGGGGTGATGACGGTGCCGTCGGACAGTTCGCCGCCGAGCAGGTAGGTCACCACCGCCCACGGCGACAGCTGCCACGACGGCGGGCGCGGCCGGTCGTCGAGTCGCGCGAGCGCCGCGAGTTCGTGCGCGTACTGCTGCTCGGCGTGTGGGCGCAGCAGGTCGGTGCCGGACCCGGCGGTCTCGGACGTGCCCGTCTCGGGCATCGCGGCCTCGTCGGTGCCGACAACTGCAGGGGTCGACTCGAAGTCGGTCAACTCAGCTCCTCGTGGATCGTCTTGCGGAGGGTCAGGGTGTCGGCTGCGCTCGCGAACAGGTGCAGGCGACCGAGATCGTCGGTGCGGTTCGCGGCGTCGGCCAGCAGATCGGCCAGCTCGAACGGTGCCCGGTGGGCGAGCAGCGTCAGGACGTCGCGCACCAGACGGGTGGTCGTCAGCTTCGTGTACAGCGCGGTGAGCACCTTCTCGGCGACATCGCGCGGCCACGGCGCCGGGAGCGCGGCGAGCAACGCGTCGTCGAGAACCGCGGGCGGCGACGCCTCGCGCAGGTGCGTGAGCAGGATGTCACGAGGTACGACCCGGGCGACCGATGTGTCGCCGGTGCCGTCGCGTCGCAGCAACGCCGCGGCCCATCCGCTGTCGCGTTGCCGGACCGCCGCGCGGCCCCACGCGTCCGTCAGTGCCGTGCGGAGGGCGTCGTCGACGTCGAACTCCGGCAGCACCCCGTCTCCGACGTGCTCGCGCCACACCGACAGCGGAGCGGCCGCGACTGCCGCCACCAGCAGATCGCGGGCCGGACCGTCGGAGAGACCGTCGCGGAGTGCGCTCTCGTCCGGCCGTTCGGGGACGGCGAGGGTGACGGTCGAGCCGTCGACGAGCAGCCATTGCCGCACTCGTTCGGCCATGCGTCGCGCGAACGCGGAGTCGGGGAGGCGGGGAAGAAGGTCGAGCGCGACGGCGCGAACCTTGCGGCTACGGTCGTCGAGGGCGCGCTCGAGCAGGTCTTCGTCGTGCGGGCCGAGACCGACCGCGAGCAGGGCGACGAGCTCGGCCCGCTGGGCGGCGGTCTGCGCACCCCATGACGCCGCGAGCGTGGCTGTCGCCGCGGCCGGATCGTGCGCGCGGAGCACCTCCAACCATCGGCGTCGCCGGGCGGGCGGACCGACGTGCCAGGGCGTGTCGTCGAGCGGGTCGGGTGGCAGCAGATCGGCCCATTCCGGGTGGCGCGCGGCCACCCAGCGCCCGCGGGCGCCGGTGAGAGCGATCAGCCGGTCGCGGTGCACCGCGTCGGTGGTCGCGACGATCAACAGGTCGACCACGATGTCGTGCGACGCGCGGAGCCGGGCCGCCACCTCGAACCATTCGTCGAGTAGCGGGGAGCGGACGGCGAGCAGCGCGCGCAGGCGTTCGGCAGCCGCGCCGGGCAGGACGGGACGGTCGTCGTCCGGGGCCGGCGACGGCAGCTCGCGGATCACCGGCACGGTCGCGGCGGTGAGGAAGGTCGCCTCCAGGGCGGCAGCGGCGAGCAGTGTCGCGGCGGGGTCTCCGGCGAGTTCGCCCGCGGCACCGGCCGTGTGCAGCGCGCCGAACTCCGGAGCGGAGCGTGCCGTTCCGAGAAGTGCTGCGGCCGTCAGCGATTCGGGCAAGGCGGTCACCAGGTCATCACCTGTCCTCCGGTGAACAGTGAGACGGGAGTGAGAGCGGTTCCGTCCCAGTCGCCGCAGACCGTCACGGGACGGCCTCCCGCGACGGCGTGCAGCCGCCAGCGGCTGTCGTCGTCACCGGCCAGCGGCAGTGCCCGTCCGGACGGGTCGACGACGTACCAGCCGTCCTCGCTGTCGGTGGGAGTGACCGCGTCGAGCAGGACGGGCCAGGTGCGCAACCACGGATCTGCTCCGCGCATGCGGGCGTACTCGTCCAGCGCAGCGTCGAGTCCGGTGGCGGGCAGGGTCGTGAACGGCTCCGTCTCCCCGTGCTGCCGGCCGAGTACGGCTCGCAGTGGGGCCGCGCCGGGGTAGAAGTGCAGATCGGCGTCGACCAGCGAACCGGGGAAGGGGAGGGGCGTGGCGAAACGCGCTGTGCCGTGAGCGAAGTCGAGCAGGATCGCCCAGCGTCCGCTCGGCCTCCCCCGAAGCCACGTCTTGCGGGCGAACATCCGGCTCTCCTCGGTGACGCGCACGGCGAGGACCTGCCAGCGGTCGCGCACAGCCGGTTCGGCGCGGACCTCCTCGCTGCGGGTGCCGAAACCGAGATGGGTCTGCAGCGCACGCAGGAGCGGCCTCGGCAGCTCGTCGCGCTGCCGGTACGCCACGGCCATGAGGTGCAGGCGCGCATACTCTTCGAGAAGCCTGGCGGGCCAATCGTTTTCGTCGTTCACGACGGCGGCCAGAGCGCGCAGTGCCGACGCCGCGCCGGGAGCCTGGGCATCCACCATGCGGGCAGCGATCGCCTCGTAGATGTCGTAGCCGTGATCCACCGCCCCGAGGCCGTGCCGGATGCGGTCGGTGAGCCAGCGGTCGAGGTCGTCGAGTCCTGCCGCGACCCGCTCGGCGCGACGCCGGGCGGTCGCAGGGTCGGGCGCCTTGACCGGCTCGTCCGCCGGTGCGGGCAGTGTGGTGGACGCGATGCGGGCGGCGCGCCATCCGGTCACGAAGTCGGGCGCCTGCGCGGCCGGCACGGCACCCTCGGACCAGCGCACGAGCAGTGACAGGGCGTGCTTGCAGGGCAGCTTCCGGCTCGGGCACGTGCACGTGTAGGCGGGAGCGCTCGGGTCGATCGCCGTGCGGTACGGCGTGGTGCCGCGTCCGCGGCACAGTCCCCACAGGGCGGTGGTGTCGTGACCGGTCTCGAGCCATGCGGAGGCGACGCCGCGCGCAGCCGTCATCGAGGACGGATCGGGCGCGACGGCGTTGATCTGCTGGAGGGTCCAGGGGGCGGTCACGAGCGTCGAAGGTAGGAGACGGGTCCGACAGGAACGGCGGGATCAGGATGTCGCACGGGTCTCCAGACGTGCGCGGATGCCGTCGACGAACAACCGCAGACCGAATTCGAACCGGACGGCGGGGTCGCCGTCGAGCAGGTCGTCGTCGGCCTCGGCCGGCTGTTCGGTCGCGACATCGGGGGAGAGAGGTGCGCGCGTGAGCGCACCGAGTTGCTCGAGTTGCGCGCGGGACTGCTCGTCGACGGTGTGGCCGAGCACGTAGTGCAGCAGCGCGTAGCCGGTCAGTTCTGCGTACGCCCGGGACAGACCCGCGCGTTCGGCGGTGGCCACGAAGGCGTCGCGGGCCCTGGAAGTGGTCAGCCGGGAGGCGTAGCTCGAGGCGACGAGTTCGGCGCCGTCGCGATGGGCGAGCAGCGCGGCGCGGAAACGGTGCGCCAGCTCGGAGAGGGCGTCGTCCCAGGCATCGCTCGCGGGCGGCTCGTCGACACCATCGAGGATGCGGTCCGCCATGGCGCCGAGCAGGGTCTGCTTGTTCGGGAAGTGCCAGTACAACGCACCGGGCTGGACGCCGAGCGACGACGCGAGCTTGCGCATCGTCAGGTCGCCGAGCCCGTACTCGTCGAGGATCGCCATGGCGCCGTCGAGGACGTCGCCGCGTCGCAACTGCACTGCTCTTCTGCTCCCGCTTCTCCCACTGCCCGCGGCGGTACCGCGCCACCGGGGATCCGAACCGAAGGATTCGTGCCTTTGACACTATCGGACGCTTCGCCCTAACCTGAACGCTGTTCAATTGAACGATGTTCAAGTTCTCGCCACCCCAGGAGACGGCAGTGACCCAGGCGCCCGCCCGTACCGACATCCTCGACATCGCTCGCGACCAGGTGCTCCGTCGCGGCATCGGTTTCGACCGCGACCAGACCCTCGAGGTCCTGCAGCTGCCGGACGATCGCATCGACGACCTGCTGGCGGTCGCCCACGACGTGCGCATGGCGTGGTGCGGACCGGAGGTCGAGGTCGAGGGGATCATCAGCCTCAAGACCGGTGGCTGCCCCGAGGACTGCCATTTCTGCTCGCAGTCCGGCCTGTTCGCCTCCCCGGTGCGGGCCGCCCGGCTCGACATCCCGTCGCTCGTCGAGGCCGCGAAGCAGACCGCCAAGACCGGAGCAACCGAGTTCTGCATCGTCGCGGCCGTGCGCGGACCCGACGAACGCCTCCTCGCGCAGGTCGCGGCCGGTATCGAGGCGATCCGCAACGAGGTCGACATCCAGATCGCGTGCTCGCTCGGCATGCTCACCCAGGAACAGGTCGACCGACTCGTCGCGATGGGTGTGCACCGCTACAACCACAACCTCGAGACCGCCCGCTCGCACTTCCCGAATGTCGTCACCACCCACACCTGGGAGGAGCGCTTCGAGACGCTGCGCATGGTCCGCGAGGCGGGTATGGAGGTGTGCTGCGGAGGCATCCTCGGAATGGGTGAAACCGTCGAGCAGCGAGCCGAATTCGCAGCCGACCTCGCGGCGCTCGAACCCGACGAGGTGCCGCTGAACTTCCTCAATCCGCGCCCCGGCACCCCTTTCGGCGATCTCGAGGTGCTGCCCGCCACCGAGGCGCTCAAGGCGGTGGCGGCCTTCCGATTGGCGTTGCCGCGCACCATCCTCCGGTTCGCCGGTGGCCGCGAGATCACGCTCGGCGACCTCGGCGCGCAGAAGGGGATCCTCGGCGGGATCAACGCCGTCATCGTCGGCAACTACCTCACCACGCTCGGCCGACCGGCAGAGACCGACCTCGATCTGCTCGGCGAACTCAAGATGCCGATCAAGGCCCTCGGCGAGACGATCTGATGTTCGATCCGTTCACCGGCGAAGCGATCGTCGACGGGACGGTCCGAACCCATTCCGCAGCAGTGCAACTCGGACTCGAACCGCCACGCTTCTGCGCGCAGTGCGGTCGCCGGATGATCGTCCAGATCGCGCCGGACGGGTGGTGGGCACGGTGCTCGCGCCACGGGACCGTCGACTCGGTGATGAGCGAACAACGCTGACCTACCGTGGCGCGTCTCGGATCGTGCCGGGCCGACTGCGCGACCGATTCGCGAAAGTTACGGCGACCGAAGGATGTAACTTCGTGTGCATGCTGAATACTCGACTGCTGCCGTTACGCAACGACCGAGCACAGCTGCGGGCGATGATCGGCGACGACGCGGCCGCCTACGCCGCCGGGACGGCAGATCCACTCGTGCGCCGGTACGCGCACCTGCCCGAACCGGCGTATACGGAAGCGTCCGTCGCAGCGTTGATAGACGGCGAGATTCGGCACGGGCTGGAGCGCGGAGATCTGGCCGTACTGACGATCGTCGATCCGGAGACCGATCGCTTCGCCGGCAGCCTGGTGTTGTTCGACATCGTCGACGAGGAGGCAGAAGTCGGATTCTGGTTGCATCCGCACGGTCGTGGGAAAGGGCTCGCTGCCGATGCACTCGAACTTGCGGCCGAGCTCGCGCGGCGCAGCGGATTACTTCGCCTGACCGCGCGCACCCTCCCCGAGAACGAAGCATCACAGCGCGTGCTCGAGCGGTGTGGTTACATCCGCGGTGACCGAACTCGGACCGTCACTCCGTCGGGGGCGGAAGCCCTCGCCGTGCACTACTCACGGGATCTCGGATGATGCGTGTTGTCGCTGTCTCCCGGGCGGGGCGAGCACGCGGGCCTCTGCGAGGCTCGGAACGCTACGGGAGCTCACGTTCTTCGGCAGGATAGGTCACGATCCCGTCGGAACCCACCGACGGCGTCGCGCCCCACTGTCCCAGTTCGTGCTGTCGCGGCTTCGCGTTGTTGACGAGATGCACGACGGTCCATCCCCGTGCGGCGAGGGTGTTCGCGATCAACAGTCGGTGACAGCGCCACGGCATCGGCTCGCCGCACATGATCGCGACGTGCCGATGCTCGGCCAGTTCGGTAAGGCGCTCCAATCCGGCCTCGAAGTCGTCGGTGAGGGTGTAGTCGGCGTAGTTCTTGAAACTCGCGTTCTTCCAGCCCGCGTTGACGGCCGGATCGATGCCCTTCTGCTTGGGGCGCCTGCCACCGAGTTCGGTGAGGTGCAGATAGCCGATCCCGGCGCTGTCGAGCCAGGAGGGCATCTCGTCGGCGTCGAACTGCGGGCTGCGGCGCGAACCGGGCATCTTCCGCACGTCGACGACGAGTTCGATGTCGGCCGAGGCCAGCGTGTCGAGCAGGACCGATTGCGGGCACGTCCAGTGGCCGATGGTCCACAGGACGCGGGTGTCGGCACTCATGCCTCCCATCGTGCCATCACGCGTGCGCCAGCCGGCGGCGCAGTTCGCCGGCGCCGTCGCCCTCCAATCGGGACAACCCCGCGCGACGGCCCGAGAGCAGCAGCAGGATCGCGGAGATCGGTCCCCGCACCTCGGGTCCGGAACCGGAGGACCACTCGGCATCGGTTGCGGTGAGACGGAATCCGTCGAGCGGGAGGTCGGCGAAGACCCGGGCCTTCCCGGTCCCGCGGGTGGACCACAACCGAGTGGCGCCCGCTGTTGCGGCGTCCGGCGGCATCGGCAGGTCGCGCTGCAGGGGTATCGCGATGTCCTGGCCGTGGACGAGCAGATCGATCATCGTCTCGAGCGGGAGGATGCCCACGTTGTGCCGGCGGGAGCCGATCATTCCCCGGAGGTCGGCGATCAACTCGGCCGTCGGCTGTCGGGCGCGGTGCCGGGAGGACTCACGGATGATCGTGTTCACGCCACCGGGATGACGCAGCGCCATCCGAACGAGGTCGACCACGGTGAGCTGCTGTAGCGTGAGGTGGGCCGCGACGTCGCGCACGGTCCAGCCCTCGCACAGCGACGGCCGGCTCCACTCGTCCTCGGTCAGTTGTTCCAGCAGGTCAGCAGTTCGTGCGCGCTGCTCGTCGATGGTGTTCCAGATGTCGTCGACGTTCATGGGATCACCCGACCTGTGCTCCGCCCGACACACGATCCACCCATTCTAGATCGCGGATCGTGCCCCACCCGAGGATTCCGGTGCCGGTACGGCATCTTCCGCGGCACGGCTCACCGACTCCCACTCGAGCCAGGTGTCGACCTTCTCCCGGGTGGCGGCAACGGCCGCATCCAGGACGGCGCTGCCCAGGACGATGCGTCGCGGCGGTCGGTCGGCATCGACGACCTCGAGGAGTGCCCGCGCGGCCAGGGCGGGGTGGCTGTCGATGCTCGTGGACGCGCTCTGCTCCTCGATCTCGGCTCGCAGCGAATCGTAGTCCGATCGCGGAGTGCTCACCGTCATGGTGGTGTAGAGGTCGGTCCAGTAGCCGCCCGGCTCGACGATCGTCACGTCGATGCCGAAATGCGCGGCCTCGACCGCCAGGGCTTCACTGAGTCCTTCGAGGGCGAACTTGCTCGCGCTGTACAGCCCTGTGCCGGGCCCGCTCAGTACGCCCCCGATGCTCGAGATCTGCACGAGATGCCCGCGTCCTCGGCTCCGGAAGGCCGCCATGGCGGCCTGGCTGACCCACATCGCTCCGAAGAAGTTCGTCTCGAACTGTGCACGCGCCTGCTCCTCGGTGAACTCCTCGACGAATCCGTAGGCCATGGTGCCCGCGTTGTCGACGACGATGTCGAGGCCTCCGAAATGCTCGCGGGCGGTGTCGAAAGCGGCGAACACCGCCGTGCGGTCGGTGACGTCGGCCGGGAGTCGGAGGAGACGTTCCGGATCCCGGGGGAGATCGGCCGATTCGATCGATCGGGAGACGGCCACGACGTTGTCGCCTCTCGACAGCGCCGCACGGGCGAACTCCCTGCCCAGACCGCGGCTCGCGCCGGTGATCAACCAAGTGCGGGGACGGACGCCGGGGGTGGCGGGGGGCGCGGTCGTCGGTTGGGTCTTCAATGCATACCTCCTGAGTGAGACGAGACGGTCCGTCTCGTTCATTTGAGGATGACCCTCCGGAGGGCGCCTGTCAAGACGCAACGTCTCGTCTCGATGAGATATCGTCGTCCCATGCCCCCACGTCCCGAAACCGGACACTCCCGGCGGAACCCCGCCTCGCGGAAAGCGATCCTCGATGCCGCTTTCGACCTGGTCACCGAGGTCGGCTACTCGAAACTCGGTATCGAGGCGATCGCCGCCCGGGCCGGCGTGGGGAAGCAGACGATCTATCGCTGGTGGCCGTCGAAAGGAGCCGTGCTCCTCGACGCGTATCTGGCACATACGCAGGGCGATGCCGGGGACGAGGCCTCGCTGCCCGACACCGGCGATCTCCGCGCGGACCTCGTCGCGGTGCTGCAGGCCACCGTGGCGGAGCTGCGTGATCCGACGTTCGCCGTCCCGCTGCGTGCGTTGACCGTGGCGGTACTCGAAGACCCCGGGCTCGCAGCGGAATACGAACACCGCCTCGACGCGCCGATGCGGGAGATGAAGAAGGCCAGACTACGGGCCGCGCAGAGTGCGGGGCAACTGCCGGACGACCTCGATCTCGATGTCGCCGTGGACATGTTGTTCGCGCCTGTCGCTCAGAAGTGGTCGACCGCCGGCGAGCCCCCGTCGGACGACTATGTCCGCACTCTGGTCGAGACCGTTCTCTCCGGCCTGACGCGTCCGTCCGAGGGCGACCGGTCCGCCGATCTGTAACGTACGACTCCTCCTGCCCGACACACACGTCGGAATCACATGACGATCAGGGGAGAGGCAGCATGGGTTCGGTCGATGTTCTGGAATGGATCCGCGAAGGTTATCTGGCGGGCGACCCGCTGCGCTCGGCGCTGTTCGTCGGGTCGGCCTTCCTGACGATGCCGCTGCAGTTGCTCGAGGTCATCATGGGACGGCCTTTCTGATCTCCTCCGGGAGGTTCACACCGGCGGTCGCAGGGCGGCGAATTCGTCCGTCACGCGCAGCCTGGAATCGGTGAAGCGGTAGAGCGCCGGGGGGCGACCTCCCGCTTTGCCGGACGGTGCGGTGTTGCCGGTGCGGGTGAGCACGTTCCGGCGCGCCAGCACCCGTTGGAGATTGGTGGCATCCACCTCGTAACCCAATGCAGCGCAATAGATGTCGCGCAGCGTGGACATCGAGAACTCCGCCGGTGCGAGGCCGAATGCGATGTTCGTGTACGACAGCTTCGCGGCAAGGCGCGCATGGGCGTTCGCCACCATCACCCCGTGGTCGAAGGACATCGCGGGAAGGTCCGAGACCGGATGCCAGGCCGTATCGGACGGCAGTTGGGGATCCGAGGTGAGGGGGATCAGACCGAGATAGGTCGACGCGATCGTGCGCGGTCCCGGCACCCGATCCGGGGCGGAGAAGACCGACAGCTGTTCGAGGTGCGCGACCTCGCGGACGTCGACCTTCTCCGCCAGTTGCCGCCTCGCCGACGTCGTGAGGTCCTCGTCGTTGCGTAGTTGGCCGCCGGGGAGCGACCACGTGCCGACCTGCGGATCGAGGGCCCGCTGCCACAGCAGCACCCCGAGTTCGGGCTCCTCGCGGAGGGCTCCCGAGGCGTCCGGGAAGCGGCGAACCTGGAACACGGCGATGAGCACTTCGTGACGGGTGTTACCATGTGTCATGTTTTCGATCCTAAGTCGAAAACCTCGAATACGGCAATTCCGGTAGAACCCGCCGGGATGACACCCTCGAAGGAGCTAGGCCATGACCACGACCGAGTGGGCGGGAGCCGCCACCATCGTCGACGGCCCCGGCGGATACACGGGCGTCGAGGCGACGCCGGAGTGGGCCGAGGAGGTCCGCCGGTTGGCCCGTGAGCGCAACGCCACGCTGCTCGCGCACAACTACCAGCTTCCCGCGATCCAGGACGTCGCCGACCACGTCGGCGACTCGCTCGCGCTCTCGCGTATCGCCGCCGAGGCCGAGGAGGACACCATCGTCTTCTGCGGCGTGCACTTCATGGCCGAGACCGCGAAGATCCTCAGCCCGAACAAGACGGTGCTCATCCCCGACGAGCGCGCCGGCTGCTCGCTCGCCGATTCGATCACCGCCGACCAGCTGCGCGAGTGGAAGGCCGACCACCCCGACGCCGTGGTCGTCTCGTACGTCAACACCACCGCCGAGGTCAAAGGCCTGACCGACATCTGCTGCACCTCGTCGAACGCCGTCGACGTCGTCGCGTCCATCGACCCCGACCGCGAGGTGCTGTTCCTGCCCGACCAGTTCCTCGGCGCCCACGTCAAGCGCGTCACCGGCCGCGAGAACATGCACATCTGGGCCGGGGAGTGCCACGTGCACGCGGGCATCAACGGCGACGAGCTCGCCGCGCAGGCCAAGGCGCACCCCGACGCCGACCTGTTCGTCCACCCCGAGTGCGGCTGCGCCACCTCGGCGCTCTACCTCGCCGGGGAGGGCTTCGTGCCCGACGACAAGGTCAGAATCCTGTCCACCGGCGGCATGATCGACGCCGCGCGGGAGACCGGCGCGAAGCAGGTCCTCGTCGCCACCGAGGTCGGCATGCTGCACCAGCTCCGCAAGGCCGCGCCCGGCATCGACTTCCAGGCGGTCAACGACCGGGCGTCGTGCCCCTACATGAAGATGATCACGCCCGCCGCGCTGCTGCGCTGCCTGCAGGAGGGACGCGACGAGGTCCACGTCGCCGCCGACGTCGCCGAGCGGGCCCGCCTGTCGGTGCAGCGCATGATCGCCATCGGCAACCCGGGCAGCGGCGAGTGACCACCGCCATCACGGTCGCGTGGGAGGACCACGCCGACCTGGTGGTCGTCGGGGGTGGCGTCGCCGGTCTCACGGCCGCGCGCGCCGCCTCCCGGCGCGGCGCGCGGGTGCTCACGGTGAGCAAAGGGGGCCCCACCGACACGGCCACCCAGTACGCCCAGGGCGGTATCGCCGTGGTGGCGCCCGTGGGCGACAGCGTCGACGCCCACGTCGCCGACACCCTCGCGGCGGGCGGGGGACTGTGCGACGAGGACGCGGTGCGCTCGATCGTCACCGCCGGCCCCGATGCCGTCACCGCTCTGCGCGATCTCGGCGCGGTGTTCGACACCGCCGGAGACGGCGACATCGCCCGCACCCGCGAGGGTGGGCACAGCACCCGCCGCATCATTCACGCCGGTGGCGACGCGACCGGCGCCGAAGTTCAGCGCGCCCTCGGCGAGGCGGGCTTGCCCGTCCTGTTCGGCGCCGCTGCCGCCCGGATCCTCACCGATGCGCGGGGCGTCACCGGACTGCTCGTCCTCGACGAGCGCGGGTACGGCGTCGTCCACACCCCGGCCGTGTTGCTCGCGACCGGTGGCCTCGGGCAGCTGTACGCGTGCAGCACGAATCCGCCCGGCGCCACCGCCGACGGCATCGCGCTGGCCCTGGCTGCCGGCGCCGGTGTCGCCGACCTCGAATTCGTCCAGTTCCACCCGACCGTGCTGTTCGCGGAAGGGGGCACCGGACGTCGGCCGCTCATCAGCGAAGCAGTGCGCGGGGAGGGAGCACGATTGGTCGACTCCCGCGGCCGATCGATCACCGAGGGTGTGCATCCGCTCGGCGACCTCGCACCCCGCGACGTCGTCTCGCGGGCCATCGCCGAGCGACTCACTGCACTCGGTGAGGATCACGTGTACCTCGACGCC
Source organism: Rhodococcus sp. PAE-6 (assembly GCF_025290685.1). NCBI lineage: Bacteria > Bacillati > Actinomycetota > Actinomycetes > Mycobacteriales > Nocardiaceae > Rhodococcus > Rhodococcus sp. PAE-6. The sequence goes on from NZ_JAOCLZ010000006.1 coordinate 145,561, forward strand.
CGTCACCTCGACGGCTTTGCCACGCGTTTTCCGACCATCACGGCGATGTGTGCCGACGCCGGTCTCGATCCGGCCCGTGATCTGCTTCCGGTCGCTCCCGCCGCGCACTATTCGTGCGGCGGTGTCGTCACCGATGTGCACGGCCGCACCCGCATTCCCGGTCTGTACGCGGCCGGTGAGGTGGCACGTACCGGCCTGCACGGCGCGAACCGGCTCGCCTCCAACAGCCTTCTCGAAGGGCTCGTCCTCGGCGAGCGCGCCGGGGTGGCCGCAGCGATCGAACGGACCGGAACGCGTGTCGAGACCGACGGCATTCCCGTCGTCGCCCCGACCGTCTGCGATCGGACGGTGCTGCAGCAACTCATGACCCGGCACGCGCTGGTCGTGCGCGACGCCGACGGATTGTCCGCTGCCGCAGTCGAACTCGACGGCGCGAGCGTCGCCACGGCGTGTGCCGACGCGGAGCGGCTCGAGGACGCGGCGCTCACCGTCACCGCGCGGGCCCTGCTGCTCGCGGCGCAGCGCCGCACCGAATCGCGGGGATGCCACACCCGCAGCGATCATCCGGACACCGACCCGGCGCAGGCTCGCAGCCTGGAGTTGCGTATCGACGATGACGGCGAGTTGTCCTTCACCACACCGGAACTGACAGGAGTCAACTGAGATGACCACCGCCCTGCCCGACGGACTCGACCTCGCCGAGACCCGCGAGCTGGTCCGGAAGGCGCTCGACGAGGATCTGCGCTACGGACCGGACGTCACCACCGACGCCACCGTGCCCGCCGACGCTGTCGCCACCGCCTCGGTGGTCGCGCGGCAGGCCGGCACCCTCGCCGGTCTGGACGTCGGTCTGCTCGTCCTCGACGAGGTCATCGGTGCCGATCATTACGGCGTGCTCGATCGCAGGTCCGACGGGGAGCGGGTGCTGCCCGGCGATTCGGTCCTGACCGTCGAGGCGCCGACCCGCGGCCTGCTCACCGCCGAGCGCACGATGCTCAATCTCCTGTGTCACCTGTCGGGCATCGCGACGGCGACCTCGCACTGGGTCGATGCGGTGACGGGCACCGAGGCGAAGATCCGCGACAGCCGCAAGACACTGCCGGGAATGCGCGCGCTGCAGAAGTACGCGGTGCGGATGGGTGGCGGCGTCAACCACCGAATGGGGCTCGGCGACGAGGCGCTGATCAAGGACAACCATGTCGCGGCGGCCGGTTCGGTGGTCGCGGCGCTGCGAGCCGTCCGCGAGCATGCCCCCGACATCGCGTGCGAGGTGGAGGTCGACACCCTCGAACAGTTCGACGAGGTGCTCGCCGAGAACGTGGAATCGATCCTGCTCGACAACTTCCCGCTGTGGCAGACGCAGATCGCGGTGCAGCGGCGCAACACCCATGCGCCGCAGACACGACTCGAATCCTCCGGCGGCCTGTCCCTCGACGTCGCCGCGGACTACGCGCGCACGGGCGTCGACTTCCTCGCGGTGGGTGCGCTCACCCACTCTGTGACCGTCCTGGACTTCGGCCTCGACATGTGAGCGTGTAGGTCGCAGGTCGCGGCACGGATGAATCGGACGCGCCACCGGAACATCCGTCGGTGAGACGGTCCCCGCACGTGCGCTTTCTGGGGTAGAACTGACAGCACATCGACGTGCCGGTACCGGTCACGTAGGGGCGGTGCTCCGGTTGTCGCCGGTGCCGGGTGGGGGAGGAAGACAGAACACGATGCGGTTACCGATGTCACCGACCGACTCGATGTTCCTGCTCGGCGAGTCGCGCGACCACCCGATGCATGTCGGCGGTCTCCTGCTGTTCCAGCCGCCGGAGGGCAAGGACGCGAGTGACCTGAAGTCGATGTTCGCCGAGGCGCTCGCCCGGGAGGAACCCGCCGGGCCGCTGTGGCGCAAGCGGCCCACCCGCTCGCTGTTCACCCTCGGGCAGTGGGCCTGGGAGGACGATCCGCGCTTCTCGATCGACTACCACGTCCGGTTCAACGCGCTGCCGTCCCCGGGCACGATGGACGATCTGTGGGAACTCGTCTCCCGCCTGCACGCGTCGCTGCTCGACCGCACCCGCCCGTTGTGGGAGATGCACCTGATCGAAGGGCTGGCCGACGGTCGCTACGCCCTCTACGTGAAGATCCACCACGCGGTCGCCGACGGGGTGGGGGCGATGCGCCTGCTGCGCCGTGTGCTCAGCACCGACCCGGGCCGCACCGACATGCCGGCCCCGTGGGCGGTCGCAGACGCGCAGTCGTCGAGCCGCTCGGTGATGGGTACCGCGATCGGGTTCCCCGGCGCCGTCGTCCGCGCGGCGACCGGTGCGGTGAACGATGCAGTGAACGTCGTGTCCGAGGCGGTCGCTCTGGTTCCGGCGCTCGTCGGCACCGTCGACCGTGCCCTGCACAATCGCGGTGGTTCGTTGTCGCTGGGCGCTCCGAACACGATCCTCAACCGGAAGATCTCCGGATCGCGCAGATTCGCGGCCCGGTCCTGGCCGATCGAGCGACTGCGAATGGCGGCCAAGGCGGCCGACGCGACGCTCAACGACGTCGTCCTCGAACTGTCCGGTGGGGCGTTGCGGGCGTATCTCTCCGAACACGATGCGTTGCCGGAGGATTCGCTGGTGGCGATGGTCCCGGTTTCGTTGCGTCAGAGCAGGAGCTCGTCGGGCAACGAGATCGGCATTCTCATGTGCACGCTCGGGACGCAGTGCGTGGATCCGGTGGAACGTCTTGCGCGCGTGCGTGGTTCGATGATCGAGGGCAAGCACGCGATGAACTCGATGTCGAAGCTCGGTCGTCTCGCGACGAGCGCGGTGGGTGTGGCGCCTCTGGCGGTGGGAGTACTCACCGGCAACCGGGCGCTGCCGCGGCCGCCGTTCAACGTGATCGTCTCGAACGTGCCGGGTCCCGATGCGCCGTTGTACTGGAACGGTGCGCGCGTCGACGCGTTGTATCCGCTGTCGGTGCCCGTCGACGGGCAGGCGCTGAACATCACGTGCACGAGCACCGACGACGAGATCGCCTTCGGTCTCACGGCGTGCGGTCGCACGGTCCCGGATCTCGTCTGGCTGCTCGATCGCTTCGACGAGGAACTCGAGGCGCTGGAATCCGCCCTCGGCGTCCGGGTGGAGGTCGACGACGAGGAGAGCGGGGAGGACGACGCCGGGAACGACTGACCGTGCCGTTTCGAGAATCGGCGCGCCGCATCGCCGAACGGCCCGGGATGAGTCAGGACGTCGCCGCCACACGGCGGGCGTGCGGCGTCCACACTTCGGTGAGGGTGCGGCGGCCGATGAACAGCCCGATGTGACCGGCGTCGGCGACGGTGGTGGTGATCCTCTGCGGCGGGGTCGATACGTACTCCGCGAGCGTGGTGACCTGCCGGGGAGTCGCGATCGGGTCGGCGGAGCCGGCGATCAGATGGACCGGGCAGTCGATGGCCGCGAGATCGACGACGCGTCCTTCGGCCTTCAGGCTGCCGGCGACGAGTTCGTTGCCCACGAACAGGTGGCGCATGATCCACGCGCGGAAGGCCGAAGGGATCTCCTGCTTCCACGTGAACCAATGCCGTTCGGCCTCCCAGCGCGCCACTTCGTCGGGATCGTGGAGCAGGGCGAGCAGCGTCATCGCTCGTTCGATCTCACCGATCGGATCGGTGGTCGGCACTCCGACGGCCCGAGCCGCCCCGTACCAGAAGTCGATCGTTGTGGCCGCGGCACCGTGGGGCGCGCGGGCCAGCACCGACAACGCCGGCTGGTCGACGTGGAAGTCGATGGGTGCTCCCGCCACGGTCAGCGAGTGCACGCGCTCGGGATGCAACGCCGCGTAGACCGTGCCGAGCCACCCGCCCTGGCTGTCGCCGATCAGGTTCACCCGGCCACCGAGATGGTCGACGGCCTCGGCGACGACCGCCAGGTGATCGTCGATCGAGCAGCCGTCCGTCGCGAGGGTCGCGGGCGCCCAGTCGAGACAGTGCAGGCGGGTCAGGCCACCGGCTCGGAGGGCTTCGACCTGACTGCGGTCGGCGGAATGGTCGACGATGCACGAATGGGTGCCCGCCTGCGGCGGCAACAGCAGCGTCGGGATCTCGTCGCGTGCGGGGTCGGAGGTGCTGCAATCACGCAGACCTCCGAGGGGCCACCGGCGCACGACCGGCCAGTCCGTGGTCCAGCGCGGCGGCGTGGCCGATGTCAGGGCGCGGCTGTACCGGTTCGCGTCGGAAATCAGCGTGCACGGCGTGGCGCCGCGTCGTACGAGGCCGGCGAGATAGCCGCTCCAGCCGGCGATCGCCGCGGTCCCGAGACGAAACGGGGCCGCGGCGATCCGGGCTGGTGTCAGTGTCAGCATGCACTGCACCGGAGAACGTCCGCTGATGCGGTGTTCGGTATCGACTGCATCGAGTGAGTCGACGATTACTTCAGCAGGTCGCGAGCGGTGCTCGTGACGGTGGTGGTGAGCTCGCGAGCGAAGGAGACCTGCGCCTTGGCGAGATCGGCGACCCACTCGACGGGGGTGGCGTCGGCGACCTTCTCCTGCAGATCCAGGAGGCTCGAGACAGCCTTCTCGTAGGTGTCGACACCGAGGTTTCCGCTCTGCTTCGCGGCGTCGACGAACTTCGCGTTGAACTCCTGGAAGCGCTCGGTGGCCTCGTCGACGGTCTTGGTGAACTCGGTCGCGGCCTTGTCGGCAACCGCAGCGGCCGTCGAGGTCAGCTTTTCGGCCGACTGCTGGGCCGTTGCGGTGGCCTCGGCGGCGGCCTTCGTGGCGGCTTCGGTCGCCTTTGCCGCGGCATCGGTGGCCTTGGCGGCGGTGGTCTTGGTCGGTGCGGTCATGGTGTGTACCTTCCGTGGGCGCTCGTGACAGGAGCGGGGCTTCCCCTGTGGGGTGCGCTCGGATCAGCGCTGTTAGCAGGTTAGCAATATGATAGCTAACGCGCAACGTCACTCGAAGACATAGGTTCCCGGGGCATCGCACAGCGGCGGATGCTGCGCGCTGCCCATCGCCGGGGGAGCGACCAGCTCACCGGCGCGCTTCGTCGACCATGCGGTCCAGTCCTCCCACCACGACCCGGCGGTGCGAGTGGCCTTCTCCGACCACGCCTTCGGGTCCTCGGGCAGCGTCGGCATCTTCTCGCCGTCGGGCGCGCCGACGGCCTCGAACCAAGCCTTCGGGTTGGGGGGATTGACCGCGCCGGCCACATGGCCGCCGCTGGTCAGGACGTACCGGACCGACCCGCCGAGCAGGCCCGTGGCCTTATACGATGACGTCCACGGCACGATGTGGTCGTTGATCGCGCCCACCACATAGGTGTCGCACGTGATGTCCGACAGGTCGAGGACCTCGCCGTCGAGCTCGTACACGCCGCGCGCGAGCTCGTTGCGGCCGTACAGCGACCGCAGGTAGTGCGAGTGCATCTTCGCCGGCATGCGGGTGCTGTCCTCGTTCCACGCGAGGATGTCGAAGGCGGCGGGCTTCTCGCCCTTCATCCACCGCGACACCCAGTAGTTGAAGATCAGATCGCGCGCGCGGATCATGTCGAAGCTGCCGGCCATCTCGTTGCCGGAGAGGAAGCCCTGCTTGCTCATCCGGAACTCGACGCGGTCGAGTGTGGCCGGGTCGGTCAGCAGTGCCAGCTCGCCGACCTCGCTGTAGTCCAGGAGTGTGTTGAGCATCGTGAACGCGCTGATCCGCTTGTCGCCCAGCCTGCCCATGCGGGCCGCGGCCATCGCCGCCATCGCGCCGCCCAGGCAGATCGACAGCACCTCGATACGCGAGGATCCGGTGATCTCCTCGACGGCGTCGAGAGCTGCCGCGACACCCTGCCGGTAGTAGTCGTCCATCGTGATCTCGTGCATCGACTCGTCCGGGTTGCGGTACGAGATCGCGAACACGGTGCGGTTGTGCTGCACGGCCCACTCGATGAGGCTGCGCTGCGGCGCGAGATCGAGGATGTAGTACTTGTTGATCCACGGTGGCGCCGCCAGGATCGGGATCTCGTGCACCTCACCGGTCTGGGGGGCGTACTGGATGACCTCGATGAGGTCGTTGCGGAAGACGACCTTGCCGGGGGTCGCGGCCATGTTCTCGCCGAGGGTGAACGCCTCGCGGTCGACCTTGAGCGGCAGGCCCTTCCGGTGCACGACGTCCTCGATGGCGTACTTCGCGCCGCGGAACAGGCTCGCGCCACCGGTGTCGAGCGCGCGCACGAGCACACCCGGGTTGATGAGGAAGTTCGAGGGGGCGAGTGCGTCGAACATCAAGTTCGCGAACTGGCGGGCCTTGCCGTCCTGCACGGGATCGCCCGAGCCGGCGTCGGCGAGATCCTCGACGTACTCGCGGGTGGCGAGATAGCTCTGCAGCAGCGAGAAGTAGGCCGGGTTCTCCTTCCAGGCGGCATCGGAGAACCGGCGGTCCTTCGAATCCAGCTGCACCGGGGGCTGCGGATCGACGGCGTTCCACACGCGTGTCGCCGCTGCCGGGATGTTCGCCAGGCGGGTGGCGTACTCCGTGGTCGCGCCGGCCACGGCCCGCGGATTCTTCACTGCACGGCCGGCGACGGATGCGACGGCCGGTCCCCACCCGATCGGGTCGAGGGAGGAGGTGAGCTTCTTCTGCAGATGGTTGAGCACCGAGCAACTCCAGAACTGGGTGAATGGTCCGGAGCCGATGGTGACGTCGCCGAGAAAGGTGCGCACCTTACCCCCAGGTACGTGCTACCTGCATGTTCGTCGATGAGGCGACGAAATCGGGCTGACCTCGGACGCTGGGTGGCGCACGAACGCACTCGGTACCGATTGTGAGAATGCTCACTTCTCGTCGGGTTCGCGTCCTCCACCACGCCGACGGCGCCCGACGGTGACCTCACGGAACGCCTCGTACATCTCCTCGAGCGAACGCCGTTGGGGATTGGTCAGGTCGGGATCCTCGCGGATCGCCCGCAGGACCGCGGACTCCGCTCCGTCGTCGGTCTGCGCGTGGGTCGCGAGGGTGTCCGCTGACAGGTGCAACTGTTCGGCGATCGCTTGCAGCACACGCTCGCTCGGCGCCCGCAGGTTCCGCTCGATCTGCGACAGGTACGGATTCGAAATGCCCACCATCGCCGCGAGTTGACGCATGGGCAGTTCTGCGAGCTCACGCTGGCGGCGGATCAATTCGCCCAACGTGCTCGGGCGCGACTCGTCCTCGTCCATGCCGTCAGCATAAGCACGGTGATCCGTGTCGAGAGCATCCTCACGCGGGCGCGACTTCGAACGTCACCACTCGATGCGAGATAGTAGAAGGTGACCCCTGTTCGACGAGAGAGGACACCTCATGCTTGCCCGCACCGACCTGCGCGGTCGTACTCCCACCACTGCGGAGCTCAGGGGCGCACTGCCCCGCGGCGGAGTGGATGTGGACGCGGTGCTCCATCAGGTCCGTCCCGTCGTCGACGACATCCGCGATCGCGGCGCCGAGGCCGCGCTCGACTACTGCGAGAAGTTCGACGGGGTCCGCCCCGCCTCGGTACGTGTTCCCGCCGCGGAACTCGGCCGCGCGCTGGCCGAACTCGCCCCCGCCGTCCGTGCCGCTCTCGAGGAGGCCATCGCGCGCACGCGCGTCGTGCACGCGGCCCAGCGCCGCACCGACGTCACCACCGAGGTCGTCCCCGGCGGTACCGTCACCGAACGCTGGGTGCCGGTCGAACGCGTCGGCCTCTACGTGCCGGGTGGCAACGCGGTCTACCCGTCGTCGGTCGTGATGAACGTCGTGCCGGCGCAGGCCGCCGGCGTCGAATCGCTCGTCATCGCCTCGCCGCCGCAGAAGAACTTCGGCGGACTGCCGCACCCGACGATCCTCGCCGCCGCGGCCCTGCTCGGCGTCGAGGAGGTGTGGGCCGTCGGCGGCGCACAGGGTGTCGCACTACTGTCCTACGGCGGCACCGACACCGACGGCGCCGAACTCGCCCCGGTCGACATGATCACCGGCCCCGGCAACATCTACGTCACCGCCGCCAAGCGGCTGTGCCGCGCGGTCGTCGGCATCGACGCCGAGGCCGGTCCCACCGAGATCGCGATCCTCGCCGACCACACCGCCGACGCGGTGCACGTCGCCGCCGACCTGATCAGTCAGGCCGAGCACGACGTCATGGCCGCCTCGGTGCTCGTCACCACCAGCACCGACCTCGCCGACGCCGTCGATACCGCGCTCGCCGCGCAGCTCGAGCTCACCGAGCACCGCGAGCGCGTCACCACCGCGCTGTCCGGCAGCCAGTCCGGCATCGTCCTCGTCGACGACATCGAGCAGGGCCTGAAGGTCGTCAACGCCTACGCCGCCGAGCACCTCGAGATCCAGACCGAGAACGCCTCCGAGGTCGCCGCGCGTGTCCGGTCGGCGGGCGCGATCTTCGTCGGGCCGTGGGCACCGGTCTCCCTCGGCGACTACTGCGCCGGATCGAACCACGTGCTGCCCACCGCCGGCTGCGCCCGGCACTCGTCGGGCCTGAGCGTGCAGACCTTCCTGCGCGGCATCCACGTCGTCGAGTACACCGAGGCGGCCCTGAAGGACGTCTCCGGTCACGTCATCACCCTCGCGAACGCCGAGGACCTGCCCGCCCACGGTGAAGCCGTCCGTCTGCGATTCGAGGCGCTGAAGTGACCCAGATCCCCGGCTCCCGCATCACCCTCGCCGACCTGCCGTTGCGCGAGAATCTGCGCGGCAAGTCGCCCTACGGTGCACCGCAGCTGACGGTGCCCGTCCAGCTCAACACCAACGAGAACCCGCACCCGCCCACGCAGGCGCTCGTCGACGACGTCGCCGAGGCCGTGCGTGAGGCGGCGACGCAGCTGCACCGCTATCCCGACCGCGACGCGGTCGCGCTGCGCACCGACCTCGCCGCTTATCTGACGAAGGCGTCCGGTGTTCCCCTCGGCGTCGAGAACGTCTGGGCCGCGAACGGTTCCAACGAGATCCTGCAGCAGCTCCTGCAGGCCTTCGGTGGCCCCGGGCGCACGTCGATGGGCTTCGTGCCGTCGTACTCGATGCACCCGATCATCGCCGACGGCACCCAGACCGAGTGGCTGGCCACCTACCGGCGCGACGACTTCACCCTCGACGTCGACGCATCCGCCGCCGCCGTGCGCGAGCGGCGGCCCGACGTCGTCTTCGTCACCAGCCCCAACAACCCGACGGGACACAGCATCCCGCTCGACCAGTTGCGGGTGATCCTCGACGCCGCCCCCGGCATCGTGATCGTCGACGAGGCGTACGTCGAGTTCTCCTCGCAGCCGAGCGCTCTGTCGCTGATCGACGAGTACCCGACGAAGATCGTCGTCTCGCGGACGATGAGCAAGGCGTTCGCCTTCGCCGGTGGACGGCTCGGCTATCTCGCCGCAGCCCCCGCGATGATCGACGCGCTGCTGCTCGTGCGCCTGCCCTACCACCTGTCGGTCATCACCCAGGCCGCCGCGCGTGCGGCCCTGCGGCACGCCGCCGAAACTCTCGCGTCGGTTGCGGAACTGGCCGCCCAGCGCGACCGCGTCGCCGCCGAACTCGCCCGGTTCGGCTACGACGTGATCCCCTCCGACGCCAACTTCATCCTGTTCGGCCGCTTCGCGGACGCCCCTGCCACCTGGCAGCGGTATCTCGACGAGGGTGTACTCATCCGCGACGTCGGGATCCCCGGCTACCTGCGCACCACGATCGGCCTGACCCACGAGAACGACGAGTTGCTGCGAGTGAGCGAGAAGCTCGCGGCCACGGAAATCGAGGAAACCCGATGAGCGACCGCATCGCGCGCGTCGAACGCACCACCAAGGAATCGAGCATCACCGTCGAGATCGACCTCGACGGGACCGGCCGCACCGAGATCTCCACGGGGATCCCGTTCTACGACCACATGCTCACCGCGCTCGGCCAGCACGGTTCGTTCGATCTCACCGTGCAGGCGCAGGGCGACATCGAGATCGAGGCCCACCACACCGTCGAGGACACCGCCATCGTCCTCGGCCAAGCCTTCGGTCAGGCCCTCGGCGACAAGCGCGGCATCCGGCGCTTCGGCGACTGCTTCATTCCGATGGACGAGACCCTCGCGCACGCGTCGGTCGACGTCTCCGGCCGTCCCTACTGCGTGTTCACCGGTGAACCCGACTACATGGTGCACTCGGTGATCGGGGGATATCCCGGCGTGCCCTACTCGACGGTGATCAACCGGCACGTGTTCGAGTCGTTCGCCTTCCACGCCCGCATCGCCCTGCACGTGCGGGTGCTCTACGGCCGCGACCCGCACCACATCACCGAGGCCGAGTTCAAAGCGGTCGCCCGCGCGCTGCGCGAGGCCGTCGAACCCGACCCGCGTGTGACCGGCATCCCGTCGACGAAGGGCAGTCTCTGACATATGGATGTCGTCCTCACCTACCTGTGCTTCATCGTGGCCGGATTCGCGGCAGGCGGAACGTGGTCGATGTGGAAGGCGCGCAACACGTTGTTCGCGGGTGTGCTGCTGGCTCTGACCGTGCTGGCCGCCGCCGCGGGCGTCTTCCGGCTGCTCTGACGTGGCGGAACAACAAGGACTGTTCACCGTTCGTGGTCTGATCCCGGCGTGGTCGACGTCCGCTGCGGCCTTCGGCGGCTTCTCGCTGCTGCTGCCGGTCGTGCCGTGGGCGATCGCCGAGGCCGGCGGCAGCGACATGCTCGCCGGGTCGGTGACGGCGGTGTTCATGTTCACCACCGTCCTCACCCAGCTCGCGATGCCGCGACTGTTGCGCGCGTTCGGTCACCGCGCGACGCTCGTGGCCGGCTGCCTGTTCCTGGGGCCGCCGTCGCTGCTGTTCCTCGTGTCGATGGCCCCGGCGGCCGTGCTCGGAATCTCCGCGCTGCGCGGTATCGGCTTCGGCATGATCACCGTGGCGGCGGCCGCCCTCATCGGCGAACTCGCGCCGCCGCGATTGCTCGGCCGGGCCACCGGCATGCTCGGCATCGCCATCGCCGCGTCCCAGACGATCGGTCTGCCCGCCGGGCTGGCGATCGCCGAGCGGTTCTCCACCACGCCGGTGTTCGTGCTCGGCGCGATCATCTCGTCCGCCGGTCTGCTCGCCGCGATCCGTCTGCCACGGCTGACCGCGAAACAATCCCGGACGGCGCGACGAGTGCCTCCGGTCGTGCTGTTGTTCCCGCTGGTCGCGGTCGGCGCGGGTGCGATCGCCTACGGCGGTCTCACCTCGCTGTTGCGTATCGCGGTCGCCGGTCTGCCCGTCGCGGCGGCGTTGGCCGTGCTCAGCGCGGCCTCGCTGATCGGACGGTACGCGGCCGGTTCGGTCGCCGACCGGATCGGCGCCGGCAAATTGCTGCCCGTCGGTCTCGGCCTGGCGGGGCTGGCGATGATTCCCTTCGCACTCGTCGCCGACGACCGAGGGGGAGCGATACTGCTGATCGTCGCCGCGATCGCCTTCGGCTTCGGCTTCGGTGTCGTGCAGAACGAGGCGCTGCTCGTCGCGTTCAGTCGCGCCGGGGCCGGCAACACCGGCTCGGCGAGCGCCGCCTGGAACATCGGCTTCGATGCGGGCACCGGCGCCGGTTCGTTCGCCCTCGGCGCGGTGGCAGCCGTGGCCGGATACTCCGCGGCCTTCGCCGCGGCCGCCGTCCTGGTTCCGGCGCTGCCGTTGCTGGCCCGACTGGCCGGGCCGTCGGAACGTCCCCGTCCCACCACATAGAATCGACATCATGAGCGCAACCACGGTCGCCGTCCTCGACTACGGCTCGGGCAATCTCCACTCCGCCACGCGGGCAGTCGCCCGTACCGGCGTGCACGTGGAGGTCACCGCCGACCCGAAGATCGCGCTCGCCGCCGACGGACTCGTCGTCCCCGGCGTCGGTGCCTTCGACGCGTGCATGAAGGGCCTGCGCAGCGTCGGCGGAGACAAGATCATCGGCACCCGCCTCGCCGGCGGACGCCCGGTGCTCGGCATCTGCGTCGGCATGCAGATCCTGTTCGAACGCGGCGTCGAGCACGGCATCGAGACCGAGGGCTGCGGCGAGTGGCCGGGCACGGTCGAGCGTCTGGACGCGCCGGTGCTGCCGCACATGGGCTGGAACACCGTCGAGGCTCCCGCCGATTCGGTGCTCTTCGCCGGCATGGACGCCGACACCCGCTTCTACTTCGTCCACACCTACGCCGCCCGCAAGTGGGAACTCGACGCTCCCGAGCGTCTCGCCCCGCCGAAGGTGACCTGGGCCGAGCACGGCAGCCGCTTCGTCGCTGCCGTCGAGAACGGTCCGCTCTCGGCCACCCAGTTCCACCCGGAGAAGTCCGGCGACGCCGGCGCACAGTTGCTGCAGAACTGGGTCAGCTCGTTGTGACCGAGCCGCGGCGCGGACGGCCGAGCGGAGAGTTCTCCTTCGGCCGTCACGCGCTGATGTCCGTCGGCGCGGCGACCGTCGTCCTGCTCGTCACCGCGATCGTCGTGGTGGCGGTCCGGCCCACGCCGGTCGTCGGGCTCGTCATCGCACTCGTCGGCATCGTGGTGGCCGTCGTGGCGATGGGTGTCGTGTCGACGCGGTCGGCCCGCCGCGCCTTCGGTCCCGCCGAGGACGACCGCCCCGGAAGCTGACGCGCCGAACCGGATTTCGCCCGGCGTGTTGCGGTAGCGAACCCCGGTTGGGCGCGCGAGGTGTTCGGTAACGCAGCTGTGCAGACTCGAAATCGATCTGCCGCGCCCAGATTCACCTCGCGCCGTCCTCGGAGGGGACGACGGCGTCCTGCGCCGCCGCGCGCAGACGATCGGCGAACACCGCGCAGGACCGCACGATCTCCGGGTCCGCGCGCATTCGGATGTCGGCGTCGAGGGTGGCGAGCGCGAGGACGAGCCACTGCCACGACTCGACCGCGAGGTGTACCTCGGTCCGGTCGTCACCCGTCGGGCGGATCTCGGCGTCCTGGTGCTTCAGCGCGTCGGCGACGTGCGTGGCCGAGGCCGCCACGTCCAGATGTACCGGTGTCCGCCCCTGCCGGAGTCCTTGCCGCAGGTATTCCGTGGCGGACCCGGCGGGAAGCGGGCGGGGTGCGAACCGGCTGCCGGTGAGGAGCAGGTCGCGCACACGGTCGAGGCGGAAGACACGCCAGTCCTCGCGGTCGACGTCCCATCCGAGGAGGTACCACCGCAGCAGGTGGTGCACCTGCCTGTACGGCTCGACCCGGCGAGAGGTGGGCGAGCCCTGCGCGTCGACGTAGTCGAAGGTGAGCGTGTCGCACCGTGCGATTGCCTCCGCGACGGTGCCGAGCAGCTCCGCCGACACGCTGGGAGCCTGCAGCGCACTCGTCTCCACCGCGCTGCGGACGGCCGCGACTCGCGGGCGCAGCCGCGCGGGCAGGAACTGGTCGAGCTTGCCGTAGGCGCGGGTCGCGGCGTCGTCCAGTCCACCTTCGGTCGGTCCGGTCGCAGCGAGAGCGCCGAGCCCCAGCAGCACCGCGACGGCCTCGTCGTCGTCGAGCACCAGCGGCGGCATCGAGCGTCCCGACGAGAGGCGATAGAAACCGCCGGGCCCGGAACGGGTTTCGACGGGATACCCGTAGCCGCGCAGACGGTCGACGTCGCGGCGGAGCGTCCGGCGGCTCACCTGCAGCCGCCGGGCCAGTTCGTCCCCGCCGATCGCGCGTCCGGTCTGCAGGATCGACAACAACGCGAGCATCCGCTCGGTGACGTCCGCCATGCCGTCATCCTCCCACCGGTTGCGGTCAGGATCCGGCCGCAACCGGTCGTAGCGTCGAACCCATGACCACCACCGTCACGACCACCGAGGCGGCAGTGCGAGGCTGCGCGATCACGATCCGCCGCGCCCGCACCCACAACCTGGCCGACGTCGATCTGACCGTTCCGCGCAACCGGCTCGTGGTGATCGTCGGGGTGTCCGGCTCCGGGAAGTCGTCGCTCGTCTTCGACACGATCGCCGCGGAGGCCGGCTACCAGCTCAACGAGACGTACCCGCCGTTCACGCGCAATCGGTTGCCGAAGTGGACACGACCCGACGTCGACCATATCGACGGTCTGACGCCGGTGATCGTCGTCGACCAGCGTCGGCTCGGCGGCAACGCCCGATCGACGGTCGGCACCATCACCGACACCTGGACCTATCTGCGGCTGCTGTACTCCCGGGTGGGCACACCCGTCCTCGGGGAGTCGAACCGCTTCTCGTTCAACGACCCCACCGGGATGTGCCCGGCCTGCTCCGGGCTCGGCGAGATCGTCGTCAGCGCTGTCGAGCGGTTCCTCGATCTCGACAGGTCCCTCGCCGAGGGCGCGATCCTGGTGCCCGGCTTCGGCAACGGCGGGTACTGGTACTCCCAGTACGCCGACATCGGTTCCTTCGACGCGGACACACCCCTGCGCGAGTGGAGACCCGCCGAGCGGGAGGCACTGCTCTACGGCGGCGAGGCCGCCGCGGCGCTGGGCCATAAACCGCCGGACGGCTACGAGGGTGTCGTCGAGAGGTTCGAGCGCATCCACCTGCACACCTCCGACAACCTCTCCGAACGCAAACAGGACGTCATCCGGCGCTTCACCCGCGCCGAGACGTGCCCGGACTGCGCCGGAGAACGACTGAACGCGGCCGCGCGGGCGGTCACCGTGCGCGGCCGCACGATCGGGGAGCTGTCCCGCCTCGAGATCACCGAACTGCTCGAGTTCGTGCGCACGATCGACGACGAGCGCGCCGCACCTGTGGTGTCCGCACTGGTGGGCCGGCTCGAGGCGATGGTGACGATCGGCCTCGGCTATCTCGTGCTCGCCCGGGCGACCACCACGCTCTCGGGCGGCGAATCGCAACGGATCAAGATGGTCCGGCACCTCGGGTCGAGCCTGACGGAGATGACCTATGTCGTCGACGAACCGACGGTCGGTCTGCATCCCGCCGATGTGGAGTCGATGATCGACCTCCTCGAACGTCTCCGCGACAGCGGCAACACCGTCCTCGTCGTCGAACACGACCCGGCCGTGATGGCCCGTGCCGACCAGGTGATCGAGATCGGTCCCGGTGCGGGCTCGTCCGGTGGTCGCCTCGTCTTCCAGGGCACCTTCGACCGGTTGCGAACGGCCGACACCCCCACCGGCCGATCGCTGCGGCGCGACATCGGCCGCGGTGGCCCCGCCCGCGAGGCGACCGGTCGTCTCACGATCGCCGATGCGTGTCGCAACAACCTCCGCGACCTGACGGTGCGGATCCCCACCGGGGTGCTCACCGTGTTCACCGGCGTCGCCGGATCGGGAAAGTCCAGTCTCGCAGCCGAACTCGTCGACCAGTACGACGCCACGGTGATCGACCAGCGGCCGGTGAGCACCAATCGCCGCTCCACCCCGATCACCTACGCCGGCATCGCACCCGCCCTGCGGCGGATGTTCGCCGAACACAACGGTGTGCCGGCGAGCCTGTTCAGCGCGAACTCGGCGGGTGCGTGCCCGACCTGCACGGGGTCCGGTGTCGTGTACATCGACCTCGCCTTCATGGACGGACACGAGATCGTCTGCGACACCTGCCATGGCCGCCGGTTCACCGCCGAGGTGCTCGGGCACACCGTGAACGGCCTGTCGATCGCCGATGTCGACGACCTCACTGTCGGTCGCGCCCTCGAGGAACTGCCGCACCCGGAGATCGCGCGCCGACTGAGTGCGCTCGCCGGGGTGGGTCTCGACTACCTCCGCCTCGGGCAGTCGCTCGACACGCTCTCGGGTGGCGAGTGCCAACGGGTGAAGATCGCCAAGGAACTCGGACGAGTGAAGACGCCGACCCTCTACGTCCTCGACGAGCCGACCACCGGCCTGCACGCCGAGGACGTCGGCACCCTCCTGCACGTCTTCGACGGCCTCGTCGACCGAGGGCACACGGTCGTCGTCATCGAGCACCACCTCGACGTGATGCGCCACGCCGACCACATCGTCGACCTCGGGCCGGGACCGGGACGGCACGGCGGCACCGTGCTGTACGAGGGGTCCGTCGACGAGTACACCGGCCGTCCGACCCCGACCTGCCGGACCCTCGACGCAGCACGGTCGGCATGACGCACGGCGCTTTCCCGGCGCCCCGGCCACGCGTTTGGCGATGTCACAGGTACAGGCACTAATGTGTACGCAGTGAGCCTGGTCCTTTTGCCCGCAGTCGACGTCGTCAACGGTGAAGCAGTTCGCCTCGTTCAGGGAGAGGCGGGCAGCGAGACCGGCTACGGTTCGCCCCGCGACGCCGCCCTCGAATGGCAGAACGCCGGAGCCGAATGGGTGCACATGGTCGACCTCGACGCGGCGTTCGGTCGCGGCGACAACCGCGCCCTCCTCGCCGAGGTCATCGGCGAACTCGACGTGAAGGTCGAGCTGTCGGGCGGCATCCGTGACGACGAGACCCTCGCCGCCGCCCTCGCGACCGGTTGCGCCCGCGTCAACCTCGGCACCGCCGCGATCGAGAATCCCGAGTGGTGCTCGCGCGTCATCGGCGAGTTCGGCGACCGCATCGCCGTGGGCCTCGACGTCAAGCTCCTCGACGGCCAGTGGCGGCTGCGCGGCCGCGGCTGGGTCTCCGACGGCGGCGACCTGTGGGAGGTGCTCGAACGCCTCGAACGCGACGGCTGCTCGCGCTACGTCGTCACCGACGTCACCAAGGACGGCACCCTCTCCGGCCCCAATCTCGACCTGCTCCGCGAGGTGTGCGCGGCCACCGAATCGCCGGTCGTCGCCTCCGGTGGCGTCTCGACCGTCGACGACCTGCGTGCCATCGCGACGCTCGTCGACGAGGGTGTCGAAGGTGCCATCATCGGAAAGGCGCTGTACGCGGGCCGATTCACGCTGACCGAGGCGCTCGACGCCGTCTCGCGCTGACCGATGACCGATCCCGCAGACCTGAACCGGCTGCTCGCCGTCGCGAGCGGTGTACTCGACGAGGTCGCGGAACGGTTCGTCGCCGGGCACGGTGCGCCGCGTTCCGTCGACAAGGGGCCGAACGACTTCGCGACCGACCTCGATCTCGAACTCGAGCGGCGGATCTCCGGTGCCCTCGCCGAGCGCACCGGTATCCCCGTGCACGGTGAGGAGTTCGGCGGCCCGTCCGCGGGGGAGGGCACCGTCTGGTTGCTCGACCCGATCGACGGCACCATCAACTACTCCGCCGGGCTGCCGATGGCCGGGATCCTCCTCGCTCTCGTCGAGGACGGCGAACCGGTCCTCGGCCTCACGTGGCTGCCGCTGACGAATCAGCGCTTCGCGGGAATCGCCGACGGGCCGCTGCTCGTGAACGGCGAGCCCACCGAACCGCTGCAACCGGCGCGGCTCGAGGACGTGATGATCGCGGTCGGCAGTTTCGACATCGACAGTCGCGGTCGGGTGCCCGGCACCCGGCGTCTCGCCGTCATCACCGAGCTGAGCCGGCGCGTCGCCCGGCTGCGGATGCACGGCTCCACCGGTGCCGACCTCGCGTTCACCGCGGGAGGCGCGATCGGCGGTGCCGTCGTGTTCGGCCACCACCCCTGGGACAACGCCGCTGGTGTCGCACTCGTGCGGGCCGCCGGTGGCATCGCCACCGACTTCGCGGGCCGGCCCTGGCGGATCGGGTCCGGATCGGTGGTCGCTGCAGCGCCCGGAGTGCACGGCGAGATACTGAAGATTGTGCAGTCGGCGACGGAACGGTCCGTGGCCGAGCAGTTGGGTTCCGAAGGAGATCGAACATGACGCTGGCCGTGCGGGTCATCCCGTGCCTCGACGTGGACGCGGGGCGGGTGGTCAAGGGTGTCAACTTCGAGAACCTGCGCGATGCGGGTGATCCGGTGGAGCTCGCCGCCCTCTACAACGAACAGGGCGCCGACGAACTGACCTTCCTCGACGTCACCGCGTCGAGCGGTGACCGCGGCACCATGCTCGACGTCGTCACGCGCACCGCCGAGCAGGTGTTCATCCCGCTCACGGTCGGAGGCGGCGTCCGCACCGTCGAGGACGTCGATCGTCTGCTGCGCGCCGGCGCCGACAAGGTTTCGGTGAACACCGCGGCCATCGCCCGGCCCGAGGTGCTGCGCGAGATGTCCGAGCGGTTCGGCTCGCAGTGCATCGTGCTCTCGGTCGACGCGCGCACCGTGCCCGCAGGACAGGAACCCACGCCGAGCGGCTGGGAGGTCACCACGCACGGTGGTCGTCGCGGGACGGGCATCGACGCGGTCGAGTGGGCCCGCCGCGGCGAGGAACTGGGCGTCGGCGAGATCCTGCTCAACTCGATGGACGCCGACGGCACCAAGAACGGTTTCGACCTGAAGATGATCGAGGCCGTGCGCAAGGACGTGCACGTGCCCGTCATCGCCTCCGGTGGTGCCGGCGCCGTCGAGCACTTCGCGCCCGCGGTGCAGGCCGGTGCCGACGCGGTGCTCGCCGCGAGCGTCTTCCACTTCCGGGAGCTGACCATCGGTCAGGTCAAGGACGCGATGCGCGTGGAAGGGATCACGGTCCGATGAGCGGCATCCTGAATCCGGCGATCGCCGCCCGGCTCGAGCGCAACGACGACGGCCTGTTCGCTGCCGTCGTGCAGGAGCGGGCCACCGGCGCCGTGCTGATGATGGCGTGGATGGACGACGAGGCGCTCGCCCGCACCCTCGCGACCCGCAAGGCCACCTACTACTCGCGGTCGCGGCAGCAGTACTGGGTCAAGGGCGAGACGTCCGGGCACACCCAGTACGTGCACGAGGTGCGTCTCGACTGCGACGGCGACACGGTGCTGCTCGTCGTCGACCAGGTCGGCGCCGCCTGCCACACCGGCACGCACACCTGCTTCGACACCGACGTCCTGCTCGAGGCACCGCAGATCGCCGAGTAGCCGGTCGCCGAACTCCACCGGCAGGTCGCGCGGGCGCACACGGAGTGCCCTGAGGCCGCGGTGCGCATCGTCGGTTTCTCGCAGGGCGCCGCTGTGGCCGGTGACGTCCTCGCCGACCTCGCGCACGCCTCCGACCGACCGGCCGATCTCTCCGGTCTGCTCATCGCCGATGCGCGGACGTCCGGGACCGGCGCGGAGGTCGTGGTGCCCGCCGCCCTGCCCGGTATCTCGCCGAGCGGGGCGCGAGCGGGCTTCGGGGACGTTCCGGTGGCCACCCTGTGCGCCGCCGGCGACGCCGTGTGCGACATGGTCGATCCGCTGTCGGATCCCACGGGCGCCGCGGGCCGCATCGAGGGCTATTGCGCTCTGCGCCAGCACTATTCGACGCCGGTGGTCGACGGTGTCCCGTTCGTCGATGCGATGGTTGCGCTCGTCGAGCATCCGCGGACGACGGAGGTCCGGATCGTACCGTGACGGACACGGCGCAGGACCGATCAGCGGGTCGTGCGACGGGCTGCAACAATGCCCGCATGCCTCTCATCCAGATCAGTCAGACGCCGGGCCTGTCCGACGAGCAGAAGGCCGAGGTGATCTCCGCGGTCACCCGCGCGTACGCCGAGGCCTCGGGCAAGAATCCGTCGTCGGTGTGGGTGACGATCACCGAGGTGCCCCGCGAGAACTGGGGCGTGGGCGGAACTCCGCTCGGCTGAACCGACTCGGTCCACCCGAGTCCGTCCTCGCGTACCCGTTTCTTATCCGATGAGACTAGTGTTCTCTGTATTGAGAGTGCTGTCTTCTGACGACGGGGTGAAGGGGCGTGCGGTCGCGACATCGAGCCCCGATGCGGACGAACTCTTCTGTGCCGCAAAGGCCTACATCGGGCAGTACGGCAGCGAGTTGGTGCAGGACTGCATCCGGATCCACGACGGGATCGGCGTGACCTACGAACACGCGCGGGAGGGTCGTCGAGCGGCGGCTCAGGCCTTGCCGATACCGCCGGCGATACCTTCGTCGATCTGCTCGACCAGGGCGGAGCCCAGGCGCGCGAGCGCGCGGACCTGGTTGTCGTCGAGGCCGTCGAACACGAGCCTGCGCACCGCCTTCACGTGGCTCGGTGCCGCTTCGACTACTGTGTCGTAGCCGGCATCGGTGAGCACTGCGTACGAACCGCGACTGCCCGGAACGGGTTCGCGTCGAATCCAGCCGCGCTTCTCGAGGCGCGTGACGACGTGCGAGAGCCGCGACAGCGACGCGTTGGCCTCGGCGGCGAGGGCGTTGAGACGCAGTCGACGCTCGGGGTTCTCGGAGAGCAGTGCGAGGACGAAGTACTCGAAGTGCGTCATGTCGGAGTCGCGTTGCATCTGGGTGTCGAGCGCGGCCGGCAGGCGCGTGACAACGGAGACGAGCGCTCGCCAGGCGTTCTGCTGCGCCGCATCGAGCCACTGCGGGTCCTCGTTGCTCATGCCTGCTCCTCGCTCGTTCGGTTTCGCTGTCGCACCCGGTCGGGGAATGGGAATGGCCGCGCGACGGGTTCTCCTCTATGATACTTGAAGCTTCAACTTGAGGGGATGTCATGACCATCGATTCCGCGACCACGCCCGCCCTGTTCCTCAGTCACGGCGCCCCGCCGCTCGTCGACAGCGAACTGTGGGTCTCGCAGCTGCAGCGTTGGGCGGCCGACCTGCCGCGACCCACAGCGATCCTCGTGGTCTCGGCGCACTGGGAATCCGCTCCGCTGACCATCGGGTCGACGATCACCGGCACCCCGCTCGTGTACGACTTCGGCGGCTTCCCGCGCCGCTTCTACGAGGTGACCTACACCAGCCCCGGCGCGCCCGAACTGGCCCGGCAGGTCGCGGCACTGATGCCCGACGACGAACCGGTGGTGCAGCAGCCGAACCGAGGACTCGACCACGGTGCCTACGTACCGCTGACCGTCATGTACCCGGACGCCGACATCCCGGTGCTGCAGATCTCCCTGCCCACCCTCGACCCGGAACGGCTGTTGCACCTCGGCGCCCGGCTGCGTCCGCTGCGTGAGCAGGGCGTACTCATCATCGGGTCCGGGTTCACCACGCACGGTCTGCCCTTCCTGCGCGACCCGCGGCCCGAGGCCGCCGCGCCGGGCTGGTCGTCGGAGTTCGACCACTGGACCGCCGAGCAACTCGCGCGCGGCGACGTCGACGCTCTGCTGGACTTCCGGCACCGCGCACCGGGCATGCCCTACGCGCATCCGTCGGTCGAGCACTTCGCTCCGCTGTTCGTCACCCTCGGCGCCTCCGATGCCCCCGGCCGCGGCATCGACCAGGTCGTCGACGGCTTCTGGATGGGCCTGGCCAAGCGCTCGTTCCAGGTCGCCTGACGGCGGCTGCAGAGCCGGACGAGGTCCCTGGGATGATGGGGCGCATGTCCGGCGAGCCCACCACCATTCCCGCAGCCACCACCGACTCCTCGGGTGGCGGCCGTTCCGATTCGACGACCACCCGCGAGCAGTTCCGCCAGCTGGCCGCCGAGCACCGCGTGGTCCCGGTGACCCGCAAGGTGCTCGCGGACGCGGAGACCCCGCTGTCGGCCTACCGCAAGCTCGCGGCCGACCGCCCCGGAACCTTCCTGCTCGAGTCGGCGGAGAACGGCCGGTCGTGGTCGCGGTGGTCGTTCATCGGCGCCGGGAGCCCGGCCGCGCTGACCGTCGTCGATGGCGACGCTGCCTGGTACGGCAACGTCCCGGCCGGCGCGCCCACGGGTGGCAACCCCGTCGACGTCCTCGGCGAGACCCTCCAGTTGCTCCACACCGACCGCATCCACGGACTGCCGCCCCTGACCAGCGGCATGGTCGGTTATCTCGGCTACGACGTCGTCCGCCATCTCGAGAAGCTGCCGACGCTCGCCGAGGACGATCTGCAGATCCCCGAAATGGTGATGCTGCTGGCCACCGACCTCGCGGCCGTCGACCACCACGAGGGCATGATCTGGCTCATCGCCAACGCCGTGAACTGGGACGGCTCCGACGAGCGCGTCGACGAAGCCTACGACGACGCCGTCGCCCGCCTCGACCGGATGACCGCGGCCCTCGCCGCGCCCGCACCGGCCACCGTCGCGACCTACTCGCGGCCCGAACCCGACTACCGCCGCCAGCGCACCACCGAGTCGTTCTGCACGGACGTCCGCAAACTGATCGGCGACATCGAGGCCGGTGAGGCCTTCCAGGTGGTGCTCTCGCAGCGCTTCGAGATCGACTGCGACGCAGAGCCGATCGACGTCTACCGGATGCTCCGCGCGTCCAACCCCAGCCCGTACATGTTTCTGCTCCACATCCCCGGCCCGGACGGTGAGACGGCCTTCTCGATCGTCGGATCGAGCCCGGAGGCGCTCGTGACGGTTTCGGACGGGGTGGCCACCACCCATCCCATCGCAGGGACCCGGTGGCGCGGCGCGAACGAGGAGGAGGACATCCTGCTCGAGAAGGACCTCGTCCACGACGAGAAGGAGAACGCCGAGCACCTCATGCTCGTCGATCTCGGCCGCAACGACCTCGGCCGGGTGTGCACGCCGGGCACCGTCGAGGTGCACGACTACCGCCACATCGAGCGGTACAGCCACGTGATGCACCTCGTCTCCACGGTCACCGGGCGACTCGCGGAGGGCAAGCACGCCCTCGACGCTGTCACGGCGTGTTTCCCCGCCGGGACCCTGTCGGGGGCGCCGAAGGTGCGCGCGATGGAACTGATCGAGGAACTCGAACCCACCCGCCGCGGCATCTACGGCGGCATCGTCGGCTATCTCGACTTCGCGGGCGACGCCGACACCGCCATCGCGATCCGCTCCGCGCTCGTCAAGGACGGCGTCGCCTACGTGCAGGCGGGTGCCGGCATCGTCGCCGACTCCGATCCGGAGGCCGAGGACACCGAGGCCCGCAACAAGGCCATGTCCGCCCTCGCCGCAGTGGCCGCCGCGTCCACCCTCACCACCTACGGCGGTGACGCACGGTGACCGCGGAGACGCCGGACGCCGGCCCCACCACCGGACGCCGGCGCCGGCCGACCGTGATCGCCGCCCTGCTGCTCGGGGTCGGTGCGGCCCTGCTCTGGGCGTCGAGCCGAATGACATGGGTCACCGCGGTCTCGTCCGACGGACTCGGGATCGACCGCGTCGACGACCTCGAGGGTGGCCGCTGGGCGGCGGCACTGACCCCGCTCGCTCTCGTGCTGCTCGCGGCGGTCGCCGCCGTCTTCGCGGTGCGCGGACTCGCGCTGCGTCTCGTCTCGCTCGTGGTCGCGGCCGTCGCCGTCGCCGCCGCGATCCCCGCCGTCCGGTTGCTCACCGGCGACGCAGACCCCGAGACCGCGGCCGGTGTCGCCGCGCTGCCCGACCGCGCGACCGTGACCGCCGTCGAGACCTATCCGTTGCCCGCCGTCCTTGCGATCGTCGGCGCCGTCGCGGCCCTCGCCGCGGCGGTGACGCTGTGGCGCACCCCGCGCGAGGCGGCCGGACTGTCGTCGAAGTACGACGCCCCGGCAGCACGTCGCGAGGCGGCCGCCCGGCGCGCCGAGAACGACGAACCCCTGTCCGAACGCGGTCTGTGGGACGCACTGGACGCAGGTGAGGATCCCACCGACGACGGTGGCGAGGGTGATACGGGCACCCGCCGGTGACCGCTGTAAACCACTTCACTACTCTTCTGGACAGATCCGATGAGCTTGATCACATCGGGATTGAGCAGGGTGGGAAAGGACTCGAGCCACGATGACAGTTCTCGATTCGATTCTCGAAGGAGTGCGAGCAGACGTCGCCGCCCGTGAGGCGGCCCTCGATCTCGCGTCCGTCAAGGCTGCCGCCGCAGCCGCGCCCCCACCGATCGACGCCAAGGCCGCGCTGCGCGAACCGGGCATCGCGGTCATCGCCGAAGTGAAGCGTGCCAGCCCCTCGAAGGGTGCTCTCGCCGACATCGCCGATCCTGCCGAGCTCGCAGCAGCGTACGAGTCCGGAGGCGCTCGCGCCATCAGCGTTCTCACCGAGGAACGCCGATTCCACGGCAGCCTCGCCGACCTCGACGCCGTCCGTCGCGCTGTCCGTATTCCCGTACTGCGCAAGGATTTCGTGGTCGGTCCCTACCAGATCCACGAGGCGCGGGCACACGGCGCCGACATCGTGCTCCTCATCGTCGCGGCCCTCGAGCAGACCGTCCTGACGGCGCTGATCGACCGCGTCGAGTCGCTCGGCATGACCGCGCTGGTCGAGGCGCACACCGAGGAGGAGGCCGACCGTGCCCTCGAGGCCGGCGCCACCGTCATCGGCATCAACGCCCGCAACCTCAAGACCCTCGAGGTCGACAAGACGACCTTCTCGCGCATCGCGCCGGGCCTGCCCAGCAACGTGCTCAAGATCGCCGAATCCGGTGTCCGCGGCCCGGCCGATCTGCTCGCGTACGCGGGTGCCGGCGCCGACGCGGTGCTCGTCGGAGAGGGACTGGTGACCAGTGGGGATCCGCGCCAGGCAGTCGCCGAACTGGTGACGGTGGGCACGCATCCGTCGTGCCCCAAGCCCGCACGCTGACCGTCCCGGCCGGTCCGGACCCCCACGTGATCCGCATCGCGTGGTGGGGCAGACTGGACGCGTGACTGCAGACGATTCCGCACTTTCCGCCAAAGGCCGAGGGCTTCCCTCGATGAGCGAAGCCCTCGCCACTCCGACCGCGCACGAACCCGACGTCCGCGGCCATTTCGGAGTCTTCGGTGGCCGCTATGTGCCCGAGGCGCTCATGGCGGTGATCGAGGAGGTCACCGCTGCCTACGAGAAGGAACGCGTCGATCCGGGCTTCCTCGCGGAACTCGACCGCCTGCAGCGCGACTACACCGGCCGCCCGTCCCCGGTCTACGAGGCCACCCGCTTGAGCGAACACGCCGGCGGAGCGCGCATCTTCCTCAAGCGCGAGGATCTCAACCACACCGGCTCGCACAAGATCAACAACGTGCTCGGGCAGGTGCTGCTCGCCAAGCGCATGGGCAAGACCCGCGTGATCGCCGAGACCGGCGCCGGCCAGCACGGCGTCGCCACCGCCACCGCATGCGCGCTGCTCGGTCTCGAATGCCGCGTCTACATGGGCGAGGTCGACACCGAACGGCAGGCCCTCAACGTCGCGCGCATGCGTCTGCTCGGCTCCGAGGTCATCGCCGCCAAGACCGGCTCGCGCACCCTCAAGGACGCGATCAACGAGGCGATGCGCGACTGGGTCACCAACGCCGACAACACCTACTACTGCTTCGGCACCGCCGCCGGCCCGCACCCCTTCCCGGCGATGGTCCGCGACTTCCAGCGCATCATCGGCCTCGAGGCCCGCGCACAGATCCGCGAACTCACCGGTCGCCTGCCCGACGCCGTCGTCGCCTGCGTCGGCGGCGGATCGAACGCGATCGGCATCTTCCACCCGTTCATCGACGACCCGTCCGTCAAGCTCGTCGGCTGCGAGGCCGGGGGAGACGGGGTGGAGACCGGACGGCACGCCGCCACCATCGGCGGCGGCACTCACGGTGCTCTGCACGGCGCGTTCTCGTACCTGTTGCAGAACGAGGACGGCCAGACCATCGAATCGCATTCGATCTCCGCGGGGCTCGACTATCCCGGCGTCGGCCCCGAACACGCTTGGCTCGCCGACACCGGCCGGGCCGAGTACCGCGCCGTCACCGACAGTGAGGCCATGGAGGCCTTCGCGTTGTTGTGCCGCACCGAGGGCATCATCCCCGCTATCGAGTCGGCCCACGCCGTCGCCGGTGCCGTCGAGCTCGGCCCCGAACTCGGCAAGGGCGCCATCGTCCTGGTCAACCTCTCCGGCCGCGGGGACAAGGACGTCGACACCGCCGCCAAGTGGTTCGGTTACCTGCCGACCGACGAGTCCGCCGACCGGACCGGCCCCGAAGGAGCAGCCCAGTGAGCGCCCCGCACGAACGCCTGACCGAGATCTTCGCGACCTGCCGCGCCGAGAACCGCGCCGCACTGGTCGGTTACCTGCCGGTCGGCTATCCCACCGTCGAGCGCTCCGTCGAGGCGATGAAGACGCTCGTCGAGGGCGGCTGCGATCTCATCGAGGTCGGCATCCCGTACAGCGACCCGGTCATGGACGGCACCACCATCCAGAACGCGGCGTTCGAAGCGATCGCCAACGGCGTCCGGGTCCGCGACGTCTTCCCGGCCGTCGAGGCGATCACCGCCGCCGGCGGCGCCGCGGTCGTGATGACCTACTGGAACCTCGTGCTCAAGTACGGTGTCGAGAACTTCGCGCGCGACCTCGCGGCCGCGGGTGGACTCGGCATCATCACCCCCGACCTCGTCCCGGACGAGGCGGAGGAATGGATCGCCGCGGCCGACAAGTACGGACTCGGCAGGATCTTCCTGGTCGCACCGTCGTCGACCAACGAGCGCCTCGCGACCACCCTCGACAAGTGCCGCGGCTTCGTCTACGCCACCTCGACCATGGGTGTCACCGGCGCCCGCGACAGCGTCGACAACCGCGCGCCGGAGATCGTCGCCCGGGTGCGCACGCACTCCGACATCCCGGTCGGTGTCGGTCTCGGTGTGCGCAACGGTGCCCAGGCCGCGGAGATCGCGGGCTACGCCGACGGCGTGATCGTCGGTTCGGCGCTGGTCTCCGCCGTCGCCGAAGGGCCCGACGCGTTGCTCGCACTGACTCGGGATCTCGCGAAGGGCGTTCGCTCCGCTAACGTGCACTCGTGACATCTACTGCGTCCGTTCTGGCCTATCTGCCGAGTCCGCCGCAGGGCGTCTGGTATCTCGGACCGTTCGCCCTCCGCGCCTACGCCCTGTGCATCATCGTCGGGATCGTCGTGGCGATCTGGTGGGGCGACCGCCGCTGGGTCGCGCGCGGCGGACAGGCCGGCACCGTCCTCGACATCGCCGTGTGGGCGGTGCCCTTCGGCCTGATCGGTGGGCGGCTCTACCACGTCGCCACCGACTGGCAGAAGTACTTCGGAGACGGCAACGACCCGGTCGACGCCCTGAAGATCTGGGAGGGTGGCCTCGGCATCTGGGGTGCGGTCGCCTTCGGTGCGCTCGGTGCGTGGATCGGGTGCCGTCGGCGGGGGATCCCGCTGCCGGCCTTCGGGGACGCTCTCGCCCCGGCGATCCTGCTGGCGCAGGCCATCGGACGCCTCGGCAACTGGTTCAACCAGGAACTCTACGGTCGCGAGACCACGGTGGCGTGGGGACTCGAGATCTACGAACGGCGCAACGACGCAGGGCAGGTCGCGCCAGGATTGGTCGACGGCGTGTCCACCGGCGAGGTGGCCTTCGTCGTGCACCCGACCTTCCTCTACGAGCTGCTGTGGAACCTCGCCGTCGTGCTGCTGCTGGTGTTCGTCGACCGGAAGTTCACGATCGGCCACGGACGCCTGTTCGCCCTCTACGTGGCCGGGTACTGCGCGGGCCGGTTCTGGATCGAGCTCATGCGCACCGACGCGGCGACCCAGATCGCGGGTATCCGGATCAACTCGTTCACCTCGGGCATCGTGTTCGTGCTCGCGGTCGCCTACTTCGTCCTCGCCCGCAAGGGCCGCGAGGACCCCGCGTCGCTGAACCCCGCCGCCGCGGGCGCCGGGGGAGAGCCGGCCGCGCAGGGCGAGGGCGGGGCGGGCGCAGACGAGGCCGCGCCCACTTCGGAGTCGGCGGATGCGGAGTCGGACAGCTCGTCGTCCGCCGCCGGTAGAGTCGACGAAGCGACGTCCGGAGACAGCAAAGGGGATCACTCGTGACCAGACAGGACCCGGGAGCTTCGGGAGCATCCGATTCGGAGCCTGCCAAGCCGGAGCCCGACAAGACGGAGCCTGCCCAGCCCGACCTGACGAAGCGGAGCGAGTCCGCCTCCGGCGCCGACACGCCGGAGCGGTCCTCGGAGAGCGAGCACACCCCGCCGCCCGATCTCGGACGCGCGTTCGACTACGACGCCACCGCGCAGGCCTCGTTGTCCGCTCAACCGCCCACACTCGACTCCCTCGGTGGCGCCACCGGCACTCCGGGACCGGGATGGGACACCTACTCGGGTGTCGGCAACGGACCGGGCTGGGGGACCACGCCCAGCTACCCGCCGCCGGCCGAGCACGAGTCCGACTATCCGTCCCCGGGCGACTACCCCTACGGCGAGCATCAGGGCCGGCCCGAGACCGGCACCGGACCGGTCTACGGGACACCCGACCCGCACTACCCGATCGGGTCCCCGCAGCAGGACCCGTCGCAGGGCCGGTACACCGGTCCGCAGGGAACGCAGCAGCCGGGTTACGGTCCGCCTCCGCAGGGCGGGCAGGGTTACGGCCCGCCTCCGCAGGGCGGGCAGGGTTACGGACCGCCTCCGCAGAGCGGACAGGGATACGGTCCGCCGCCCGGCTACGGGGTGATGCCGGCCTACGGCTACCCCGACCCGTCGAACCCGTACGGTCACGACGCCGCAGCGCCCTTCGGACGCGATCCCTACACCGGCGAGCCGTACTCCGACAAGAGCAAGGTCACCGCAGGTGTGCTGGGGATCCTGCTCGGCGCCTTCGGTGCCGGACGCTTCTACCTCGACCAGCCGGGCACGGCGGTCGCGCAGATCGCCGTCACCTGGCTCACCTGCGGTATCGGGGGCATCTGGCCGCTGATCGACGGCATCCTCATGCTCACCGGCAAGGTCCGCGACAAGAACGGACGCCAGCTCCGTCCGTGACATCCCGACGTCTCCGTCCCATCGGCACCCCGGCGACACGCACCGGGGTGCTGGGATGGAGGGTCGCAGGCTCGGAGGCTAGGCTCGAAGCGTGACCCGACGCACCAAGATCGTTTGCACTATGGGGCCGGCCACCGCCGACCCCGATGTCCTGCGGAATCTCGTCGACGCCGGAATGGACGTCGCCCGCCTGAATTTCAGCCACGGTGAACACGCCGACCACGAGGGCCACTACAACCGGGTCCGCGCTGCGTCGGAGGCCTCCGGGCACGCCGTCGGTATCCTCGCCGATCTCCAGGGGCCGAAGATCCGGCTCGGACGATTCGCCGAGGACCGCACCGTGTGGGAACACGGTGAAGTGGTCCGCATCACCGTCGACGACGTGGTCGGAGACCACGACCGCGTCTCGACCACCTACAAGGAACTCGCCCAGGACGCCGTCGCCGGCGACCGGTTGCTCGTCGACGACGGCAAGGTCGGTCTCGTCGTCGAGGCGGTCGAGGGCAACGACGTCGTCTGCCGCGTCATCGAGGGCGGACCCGTCAGCAACAACAAGGGTGTCTCCCTGCCGGGGATGAACGTCTCCGTTCCGGCCATGTCGGAGAAGGACATCGAGGATCTCGAGTTCGCACTGCGCCTCGGTGTCGACTTCATCGCCCTGTCGTTCGTGCGGTCGCCGGCCGACGTCGAACTCGTTCACGAGGTCATGGACCGTGTCGGGCGGCACGTGCCGGTGATCGCCAAGCTCGAGAAGCCCGAGGCCGTCGAGAATCTCGAGGCCGTGGTCCTCGCCTTCGACGCGGTCATGGTGGCGCGCGGCGACCTCGGCGTCGAACTTCCGCTCGAGCAAGTACCGCTCGTGCAGAAGCGCGCGATCCAGATAGCACGTGAGAACGCCAAGCCCGTCATCGTCGCGACGCAGATGCTCGAATCGATGATCGAGAACTCGCGTCCCACTCGCGCCGAGGCCTCCGACGTGGCCAACGCCGTGCTCGACGGCACCGACGCCGTGATGCTCTCGGGTGAGACCTCCGTCGGCAAGTTCCCCGTCGAAACGGTCCGCACGATGGCGCGCATTATTGCCGCCGTCGAGTCGGATTCGACGGAAGTGCCTGCGCTGACGCACGTTCCGCGCACCAAGCGCGGTGTCATCTCGTACGCCGCCCGCGACATCGGCGAGCGTCTCGACGCCAAGGCGCTCGTCGCGTTCACCCAGTCGGGCGACACCGTGCGACGACTCGCGCGGCTGCACACCCCGCTGCCGCTGCTCGCGTTCACGCCCGTCCCGCACATCCGCAACCAGCTGGCGCTGACGTGGGGCACCGAGACCTTCTCGGTCGAGCCGGTCGACACCACCGACCAGATGGTCGAACAGGTCGACGCGGCGTTGCTGTCGCTGGGCCGGTACCAGCGCGGCGACCTCGTGGTGATCGTCGCCGGAGCGCCTCCGGGACGCTCGGGTTCGACCAACCTCATCCACGTGCACCGGTTGGGTGAGAAAGACACCCGGTGACACTGTCGGACACAACGGATCTCGACGTTCTCCTCGGCCTCCTCGATCTGGAGCAGGTCGAGGAGAACGTCTTCCGTGGTGGTCATCCCGAGCAGGTCGGCAGCCGCACCTTCGGCGGTCAGCTCGTCGCGCAGGCGCTCATTGCGGCCGGACGCACCGTGGGTGATCGTCCTGTGCACGCGATCAACGCCCATTTCATCCGGGGCGGCGACGTCAAGCGGCCCATCGACTACCACGTCGTCACCCACCGGGACGGCCGCGACTTCGCGAACCGGATGGTCACCGCCTACCAGGACGACCAGGAACTGTTCGTCATGCTCGCCGCCTTCCAGCGGTGGGGCAAAGGCCTCGAACACTCGGTGACCGTTCCCGATGTTCCCCTGCCCGAAGCGCTTCCGCCGATCGGCGAACGCCTGCGCGGCTTCGAGGAGCAGTTGCCGCATTTCGTCGGCGCGCTCAAGCCGATCGACATGCGGTACGCCAACGACCCCGCCTGGGTGTTGCGGGGAACGGGGGAGAAGCTCGGCCACAACCGCGTGTGGATGCGCGCCGACGGGCAACTGCCCGACGATCCGCTGCTCCACGTCGCCACGCTGGCCTACGCGTCCGACACGACCGTCCTCGATTCGATCCTCACCACGCACGGCCTGTCGTGGGGACTCGACCGGATCGTGGCGGCGACGGTCAACCATTCGATCTGGTTCCACCGTCCGCTCCGCTTCGACGAATGGCACCTGTACGCCACGGAATCCCCGGTAGCGGCCGGTTCCCGTGGTATGGCGACGGGACGCTACTTCACCATCGAGGGCGAACTCGTCGCGACCGTCGTGCAGGAAGGGCTCATCCGTCACTTCCCGCCGCGTCGTCCGTCGGGGAGCTGATCGGCCGATCGGTCGAGGGCGGCCGACAGCGCGCGCATGCCCTCCACGATCCGCGCCAGGTTCTCGGATCCGGTCTCCTCGCACAGTGCCCGCGCGGCGTCGGCGTGAGCGGGGCCGATGGCACGGATCGCGTCGCGACCGGCCGGTGTCATCGCGACGAGCTTGGCGCGACGGTGCGCCGGATTGGGCCGGTACTCCGCCAGGCCCTTGTCGACGAGGAGATCGGCGATGCGCTGCACGCTCTGCCGGGTGATGCCCATCTCGCGGGCGATCGCGGACACCGGCAGCGGAGCGGAGGAGACCGCGCCGAGGACCTGCCACCAGGCCGCGGTCAGGCCCACCGGACGCGCCAGGGTCTCGGCCAGCGCGAAAAACTGGCCGTTGAGCCGGAAGGCCGTCAGTGCGGCCGCGCTGAGCAGTTCGGCCTCCGCCGGGTGCTGCTCGGCCGCGTTCTGCTCCGTCACGAGCCGGAGGACATGAGTTCGTAGTAGCCGCGCGGGTCGCGCTCGCCGTAGAGGGCGTACCAGGCGTCGAGGACGCGCGGTTCGTACATGTCGAGCCGGGTGAAGATCGCGCGGGCGAAGTCGACCGGGGCGATGCCGCTCGCGGTGATGAGATCGCCGTCCGTGACCGCGGGTTCGTCCCGGTACAGATCGGCGCCACCGTATCCGACGCTCTGCAGGAATTCTGGAGCGTTGCTCGTGTGCGGCCGCTCGTCGAGCAGGCCGGCAGCCGCGAGCGCTCCGGTCGCGCCACAGATCGCGGCCACCGGAACGCCGGCGTCGAGGAATTGCCGGGTCTTGTCGACGAACGGGGCGTAGGCGTCGGTCGGCCAGATGTCGTTGCCCGCGAGGATCAGCATCGCGCTGTCCTCCGGCGTGATGTCTGCGAGCACGGCGTCGGGAAGGATGCGGAGTCCGCCCTTGGTCGTGACCGGTTCCGTCGTGGCTCCGACGGTACGGACGCGGTACCGGCCGGGGCTGCGCTGCCACTCGGGATCTGCGATATGTGGCGTGACGTATCCGATCTCCCAGTCCGCCAGGGTGTCGTACACGGCGACGTGAACTGTTTCGGTCATGACAGTATGCTGACAAAACGACAGCCTGCTGTCAATGGTGTCGCACTGCCGGTCGAGGATGATTTGCCGGGTGGTCCAGGCGGCGATTAGCCTTGATCAGGACCACGTCGTGGCGCCACTGTCGTCGAAGGTCGCACGCGACCTCATCGGAGGAGAACATGGGCAACACTCACGCGCAGACTGTGAGCACACGCGCTCGAAGCGCCGTGGCTCCTGCGTGTTGTCGTTGCCGCTGATCACCCCCGTCGGGGCTGCTCGCACTGCTCTCACGATTCCCCTGGGTCCGCTGTGACCGACGATCCGGCGGTGACCGGGAATTCCTCGCATCCGATGCGGTTCGAAAGGCACATCATGTCCGATTCGACAGTATTGCCCGTCATCGATCTGTCCGATCTCGACGGCGACGACACCACACGCAACGCCCTGCTCGATCGCCTCCGGGAGGCCACCCACGAGATCGGGTTCTTCCATCTCGCCGGTCACGGGATAGAGCCCGCGCTCGCCGACGGGCTCGTCGCGGCGGCACGCGAATTCTTCGCCCTCCCCGAGGCGGACAAGCTCGCGATCGAGAACATCCGCTCGCCCCACTTCCGCGGTTACACCCGTGTCGGTGGCGAACGCACCCAGGGCTATGTCGACTGGCGCGAACAACTCGACATCGGCCCGGAACGCGATGCCGTCGCCGAGGTCGACCCCGACCGCCCCTGGGAGGTGCTGCACGGCCCCAATCTGTGGCCCGAGCAGGTCCCCCGACTGCGCGAACTGGCCCTGCGGTGGATCGACGAGGCCGGCAACGTCGGACGCCGACTGCTCGGTGCATGGGCCGAATCCCTCGGTGCCCCCGCCGATCACTTCGAGGACGCCTTCGCCGATCCCGACCCGCTGCTGAAGATCGCGCGGTATCCCGGGCACGACCGCTCGGTCACCGATCAAGGGGTCGGCAGCCACAAGGACGTCGGCGCGCTGACGTTGCTGTATCCCGAACCCGGCAGCACCGGCTTCCAGGTCGAACGCGACGGACGTTGGGTCGACATCGACCCGCTCCCAGGGCATTTCATCGTCAACATCGGAGAACTCCTCGAGGTCGCCACCGGCGGTTACCTCCAGGCGACCGTCCATCGTGTGCTGCCGCCCCCGGCGGGCACCGACCGCGTGTCGCTGCCCTTCTTCCTCAATCCCGGTCTCGACCGCGAACTCCCGGCGGTGGGGTTGCCCGCAGATCTGGCCGCGGCCGCCCGCGGCGTCGGCCCCGACGCACACGGCGGCACGCTGCACGCCGTCTACGGCCTCAACGCACTCAAGTCCCGCCTGCGGGCACATCCGAACGTGGCGGAGCGTTTTCACGCGGATCTCCTCGCCCGCTTCGCCGCACCCCGATAATCGATCTGTCCGTCCCCGTATTTCCAACGTCCCCGTATTTCCAACGTCCCCGCATTCCCAACGGAAGGTATCCACCCGATGTCACTGCGTCGTATCGTCGTCGCGTCCGCCGCGCTCACCCTCGCTGCGGGTCTCGCGGCCTGCTCGTCGTCCGAAGGTGACGACACCACCCTCCGGATCTCGGCGTCGTCCACCCCGCACGTTGAGATCCTCGACCAGATCGTGAGCACCGGGGCGCTGGGCGACTACAAGCTCGACATCGTCGAGATCACCGGGGAGGTCGATCCCAACGAACTGCTCGAGGCCGGTGACGTCGACGCGAACTTCTTCCAGCACGAGCCCTACCTGACGGACTGGCAGAAGCAGAAGGGTATCGACGACCTCGTCGCCGTCGCCGACGTGCACCTCGAGCCCATCGGCCTCTACTCGAACAAGATCGCCTCGCTCGACGAGCTGAAGGACGGCGACACTGTCGCCGTGCCGCGCGACACCACCAACTACGCCCGCGCGCTGTACCTGCTCGAATCGGCCGGTCTGCTCGAGATGGACGTGCCCTTCGAGGAGGCCGACCTGTCGGTGGTCACCGAATCGAACATCACCGCCAACCCGAAGAACCTGAACCTCGTCAGCATCGAGCGTCCGCAGCTCGCCCGTCAGCTCGACGACGCGCAGATCACCGCTGCCGTGATCAACTCCAATTACGCGCTCGAAGCCGGCCTGAACCCGGCCGAGGACGCCATCGTCACCGAAGAGGTCGAGAACAACCCCTTCTCCAACCTGCTCGTCGTGCGGGCCGAGAACGAGAACGACCCGGCAGTGACCGCGCTGGCCGAGGCCCTCGAGTCGCCCGAGACGGCTGCCTGGATCGAGGAGACCTACTCCGGCGCCGTGCTGCCGGTCCACTCGACGAACTGATGATCGTCGTCGAGAACCTCGTCAAGACCTTCCCCGGAGCCGGGCGCTCCGGGGAGGTCGCGGCGTTGCGAGGGGTGTCGCTCGAGATCCCCGACGGCGAGATCTACGGCATCGTCGGCCCGTCCGGATCCGGCAAGTCCACCCTTCTGCGCTGTCTGAACCTGCTCGAGCGGCCTACCTCGGGACGGATCCTGCTCGGCGGGGACGACCTGTCGACCCTGTCCGGCGCGGAACTGCGAGCGGCGCGTCGCCGGATCGGGACGGTCTTCCAGCAGTTCAACCTACTGCACTCGCGCACCGTGATCCGGAACGTCGAATTCCCGCTCGAAGTGGCGGGGATCGACAAGGAACAGCGCCGCAAGCGGGCGCTCGAGCTGCTCGATCTCGTCGGCCTGGCCGGCAAGGGGGAGAGCTATCCCTCGCAGCTGTCCGGTGGACAGCAGCAGCGCGTGGGCATCGCCCGCGCACTCGCCGTCGAACCCGAGGTACTGCTGTGCGACGAGGCCACGAGCGCCCTGGACCCGGACACCACCGATCAGGTCCTCGATCTCGTCGCCGAGGTGAACAGACGACTGGGCGTCACGGTCGTGGTGATCACCCACGAACTCGGGGTGCTGCGCCGGATCTGCAGCTCGGCAGCTCGGCTCGCCGCCGGACAGGTGGTCGAGACGGGCCGGATCGTCGATCTCGTCGCCGATCCCGAGTCGGCGCTCGGGCATGCGCTCGTCCCGGTCGGCACCGACCCGTCGACGGGTTCGGGTGCCGACACGGCTCTGG
The DNA here is from genome assembly GCF_025290685.1 of Rhodococcus sp. PAE-6. Taxonomy (NCBI): domain Bacteria; kingdom Bacillati; phylum Actinomycetota; class Actinomycetes; order Mycobacteriales; family Nocardiaceae; genus Rhodococcus; species Rhodococcus sp. PAE-6. The sequence goes on from NZ_JAOCLZ010000006.1 coordinate 180,618, forward strand.
TCACCGCGATCGGTGATGCCGCGCACGGACCGTGGCTCGCGGAGATGATCCGCGCGATCGACGCCGACATCGCTGTGGTCGGCGGCCGGGTCGAACAGGTCGGCAGCGTCACCGTGGGCCGGATGCGCCTTCGGTTCACGGCGGGTACCGATCGGGCACTCATCGAGGGGTTCGTGGCCGAACGCCCGTATCTGAGCCTGGCGTGGGGGACGGAAGCCGAATTGGAGGGACTCACGGAATGACGGTGCAGGCGCGATGAACAAACTGCAGTGGTACGACGCCTTCCCGGAGGTGTGGGAAGCCACCCTCGAGACGCTCTACATGGTTGCGGTGTCCTTCGTGCTCACCGTCGTCGGTGGTGTGCTGGTCGGAATCGTGTTGCAGTTGACGTCCCCGTCCGGACTGTGGCCGCGCAGGACGCTCAACACCGTCCTCGGCGTGATCGTCAACCTCTTCCGGTCGCTGCCCTTCCTCATCCTGCTGATCGCGCTGATCGGGTTCACCCGCTTCATCGTGGGTACCGCGATCGGGCCGACCGCGGCGATCGTGCCGTTGACCATCGGTGCCATCCCGTTCTTCGGCCGGATCGTCGAATCCGCTTTGCGGGAGGTGCCCCGGGGCCGGGTCGAGGCGGCCCAGGCGATGGGGGCCACCAACGCGCAGATCGTGCGCAAGGTGCTGCTGCCCGAAGCGCTGTCCCCGCTGATCGCCGGTGCCACCCTCACCCTCGTGCTGCTGGTGGGCTATTCGGCCATGGCCGGTGTCATCGGTGGTGGCGGTCTCGGCGACTTCGCGATCGTCTACGGCTACCAGCGGTTCAACACGCCGGTGCTGTTGCTCGCGGTGGTCGTCCTCATCGTGATGGTGCAGATCATGCAGTCGATCGGTGATCTCATGGTCCGCAGGCTCGCGCACCGGCGGTGACGCCCGAGAGCCGGGCGCACCACCGGTGCGTCCGGCTCAGCGGTCGAGCTTCGCGATCGCCTCGTCGACGAGCGGGACGTAGCGGTCGATCGACCACGGCACGGTGAGCGGATTGATCATCGACGATCCCGTGACGAACGGCTGTTCCTCCGGCGCGACGAGCGAGCCGCGCGCGATCGCCGGAATTTGCTGGTAGACGGCCTGCGATTCGATCTCCGCGCGGTTCGCCGGGTCGGAATAGAACGTGAAGATCAGATCCGAGTCCTTCAGCAGTCCGGCGTTCTCGAGCCCGATGACCGCCGAGTCGGTGCCCTCGGTCTCCTCGAGCGTCTCCGCGACCGGGTCGACCGTCAGCCCGAGTCCGCGGACCATCGCCACGCGCTGCTCGTCGGGCATGAACACGCCCAGCGTGCTGGGGCCGGTGTTGTAGATATACGAGAACGTCACCCCGGCGTATTCGGGATGCTCCGCCGCGGTGCGTTCGAAGGTGTCATCGATCCCCGTGATCAGATCCAGCGACTCGTCGTGCCTGCCGAGTGCGGTGCCGATGGTCTCGATCTGGTCCTGCCAGGTGATCGTCCAGGGCAGTTCGGGGTAGGCGACGGTCGGGGCGATCGCCGACAGCAGGTCGTACTGCTCCTGCGTGATGCCCGACCACGGCGCGAGGATGACGTCCGGGGCGAGTCGGGCGATCGCCTCGACGTCCACCTCGGCGCCACCGGTGAACTGCTCGGGCAGCGGCTCGCCGCGTTCGGTCAGTTCCTCGTGGATCCAGGGCAGATATCCGGTTTCGTCGCTGCCCCAGGGATATTCCTCCATCCCCACTGGGGTGACACCCAGTGCGATCGCCGTCTCGGCCGAACCCATCCCGAGCGTGACGACCCTTTCGGGCTGCGCGTCGATCTCGGCGGTGCCCAGTGCGTGCTCGATCGCGACGGGTTCGAAGTCGCCCGTCGGAGAACCGTTCGAGTTGTCGACACTGCCGGACGAGCAGGCGGTGAGTGCGACGGCGGCGGCGAGCGCGACTACCGCGCGTGACCCGAGGCGGCGCGGGGACAGAAATTTCATGGATACCTCTCACTGATCGGACCGGTTCGAGAGGTGAGCCTAACCTTCTGAAGGGGATGCCGGTTATCGGCAGATTTCCGGGCCGTCCGCAACTTCGTGATGTCCCACAAACAGATCACGAGACGGATGTCACATTTGATAGTATTCTGTTATCGAAACCGCTCACGTCCCGAGCGGGAAAGGGGACGGCCGCACTCGGCCACCGCGGGGGTTCGCTCATCACCGACGATTCGTCGACCGGGAACGATGAGTGGATGCGGGGGTACCGGATGCGTCGTTCCGGGGAGGAACGGAGATGCTCATGGTTGCATCCACGGATAAGAGGTCCGATTCGATGCCACGCTCGAACCGGCGGATTCTCGCGATCATCGCGCTCACGGGAATGCTCACGATCGGATTCCTGGCTGCGGTGTTCACCGCGTCGTATCTGATCGGTGCCGCATTCGCCATGCTCACCGGCGCGTGCATCGTGCTGGCGCACCTGATGATCGCGCCCGCCTCGATCATCCACGACAACGAGACGGAGACGGCCATCCGTCCCGAGATCCGCGAGCGGTGGCATCCGCTCGGTAGTGGATCCTGAGCTCGTCCCGGCCCGCCGACGTCGCGGCGCCGCCGCGACACGCGGGTTCCCCGGACGGGCGGGTGTGCTCGGTTAGCATCTTGCCCGTGACCGACTCGCTGCGCATCCTCGTCTACAGCGACGATGCGACCGTGCGGCAACAGGTTCGTGATGCCCTCGGTACCCGGCTGCACCCGGATCTGCCTCCACTCGACTACGTCGAGGTCGCGACACCGCCGGTCGTCGTCGAACGCATGCACGCCGGCGACATCGCCCTCGCCGTGCTCGACGGTGAGGCCGCCCCCGCGGGCGGCATGGGCCTCGCGAAACAACTCGAGGACGAACTCGACTCGTGCCCGCCGATCATCGTGTTGATCGCCCGGGCCGACGACGAATGGCTCGCCCGCTGGTCGGGCGCCGAGGTGGCGCTGCGTCATCCCGTCGACCCGATTCGGCTCGGCCGGCAGGTCCTCGCGCTGCTCACCCCTCGCTCCCGCCCCTCCTGACCCTTCCGACGCGCGACCGCCCGGCCGCGAACTCGTATGTGGGGCCGGAAAATCTACCCTCCTTCCCGTTGTCGAGCAGCCCGACACGCCGCCCCGAATCGAGGGCGTGAAATCGCGACAAGTCCGACGCGAACAGCACTAGTGTGTGCCGTGACTCACAACCCTGGGCCGGGACGGAACCGCCCGGTGCACGGCGGGGGTGGGTTCGCGGGCGACGAGCAGACCCGCGGCCGGATTCGCGCAAGCAACCGGAGGTCGCATGAACGCTTACGTACCGATCCTGGTACTCGGTGGCATCGCGCTTGCCTTCGCGGTCTTCTCCGTCGCGGTGGCGAGCCTCGCGGGCCCGAGCCGATACAACCGCGCCAAGCTCGATGCGTACGAGTGCGGTATCGACCCCACACCTCAGCCGGTGGGAGGTGGCCGCTTCCCGGTGAAGTACTACCTCACCGCGATGCTGTTCATCATCTTCGACATCGAGATCGTCTTCCTGTACCCGTGGGCGGTCCATTTCGACGCGCTCGGCGTCTTCGGTCTGGCGGCGATGGCGCTGTTCATGTTCAACGTCTTCGTCGCCTACGCCTACGAGTGGAAACGAGGAGGCCTGACATGGGACTGACGACCCGCGTGTACGACGGGATGTCCTGCAAGCGAACGGGTTACGAGAGCGGACGACAAACGACCGGGCGTCCGGTCCGATTCCGGGGAAGGTGACGGGCGATGGGCATCGAGGAGAAGGTCCCCAGCGGTTTTCTGCTCAGCACCGTCGAGACCCTGGCCGGTTTCGCGCGCAAGGGCTCCTTGTGGCCGGCGTCCTTCGGGCTCGCGTGCTGCGCCATCGAGATGATGGCCACCGCCGGTGGCCGCTACGACATCGCCCGCTTCGGTATGGAGGCCTTCCGGGCCTCCCCGCGACAGGCCGACGTCATGATCGTCGCCGGCCGAGTCAGCCAGAAGATGGCTCCCGCCCTGCGCCGCGTCTACGACCAGATGGTCGAACCGAAGTGGGTGCTCGCGATGGGCGTGTGCGCCTCGTCTGGCGGCATGTTCAACAACTACGCGATCGTTCAGGGGGTCGACCACGTCGTCCCCGTCGACATCTACCTTCCGGGCTGCCCGCCCCGGCCCGAGATGCTCCTGCACGCCATCCTCATGCTGCACGAGAAGATCGCGCAGATGCCCCTGGGTGTGAACCGGGCCGAGGCGATCCGCGCCGCCGAGGAAGCGGCCCTGGCCCAACGTCCCCTCATCGAACTGACGGTGCCGCCGCGATGACCGATCTCGAACGGACAGGATCCGACCACGACGACCGCGCCGACGAGGTGATCGCCGTCCGACGCGGCATGTTCGGGGTGCGTGGATCCGGTGACACCAGCGGCTACGGCCGCCTCGTGCGCCGGGTGACGCCGCCCGGCAGCACCGAGCGACCCTACGGCGGGTACCTCGACGACCTCGTCGACACGCTCGAGGACGTCCTCGACGAGCAATCCGGCGACACCGGCGTCGGCTATGCCCAGGCGGTCGAGAAGGTCGTCGCGCACCGCCACCAGCTGACCGTCTTCGTCCGCCGCGAACATCTGCCGCTCGTGGCCCGCACCCTGCGCGACCATGCGGACCTCCGCTTCGAGCTGTGCCTCGGGGTCAGCGGGGTGCATTACCCGCAGGAGACGGGCCGCGAACTGCACGCGGTGTATCCGCTCGTCTCGATCACCCACAACCGTCGGATACGGCTCGAGGTCGCGATCCCCGACAGCGACCCGTACGTCCCCTCGCTCTACCGCACCTACCCGACGAACGACTGGCACGAGCGCGAGACCTACGACTTCTTCGGAATCGTCTTCGACGGGCACCCTGCGCTCACCCGCATCGAGATGCCCGACGACTGGCACGGACATCCCCAACGCAAGGACTACCCTCTCGGCGGCATCCCGGTGGAGTACAAGGGCGCCCGGGTCCCGCCACCCGACGAACGGAGGGCGTACACGTGACGAGCGAACCCGCGACCGAGACCGTCTTCGACGCCGTCGGACGCGACTGGGACGGCATCACCGCTGCCGTACGCGACAGCGGCGAGGACCACATCGTCGTCAACATGGGCCCCCAGCACCCATCCACCCACGGAGTGTTGCGCCTGATCCTCGAGATCGACGGCGAGACCGTCACGGAGGCCCGATGTGGAATCGGCTATCTGCACACCGGAATCGAGAAAAACCTCGAATTCCGCAACTGGACGCAGGGCGTCACCTTCGTCACTCGCATGGACTACCTCGCCCCGTTCCACAACGAGACGGCCTACTGCCTCGGCGTCGAGAAGCTGCTCGGCATCGAGGATCTCGTCCCCGAACGCGCGCAGGTCGTGCGGGTGATGCTCATGGAACTCAACCGCATCTCCTCGCACCTGGTGGCGCTGGCCACCGGTGGCATGGAACTCGGCGCGACCACCCCGATGCTGTTCGGTTTCCGCGAACGCGAACTGATCCTCGACGTCTTCGAGACGATCACCGGACTGCGGATGAACCACTCCTACATCCGGCCCGGCGGACTGTCCCAGGACTTGCCCGACGAAGCCGTGCCGATGATCCGCGACCTGCTCGCCCTTTTACCCGGCCGGCTCGCCGATCTCGAAGCCCTGTTCACCGACAACCCCATCTTCATCTCACGCACCCGCGACATCGGCTGCCTCGACCTCACCGGCTGCATGGCCCTCGGGATCACCGGACCGATCCTACGGTCCACCGGACTGCCCTACGACCTGCGCCGCGCCGAACCCTACTGCGGCTACGAGACCTACGAGTTCGACGTCGTCACCGCCGAGGGATCCGACTGCTACGCGCGCTATCTCGTCCGGATCGGGGAGATGCACGAATCGTTGAAGATCGTCGAACAGTGCCTCGACCGGCTCCGCCCCGGACCGGTGATGGTCCAGGACGGCAAGATCGCCTGGCCGTCGAAACTGCAGCTCGGACCGGACGGACTCGGCAACTCGCCCGACCACATCCGGCACATCATGGGCGAGTCGATGGAGGGTCTGATCCACCACTTCAAGCTCGTCACCGAAGGCATACGTGTCCCGGCGGGACAGGTCTACATCGGCGTCGAATCGCCACGCGGCGAACTCGGCGTCCACATGGTCAGCGACGGCGGCACACGCCCGTACCGCGTGCACTACCGCGACCCGTCGTTCACGAATCTGCAGGCCGTCGCGGCGATGTGCGAGGGCGGCATGGTCTCCGACGTGATCGCTGCCGTCGCCAGCATCGACCCGGTGATGGGGGGAGTGGACCGATGAGCACCGAATTCGTGCGGGCTGCGGGCGCGGAGACCACCGGCACCGCGGCCACGAGCGAGACCACCACCGCCGTGCCGATGACCGAACCGGCCGGAGGCGAACCAGTCCTCGTGCCGCTCGGGCCGCGACCCGACGAGGACACCTATCTCACCCCACCTGACGCACCGCGCCGCTATCCCGACGACGTGCGTGCCCGTCTCGACGCCGACGCCGACCGGATCGTCGCGCGCTACCCGCAGCCACGATCGGCGCTGCTGCCGCTGCTGCACCTCGTGCAGGCGGAGGACGGGTACATCACGCCGGCCGGCATCGAGTTCTGCGCCCGGCGGCTCGGGCTCACCGGCGCCGAGGTCGCGGCCGTCTCGACCTTCTACACCATGTACCGCCGCTCGCCGACCGGCCGCCACCACGTCGGGGTGTGCACGAACGCGCTGTGCGCGACGATGGGCGGCGACGAGATCTTCTCCGCCCTGTGCACCCGGCTCGGCATCGGACACGACGAGACCACCGCCGACGGCGCGATCACCCTCGAACACATCGAATGCAACGCGGCGTGCGACTACGCCCCGGTGATGACCGTCGACTGGGAACTGTTCGACAATCGCACTGTCGACTCCGCGATCGAACTCGTCGACGACCTGCTCGCCGGCGGCACACCCGCACCGACGCGCGGCGCCCCGCTGCGCAACTTCCGCGACACCGCACGCCTGCTCGCGGGGATCCCCGACGACCGGCCCGGTGCGCTCGAGGCCGCCGGTACCGCCGGGCCGGCCTCCCTCGCCGGGCTCGAGGTCGCCCGCAAGCACGACATGCGGGCACCGGAACCACCGGAGAAGGACGAGGCCGTCGTCGCCGTCGGGAAATCGCCGACGGGTCTGACCCCCGTACTCACCCGTTATTGGGACGAGGAACAGGCGTGGACCCTCGACGCCTACCGGCGGCACGGTGGATACGAAGCCCTGCCCATCGCGCTCGGCATGGACCCGGATGCGGTCATCGCCGCAGTCAAGGATTCCGGGATCCGCGGTCGCGGCGGCGCCGGATTCTCCACCGGAACCAAGTGGTCCTTCATCCCGCAGGGCGACGACAAGCCGCACTATCTCGTCGTCAACGCCGACGAATCCGAGCCGGGCACCTGCAAGGACATCCCGTTCATGCTGGCCACCCCGCACGCCCTCGTCGAAGGCGTGATCATCGCCGCCTACGCGATCCGCGCCCGGCACGCGTTCATCTACCTGCGGGGAGAAGCCGTCCCGGTCCTGCGGCGTCTGCACGCCGCGGTCGCGGAGGCCTACGAGGCCGGCTGTCTCGGACGCGACATCCTCGGCTCCGGATACGACCTCGAACTCGTCGTCCACGCCGGTGCGGGCGCGTACATCTGCGGTGAGGAGACGGCACTGCTCGACTCCCTCGAGGGTCGGCGCGGCCAACCACGCCTGCGCCCGCCCTTTCCCGCCGTCGCCGGGCTGTACGCATGCCCGACCGTGGTCAACAACGTCGAATCCATCGCGAACGTCCCGCTCGTCATCCGCAACGGAGTGGACTGGTACCGCTCGATGGGCACCGAGAAATCACCGGGATTCGCGATGTTCTCGCTCTCCGGGCACGTCACCACCCCCGGCCAGTACGAGGCCCCGCTCGGCATCACGCTGCGTGAGCTGCTCGGCTACGCCGGAGGTGTGCGGGTCGGCCACCGGCTCAAGTTCTGGACACCCGGTGGTTCGTCGACCCCGATCTTCACCGACGAACACCTCGACGTCCCCCTGGACTACGAGAACGTCGCCGCCGCCGGGTCGATGCTCGGGACCCGGGCCCTGCAGATCTTCGACGAGACCACCTGCGTCGTCCGCACGGTGCTGCGCTGGACCGAGTTCTACGCCCACGAATCGTGCGGCAAGTGCACCCCGTGTCGCGAGGGCACCTGGTGGCTCGTGCAGATCCTCGAGCGGCTCGAACACGGCCGGGGCACCGAGGCCGATCTGGAGAAGCTGCTCGACATCTCCGACAACATCCTCGGCCGGGCGTTCTGCGCGCTCGGTGACGGCGCGACCAGCCCGATCACGTCGTCACTGAAGTACTTCCGCGACGAATACGTCGCCCACTTCGAGCACGGCGGCTGCCCGTTCGACCCGCACCTGTCGACGCTCGCCGCCGACGCCCCCGCGGAAGGAGGCGAGCGATGACCGCAGTGTCCGGTGCCGGTGCGGAGAAGTCCGAGACCACCGACCTCGTGAACGTCACCATCGACGACACCGAGATCGCCGTGCCCAAGGGCACTCTCGTGATCCGCGCCGCCGAACTGATCGGGGTCCAGATCCCGCGGTTCTGCGACCACCCGCTGCTCGAACCGGTCGGTGCGTGCCGCCAGTGCCTCGTCGAGGTCGAGGGCCAGCGCAAACCGCTCGCCTCGTGCACCTCGGTGGTCACCGACGGGATGGTCGTGCGCACCCAGTTCACCTCACCGGTGGCCGACAAGGCCCAGCGCGGCGTGATGGAACTGCTGCTCATCAACCATCCGCTCGACTGTCCGGTATGCGACAAGGGCGGCGAGTGCCCGCTGCAGAACCAGGCGATGTCCAACGGACGCGCCGAGTCCCGCTTCGAGGACACCAAACGCACCTACCCGAAACCCATTGCGATCTCCTCGCAGGTGCTCCTCGACCGCGAACGCTGCGTGCTGTGCGCGCGGTGCACCCGCTTCGCCGACCAGGTCGCGGGCGACCGGTTCGTCGAGATGCTCGACCGCGGGGCGCTGCAGCAGGTCGGCATCTACACCGAGGAACCGTTCGAGTCGTACTTCTCCGGCAACACCGTCCAGATCTGTCCGGTCGGCGCGCTCACCGGCGCCGCCTACCGGTTTCGCGCCCGCCCGTTCGATCTGGTCTCCACGCCGAGTGTGTGCGAACACTGCGCGAGCGGCTGCGCCCAGCGCACCGACCATCGTCGTGGAGCCGTGCTGCGCCGACTCGCCGGGGACGACCCCGAGGTCAACGAGGAATGGAACTGCGACAAGGGACGCTGGGCGTTCACCTACGCCACCGCCGACGACCGCCTCACCACGCCGCTCGTCCGCGACGACACCGGAGCGCTCGTTCCCGCATCGTGGATCGAGGCGCTCGGCGTCGCTGCGCGCGGGCTGGCGGCGGCGCACGGCAGAGCCGCGGTCCTCACCGGTGGCCGGCTCACCGTCGAGGACGCCTACGCGTACGCGAAGTTCGCGCGAACGGCGCTCGGCACCAACGACATCGACTTCCGTAGCCGAGCCCTGTCGGAGGAGGAGACGGACTTCCTCGCCTCGAGGGTCGCCGGACGGCGTCTCGACGTCACCTACCGCGACCTCGACCGCGCGCCCGCGGTGCTCCTCGTCGGATTCGAGCCGGAGGAGGAGTCGCCGATCGTGTTCCTGCGGCTGCGCACGGCGGTCCGGCGGAACAGGCTGCAGGTCTTCACGATCGCACCGTTCGCCTCGCGCAGCGTCCACAAGCTGTCGGGGCGGGTCGAACAGTGCGTCCCGGGCGACGAGGCACGCGCGCTCGACGCGATCCGCACCGGCGCATCCGCCGACGCCGCGGCCGCGCTCCGGGCTCCCGGTGCGATCGTGCTGGTGGGGGAGCGGGCCGCAGCCTCGCCCGGCACGCTGTCCGCCGCCGCGGTCCTCGCCGACGAGACCGGAGCCCGCCTCGCGTGGATCCCGCGCCGCGCCGGTGATCGCGGAGCCCTCGAAGCCGGCGCCTTCCCGACACTTCTCCCCGGCGGCCGTCCGGTCGGCGACCCGCAGGCCCGGCGCGAGACGGAGTCGGCGTGGGGTCTCCCGGCCGGCACCCTGCCGACGGAACCGGGTCGCGACACCGCCGCCATCCTCACTGCGGCCGCCGAGGGTGAAATAGGTGCGCTCGTGGTCGCCGGCGTCGACCCCGCCGACCTGCCCGATCCCGATGCCGCACTCGCCGGTCTCGACGGTGCCGGCTTCGTCGTGAGTCTGGAAGTGCGACGCAGCGGGGTGACCGACCGCGCCGACGTCGTCTTCCCCGTCGCGCCGGTGGTCGAGAAGGCCGGGAGCTTCCTCGACTGGGAGGGACGCGAACGTGCCTTCCCGATCGCGCTCCGCGACACCGGAGCACTGCCCGACCACCGGGTGCTCGCGGCGATCGCCGACGCGATGGACCTCGACGCCGGCCTCGCCGATCCGGGTCCCCACGACGTCCAGACCCTGCGTCACGAACTCGCGGAACTCGGACGATGGACGGGCACCGTTCCCGAATCGCCGGGAGTGTCCCCGCGACCTCCACGACGTCCCGTTCTCGGGGAAGCGGTCCTCGCCACCTGGCGGATGCTCCTCGACGCGGGCCGATTGCAGGACGACGAACCGCACCTCGCCGGAACGGCGCACGAACCCGTCGCCCGTCTGTCGGCCGCGACTGCCGCGGAGATCGGCGCCGCCGACCATCATTCGCTCACCGTCTCCACCGAGCGCGGCTCGATCACTCTGCCGCTGGTGGTCGACGACCTGCCCGACCGCGTCGTCTGGCTGCCCACCGCCTCTCCGGGATCGATGGTGCACGTCGATCTCGGCGTCACCGCCGGTGATGTGGTGCGGATCCGGGCCGCCGCCACGACGGGTTCCGGATCGGCCGAGGAGGATCCGCGATGAGCGTCACCACCCAACCCGTGGACCTGTCGATGTTCGGCATCGACCCCTGGTGGCTCGTCCTCGCGAAGGCCGTGGCGATCTTCGCGTTCCTCGTGCTGACCACCCTCGTGATGATCCTCGCCGAACGCAAGATCATGGCCTGGATGCAGATGCGGGTCGGACCCGACCGGGTGGGACCGAAGGGACTGTTCCAGACCGTCGCCGACGGCCTCAAGCTCGCGCTCAAGGAAGGCATCATCCCGACCGGGGTGGACAAGCCGATCTACATGCTCGCCCCGATCATCGCGACGGCCCCGGCGTTCATGGCGTTCGCGGTCATCCCCTTCGGGCCGGAGGTGTCGATCTTCGGGAACCGGACGCCGTTGCAGCTGACCGATCTTCCCGTCGCGGTGCTCTACGTCCTGGCGATCACCTCCGTCGGCGTCTACGGCATCGTGCTCGCCGGCTGGGCCTCGGGTTCGACCTATCCGCTGCTCGGTGGCCTCCGCTCGACCGCGCAGGTCATCTCCTACGAGATCGCGATGGGACTCGCGTTCGCCGCGGTCTTCCTGCAGGCGGGCACGATGTCGACCTCGGGCATCGTCGCCGCGCAGAACGACCTGTGGTTCGTCGTGCTGCTGCTGCCGTCCTTCCTGGTGTACTCGGTGTCGATGGTGGGGGAGACCAACCGGGCTCCCTTCGACCTGCCCGAGGCCGAGGGCGAACTCGTGGGCGGTTTCCACACGGAGTACTCGTCGCTGCGGTTCGCGATGTTCATGCTCGCGGAGTACGTCAACATGGTCACCGTCTCCGCGCTCGCGACCACCCTGTTCCTCGGCGGCTGGCACGCGCCGTGGCCGCTGACGCTGTGGAGCGGCGCGAACTCGGGCTGGTGGCCGCTGCTGTGGTTCGTGATCAAGGTGTGGGTCGTGCTGTTCGTCTTCGTGTGGCTGCGCAGCACCCTGCCGCGACTGCGCTACGACCAGTTCATGGCCCTGGGCTGGAAACTGCTCATCCCCGTCTCGGTGGTGTGGGTGATGATCGTGGCCGCGCTGCGCATCCTCGACACCGACGACGTCCTGCCCGGCACCGCGAGCCTCATCGTCGCCGGGGTGCTGTTCACCGCCTTGCTGTTCGCCTACCTCACCCTGCAAGGGCGGCGGACCCGGCGCATCGCACAGGCGACGGAACCACCCGCCGGCGGCGACGAGGAGTTCGACGCCATGGCCGGAGGCTTCCCCGTGCCACCACTACCTGCTCGGTCGAGCACCCGATCGAGTCCGCCCGCCCCGGCGGGTCGTCCCCCAGGAGGATCGTGATGGTCGAATTCCGCGGCCCGCTCGCCGGTTTCGGTGTGACGCTCACGACGATGTTCAAGAAGCCCAACACCGAGCAGTATCCGGAGCAGAAGAGACCCACCGCACCCCGCTATCACGGACGCCACCAGCTCAACCGGTATCCGGACGGACTCGAGAAGTGCATCGGCTGCGAACTGTGCGCGTGGGCGTGCCCGGCCGACGCCATCCACGTCGAGGGCGCCGACAACACCGACGAGGAGCGGTACTCGCCCGGCGAACGGTACGGGCGCGTCTACCAGATCAACTACCTGCGGTGCATCGGCTGCGGACTGTGCATCGAAGCGTGCCCGACCCGCGCGCTGACGATGACGAACGAGTACGAGATGGCCTCCGACAACCGCACCGACATGATCTACGAGAAGGACCGCCTGCTCGCACCCCTCGAACCCGGGATGCAGCCACCGCCGCATCCCATGGCTCCCGGCGCCACCGACGAGGACTACTACCGGGGCACGATCCCCGTCCCGGAACACGCGGCCGCCGCCGACGGGGAGGAGCGCCGGTGACCACCGCCCTGCTCGCCGCCGAACTCACCACGACCTCCACCGGGGAGGCCGTGCAGTTCTGGATCCTCGGCGCCGTCGCGGTTCTCGGGGCGCTCGGCGTCGTCGTCGCCCCGAAGGCCGTGTACTCCGCGCTGTTCCTCGCCATGACGATGATCGTGCTCGCCGTCTTCTACATCGCGCAGGACGCGTTGTTCCTCGGTGTGGTGCAGGTCGTCGTCTACACCGGCGCCGTGATGATGCTGTTCCTGTTCGTGCTCATGCTCGTCGGTATCGACTCCGCCGACTCCCTCGTCGAAACCATCAAGGGACAGCGTGTTCTCGCGATCGTCGTGGCGATCGGCTTCGCGGCGATGCTCATCGGTGGCATCGGGAACACCGCGGTCTCCGGCTTCGCGGGACTCGACGCCGCCAACGCCGGCGGCAACGTCGAGGGCCTGGCGGTGCTGCTGTTCATCGACTACGTCTGGGCGTTCGAACTCACCGGAGCCCTGCTCATCACCGCCACCGTCGGTGCGATGGTGCTCGCCCACCGGGAACGACTGCAGCCGAGGCAGACCCAACGCGAACTCGCTGCACGCCGGTTCCGCGAAGGGGAGCGGGTCACTCCGTTGCCGGCCGCGGGTGTCTATGCCCGCCACAACGCCGCCGACGTCCCGGCCCTGCTCCCGGACGGAACGTTCTCGGAACTGTCTGTCGGTGAGCTGCTCGGCCGCATCGGACGCGACTGGGACCACACCGAACTCGGCCTGCGCGAACCCGGTGACGACGCGAGGAAGGATCGGCGATGAACCCCGAGAACTACCTCTACCTGTCCGCACTGCTGTTCACCATCGGCGCAGTGGGAGTTCTCGTCCGCCGCAACGCCATCGTCGTATTCATGTGCGTCGAACTGATGCTCAACGCCGCCAACCTGGCCTTCGTCACCTTCGCGCGGATGCACGGCAACCTCCACGGACAGGTGTTCGCCTTCTTCACGATGGTCGTCGCGGCCGCCGAGGTCGTCGTCGGTCTCGCCATCATCGTGACCATCTTCCGGACGAGGCGATCGGCCTCCGTCGACAACGCCGACCTGCTCAAGTACTGACGATTCCACGAGGACGGTGAGTGTGAGAGCCCACGACGAACCGAGAGGACACGCGACATGACGTCGTTCCTGAACTCGGCGCTGTGGACGATACCGGCGCTGCCCCTGGCCGGCGCGTTCGTACTGCTGCTCCTCGGGCGTGGCAGCGACCGCTGGGGACATCTGCTCGGATGCGCTACGGCGATCGCCTCCTTCGTCGTCGGCGTCGTCATGTTCGCCGGACTGCTCGGACTCGACGCGAGCGAGAGACTCGCACAGCAGACCGTGTTCACCTGGGTGCCGGTCGGAGAACTGCAGGTCGATCTCGGACTGCGGCTCGACGCGCTGTCGATCTGCTTCGTACTGCTCATCACCGGCGTGGGCTCGCTGATCCACCTCTATTCGATCGGCTACATGGCGCACGATCCGGAGCGCCGGAAGTTCTTCGCCTATCTCAACCTGTTCCTCGCGGCGATGCTGGTGCTCGTCCTCGCCGACAACTTTCTCGTCCTGTACCTCGGGTGGGAGGGCGTCGGTCTCGCCTCGTACCTGCTCATCGGCTTCTGGCAGTACAAGCCCACCGCCGCGACCGCCGCGAAGAAGGCGTTCGTCGTCAACCGCGTCGGCGACATGGGGTTGCTCATCGCTCTCATGATCATGTTCGCGACCTTCGGCAGCCTCGACTACGACACGGTCTTCGCCTCGGTCCCCGCCGCGACCGAAGGCACGGTGACGGCGATCGGCCTGTGTCTGCTCCTGGCCGCGTGCGCGAAATCCGCTCAGCTGCCGCTGCAGTCGTGGCTCGGCGACGCCATGGAGGGCCCCACCCCCGTCTCCGCGCTCATCCACGCCGCGACCATGGTCACCGCCGGTGTCTACCTCGTGGTCCGCGCGAACGCGATCTTCGACGCCGCACCGGCCGCGCGACTCGCGGTGGTGATCGTCGGCGCAGCGACGCTGCTCTTCGGCGCGATCATCGGCTGCGCCAAGGACGACATCAAGAAGGCGCTCGCGGCATCGACGATGAGCCAGATCGGCTATATGGTGCTCGCCGCCGGTCTCGGTCCCGCCGGGTACGCCTTCGCGATCCTGCACCTGCTCACCCACGGCTTCTTCAAGGCCGGACTGTTCCTCGGCGCCGGCTCGGTGATGCACGCGATGAACGACGAGACCGACATGCGCCGCTACGGCGGACTGCGCGCGGTCATGCCGATCACCTTCGCCACCTTCGGGCTGGGGTACCTCGCCATCATCGGGATCCCGCCGTTCGCCGGCTTCTTCTCCAAGGACAAGATCATCGAGGTGGCCTTCGCCGCCGGCGGTGTCGAAGGCATCGTGCTCGGTGTCGTCGCGCTGCTCGGTGCGGGACTGACCGCCTTCTACATGACCCGCGTGATGATCCTGACCTTCTTCGGCGACCGGCGATGGGCGCCCAACGCCGTCCCGCACGAGTCGCCGGCCTCGATGACCTGGCCGATGATCGCTCTCGCCGTGGGCTCGGTCGGTGCCGGCGGTCTGCTGGTGTTCGGTGGCGCGTTGCAGCACTGGCTCGAACCCGTCGTCGGCTACGACCATCACGAAGGTGGTTTGCCCGTCTGGCTCGTCACCACCGTCACGCTGGCGGTCGTGCTCGCCGGTGTCGCCGTCGCCTACCGGCAGTACGTGCGCGCACCGGTCCCGGCGACGGCACCCGAAGCGGTGTCGGCGCTGACCGTCGCCGCGCGTCGCGACCTCTACGGCGACGCCGTGAACGAAGCGGTGTTCATGCGTCCCGGTCAGGGTCTGGTGCGCGCCCTGGACGGCGTGGAGTCCACCGGCATCGACGGCTCGGTCACCGGCGCCGCCACCGGGATCGGTGCGCTCTCGCGCGGACTGCGCCGGCTGCAGACCGGCTTCGTCCGTTCGTACGCGTTGTACATGTTCGCCGGCGCGACCGTCGTGGTCGGCGCGCTCGTCCTGGTGACGCTGTGATGGGGGTGTACTGGTGACCACCGTTCCCTGGTTGACGATCCTGTGGGTGCTCCCGCTGCTCGGCGCCGCCGCGATCGCGGCCCTGCCCGCACGCCTCGGTTCCGCCACCCGGTCGATCGCCCTGACGGTGTCGATCGCCGTTCTGGTGGTCGCGGTGATCGTTGCCGTCGGATTCGACCGCGCGGGAGAGCGTTTCCAGTTCGTCGAATCGCACGACTGGATCCCCTCGTTCGGCGCCGGCTACCGGCTCGGCGTCGACGGCATCGCCCTGGTGCTGGTCCTGTTGACCGCCGCGCTCGTGCCGTTGCTCCTGGTCGCCGGATGGCACGATCACCGCGCCGCCGACGAGGAGGCCGGCGCGGCCCGCCCACGCTCCGCGCACACCTATGTGGCGCTGATCCTGCTCGTCGAGTCGATGGTGCTCGTGTCGTTCACCGCCCTCGACATCCTGCTGTTCTACGTCTTCTTCGAGGCGATGCTCGTCCCGATGTACTTCCTCATCGGCGGGTTCGGTTCGCCGGGGACACCGCGTGCCGACCGGGCACGAGCCGCCGTGAAGTTCCTGCTGTACAACCTGCTCGGCGGACTGGTGATGCTCGCCGCGTTGATCGGCCTGTACGTGGTCACCGCCCGATCCGGGCTGGGGGAGACCGCGGGAGTGGGCACCTTCGACGTCCGGACCGTCACCGCCGCCGCCGTCGCCGGTGATCTCGACGCAACCCCCGCCGTGCTCGCCGCACTGTGTTTCGGTTTCCTCGTCGCCTTCGCGGTGAAGGCTCCACTGTGGCCGCTGCACGGGTGGCTACCCGACGCGGCGGTGCGGACCACGCCGGTCGCGGCGGTGCTCATGATGGCAGTGGTCGACAAAGTCGGCACCTTCGGCATGCTGCGCTACTGCCTGCAGCTCTTCCCCGACGCCTCGGTGACCTTCGCGCCGGTCGTGGTGACTCTCGCCGTCATCGGCATCGTCTACGGCGCGGTGCTCGCGATCGGTCAGACCGACGTGATGCGCCTGATCGCCTACACCTCCATCTCGCACTTCGGGTTCATCGTCCTCGGCATCTTCGCGCTGACCTCGCAGGGGCAGGCCGGCTCGACGCTGTACATGGTCAACCACGGGATCTCCACGGCCGCACTGTTCCTCATTGCCGGTTTCCTCGTCTCGCGGCGCGGAGACCGCACCATCGCCGCCTATGGCGGGGTGCAGAAGGTCGCTCCGGTCCTCGCCGGAACCTTCCTCGTCGCCGGACTGGCGACCCTGTCCCTGCCCGGGCTCGCGCCGTTCGTCAGCGAGTTCCTCGTCTTCGTCGGCACCTATCCGCGCTACCAGGTGGCTGCGGTGATCGCGACACTCGCGCTCGTGCTGTCCGCGCTCTACGTGCTGTGGCTCTACCAGCGCATGATGGGCGGACCCGTGCGCCTGCCCGGTGGGGACGACGGTGACGACGGGAACGGCGGTGCCGAACACGCCCGCAGGCTCTCCGATCTCGTGCCTCGTGAGGTCGCGGTGGTCGCGCCGCTGATCGCGTTGCTGCTCGTTCTGGGGATCTATCCGAAACCCGCGCTCGATGTCATCACCCCGGCGGTCGACGACACGCTCGTCTCGATCGACATCTCCCGGCCCGAACCGGTGGTGCCCGCCGAGCGACCCGTCGCCGAGAGCGGTGTTCCCGCGCACGGTTCCGAGGAAGGTGAAGCCGAATGAACCCCTCCGAGGGCATCGTCGTTCTAGCCGCATCAATTCCCGCCCCGGCGATCGACTACGGACTGATCGCACCGATCCTCATCGTCTTCGCCGCCGCCGTCGTCGGTGTGCTGATCGAGTCGTTCGCGCCGACCTCGGCACGCTACCTCGCCCACGTGCTCCTGACGACGGGTGCGCTCGTGGCGGCGTTCGTCGTTGTGGTGATGCTCGCGGGAACCCGTGCGACCACCCTGTCGGGGGCGGTCGTGATCGACGGACCGGCGCTGTTCCTGCAGGGATCGGTCCTGATCGTGGCGGTGCTGTCGGTTGCGCTCGTCGCGGAACGGAGTATCGAACAGGTTCGCGCGCAATCAGTTTCCCGCGCCGCGGCCGGTGCGCATCTCGACGCTTTCGCGCCCCAGGCGTCGGCGATTCCGGGTACCGCGGCCGAACGGCAGGCGTTCGCGGCGGGCGGCGCACGGACCGAGGTCTTCCCGCTCCTGCTGTTCGCGGTGGGCGGGATGCTCGTGTTCCCGGCCTCGAACGACCTGCTGACGATGTTCGTCGCGCTCGAAGTGCTGTCGCTGCCGCTGTACCTGCTGTGCGGTCTGGCGCGGCGCCGGCGGTTGCTCTCCCAGGAAGCAGCACTGAAGTACTTCCTGCTGGGCGCGTTCTCGTCGGCGTTCTTCCTATACGGCGTGGCGATGCTCTACGGCTACGCCGGGACCGTCCACCTCGGCGGGATCGCCCTGGCCATCGACACCGGCGCGGGCAGCGAGACCACCGCGCTCGTCGGGGTGGGTCTGCTGGCCGTCGGGTTGCTCTTCAAGATCGGAGCGGTGCCCTTCCATTCGTGGACGCCGGACGTCTATCAGGGCGCGCCGACGCCCGTGACGGCGTTCATGGCCGCCGCGACCAAGATCGCCGCATTCGGCGCACTGCTGCGAGTGCTCTACGTCGCGGTTCCCGGTTCCGCCGACCAGTGGCGTCCGATCCTGTGGGCCGTCGCGATCGCGACGATGATCGTCGGTGCGGTTCTGGCGGTGACGCAGAACGACATCAAGCGCATGCTCGCGTACTCGGCGATCAGCCATACCGGATTCGTTCTCACCGGTGTCGTGGCCGGCACCGCGTCCGGGGTGTCGTCGACGCTGTTCTATCTGCTCGTCTACGGGATCGGGACGGTCGGTGTGTTCGCCGTGGTGACGCTGGTGCGCGACCCGGACGGCGAGACGTGGGAACTGTCGCGCTGGGCCGGTGTCGGGCGGCGCTCACCGTTGCTCGGCGGGGCGTTCGCGCTGTTCCTGCTGTCGCTGGCGGGCATTCCGCTCACCAGCGGGTTCATCGCGAAGTTCGCGGTCTTCGGTGCGGCGATCGAGGGCGGTGCGGCTCCGCTCGTGATCGTCGGTGTGCTGGTCAGTGCGGTCGCCGCCTACTTCTACGTGCGGGTGATCGTGCTGATGTTCTTCACCGACCCGACCGACGACGCCCCGCGGCTCGTGACCTCGACCGTGGCGACGAGCGCGGCGATCGCGTTCGCGGCGGTGGCGACGGTGCTGCTCGGCATCCTGCCGCAACCCGTCCTCGACCTCGCCGAACGGGCGGCGGTGTTCGTGCTCTGACCACGAGCGGGCGCGGGCAGGGAATGTCGCGACCGTCGTATCGGTTCCACCTCCCGAGGAGGCGTAATGACCGATACACGGAACGCGATTCTGGCAGGCGGATGCTTCTGGGGTATGGAGGAGCTGATCCGGAGACAGCCCGGGGTGGTGTCGACGCGGGTCGGCTACACCGGTGGGCAGAACGATCACCCTACCTACCGCAACCATCCGGGGCACGCGGAGTCCGTCGAGATCGTCTACGACCCCGCACGGACCGACTACCGGGCGCTGCTCGAGTTCTTCTTCCAGATCCACGATCCGACCACCCCGAACCGGCAGGGCAACGACGTCGGGGCGTCCTACCGTTCTGCGATCTTCTACCTCGACGACGAGCAGAAGCAGGTCGCGGTGGACACCATCGCCGACGTCGAGGCGTCGGGTCTGTGGCCCGGCACGGTGGTCACCGAGGTGACTCCCGCGAGCACCTTCTGGGAGGCCGAACCCGAGCACCAGGACTATCTCCAGCACTACCCGAACGGGTACACCTGCCACTTCCCGCGGCCGGACTGGAAGCTGCCGAACAGTCGCATCGCCGACGCGGCGAACTGAATCACGCGCACGGGTGGTTCCTTCCGCGGATCCGTATCGTGGAGGTACAGGTTGTGACGCCACTGCGGAGGAGTGCTCGATGGGAATGTTCGGCAAAGCTATGAAGAGCGCCGCCGTGGTCAAGGCGATCCAGGTCGCCCGACGCGAAGCGGCCAAGCCCGAGAATCAGCGCAAGGCCAAGGAGATGCTCGCCAAGCTGCAGCAGAAGCGCCGCGGCTCGCACTGATCTGCCCCTCGCTGATCCGTTGTCCACCCGGGCAGCGGATCGGCGTGCAGGCTCACCGGTTTCGTTGTGCCGCCGGTCCCTCGGGACCGAGCCTCAGCGGTGCTGCTGCTTCACGAGGGTGAACTGCTGGACGTCGATGAGGCGACGTCGGAAATTCGCGGCGCACCCGGTGAGGTACCTATGTATCGCTGGTAGACCTCCTCGGAGGCCATCCGCACCGCGTCGTTGCGCCGCGCCTCGAGGGCTCGCGCCCACAGGTCGAGCGTGCGAGCGTAGTGAGGTTGCAGGGACTCGATGTTCTGCACCCAGAAGCTGTTGCGTTGTGCGCCGGTGATGACCAGATCCCGGTCGGGGAGCTGTCCTCCGGGGAAGATTTCCCTCATGATGAACCGCAGGAACAGTACGTCCTCGCGGGTGACCGGCCCCTTCATCGCCTCGAACTGGGCGCGGGAATGACCCACGATGGTGTGCAGCAGCATCCTGCCGTCGCTGGGCAGGATGCGCGAGGCGCGGTCGAAGAAAGTGTCGTACCGCTGTCGGCGGAAATGCTCGAACGCTCCGATGCTGACGATGCGGTCCACCGGCTCGTCGAACTCCTCCCAGCCTTGTAGACGCACTTCCGCGGTACGGGCTCCGGAGGACATGCCCGAAAGCAGACCGGACACGTGTTCGTACTGGTTGCGGCTCAACGTCAGACCGATGACGTGCACGTCGTATCGCTCCGCCGCCCGCATCATCGTCGAGCCCCAACCGCAACCGATATCCAGCAGCGTCATCCCGGGCCGGAGATCGCACTTACGGAGAGCAAGATCGACTTTCGCGATCCGAGCTTCCTCGAGGCTCATGTCGTCGCATTCGAAGTAGACGCAACTGTACGTGCGCGTGGGGTCGAGGAACAGTTCGAAGAAGTCGTCGGACAGGTCGTAGTGGGTCTGGACCTTCTCGTAGAACGGCGTCAGTTGCTGCATTCGGACCTACTCTCCGCGAGGAGTGGGACGCGAGTTCCGGTGCGGGGCGTCGGTGCGTCCCGGCGATACGCCGCTATCGGTCGATAGTGCTCCGACAGAGCGCCTTCTCACACGGGAACGGCGATTCCTGGGGCAGATGTCCGACTCGGGCACCGGCGTGCTGCCGTTATTCCGTGGTGTCAGCCCGCACGGAGGGATGTCTCGTCGGCGACCGGCACGATGTCGAACGCGTCCTCCAGCTCTCCGAGGGCGGTATCGAAGTGGTCGAGAAGAGGCTGCAGCTGCGGCAGGCTGCGACTGCACGAGGTCAGGCCGAAAGCGATCGCGTCGTCGGTGCTCGTGCACGTGATGTTCAGTGCCTGACCGTCGACCGGCACGGACAGTGGATACACCGCATCCACGCGAGCGCCGTTCCAGTACAACGGATCCGGAGCTCCCGGCACGTTCGAGACGATGACGTTGAAGGGCGGTCGCGGGAGTGCACGATTGCGGGTGAGGATCCCCACCGCCAGAGGCGCGACGCCGAGTGCACTGGCCGCCAACCGGGACAGGGAGGACATCCCCTGCATGGAGGTCTTGCCCTGCGTCGTCGATGCCGACACCCGGGCCAGCCGGTCGGCCGGATCGGCGAGATCCGTACCCATATCAGCCATCAGGACACCGAGTTCGTTTCCGGCGCAATCTTTGTCGGGTCGCAGGCACATCGGGACCATGGCCACGAGCGACTTGTCGGGCAACGCCTCCTGCTCGCTCAGGAAGGCGCGCAGTGCTCCCGACGACATGGCCAGCACGACATCGTTGACGGTCGCGTCGGCCGCTCTCGACACAGCACGCAGGCGGGTCAGCGGCCACGAGCGCGCGGCAAACCGGCGCGTCCCCGAGATCGGCACGTTGATCATGGTGTTCGGCGCGGCGAGCGACAGCGATCCGCCACCGCCGCGCAGCGCCCTGTTCACGGTGCCGGCCAGCGCGGGCACGAAGCCGGTGACCTCGGACGTCGCCGTCCGCACCGCCTGCATCGCGGCTTCGGGAAGATCTAGCGCGGTCCCGGACGAGTGGGAGCGGCTCGGCGCGTCGAAGAGCGACCACGGTGCCGGCATGTCGGTCTGCTCGGAGTCCGGACTCAGGGCGCGGCGCAGCAACTTCATCGCGCCCACGCCGTCGGCGAGGGCATGGTGGATCTTCGTGTAAACGGCGAGCCGGCCGTCCGCGAGACCCTCGATGACATGCATCTGCCACAACGGCCGGCTCCGGTCGAGCAGCGTACTGTGCAGCCGGGAGACGAGATCCCACAGTTCGTCGAGCCCGCCGGGCTGCGGCAACGCGTTGCGTCGTACGTGGTAGCTCAGGTCCAATTCCGCGTCCTCTTCCCACGCCCACTGGCCGAAGGTGCCCAGGGAGCGGACCGCGCGCTTACGCCACAGCGGGGCGACCTCACCGTTCTGTGTGGCGGCGGTGAACAGTGCCCCGAGATCCGCGGCGCTCGTACCGTCCTGGGGACTCAGAAGGATCAGTCCGCCCACATGCATCGGATGATCACGGGACTCCCCGAGAATGAACATCGAATCGGTGGGCGACATGGGTGGACGCATCAGCACGTTTCCTCCGCCCGGTACGCCGGGCAGTTCGTGACGAGGCCCCCTGCTGCCCCGTCGACATGTGCGTCAAACCATGACCCCCATCACAAGTTTATGACGCGACACAACTACTACGCGATACCGGGCCATATCGCCAAGTCCGGACGCCCGATTTCCCGCCGAAGTGAGAATTGTTGTCCGATTTGCGAACTCCGAGGCGCTTTCGCGGTCCACATGACGCTGTCGACGACGGTTCCCATTCAGCATCTCGGCCCTCCGACATCTGCCAGTGGACGTCGAGTCCTTTCAAGGATCACCCCGCGCAGCGGTTGGGGAATACCCGGACGCCGAATCGCGTAGGTCGATCCCGTGATCGGTCACTCCTCGTCCCCGCGATTGCGACGACGCCACTGCACGGCGGCCGTGAGCAATCGGATCCCGAGAGCCAGGAAGACCAGATTTGCGATCATCTGCACCGACACGACGGCTCGCGCGGTCTCGGTTACAGCGGAGATGTCCCCGAATCCCACCGTGGAGAAGACCGTCAGACAGAAGTACAGGGCATCGACGCGGGACAGTGGTTCGGTGAAGTTGTCCTGATGCGCCACGGACATGCGGAGGTAAAGGGTTGCGAAGACCACGAGATAGGCGGACACGATCGTGGTGAGTGCCTCGACGGCCTGGACCGCCGGGTACTCGGACGCGAGAATCCTGCGGATCTGCCACCAGCCGACCATCAGGACCGCAGTGCCACCACCGACGAGGGTCAGGACCTCGGACGTGCTGCGGACATGCTCGACCGGAATCACGAAGTAAACGCTGACCAGCACGAAGGCGGTGAGCGTCGGACGCGCTATCGCGGTCAGGATCAACCGTTTCCGCTCCCGCGGATCAGGTGTGCGCGGAGGATCGGCCACGGTCGTCCCCGTCCCGGAATGATGACCTTTGCCCCTACGGTATCGATCGGGCCGGGGCGACGATGGGAAGACCGAGTATCCGATCCGGCCCGGAAGGTCGACGCGGGCGGGGAGTGTGGGGAGTCGTCGATGACCGAACACGAACTGTGGGTCCGACCGATCGCGAAGGTGGGCGCCGCCGACGCGCCGACCGTCGGTGGCAAGTCCGCGAACCTCGGAGAGCTCACCCGCGCAGGCTTTCCGGTACCGCCGGCGTTCGCCGTCACCACCGCCGCCTATCTCGACGCGATGGACGCAGCCGGCATCCGATCCCGACTGGCCGCCGAGGCCGTGCCCGACCCCGATATCGACGACGCCACCCTCATCCGTACCTCCGCGGAACTCGCCGCCCTGGTGACGGGTTCGACCGTCCCGGCCGGGATGCGCGCGGCGATCGTCTCCGCCTACGAGAGCCTCGGTCCCGACGCGCCGGTTGCAGTGCGGTCGTCGGCTCCCGCGGAGGACGCCTCCGACACATCGTTCGCCGGGATCCACGAGTCGTACACGAACGTCATCGGTCCGGACGCGGTGATCCGCGCGGTGCAGGCGTGCTGGGCCTCGTTGTGGTCCGAACGCGCCCGCACCTACCGAGGGTTGCGCGGGGTGACCGACGAGCCGTCCATCGCGGTGGTGGTCCAGGTGATGGTGAAGTCCGAATTGTCGGGCGTGGCCTTCACGGCCGACCCGCGCACGGGCGAACTCGATCGCATCGTCATCGAGGCAGCTCTCGGTCTCGGAGAGGTCGTCGTCGGCGGGCAGGTCGAACCCGACACCTATGTCGTCGCGAAGGACGGCCTCGAGGTGCTCGACGTGCATCTCGGTCATCAGGAGTTCCGCATCACCTCCACCGACAGCGGGGACAGTCGCGTCGCCGTCGATCCCACGCGCCGCACCCGAGTGCTCGACGACGATCAGCTCCTGCGCGTCGCGCGCCTGGCCGCCGGAGTCGAGGAGCACTACGGGCGCCCCCAGGACCTCGAGTTCGCGTTCGCGGACGACGAGTTGTGGATCGTGCAGACCCGCCCGATCACCACGCTCGATCAACCGGCGGCGCCCGCCCCGTCCGGAAACGGCGAGGCACAAGCGTTGCTGACCGGTCTCGGTGCCGGCCCCGGGACGGCGACCGGCCGAGTGCGGGTGCTCCACGAACTGGTCGACGGGAAGAAGCTGAGCGACGGCGAGATCATCGTGGCGCCGATGACCAGACCCGACTGGTTGCCGATTCTGCGCCGCGCCGGCGGCATCGTCACCGACGGTGGTGGTATCACCTGCCACGCGGCCATCGTCGGACGCGAACTCGGCAAGCCCGTCGTGGTCGGTGCACGTACCGCCACCAAGGATCTGAAGGACGGGCAACTGATCACCGTCGACGGCAACGCCGGTGTGGTGTTCGACGGCGCAGTCCACACGGCGGAACGGCCCGTCGCGACGGGATCCGCGTCTGCAGCGTCGGCCGTAGCCGCCGAAACCGTTACGGCCACAGCGGTCTACGTCAATCTCGCGACTGCGGATGCCGCGGAGGCGGTCGCCGCGACCGATGTCGACGGCGTCGGTCTGCTCCGTGCCGAGTTCATGATCACCGAAGCACTCGCGGGCGAACACCCTTCGCACATGATCGCGCAGGGACGCCGCGACGAGTACGTGGAGAAGATGGCGGGTGGCCTGGCGCGGATCGCGGCGGCATTCGCCCCGCGTCCGGTCGTATACCGTGCGATCGACCTGCGCAGCAACGAATTCGCCGATCTCGAGGGTGGGGAGGTCGAACCCCACGAAGAGAACCCGATGATCGGTTACCGCGGGTGCTTCCGGTACATCCGGGATCCGGAACTGTTCTCCTTGGATCTCGATGTGCTGCACCGGGTTCGGCGCACACACCCGAACGTGCATCTGATGATCCCGTTCGTGCGCACCCGCTGGGAGCTGCGGGACTGCCTCGCCCAACTCGACCGGCATCCGCTCGGTTCCGACCAGCGCATGCAGCGCTGGATCATGGCCGAGGTCCCGTCGGTCGTCTACTGGTTGCCGGAATACGCGAAGCTCGGCATCCACGGCGTGTCCATCGGAACCAACGACCTCACGCAGTTGATGCTCGGCGTGGACCGGGACTCGGAGGTGTGCAAGGACCTGTTCGACACCCTCGACCCCGCGGTGCTCGACGCGATCGACCACATCATCGAACGGGCCTCGGCCGCGGGACTGACGACGTCGTTGTGCGGTCAGGCCGTGTCGACGAGCACCGACCTCGCCGAGCATCTCGTGCGGCGCGGCATCACCTCCGTGTCGGTCGCGCCCGACGCCGCGGCGCAGACGAGACGGACGGTGGCGCGAGCGGAACAACGCATCCTGCTCGACCGCGCCCGGCGCGCCGGGGCATGACTGGCGGGGAACCGTCCTTCGTCAGGGGCGCCGCGCACTACGGGACAACCATCACGGGCCAGGTCACCGTGTACAGCAGCGCCCGTGTGGTGGATCCCAGCATCAGGTTCGGGAACCCGCCTCGACCACGACGGCCGAGAACGAGCAACTGCGCATCGGCAGCGTGCGATGCCAGATAGTGGGAGGGCTGGTCCAGCACCACCACCGGGTGCACCCGCACGTCGGGGAACTCCTCGCCGTGCCCGGCGAGACTCTCGGACAACAGTGCCCGCTCCTTGTTCTCCACGCTGTCCCACTCGATCCGGAATCGGAACGGACCGCGCACATCGAGGTCGGACCACGCGTGGGCTGCCACCACGTCGGTGCCGCGCAGCGAGGCCTCCTCGAACGCGGCGGACACCGCGCACACTGTGCTCCGAACCGTCGACGCCGACGACCACCGGACGCGTGACCACCGCTCGGCTGACCGAACCGAATCGCTCCCAGCCGAACCGGTTGTCCCCGGCCCCGACCACGACCATCGACGCCGACTTCGATCGGTCCACCAGTTCGAGCGACGGAGAATCGGTGCACAGGTGGGTCTCGATGTCGAGCTCATCCTCGGGCACCGCGCGGCGCGCGTATCCGGCGGCATCGAGGAGCATGTCGCGTCCCTCGGATCCCTCCTGCTCGAAGAATCCGGCGGGCATGCCGATCGGGACACCGAACGTGTTGCGGACCGACACGATGGTGACCAGCGACAACCGGAGCCGGCACCGTTCCGCCTCGCGAGCTGCCCAGACCACGGCCTGCAGGGACGCTCTCGATCCGTCCACTCCGGCGACGATGGGGTGGTGTGCTGTCATCACGATCTCCTCGGTGCCTGTCCGAGCTGCGGGCACGGCCGTTTCGGGCCCTGCTTTTTCCGGGATCCTGCGGTTTCGGGACCCTGCCAGCACACGCTCGGACCGGTCGGTCGCACAAGAGTCGACGGTCCCGACCTGCCCGCAGGAAGTGACCGAAGACCCTCACGTGCCGTGCACGCCGCTTCTCACACTGGAGACTGCATCCGGCGCAATCACCCACTGCCGAAAGGCCCCGCCATGTCCGTCCTGATCGGCTACGCGACCGCTCGAGGGTCGACGCGGGGAATCGCCGAACGCATCGCTGCGGGACTGGAAAGCCGCGGTGCCGTGGAACTGCGCGCGCTCGGCGATGTCGCGTCGGTACGAACGTACGAGGCGCTGATCGTCGGAAGTGCGATCCACAACGGGCAGTGGCTCCCCGAGGCTTCCGATGCGATCTATCGGCTGGGCACCGAATCGGAAGGGCGACCGGTGTGGGCGTTCTCCGTCTCGTCGATCGGAGCGACCAGCACGATTCTCTCGCCCCGGGTGGCGGCATATCTGCGACGGGTCACGCCGGAACCTCGGGCGGTGCAGAACCTCCGTTCGATCACCGATGTGCGTGATCACCGTTTCTTCGCCGGTGCCATCGCTTCGGGCGACTGGGCCGGAATCGGGCGGATCGTATTCCGGCTGATGGGCGGACACTACGGCGATGCCCGGGACTGGGTCGACGTCGACGCGTGGACGGAGAGGATCCGGGAAGGCCTCATCGATATACCGCGTGATCAGGGCTGACCGGTGCCGGTCGGGCCGGCCGGGGGAGTGACGGAGACCTGCTCGATCGGCTCGCGCGCGCCCTGGTCCAGACGGAAGGGCGGGTATTCGTCGCGCATCAGTGCCGCATACGCCCACACACGGTACAGCCACCGGTTGATGCCCATGACGAAGTCGAACAGCGATCGCGGATAGTTGCCGGTGAACAGCAGCACGATCGCGGCGAACAACACCAGCACGCCCAGCAGCGATCCGAAGGCCCACATGCCGTTCCCGGTAGCACCGTCGCTGCCGTCGCCGGCCGCGATACCGAGGGTCCACCCGCCCAGCCATCCTCCGGCCAGCACGGCCAGTACGACGTAATGGGGGATCGCGAGCAACCACCACTTGATCAGGACGAGCCCACGGGAGAGCCGTTCCGGATACTCGACGTCGAAGTCGGCCGGGTAATCGGTGCGGTGCAGGCCGAACGGCGGGTACCTGTCGGTGGCCAGCGCCGAATAGGTGTAGAAGGCGACGCGCCAGGTCCACCGCAGCACGCCGACGTCGAAGTCGAACAGTGCGCGCGGATAACGACCGGTGAACAGGATCACGATCCCGGCCGCGAAGGTCGCCACGACGAACGCGATGTGCAGGAAGAACAGCACGAGGAAATGGGGGATCGCCAGCAGCCATTTCACCAGCCACAGCCACCGCGACAACGGTTCGTCGAGATCGCCGCGCAGATGCACCGGATAGGGCACCGCCGCCGGGTGCGAAGGTGCGGTGACCGGAGTGGCGCCGGTAGCGGGAGCGGACACCGGACCGGGCGGCGGAGGCCCGTGCCGACCGAGTCCGACCGCGCCGGCGAACAGCAGAGGGACACCGACGGCGAGAAGAACCAGACCGAGGATCAGCAGGGCGAGCACGGCCGGTCCGAGCAGGTCGATGTGGATCCCGGCGCGCACGTCCACGCCGATCCCTGCGGATGCGTCGGCGTTCATCACCACCACGGTCCATGTGCCGTCGCGCAGATCCCATTCCACTTGCTGGGTGCCGGTCCCTTCCGCTGATGCGACCCAGAACTGTTGCGCGTAAGGAGCAGCCGGGGTGTCGCCCCCGGGAACGTCACGGTAGGTGACCTCGAACGGCTCGAACCGCAGATCGGTCACGACGGTGTGGGCGACCCCTGAGAGATAGGCCTCGACCTCCCCGACGGGAGCGATCCCGACGAACACCGCCGATGCGGGATCGAGTGCGGTGGCCTGCACCAGAAGCCGGCCGATGTCCTCACTGCGCAGACCCGTGGGGCTCTGATCGTCGGTGACGAGGTCGAGACGTTCGGAGACCAACGCGTGCGTCTGCGTCCGAAGGGTCCCCTCGGGACCGGTGATGAAACCGTCGGCGCGCTGGACGACGAAGAACCACCCCAGAATGAGCGCTCCGACCGCGGCAGCGCCTCCGAGGAGCACGAGCAGAATACCGACGACCAGCATGACCACTTTGCCGACGTTCATCGATCCGTCCTCCGCGCACCGTGACGATCACCGAGTCGCTACGGGAGGGTGCTCGTAGAACGATTGTGGCAGCTCGATCGGTCTTTGTCGGCGTCAATCGAGCATTACGGGGTATCGAGAACTTCCTCGGCCGATCGAGCGATCAGCGAAGGCCGAAGGACGGACTCTCCTCGCGCCGCCGCGCGACGATGTCGTCGAACGCGTCGATCAGCCCCTCGGGATACCAGCGGGGACTCGTGTCGGCGGTGGTGGCGACGAGCAGCAACTGGTGTTCGCGTGCGTCCACGGCTACCCGGGCGAGCCGGGTGCGCCCCTCGTCGTCGAGCGCCGCGACCGTCGCGGCGAGATCGGCGACGAGCAACACGCGCGGGGGGTCGACGACCGGCGAATCGAGTTCGGCGACCACGTCGGTGATCTGATCGGTGGTGGTGGCCCAGCAACACGGCCCCGTGGGGAGCGAGGCGGAGCCACCGAGCCAGCGATGACGACGGTGCGGATCGATGACCACCAGGTCGTGGGTGCCGCCGGTCAGTGTCGTCATCGCGATCAGGTCGAGCGACACGCTGGGCGACGAGCGGCGCTCGTCGCGTCGGATCAGCAGGTGCCGTCCGGCGGACAGATCCCACGAGACGGGCGTGCCGTCGTTGTCGCGCCCGAACGGGATCGTCGTCCGGCACGCGATCACCCGGGAGCCCGGTCCGCGAGCGGGGCGCACCGGGACAGACGATCGGCACGGTCGACGAGTGGGCGGAGTGGCGGGCATCGGCATGGTGGATCCGTTTCGTGTCGCTGGTTCCGGAGCGATCCTCGGACGACCGAACTGTAGAGGCGGGCACCGACAGGAACGGCCGCGTGCAGGTCGCGGCCGTCACTGCTCGTCCGCTTCGGGGTAACCGCCCGATTGCGACAGCCCTCGCCGTAACCGCCCTCACCGCCCTCGGCGGTCACATCGCCTCCGCAGCGCCCGTGCCGATCGTGGACGACACCGGCGCGATCGCTGCTCCGAGCAGTACCCAGATCTCGTTCGCGCACAACCCGACCGGTCTGCGCGCCGACACTGCGAACGAGCACGAGTCCCGCGCCGACGTGTCGATCGTCAAGATGTATCCGGCCGAGTACGTTCTCACCTACGTCGATCCTGCGGATCACGCCGACGCGACGGAGATGATCCGGTCGTCGAACGACGCGATCGCGGACCGCCTGCACGCGGAATACCCCCAGGCGATCTCGTCGACCGCGGCGGAGTTCGGGCTCACCGACACCCACGTGCCCGGCTACTGGGGTGTGGGCACCACGTCGACGCACGACATGGTCACCTATCGCGAGACGAAGAAGCGCACTGATCCCGGTTCGCCGGTGCTCGCCGCGATGGCCACGGCCTACGACACTGCGGTCGACGGATATCCGCAGGACTACGGCACGGCGCTGATCGCCGGAGTGATCGGCACGAAGCGGGGTTGGAGCGACGACCGCTCGTTCCACGCCTCCGACTCGTTCGGTCCCGATTTCTCGGTCGCGGCGTCGACCTACGGATCGGCAGGGACGCTCTCGGAGCACGTCCTCGGCGCGTTCACCGAAAGGGTCCCACCCGGACCGGAGACCGGTCCTTCTCTGCAGGATTGCCCGCCGCTGTGCCGGCTCGCCGGCGATCCGCTTCTCGGGCCGCCCGCGCAGGATCTCCTCGACGGGTTGCCGCCGGTCGTCACCGATCCGATCTGCGGCTGATCCCGGTAGGCATCAGATGCGGCGCATAACGGACACGACGGTGCCCAGCACCACCGCCTCGTCGCCGTCGAGGACGGGATAGGCGGAATTCCGGGGTTCGAGGTGGACGTGGCCGCCTCGGCGCCGGTACACCTTGACCGTCGCCTCGCCGTCGATCATCGCCGCGACGATCTGACCGGAGTGGGCCTCGTGCTGCCGCCGAACCACCACTGTGTCGCCGTCGCAGATCGCCGCGTCGACCATCGAGTCGCCTCGCACGCGAAGCGCGAAGACCGTGCCGGAGCCGACCAGATCGCGGGGGAGGGTGAGCAGGTCGTCGGTGTGCTCCTCGGCGAGAATCGGTGCGCCCGCGGCGATGTCGCCGACGACCGGCACGGTCACGGTGTCGTCGGATGCGCGTTCACCGCCGGACGAGCCGAGGAAGGGGCGCACGTCGAGTTGGCGCGCCACAGCGGTGCCGCGGCGGAGGAAACCCTTGTCCGCGAGGCTCTTCAGATGCTTCGAGACCGTCGACGTCGAGCGCAGACCCACCGAATCGGCGATCTGCCGGGTGCTCGGCGACGATCCCTGCGCAACGATCCAGTCGCGGATCGCGGCCAGGATCTGCTGCTGGCGCAGCGGCAGGGACGCGGGGTCGAGGCCCCCGAACATGTCGAACTCGTCGTAACCGGTCACCCGGAGAATCGTAGCTACGCGGTCTCCGCCAGGTCCGGGGGAGTGCCTGCGGAGGAGCTCTGCCCGTTCTGCAGCTGTTCCATGGCCCGTCGCTCCCGCAGCGCCCGGATGAGCTGCCGCTCCTGCAACTCCGCCGGATCGGCGGACAGGCCGGGAATCGAGAATCCGACCAGGGCACCTGCCAGCAGCGCGAGCGCCACCCGCGCCGAGTCGCCCTCCCGGATGCCCAGGACGAGTTCCACGAACACGAGCGCTCCGACGGCGACGAACACCACTGCGATCAGGGCCAGGATCCGGCGGATCCTGGGCTTCGGACGCGATCCCGGCGCCAACGGCATCGACTGGGCCGCGAGCTGCCACAACCGGGCATCGACGCTCTCCCGCAGGGGGCGCTTCCGGAACTCGTCGCCGAGTCCGTTGTAGATGGCCAGATCGGCTGCGATCCGGGTCCGGAGGTTTCGACGGGACAGCTCGCGCGACAGACGTGCGGCCGCCCACGACACCACCCCGGTGACGAGTGCAACGACGACGGGAACCCAGATACTCACGCCGGAACATTACGACAGCGGAGCCGGAATCGGCGGGATGCGGAAGGCGTGCTCCGGCCGTGTGGCGCGAACCGAAAAGTG
Source organism: Rhodococcus sp. PAE-6 (assembly GCF_025290685.1). Taxonomy (NCBI): domain Bacteria; kingdom Bacillati; phylum Actinomycetota; class Actinomycetes; order Mycobacteriales; family Nocardiaceae; genus Rhodococcus; species Rhodococcus sp. PAE-6. Next base: position 212,618 of record NZ_JAOCLZ010000006.1, read on the forward strand.
GTGCCCCCGGTGAGACTCGAACTCACACTGGACGGGTTTTGAATCCGTTTCCTCTGCCAATTGGGATACGGGGGCGTTGCGGACACCACTGTAGAGGATCGGGCGAAGCGGGCGCGCACCGGTACCCTTCTTACGTTCCACCCTGCACCGGGGACCGCCAGTACCGAGGGGAAGGCCCGACCATGACCTCCGCGCCGCACGACAGCACACCAACTCCTCGTCGGGTCGTCGTAGCGGAAGACGAGGCCCTGATCAGGCTCGATCTCGTCGAAATGCTGCGCGAGGAGGGCTACGAGGTGGTCGGTGAGGCCGGCGACGGACAGCGTGCCGTCGAACTCGCCGAGGAACTCCGGCCCGACCTGGTGATCATGGACGTCAAGATGCCGCGCCGCGACGGCATCGACGCCGCTTCGGAGATCGCACAGCGGCGCATCGCCCCTGTGGTCATTCTCACAGCCTTCAGTCAGCGCGAACTCGTCGAACGCGCCCGCGACGCAGGCGCCATGGCGTATCTCGTCAAGCCGTTCTCGAAGAGCGATCTCGTGCCCGCCATCGAGGTGGCCGTCAGCCGCTTCTCCGAGCTGCGCGAGCTCGAGCGGGAGGTGCAAGGGCTCAACGAGCGATTCGAGACCCGCAAGCTCGTCGACCGGGCCAAGGGGCTGCTCATGGAGAAGCATGCGATGACCGAACCGGAGGCGTTCCGCTGGATCCAGCGCGCCGCGATGGACCGCCGCACCACCATGAAGCAGGTCGCGGTGGTCGTCCTCGAGACCCTCGGAAGCGACACCGCCGGCTAGCCGCGCGAACCGGTTTCGGGTGCTCACGGCGCCCGACGCGTTACCGCCACATCAAATCTCCGCCCCGCAGATAACGGTCGTATCACAAGGATTTCGGCCGGGTTCGCGGGGTGCTTCCGACCGCTATGTTTCGACCACATCCGGAATCCGCCGGATGCGGTGTCAGGCGTTCGAAGGAGAGTTGAATGGCAAGACGGACTCTGGTCCGCGCCGTAGCGGTACTCGGTGCTGCGACGCTCGCCCTCACCGGGTGTGGTTCGGACAGCGATGATTCGGCATCCGGTACGTCGGCCGGTGACGAGGGGTCGGCGGCCGCGACGACCGTCGAGACCGACTGCGAACCACAGCAGGCCACAGCAGGGGCGACTCCCGCCACGGGACCGCTGAAGATCGGCACGATTCTCCCCGAGACCGGCAGTCTCGCCTTCCTCGGACCGCCCGAGGTCGCTGCCGTCCGGCTCGCCGTCGACGACATCAACGCCGCGGGCGGTGTTCTCGACCAGCCGGTCGAACTGTTCCCGGGCGATTCCGGGGACACGACGACCGACACCGCGAACACCACCGTCGACCGGCATCTCGCCAACGGCACCCAGGTGATCGTCGGCGCCGCCTCGTCGTCGGTCTCGCTCAAGGTGATCGACAAGATCGTCAGTGCCGGCGTGGTGCAGTTCTCGCCGGCGAACACCTCCGACCAGTTCGTCTGCTACGCCGACCGCGGGTTGTACTTCCGCACCGCCCCGACCGACGTGCTCCAGGCGCAGGCGCTCGCGCAGCTGATCGCCGAGGACGGGGCGCAGCGCGTGTCGATCCTGGCGCTGAACGATCCGTACGGCACCGGCCTCGCCGAGAACACCGTGACCAATCTCGTCGACGCCGGTATCCCGGAGGACCAGATCCAGAAGATCATCTACGATCCCAACGCGCAGTCGTTCAACGCGGAGGTCGACCAGGTGGCCAACTTCGCACCGGATGCTGTGGCACTCATCGGCTTCGAGGAGTCGGCGAAGATCATCACTCGCATGCACGAGGTGGGCATCGGCCCGTCCGACGGCATGGCGGTCTTCGGTGTCGACGGCAACATGGGGAACGCGCTGGGCGAGAACGTCGCCGAAGGACTGCTCGACGGCATGGCCGGCACCACGCCGCTGACCGACACCGGCGAGGAGTTCCAGCAGCGACTGCTCGGCGTCGATCCGGGTCTGATCGACTTCAACTACGCCGGAGAGTCCTACGACGCCGTGATCGTCTCGGCGCTGGCCGCGGAACAGGCAGGGTCGACCGCCGGGGTGGACATCGCCGCGAACATCAACTCGGTGACCCGCGACGGGGAGAAGTGCACCAGCTACCAGCAGTGCCTCGACCTGCTCCGTGCGGATCAGGACATCGACTACGACGGTGCCACCGGCGAACTCACCTTCGTGGACGCGGGCGAACCCGGCGTGGGCTCGTACGGCCGACTCGTGTTCGGTCCCGACAACACCCTGACCACCGAGGACTACATCGTGGTGGGTGAGTGACCCGCAGGTCGTGAGCGAAGGGGTGATCGCCGGTAGGCGGTCACCCCTTCCGCTTCTCCCGGCTGCCGGCGAGAGTGCCGAGATACAGTTCGACAACCTTCGGGTCGTGCATGAGATTGCTGCCGGTGTCGGTGTACGCGTTGCGGCCCTGGTCGAGAACGTATCCGCGATCGCAGATCTGCAGGCAGCGACGCGCGTTCTGCTCGACCATGATGATCGACACCCCCGCCGCGTTGATCTTCTTGCAGCGGATGAAGACCTCGTCCTGGAACATCGGCGACAGTCCCGCCGACGGCTCGTCGAGGAGCAGCACCGACGGCTCCATCATCAGCGCGCGGCCCATCGCGACCATCTGCCGCTCGCCACCGGAGAGCGCTCCCGCCTTGGCCTTCCGGCGCTCGGCCAACAGGGGGAACAACGAGGCCACCCGCTCGAACTGCTTCTCGAAATCCTTCGGACGCAGATAGATCCCCATCTCGAGGTTCTCCTCGATGGTCAGTGAGGGAAACACGTTCTGCGTCTGCGGCACGTAGCCGATCCCCTTGCGCACCAGGATGTGTGCGGGCGCCGAGGTGATCTCGTCCCCGCCGAGCGTGACGGTGCCGCTGCGGACGGGGATGAGGCCGAACAACGCCTTGAGCAGGGTCGACTTGCCGGCTCCGTTCGGGCCGATGATGCCCACGATCTCACCTTCGCGCAGGTAGAAGTTGCAACCGCGCAGAATGTCGACCCCGGGGAAGTAACCGGCCACGAGATCGTCGGCGCGTAGGAGAGCTCCGGTCGCCAGGCGGGCATGTTCCTCCGGGGTCGCGGCACGTTCCGCCGGCGTCGTCCCGGTGAGTGCAGGAGTGATGTTGTCGCTCACGGCTTCTCCAGGGTCGTGGCCGTCGCGTCGGTCGACGCCGAATCGGGATCGGACAGGTCGCCTCCGGCCTCGAGGGTCTGCGCTTCCGCGTCCGCGAGGGCGTCGGCGAGTTCGGCGGTCGCGCCCACGGGATTGCCCTCGTCGTCGAATTCGAGTGCCTGGTCGTGGTGACTGCCGAGATAGGCGTCGACCACGGCCGGATCGGACGACAGGACGTCCGGCGGTGCCTCCGCGATCACCGAACCCTGCGCCATCACCACGACCCAGTCGGAGATGTCGCGGATGACGTCCATGTCGTGCTCGACGAATACCACGGTCGTCCCGTCGTCGCGCAGGGTCTTGATGTGTCCCAGCAGATTCTGCGTGAGCGCCGGATTGACGCCGGCCATCGGCTCGTCGAGCATGACGACGGTCGGCTCGGTCATCAGCGCACGGGCCATCTCGAGCAGTTTGCGTTGGCCGCCGGACAGTGAACCGGCGAAGTCGTCGGCCTTCGCGGCCAGGCCGAAACGGTCGAGCAGTTCGTATGCGCGCGTGGTGATCTCGCGTTCCTGGCGGCGCCATGTCCACGGCAGCAGTGCGCCGGCCATGCGCTCGCCGGTCTGGTGCCGGGCGCCGAGACGGACGTTGTCGAGGACCGTCATCTTCGACAGCGCCTTGGTGAGCTGGAAGGTGCGCACGATCCCGCGCCGCGCCACCTGATGGGGGTGGAGCCGGCCGAGCGCGTCGCCGTCCATCGCCCAGATGCCGGTGTCGGGCCGGTCGAAGCCCGTAAGGAGATTGAACAGGGTGGTCTTGCCGGCGCCGTTCGGGCCGATCAGGCCGGTGATGCACGAGCGCTGGATCTCGAGGTGGGCCACGTCCACGGCCTTGAGCCCTCCGAATGTGCGGCACAGATCGTCGACGACGAGGATCGGGTCGGGTTTGGCGGCGCCGGGGGCGCGGTCGACGCCGGCGAACAGCGCGGCGCGTTCGTCCGCGCCGAGGACCGTGCGCGGTGGTGTCGGGTCGGGTCGGATCGTGTCAGGCATCGAGTTGCACCTTCCGCTTGCTTCCCAGGATGCCTTGTGGCCGGAAGACCATCATCACCGCGATGAGGACGCCGAGCAGCACGTACCGCATTGCGCCGACCTGCTGTTCGGTGAGCGGGAGCAGCGGGTCGGGTCCGGCGATCGCCTGACGCAGGAAGGCATCCGGGAGGGTGAGCAGGAACCAGAACACCATGGCGCCGAGCACCGGTCCGAAGACCGTTCCCGCACCCCCGAGGATCAGCGCGCCGAACGCGAAGAAGGTCTGCGCGGTCGAGTAGAAGTCGGGGTTGATCGACTTGGTCTGCAGAGCGTTGAAGACGCCGCCGAGACCGCCGATCATGCCGCCGAGTACCAGGGCCTGCATCTTGTAGGCGAAGACGTTCTTGCCGAGCGCGCGGGCAGCGTCCTCGTCCTCACGCACCGCCTCGAGGACCCGCCCCCACGGACTGTGGGAGAGGAGGTAGACCAGCCCGCACAGCAACAGCACGAGGGTCCAGCCGACGACCATCGCCCACAGGTCGTCGCCGTAGAACCGCATACCGAGCAGGTTGTACTGGCGACTCGAATCGAACGGGCTCAGGGACGTGAACGGGTCGGCGAAACCCCACAGGCCGCGGGTCGATCCGGTCACCGAGTCGGACGCGGTCGAGCGGAACATCAGCCGCAGGATCTCCGCCGCGGCGATCGTCGCGATGGCGAGATAGTCGGCCCGCAACCGCAGGGTGGGGATGCCGAGGACGAGCGCGAGCAGACCTGCCAGTGCGAGGCCGACGAGGATGCCCACCCACAACGGCTGGTCGTAGGTGACGGTCATGATGCCCACGCCGTAACCGCCCAGGAGGGCGAAACCGATCTGCCCGAAGTTCAGCAGCCCTGCATAGCCGTAGTGCAGGTTCAGGCCGATCGCGAGCAGTGCGTAGAAGATCGCCGACGGGCCGATGAGCTGGGCGAAGGAAACCTGGAGTACCGACACGATATCCATGGGTCAACCGATCCTTGTCCGACTGCCGAGGATGCCCTGGGGGCGGATGACCAGGATGACGATGAGTACGAGCAGACCGCCGATGTACTTCAGGTCCGGGTTGATCACGAGGGTGGACAACTGGACCAGCAGTCCCACCACGACGCAGCCGACCAGTGCACCGTAGGCGGTGCCGAGGCCGCCGAGGATGATGCCGGCGAACATCAGCAGGAGCAGCTTGAAGCCCATCTCCCACTGCACGCGCCCGCCGAGTTCCGACAGGCCGAACAGCACCCCGCCGAGCGCGGCGAGCCCGCCACCGAGACCCCACACGAAGCGGATGACGTGTTCGACGTCGATCCCCGACGATGCCGCGAGGTCGCGGTTGTCGGCCACCGCGCGCATCGCCTTGCCGATCCGGGTGCGCTGCAGCAGCAGGGCGACCCCGACGAGCACCACCAGGCTGACAACGATGCACGCGAGGTTGACCGGGGTGATCGCGATCGGCCCCCACACCAGTTGCTGCTGTGCCTGGTAGTCGTCGAACGGCTGGGTGCGGTCGGAGTAGAAGGCCAGGATGAGATAGCGCAACGAGATCGCGAGGCCGATCGACACCACCAACTGGGCGATCAGGCCCGTGCGGCGGCGCCGGAGCGGAGCCCAGATGAGTGCGTTGTTGAGCAGGCCGATGATGACCCCGACGATCACCGCCAGGATCGTGGCCGGTATCAGCTGGACACCGAGGGTGACATTGAAGATCCACGCCGCGACCGCCCCGAGGGTGACCAGCTCGCCGTGGGCGAAGTTCGTCAGGCCGGTCGTGCCGAAGATCAGACTCAGGCCCACTCCGGCGATCGCGATGACCAAACCGAAACGCAGACCGTCGACGATCGTGCGCACCAGCGTCTCGCCCCACGCGACCGTCGAACCGCTACGCGCCTCCCCGAACGAGAAAATCACCGTGTTCGCCCGTCCCGGAGCGACATCGCGGGTCACCGAGGTCTGGACGGTGACGTCGTCGGGCAGGCTCTCGGTGTCGACCTCGAAGACGTACGTGCCCGGCGGAACGGTGAGTTCCCAGCGCCCACCGTCGGCGGACTCCGTCTCGGTGACCACCTCGCCGCTCTCGGTGGTCGCACGGACGACGACACCGTCGAGTCGTTCGCCGGCATTGTTGAGCGTTCCGCGGACGGTCACCCCCTCCGCGGATTCCTCGTCGGGTGCGGCCGGTGCCGTGTTCGCGGGCGGTGAGGGTGGGTCCGGCGGATCCTGGGCGGAGGAGAGGCCGGCGCCGACGAGGACGAACAGGACACTCGCGAGCGTGACGAGTGCGGCGCGGACCGATCGGTGGAGGGTCGAGGTCGGTCGTCGCCGACATCCCGAGGTAGGGGCCACGCAGGTCCTCCCGGTGGGTGCGCTGTCATCGAGCGCGGCACTGCGCCCGGGGCATCATCGTCAACCTCGATGACGCCGGACTACGGTGTCGTGACAGGGGACTCTAGCGGCTGGATCGCACGTCCACGGGAAAAATTGGATCACCCGGACGTTTCGGTCTCGTTTCTTCGGACAACGAGTGTTCGCACATACCGGAGAGGTGCTGGTCGGGCGGTGTGGCCGACGCTGTCGTCCTCGGTCCCTAGACTGGCACGCGTGACCCGTGCATCCACTTCCGCGACGTCCACCGCGGCCACCGACGACCGCCCGACCCTGCTGCTCCTCGACGGCCATTCCCTCGCGTTCCGCGCGTTCTACGCGCTGCCCGCCGAGAACTTCAAGACCCACAGCGGGCAGACCACGAACGCGGTCTACGGGTTCACCTCCATGCTCATCAACCTGCTGCGCGACGAGCAGCCCACGCACGTCGCGGCGGCATTCGACGTCAGCCGCAAGACCTTCCGTGCCGAACTGTTCGCCGCCTACAAGGCCCAGCGCAGCGCCGCACCCGACGACTTCAAGGGGCAGATCGACCTCACCAAGGACGTCCTCGGCGCGATGGGGATCCCGGTGATGGCGATCGAGGGCTACGAGGCCGACGACATCATCGCCACGCTCGCGACGCAGGCGCACGCCCAGGGCTTCCGGGTGCTCGTGGTGACCGGCGACCGCGACGCGCTCCAACTCGTCAACGGCGACATCACGGTGCTGTATCCGCGGCGCGGCGTCTCCGACCTGACGCGCTTCACCCCCGACGCGGTGGAGGAGAAGTACGGACTCACCCCCCAGCAGTATCCGGACTTCGCGGCGCTGCGCGGCGACCCGAGCGACAACCTGCCCGGCATCCCCGGCGTGGGCGAGAAGACCGCCGCGAAATGGATCCGCGAGTACGGAAGCCTGAGCGGACTCGTCGACCGCGTCGACGAGGTGCGCGGCAAGACCGGCGACGCGCTGCGCGAGAACCTGTCCAACGTGTTGCTCAACCGCCAGCTCACCGAGATGGTGCGCGACGTGGCCGTGCCGTACACCCCCGAACAACTCGCCCTCGCCCCGTGGGACCGCGACCGCATCCACCGCCTGTTCGACGACCTCGAGTTCAAGGTGCTGCGCGACCGGCTGTTCGAGACGCTCTCGTCGGCCGAGCCCGAGGCCGAGGAGGGCTTCGAGGTGCGCGGCGGGATCGTCGAGCCGGGTGCCCTCGGCGACTGGCTCGCCGAGCACGCCCCGGCGGGTCGACGTCATGGCCTCGCCGTGGTGGGCACCGGCACTCCCTACGGAGGCGACGCGACCGCGATCGCCGTCGCCGGGGCCGACGGTGAGGGCGCCTATGTGAGCACGGTGGCGCTCACGCCCGAGGACGAGAACGCCCTCGCCGCATGGCTCGCGAACCCCGCCGTGGAGAAGGCCGTGCACGAGGCGAAGTTCGCCATCCACGCGCTGCGCGGACGCGGCTGGACGCTCGCCGGCATCACCAGCGACACCGCGCTCGCCGCCTATCTGGTGCGGCCCGGCCAGCGCTCGTTCAAGCTCGACGACCTGTCGCTGCGCTACCTCAAGCGTGAGCTGCGAGTGGAAGACACCGGCGCGCAACAACTCTCGTTGCTCGACGACGAGGACGCCGCCGACGCGCAGGCGGCCGAGGCGCAGATCCTCGCGGCGCGCGCCGTCGTCGACCTCGCCGCGGCCCTCGACACCGAACTCGGCGAGATCGAATCGGTGCGCCTGCTCACCGAGATGGAACTGCCCCTGCTCGAGGTCCTCGCAGAACTCGAGGCCACCGGCATCGCCGTCGACTCGGCGCACCTGCACGACCTGCAGTCCGAATTCGCGGCCCAGGTCGCCGCCGCCGCGAACGCCGCCTACGAGGTGATCGGCAAGCAGATCAACCTCGGCTCGCCGAAACAGTTGCAGGTGGTGCTGTTCGACGAGCTCGAGATGCCGAAGACGAAGAAGACCAAGACCGGCTACACCACCGACGCGGATGCCTTGCAGAACCTGTTCGACAAGACGGGCCATCCCTTCCTCGAACACCTGCTCGCGCACCGTGAGCACACCAAGATGAAGACCACCGTCGACGGACTCATCAAGTCCATCGCCGACGACGGTCGCATCCACACCACCTTCAACCAGACCGTCGCGGCGACGGGCCGGCTCTCGTCGACCGAGCCGAACCTGCAGAACATTCCGGTGCGGACCGAGGCCGGTCGCCGGATCCGCGACGGTTTCGTGGTGGGCGACGGATTCGACGTGCTGCTCACCGCCGACTACAGCCAGATCGAGATGCGCATCATGGCGCACCTGTCGGCCGACGAGGGGCTCATCGAGGCATTCCGTACGGGCGAGGACCTGCACACCTTCGTGGCGTCGCGGGCGTTCGGGCTGCCGCTCGAGGAGGTCACCCCGGAGCTGCGTCGCCGCGTCAAGGCGATGTCCTACGGTCTCGCCTACGGGTTGAGCGCCTACGGTCTCGCCCAGCAGCTGAAGATCTCCACCGACGAGGCCCGCGAGCAGATGGAGGCCTACTTCACCCGCTTCGGCGGCGTGCGCGACTACCTCTACAACGTGGTCGAGGAGGCCCGCAAGGTCGGCTACACGTCCACCCTCTACGGCCGCCGCCGGTACCTGCCCGACCTCAACAGCGACAACCGGCAGCGCCGGGAGATCGCCGAGCGCGCCGCGCTCAACGCCCCCATCCAGGGCACGGCCGCCGACATCATCAAGGTCGCGATGATCGACGTGCAGAAGGCGCTCAGCGAGGCCGGACTGCGGTCGCGGATGCTGCTGCAGGTGCACGACGAACTCGTGCTCGAAGTGGTCGAGGCCGAGCGCGAACAGGTCGAGGCGCTCGTGCGCGACAAGATGGACTCCGTCATCGAATTGTCGGTGCCGCTCGAGGTCTCGGTCGGTTACGGCCGCAGCTGGGACGCCGCGGCGCACTGAGTCGCGGGGACACCGAGTCGCGGGGACACCGAGTCGCGGGGACACCGGCGCAGGTACACACACCGTACGTACGACGGCGCCCGCCCCCGGATCACCGGGGACGGGCGCCGTCGACGCGACGAGTGGGTCAGCTCTGCTCGGCGCGAGCCTCCGCGATCTGCTTGCGCACATCGTCCATGTCGAGGTTCTTGACCTGCGAGACGAGATCCTCGAGAGCGGCGGGCGGAAGAGCACCGGCCTGGTTGTAGACGAGGATGCCTTCGCGGAACGCCATGATCGTGGGGATCGAGCGGATGTTCGCCGCCGCCGCGATGGCCTGCTCGGCCTCGGTGTCGACCTTCGCGTGCACGACGTCGGGATGCTTGTCCGACGATGCCTCGAAGGTGGGCGCGAACTGCTTGCAGGGGCCGCACCAGTCGGCCCAGAAGTCCACGAGCACGATGTCATTGCTCGTGACGACCTCGTCGAAGTCCTGCTGGGTGAGAGCCTTGGTTGCCACGGAAATCCTTTCGGTCGGGCGTGTCGACGGGTCCAACATCCGGCCGCCGCTGTTTCTTCCCGTTCGTTCCCGCCGTCACGCGTCGTGACGGGGTTCCTTCTGCCACGCTACGTGACGTGTCCGATCCGGGGGTGTCGTCGGGAGGTGCCGATCGAGGGACGCGTCACACGCCGACCGGTTCGACGGACCGCCGGAAGGTCCGTCGGTAGGCCTGCGGAGTGGTCTGCCGCAGGCGCAGGAAATGCTGGCGCAGCACCGCAGCGGTGCCGAAACCGACGCGGTCGGCCACCACGTCGATCGGAAGGTCGGTCTCCTCGAGCAGGCGCTGCGCGGCCAGGACCCGCTGATCGCGGAGCCAGCGCGCGGGCGTGACCCCAACCTCGGCGACGAACCGCCGCGCGAAGGTCCGCGCCGACATGTGCGCCTTCTGCGCCAGTGTGGCCACCGGGAGTTCCCGGTCGAGGTGCTCGCTCATCCAGTCGAGCAACGGCGCGAGCGACTCGTCCTTGCATTCGGGCAGTGGCATCGCGACGTACTGGGCCTGCCCACCGTCGCGGTGCGGTGGCACCACCATGCGCCGGGCGATCGTGTTGGCGACCTGGGCTCCCTGGGCGGAGCGGACGATGTGCAGGCACAGGTCGATGCCGGCCGCGGTGCCTGCGGCGGTGAGGACCGGATGGTCGTCGACGTAGAGCACGTCCCGGTCGACCTGCGCCGTCGGATAGGTCCGGGCGAGACGGTCGGCGTGCATCCAGTGGGTCGTGCAGCGACGCCTGTCGAGCAACCCGGCCGCACCGAGGATGAACGCCCCGGTGCACATGCTCGCCACGCGCGCGCCGCGGTCGACGGCGGCCCGCAGTTTCGCGAACAACGGTTCGAGGCGCCCGTCGTCGAGCGCGATGCCGTCGCTGTTCACCGCTGGCAGGAGAATCAGGTCGGCGTCGTCGAGGAGATCGAGCCTGTGAGGCACCTCGATGGTGTAGCCGAAGCGGGTGCGCACCGGATCGGAGGTCGCGGCGACGAGGTGGAAGTCGTAGGTCGGCAGGCCGTCGTCGGAGCGGTCGAAGCCGAACACCTCGCACGCCACGCCGAGTTCGAAGGTCTCGACGTAGGGGAGGACGGGGACGACCACCTTCTCGAGCCGGCCGGTGGTTCCAGGTGTTCCGGACACGCAACCCAGTGTGACACCGTGGTGGCAGAAAATCGATGTTCTCCGACGGCTCTGCCACTGTCGGGTGGGACCCCGGCGCGGCAGGCTCGAAGCATGATCCTGCTGGTCCTCGTACTTCTGGCGGTCTTTCTCCTCCTCGACGTGCTGGCCCTCACCGGACGCACGCCCGACACCCATATGGAAGTGACGCAGTTCGGCGACTACCGTTTCTGAACGGCGCACCGTCCCGCTGCTCAGGTGAGCAGCCACTCCCGCTTGGCCTCGCCGTCCCAGCGCCGCACTCCTGCACTCGACCCGGTCAGCTGCCGCTCCGGCATCTGCGCCGCCAGGACCGCGGTACCGATGCGCGCGGCCGGCACCCGCCGTGCGAGGGTGACGTGCGGCGTCCACTCGCCCGGCCGGATGTGTGCGGGGATGCCGGGGCACTCCGAGAGCACCTCGAACACCCGCGCCTGGAGTTCGAGCAGTTCGATCGACGGCACGACCGTGCGGGCGAGCGTCGCGTACCGGCCACCGAAGATCACCACGCCACCGAGCCGGAGGGTGATCCGCCGGACCGTGATGGTGGCCCGCAGCGCGTCCTCGAGTTCGTCCGGCAGGGCATGGGCGACGAACAGCGTCACGTGCGGACGGTTGGATTCGGAACGGACGCGTCCCTGACTGTGCAGGCCGGCGTCGAGCAGCCGGGTCCACTCGTCGCGCACCGCCGTGTCGAGCGGGGCGTCGAGGAGGAGTTCCACCGACTGGACCACGGTAGGCAATGATGACCGGGTGACCGACGACACCGCAACGCTTCAGACCCATCGCATCGGACTTCTCGAGGGGGACGGCATCGGTCCCGAGATCGTGCCGGCGACCCGCAGGATCGTCGACACCGCCGTCGCGGCAGCAGGGGTCGCGGTCGACTGGGTGCCGCTGCCCGTCGGTGCCCCCGCGATCGAGACGCACGGCAGCCCGCTGCCGCAGGTCACCCTCGACACCCTCGCCGAGCTCGACGCGTGGATCCTCGGCCCGCACGACAGCGCCTCGTACCCACCCGAGTTCCGGGGTCAGCTCACTCCGGGCGGTCGGATCCGCAAGCACTTCGACCTGTACGCGAACATCCGGCCGGCGTGCGCACTGCCGGGAGCGGCGTCGGTGTCACCGAAGATGGATCTCGTCGTCGTCCGGGAGAACACCGAGGGTTTCTACGCCGACCGGAACATGGCCGTCGGCAGCGGCGAGTTCATGCCCACACCCGACATCGCACTCGCGGTCGGAGTGATCACCCGCGCCGCCTGTGAACGCATCGCGCACACCGCCTTCGACCTCGCGTCGCGTCGCCGCAAGCGCGTGACCATCGTGCACAAGGCCAACGTGCTCGCCAGCACGACCGGCCTGTTCCGGGACGTGTGCCAGGAAGTGGGTCGTCTCTACCCGAGCGTCACTGTCGACGACCAGCACGTCGACGCGATGGCCGCGCTGCTCGTCCGCCGCGGCGCCGAGTTCGACGTGATCGTGACGGAGAACATGTTCGGCGACATCCTGTCCGACCTCGCCGCCGAACTGTCCGGCTCGCTCGGTACCGCGGCGTCGATCAACGCGTCGCGCACCAAGGCCATGGCTCAGGCCGCGCACGGCGCCGCACCCGACATCGCCGGGCAGGGCCGCGCCAACCCGATCGCGCTGATCCTCTCCGCCGCCATGCTTCTCGACCGTGTCGGTGCACGCGCGGACATCGAATTCTCCGCGGCCGCCCGCGCCATCGAGGACGCCGTGCGCGCGACCGTCGCGGCGGGTGTCGCGACCGCCGACCTCGGTGGCACCGCGTCGACGGACGAGTTCACCGCCGCCGTCATCGCCCGCCTCGACGCCTGAGCTTCGGGTTTGCATTCGGACCCCTCCCTGGTTGGATACTGTGCGACTGTGAATCGAGCAGTGCACATCCGCCGCGTGACCTCGTGGGGGCGTCGTCGTGTCCGGACCCTGAGCAGGCTGGCGGCGGGAGCGGCGGTGCTTGCCTTCGCGACCGGGTGCGTGGTGAACAGCGAATCGACCGTGCCGCCCGGCGACCGCGTCACCGTCGAGAAGGTCGACGCCATCGCGAGGCAGTTGCCGCCCGACATCGCCGACGGCGGCACCCTCGAGGTCGGGGTGAACGTCCCGTACGCCCCCAACGAGTTCAAGGACGACGACGGCACCATCGTCGGCTTCGGCGTCGAACTCGTCCACGCCCTCGGCGACGTCCTCGGACTCGAGGCGGTGCTCAACGAAGCCGACTTCGACCGGATCATCCCGGCCGTCCAGGCGGGCACCTTCGAGATGGGCTCGTCGTCGTTCACCGACACGAAGGAACGCGAGGAATCGGTCGACTTCGTCACCTACTACAGCGCCGGAGTGCAGTGGGCGCAGCGCACCGGCGAATCCGTCGACCCCGACAACGCGTGCGGACTGCGGGTGGCGGTACAGACCACCACCATCGAGGACCTCGAGGAGGTCCCCGCGAAGAGCGAGGAATGCGTCGCCCGCGGGCTGCCGCCCATCGACAAGGTCAAGTACGACAGCCAGGACGAGGCTGCCAATGCCCTCATCCTCGGCCGGGTGGACGCACTGTCCGCCGACTCGCCGGTCACGGCGTACGTCATCGCCCGCAGCGAGGAACGACTCGAACCGGCCGGTGAGGTCTTCGACGCCGCGCCCTACGGATTCGTCGTCGCGAAGGGGTCGCCGTTCGGTCCCGTACTGCAGCAGGCAGTGCAGTACCTCATCGATTCCGGTGCGTACGACGAGATCACCGCGCGCTGGGGCATGGAGGACGGCGCGATCACCGCCTCGCAGATCAACGGCGCGACGAGCTGAGAAAGGGAACCATGAGCGAGTCCACGTCCGCGAGATCCGCGGAACCGCGACCGGACGACCCGGAGCCGATACGCGCAGTACCCCTGCGACATCCCGGACGATGGATCTCCGGCGCGATCGTCCTGATCGCACTCGGGTTGTTCGCCTGGGGAGCGGCCACCAACGAGGCCTACCGCTGGGACATCTACGCCCGGTACCTGTTCGACGCCCGCATCACCGCAGCCGCGTGGAAGACCGTGCAGCTGACGGTGCTCGCCATGGCCATCGCCGTCGTCCTCGGCGTGGTGCTCGCGGTGATGCGTCTGTCCCCGAATCCCGTGCTGCGTTCCGTCGCGTGGCTGTACCTGTGGGTCTTCCGCGGTACCCCGGTGTACGTCCAACTCGTGCTGTGGGGACTGTTCCCGTCGATCTACAAGCAGATCGACCTCGGGATCCCGTTCGTCCACCAGTTCGTCCACATCGACGTGCAGGGTCTGAACGCGGCGTTCCTGTTCGCCGTCATCGGCCTGGCACTCAACGAGGCGGCCTACATGGCGGAGATCGTGCGCGCCGGCATCACCTCCGTGCCCGAGGGGCAGTTGGAGGCGTCCACGGCGCTCGGCATGTCGTGGTCGCAGACCATCCGCCGCACCGTCCTGCCGCAGGCGATGCGGGTCATCATCCCGCCGACCGGCAACGAGCTGATCAGCATGCTCAAGACCACCTCGCTGGTCGCCGCGGTGCCCTACAGCCTCGAGCTGTACGGCCGTGCCCGCGACATCTCGGGTGCGAACTTCCAGCCGATCCCGCTGCTGCTCGTCGCCGCGACCTGGTACCTGGCGATCACCAGCCTGCTCATGATCGGCCAGTACTACCTCGAGCGGCACTACTCGAAGGGCCTGAGCCGGCAGCTCACGGCCCGTCAGCTGCAGGCACTCGCCGACGCACAGAACGTACCGGTCGCCGAGGCCGGCAAGCCGACGCCGAAGCCCGGCGCACCGGGGGAGGAACACATATGACGTCCGTCGAGACGCCGATGGTGCGGGCCGACCGGGTCTGCAAGAGTTTCGGCGCCGTCAAGGTGCTCAAGGGCATCTCGCTCGAGGTGGGGCGCGGCCAGGTGACCTGCCTGATCGGTCCGTCCGGATCCGGCAAGTCGACCTTCCTGCGGTGCATCAACCACCTCGAACGCGTCGACGCCGGTCGCCTGTACGTCGACGGCGATCTCGTCGGTTACGCCGAACGGGGTTCGAAACTGTACGAACTGCACCCGCGGGCCGCCGCGAAGCAGCGCCGCGACATCGGCATGGTGTTCCAGCACTTCAACCTGTTCCCGCACCGCACCGTGCTCGAGAACATCATCGAGGCGCCGATCCTCGTGAAGAAGCTCAAGCGTGACGAGGCGGTGGAGAAGGCCCGGGACCTGCTCGCGCGGGTCGGGCTGGCCGACAAGGTCGACGCCTATCCCGCGCAGCTCTCGGGCGGCCAGCAGCAGCGCGTCGCGATCGCCCGCGCGCTCGCCATGGATCCCAAGCTCATGCTGTTCGACGAGCCCACCTCGGCCCTCGACCCCGAACTCGTCGGCGAGGTGCTCGCGGTGATGCGCGATCTCGCCGACGGCGGCATGACGATGGTCGTCGTCACGCACGAGATGGGCTTCGCGCGGGAGGTCGCCGATCAGCTCGTGTTCATGGACAGCGGCGTGGTCGTCGAGGCCGGTGATCCCCGCCAGGTGCTGGCCGACCCGAAGGAGAGCCGGACCCGGGAGTTCCTGTCCCGGCTGCTGTGAGTCGGGATCAGGTGGGTTTGCGGCTGCAGAAGATGGCGGTGCCCGGGAAGATCGAACCGCGCAGCGGGCTCCACTGTCCCCACTCGCGGTCGAGATGCTCGGGCCACTCGGGTTCGACGATGTCGTAGACCTCGAGGCCGGCGGCGACGAGTTCGCGCACCCGGTCGCCCACGGTGCGGTGGTGCTCGGCGTAGGTCGCCCGGCCCGTCGCGTCCACCTCGACGTAGGGGGTCCGGTCGAAATACGGGAACATCGCGACCAGGCCCTGTTCGCCCGGATCGTCGGGGAAGATCCACCGCATCGGGTGGTTCACGGAGAACACCCACCGTCCGCCGGGTCGCAGCACCCGCGCTACTTCGCGCATCACCCGGGCGGAATCGGCGACGAAGGGCACCGCGCCGAACGCCGAGCACACGATGTCGAAGCTTCCGTCGGCGAACGGCAGGTTCTCGGCGCCGGCCTGTACGAGCGGAACCGTCGGGCCGGAACCGGTCATCGCCGCGCGTCCGCGCTGCAGCATCCCCATGGAGATGTCCAGCCCGACCGCCCGGGCACCCTGCCCGGCGATCCAGCGGGCGCACGGCGCCGAACCGCACCCGAGTTCGAGGACGTCGCGTCCGGCAACCGGGCCGAGCAACTGCACATCGCCCTCGTGCAGGCCCTCCGGGCACCACACGAACTCCCCGGCGGCCGAGTCCACGCCCAGGAACTCGCCGTGCGTGCGGTGGTAGTCGTCGGTGTCGGCGTCCCACCAGACCCGGTTCGCGCGTTCGCTCTCGAGGGAGCCGAGGCGGGTCCGGGTGGGTCGGGTCTCGCCGAGGATCGTCTCGGCGTCCGCGTGCCGCGCGGCCTCGTCGTCGGTTCCCTCCGGGACGCCCGAAAGGTCTGGAAAAGGGGGGTTCGCGGAGCCCGGCATGGGTGTGAGCCTATCGGGTGCGGGGGAGCGGTCCCGATATCGGTTTGCCCGGGTCCCCTCGAAGCGCGTAGCCTGGTGATCGCGAGTGTCCGCAGTTCGGCCCCAGGCTCGAACGAGGAACTCGCCGTGACTCGCACATCGCCGTATCGCAGTGGGTGTTTCACGTGCCCGACCGAATTTGACCAACCGACTATCAACCCGTCCGGAGCAACTCAACACATGGCCTCCACCACCGTCACCTCGCCGCAGGTAGCCGTCAACGACATCGGCTCCGCCGAGGATTTCCTCGCCGCCATCGACGCCACGATCAAGTACTTCAACGATGGCGACATCGTCGAGGGCACCATCGTCAAGGTCGATCGCGACGAGGTGCTGCTCGACATCGGTTACAAGACCGAAGGCGTCATCCCGTCCCGCGAGCTCTCCATCAAGCACGATGTCGACCCCAACGAGGTCGTGTCGGTGGGCGATGAGGTCGAGGCTCTTGTTCTCACCAAGGAGGACAAGGAAGGCCGTTTGATCCTGTCCAAGAAGCGTGCTCAGTACGAGCGCGCCTGGGGCACGATCGAGGAGCTCAAGGAGAAGGACGAGGCCGTCAAGGGCACCGTCATCGAGGTCGTCAAGGGCGGCCTGATCCTCGACATCGGCCTGCGTGGCTTCCTGCCCGCGTCGCTCGTCGAGATGCGGCGCGTCCGCGACCTCCAGCCTTACGTCGGCAAGGAGATCGAGGCCAAGATCATCGAGCTCGACAAGAACCGCAACAACGTGGTCCTGTCGCGCCGCGCATGGCTCGAGCAGACCCAGTCCGAGGTTCGCAGCGAGTTCCTGCACCAGCTCCAGAAGGGCCAGGTCCGCAAGGGCGTCGTGTCCTCCATCGTCAATTTCGGCGCCTTCGTCGATCTCGGCGGTGTCGACGGCCTCGTGCACGTCTCCGAGCTGTCCTGGAAGCACATCGATCACCCGTCCGAGGTCGTCGAGGTCGGCACCGAGGTCACCGTCGAGGTTCTCGACGTCGATCTCGACCGCGAGCGCGTCTCCCTGTCGCTCAAGGCGACGCAGGAAGATCCGTGGCGTCAGTTCGCCCGCACCCACGCGATCGGTCAGATCGTGCCGGGTAAGGTCACCAAGCTCGTTCCGTTCGGCGCGTTCGTCCGCGTCGAGGAGGGCATCGAGGGCCTCGTCCACATCTCCGAGCTGGCCGAGCGCCACGTCGAGGTCCCGGACCAGGTCGTTGCTGTCGGCGACGACGCGATGGTCAAGGTCATCGACATCGACCTCGAGCGTCGTCGTATCTCGCTGTCGCTGAAGCAGGCGAACGAGGACTACACGGCCGAGTTCGACCCGTCGAAGTACGGCATGGCCGACAGCTACGACGAGCAGGGCAACTACATCTTCCCCGAGGGCTTCGATCCCGAGACCAACGAATGGCTCGAGGGCTACGAGAAGCAGCGTGAGGAGTGGGAGTCCCGCTACGCGGAGGCCGAGCGTCGCCACAAGATGCACACCGCTCAGATCGAGAAGATGGCTGCCGACGAGGCTGCCGAGGCTGCGGCCGGCGTGTCCGGTAGCAACTACTCCTCCGAGTCGGGTGCCGAGGCGGCTCCGGAGACCACCGGTGGATCGCTCGCGAGCGACGCCCAGCTCGCCGCTCTGCGCGAGAAGCTGTCGGGTAACGCCTGATACAGCGCTTCGACGGACGACCCCGCACTGTTCGGTGCGGGGTCGTCCGCGTTCCGGGGGGTCATTGTTGCTGTGGCACAAGGGTTCCCGGGCCACAACGGGACCGGCCCCCTCCGAATCGGAGGGGGCCGGTCTTCGTGTGTCGTCGATAGCAGGTGCTCAACTCACGGCGAGCTCATCCCACGGCGGGAGTGGCCCACTGCGCAGGTAGGGCCGTCGCTCGCTTGCGCATCGCGGCGTGGCTGTGGCGCGCGTTCGTCAGCAGCGCGGTGAACCAGTTCCGCCGGTGCTCGGCGAGGGCGGCAGCGACCTCGGGGATGAGGATGCAGTGAACACCGTTTTCCATGCCGAGGCGATGCCGACCTGTGGTTGAGGTGGAGGATCGCATGGCCTGCCTTCTCGAATGCTCCGGACGAGCCGGGACGGATGCTTCGCAACGACGATATCGGACAGTCGGTCGAATTCTCCGCATTTACCCCAGGTAGAAGGGGGTGTGTCCAGTTTCCGAGCGGCGTTGCGACCGCCTCGTGACCCCGCCGTGATCGATGTGTGATCCCCGGCGCCCCTCCGAGGGGAGACGTCGGCGGTTCTCTCGGCCGTCCAAGAAGTACGCCCGGTTCGTCCCAAGCGACGCGGCGCACCGTGTCCGAGGTCCACACACCTCGACACGGAAGGATTCTCGATGACCACATCGACCCCTGCGAGAAGTACCGCGACGAAACGGATCACGCTGCTGGTGGTGTGCGTGACGACGGCGATGCTCATGCTCGACATCGCCGTCGTCAACACCGCACTGCCGTCGATCGCCGTCGACCTCGACGCGGGCGTCAGTTCACTGCAGTGGGTGATCGACGCCTACACCCTCGCCCTGGCCACAGCCGTCCTCGGCGCCGGGTCGTGGGCCGATCGCCGCGGCCGCCGCCAAGTGTTCGTCGTCGGCCTCGTCTGGTTCACGGGCGCCTCGCTCCTGTGCGCCCTCGCACCGACGATCTGGGTCCTCGATCTCGCCCGGGCAGTGCAAGGCATCGGTGGGGCGGTCCTGTTCGCCTGCTCGCTCGCCCTCCTCGCCGACGTCTTCGACCGAGGGCGGGCGCGGGCGTCGGCCCTGGCCGCCTACGGCGCGACCATCGGCGGCGCCTTCGCGGTCGGTCCGCTCGTCGGAGGTCTGCTCACCGAACTGCTGGACTGGCGCGCGATCTTCTTCGTCAACGTGCCGATCGGTCTCGTGACCCTGCTCTTGACCCTGCGCTGGGTGCCCGAATCGCGAGATCCCCGTCCGCGCGCCGCCGACGTGCCGGGGCAGCTCCTGGCCGCGGTGGGGCTGGCGGCGTTCGTGTTCGCCGTGCTGCGTGGCCACGAGATCGGGTGGTCCGATGCGCAGGCCGTCATCGCCTTCGTGCTCGCTGTCGGTGCCCTCGTCGCCTTCGTCGCGCACGAGATGCGCACCGCCGAACCGATGCTGCCCCCGTACCTGCTCGCCAACCGGGCCTTCGTCGGAGCGCAGGTCGCGGCCTTCGCCATCTCGGCGTCGCTGTTCGCGGTATTCGTCTACACCACGCTGTATCTGCAGAACGTCCTGCTGCTGTCGCCGGTGCAGGCGGGGTTGGTGTACCTGCCCGCGACCGTCGCCATGTTCGTCGTCGCCGGTGCGACGGCGAAACTCGATCGTGTCGTCCCTGCGTGGGTCTCGTTGTCGTGCTCACTGGCGCTCGTCGCCGTCGGGTTGCTCATGATGACGGTCGCCGAGGCGGACAGTTCGAAGTACGTACTGCTGCCGGGACTCGTCGTGGCCTGCGCGGCCGCCGGCGTGTTCAACCCGGCGATGAGCGGGATCGTCCTCGGGGAGAGCACCGCGGCGCATTCCGGTCTCGCGGCCGGTATCAACGACGCGTTCCGTCAGACCGGCATCGCCGTCGGCGTCGCGGTGCTCGGGATGTTCCTGCCGGCCGAGTCGCTGTTGCCCGGCGGATCACCGCAGGACTTCGTGTCGGGCCTGCAGGGGGCGCTCGTGGTGGCGGCGTTCGTTGCGGCTCTCGGAACCGTGGTGTGTGCAGTCTGCCTGCGTCCCCGGCCGCAGACCGCACCGGTGTTCGGGGACGCCGAGAGCGACACGGTCGAACTCCAGGCCGTGACGGGATGAGAAGTCGCCGCGCACCCGGCGAAAACGGTCCTTACACTGCAACGATCGCGTAGTTCGGCCGGGGTCGAGGGGGCGCACCACATGATGTACCGACTGCTCGGACCGCTGGAGGTGGTCCGGGTCGCGTCGACGGCCGATCCGGCGGTGTCCCCGTCGGAGTCACAGGTCGATCTCGGGCCGCGCAAGCAGCGAGCGGTCCTCGCCGTCCTGCTGCTCAACCGGGGGCGGGTGATCTCCACCGACCGGCTGATCGATGCCCTGTGGCAGGACGAGGCGCCTGCCAGTGCGATGGCGAGCATCCAGGCGTACATCTCCAATCTGCGCAGGGTGCTGAGAGGGGAGAGCGGTGCGGCCTCCCCGATCGTGCGCCAGCCGCCCGGCTACGTCCTCGATATCCCGGCCGAGTCGGTCGACCTGGCCCGCTTCCTCGACGACGCCGAGACCGCCCGTCGGCATGCCGAGAACGGGGAATGGGAGTTCGCACTCGACACCGCCGACCGTGCCCTCGACTCCGTGCGGGGGCATCTCCTCGAGGACCTGCGCGACGAACACTGGGTGGAGGTCGCGGCGGCATCCTTCGACGAGGTGCGCACCGAATGCCGCGAGACCCGGATCACCGCACTGCTCGCCCTCGGTCGCCTCGCGCCCGCTCTCGTCGACGCCACCGAACTGTGCAGCGAGTTCCCGTTCCGCGACCGCACCTGCTGGCTGCGCATGCTCGCCCTGCACCGAGCGGGGCGTTCGTCGGAAGCACTCGAACAGTTCCGCGTCCACGAGACGAGGCTGGACACCGAGCTGGGGTTGCGGCCCGGCACCGAACTCACCGACTTGCAGGGCGCGATCCTCCGGCACGAACCGGGACTCGCCGCGTGGCCCCGAACCCCGGGATGGACGGGCGCGGAGGAGGTTCCGACACCGGCCGCGCCCACCATTCCCGCACCCACCCCGGCGCCGGGCCCCGGACGCATCTTCGTCGGACGCACCTCCGAGACCGGCGTCCTCGACCGCATGCTCGACGAGGTCCGCTCCGGCGCCACCCGCTGGGTCGTCCTCACCGGGCCCGCCGGTATCGGCAAGACCCGCCTCGCCGAGGAATGCGACGCCCGGACCGCCGCCATCGGCGGGAACACCGTGTGGGCGCGATGTCTCGAGGACGACGGAGCACCCGCCTGGTGGCCGATCCGGCGCATCCTGCGCGAACTCGGCGTCGACGCCGACACCACCCTGATCCCGCCCACCGGAGTGGAATCCGACGAAGCGCGCTTCGCGGTCTACGAGCGGATTCTGGGCGTCGTCGAAACGGCCGCGGCGCACACTCCCGTGCTCACGATCGTGCTCGACGACATCCAATGGGCCGACCCGACCTCCCTACGTTGCCTGCTGTACCTCGTGGGAGTCCTGCACAAGCGGGGTGTCTGGATCGTGTGCACACTCCGTGACTCGGAGACGACCCCCGGCGTCCAGCGGTTCGTGGACGCCGTACTGCACGGCGAGGGTAACCGGCACATCGACGTCCCGGCGCTCGCCGAACCCGAGGTCGCCGCCCTGGCCGGGCATGTGAGCGGCGCGCCGCTCGATTCCGACGAGGCGCGCCTGCTCGCCGAACGCACCGGCGGCAACCCGCTGTTCGTGTCCGAATACGCGCGACTTCCCCGGGACGAACGCCTCGACGGTGGGATCCCCATGGCGGTCCGGTCGGTCCTCGCGCGGCGGCTCGCCGCGGTGGAACCGGCCGTGCTGCAGGTGCTCCGGGTGGCCGCGGTCGTCGGCGACACCATCGAGATGGACATCCTCACCGGTGCGACGCGCCTCGATCCCGACACCCTCGCCGACTACCTCGACGACGCCGCCGACGAGCGCATCATCGTCGCCGATCCGGGACTGCGGGGGTACGCCTTCGCCCACGGATTGCTCCGCGACGAGGTCCTCGCGGCGATTCCCGCCCTCCGCCGCCAACGCATGCACGCACGCGTCGCGGAGGTCCTGGCAGACTCCTGCGACCCGGATCGTGCCGGGAGACGAGCCCGGCATCTCATGGCGGCACTGCCGCTCGTCGACGCTCGCGTCGTGCTCGACGCCTGCGTCACCGCCGCCCGCGAGGCCACCGAGAGATGGAACTCGGAGGAGGCGGCACGCTGGTGGGACGATGCCGTCCGGGCCTTCGACCTGCTGCCCGCCGCGGAACGATCCCCGGGCGATCGCGACGATCTGCTCGTCGCGCGTGTCGAGGCACTCGCCCGGGCGGGGCGCGGCCAGACCGTACTCGACGTCGTCGACGCGGGCCTGCTCGACGCGGTCCGGGACGGCCGAACGTCGACGGCCGGTCGCCTGGCCGCAGCGCTGCTGCGCGCAGCCGGTGCATGGCCGTGGGTGTCCTACGGCAAGGATCCGGGACCGGTCCTCGACCGCCTCGCCGCACTCGAACCGTTCGTCGCGGCCGACCGCGCGGCGCACGCACGGGTACTCGCGGCGCTCGCCGTGGGCAGTTGCTATCACCCCGATTCGTCCGTCCCCGACGGGATGAGCCGCACCGCGCTGGAGATCGCACGCGAACTCGCCGACCCGGACGTCGTCGCCGACGCCTTGCTGGGCCGCATCCTCCTCTACTCGGGGGTCGCGACACACAGCCGCGAGTCCGCCCGGCTCACCGACGAACTCCTCGCACTGCCGCACCAGCAGGCCCGGTTCGACGAGGTGATCGCCCACGCCGTTGCGAGCATGACACTGATGAACCTCGGCGACGTCGACGCCGCGACGTCCCACGTCCGCCTGGGCATCGCCGGTTGCGATCTGCTGCGTCTGCCCGTGCTGCGCGTACAGCTCCGATGGATGGAGGCGACGCTTGCGGCATGGCACGGCGACTTCGCCGAGACCCGGCGCCACTACGACACCGCCACTCAGTTCCACCTGCAGACCGAGCTGTACACGGCGGGCAGCTCCGACCTCGCCACCAACACCCTCGAATGGGAGTACGGCACCCTCGCCGACGCGGATCCCGGCACCGTGGAACCGGATTCCTGGAGCATCGCGATTGCCGGCGCCCGTCGGGACACCGGGACGGTGATCCGCGACATCGAACAATGGGCGGCAAAAGGCGCACCCTTCACCTGGACGACCCTCGGGCATCGCACACTCATCGCGCGCGTCGTCGCCGACCTCGCCCTCGTCGACTACGCCGAGATGTTCCTCGAGCTCCTCGATCCGTTCACCGATCGCATCGCGACGGTGGGACAGGTCGGGGTGATCGGTTCGGTGGCGGAGGTCTGCGCACGCCTGCAGGCACTGCTCGGGCGCACCGACGACGCCGCGGCGCTGCTGGATCGGGCCGAGGACCTCGCGACCCGCACATCGAGCCCCCCGACGCTGCTGCGGTGCCGGTTACTGCGCGCCCAACTGCGGCCGGACGCGCCCGAACGCAGCCGGGAGATCGCCGCGATCGCCGACGAAGCGGCCCACACCGGCATGCTCGGACTCGCCGCCTACGCCCGCTCGATCCCCACCTGACCGGTTCTTGGCGACCGCTTGGACGGCGGCCCGCGCCACCGCAAGAAGCCGCCAAGCCGGTCCCGGCACTCTTTCGTCGCACCCCATCCAGTGCGACGAAAGGAAGTGCACATGAACCAGCGGACGCCCACCGTCGGCACCGACCCCATCGACGCTCTCCGTACCGCGGTCACCGGATCGATCTCCCTTCCGGGCGAACCCGGCTACGACGTCGCAACCCCGTGGAACGTGGCGGTGCCGGTCCGTCCCCGCGCGGTGATCGCGGTCGAGAACGCCCTCGACGTCAGCGCCACCGTCCGGTTCGCGGGCGAACACGGCCTGAAGGTGGCCGTGCAGCGCACCGGTCACGGCGCCGTGCCGCTCGGCGACGATGTGCTGCTCGTGCACACCGGCCGCCTCACCGAATGCCTGATCGACCCCGACACCCGCACCGCCCGTCTCGGAGCCGGCCTGGTGTGGCAGCAGGTCATCGACGCCGCCGCACCCCACGGTCTGGCCCCGCTCGCCGGATCGGCACCCCACGTCGGCGTGGCCGGTTTCCTCACCGGCGGGGGCATCGGCCCATTGGTCCGCACCTACGGACTGTCCTCCGACCACGTGCGGGCCTTCGATCTCGTCACCGGTGACGGAGACCTGCTCCGGGTGACTTCCGAACAGCACGCCGAACTGTTCTGGGGCCTGCGCGGCGGCAAGGCGACCCTCGGGATCGTCACCGCGGTGGAGATCGATCTCGTGCCCCTGCCGCACTTCTACGGTGGCGCGCTGTATTTCGACGGCGCCGACGCGGACGCGGTGGCGCACGCCTGGCTGGACCTGTGCGCGGGCCTGCCCGAGCACAGTTCGACCTCGCTGGCCTTCCTTCAACTGCCACCGCTGCCGGGAGTCCCGGAACCGCTGGCCGGTCGCGCCACCGTGGCCATCCGTTTCGCGAGCGTCGCCGGCGAAGCCGAGTCCGAGGAGATCCTCGGCGCGCTGCGTACGGTCGCGACCCCGATCCTCGACGGCATCGGCACCCTGCCGTACACGGCACTGGGAGCAGTGCACGCCGACCCGGTCGACCCGATGCCCGTCCACGAACACAGTGCGCTGACACGCGAACTGACGCACGACGCGATCGACGTATTGCTCTCGGTGGCGGGACCTGGTTCCCACTCGCCGCAGACCATCATCGAGATGCGGCTCCTCGGCGGAGCGCTGGCACGTGAACCACGGCATCGCAGCGCCTTCTGTCACCGCGACGCCGCCTTCTCCCTCTTCGTCAGCGGCGTCCTCGCGCCACCCTCGGCCGACGTCGTCGTCGCGCACATCCAGGTCATCGATCGGGCACTGGCACCGTGGGCCACGGGCACGTCGCTGCCCAACTTCACCGCCACCTCGGATCCGGACCGCATCGCGCGGACCTACGACGACGACACCGCGCACTGGCTCGGCGCTCTCGCCGACGAGCACGACACCCACGGTGTGCTGCGCGTCGGGCAGGTCGTGCGCCGACCCCGATGAGACCGACACCTCCCACCGCGAACCCATCCACTCACGCAAGGCAGGCAATGCGCACTTCTCGATCGATCACCGCACTCGCCTTCTCCACCTGCACCGTTCTGACCCTCGCGGGTTGCAGCGACGGATCCGTCCCGACCGCCGAGGGTGCGGAGATGGCAGGGCACGACCACGGTGTCACCACCCTCTACGGGCCGGAAAACGAACTGGGGGAGGGAATCTCCCGCGCATATATCGTCGTCGATCACGGCGGGAGACCGCGCGAGGTCGGTATCCGGATGTCGGAGTCCGTGCTCACCGGCCTTCCCGAGGGTCCGGGCGCCGGCACGACGATGCTCATGCCGGCTCTTCCCGCGGGTGCTCCGGACACCGGTTCAGACCACGTGATGCTGGGCTGGAACCCGAACGGGCACGACCCGGAGATCCTCTACGGCGCGCCCCATTTCGACATGCACTTCTACACGACGGACGCCGACCACGAGGTGGACCCGGCCGCACCCGATTTCGCGGCGCGCGCGGCGCGGCTCCCCGAACCCGAGTACGTTCCGGAGGGATACATCCCACCACCCGGTCCACCCGTCGAGAACACCGTGCCGTTCATGGGCATGCACTGGACAGGCACCGCGGACGACGTGATCCCCGGCTCCTTCGAGTTCACCGAGGTGCTGCTCAACGGATCGTGGGACGGGGAGTTCATCTTCATCGAGCCGATGATGACGCGGGAGTGGTTGGCGACGAAGCCGTCCCTGCGGGAGATCGTGAAACAACCGTCGTCCTACCGGCGGACCGGCTACTACCCGACGGTGTACACCGTCGACTTCGACGAACAGGCGGGCGAGTATGTCGTCGCGCTGTCGGGGCTGACGATGCGCGAGGCCTCGTAGGGACCGCGAAGGTGCCTCGGCGACGTGGTGATGCGAGACTGGGCAACGTGCTGCGAATGGGGTTGACCGGAGGAATCGGCGCGGGCAAGTCGACCGTCGCCAAGGAGCTCGTCGAACTCGGGGCGGTGATCGTCGACTCCGATGTCGTCGCCCGGGAGATCGTCGCTCCCGGCTCCGAGGGCCTCGCCGAGCTCGTGGACGCCTTCGGTGAGGACATCCTGCAGCCCGACGGCACCCTCGACCGTCCTGCCCTCGCCGCGAAGGCGTTCGCCAGCGAGGACGCGCGCGCGGTTCTCAACGCCATCACCCATCCCCGGGTCGGGCGCCGCACCGCCGAGCTGGTCGCCGCTGCGCCCGACGACGCGGTGGTCGTGCAGGACATCCCGTTGCTCGTCGAGGGCGGGATGGCGCCGGCCTTCCACCTCGTCGCCGTCGTGCACGCCGACGAGGCGGAGCGGATCCGGCGTCTCGTCGAAATGCGCGGCATGCCCGAGGCGGACGCCCGCGCGCGGATCGCGGCGCAGGCGACGGAGGAACAGCGACGCGAGGTCGCCGACGTGTGGCTCGACAACACCGGTGATCAGCAGGTGCTGGTCGAGCAGGTCCGGACGCTGTGGAACGATCGCCTGGTGCCGTTCGAGAAAAATCTGCGCACCGGTGTGGTGGTCGAGGCGGATCCGGTTCTCGTGCCCGCGCGCGAGGAATGGCATCGGCAGGCGCAGCGGCTCGTCGCCCGGCTCGCCCTCGCAGCCGGGGGCGCGGCGAAGCGTATCGACCACGTGGGCTCCACCGCGGTGCCCGGTCTGGCCGCCGTCGACGTCATCGACCTGCAGATCACCGTCGGTGATCTCGCGGCAGCCGATGCGCTCGCACCCGCCTTGGCTGCTGCGGGCTTCCCGCGCATCGACCATGTGGTGACCGACGATCCGAAACCGTCCTACGGGGCCGGGGGAGAGACCGACCCGGCGGTGTGGGAGATGCGGTTGCACGGCAGCGCCGATCCCGGCCGTCCGGCGCGGGTGGCGGTCCGGGTGGACGGCTGGCCCGCCCAGCAGTTCGCGTTGCTACTGCGCGACTGGCTGTCCGCGGTCGACACCGCGAAGCGCGAGTACGCCGACCTCAAGGCCGATGCCGCAGTCGGGGCGTCGCAGAAGACGGATCGTGCAGAGGCGGCGGCCACCTACGCGGCGCTCAAGGCGCCGTGGTTCGACCGGGCGCATCACCGCGCGTGGGAGTGGGCCGAGAGCACCGGCTGGTCGGCCTAGGGGGTCCGGATCCCGGGCGGAGACCCGCCCGGGAATCTTCCGGGCGACCCGCCCGTTAGAATAGTTGACAGTTCAACTACTTGACGGAGGTTCGACCGTGCAGTTCGGCATCTTCACCATCGGCGACGTCACGCGCGACCCCACGACGGGCCGGGTCCCCACCGAACATGAGCGCATCGTCGCGATGACGAAGATCGCGCTGAAGGCCGAGGAGGTGGGCCTGGACGTCTTCGCGTCCGGCGAGCACCACAATCCCCCCTTCGTCCCGTCCTCGCCGACGACGATGCTCGGCTGGATCGCCGCGAGGACCGAGAAGCTCATCCTCTCGACCGCGACCACCCTCATCACCACCAACGACCCGGTGAAGATCGCCGAGGACTTCGCGATGCTCCAGCACCTGTCCGGCGGCCGCGTCGACCTCATGATGGGACGCGGGAACACCGGACCGGTCTACCCGTGGTTCGGCAAGGACATCCGGCAGGGCATCCCGCTCGCCATCGAGAACTACCACCTGCTGCGACGGCTCTGGCGCGAACGCGTCGTCGACTGGGAGGGCAAGTTCCGCACACCGCTGCACGGCTACACCTCCACCCCGTGGCCGCTCGACGACACCCCGCCCTTCGTCTGGCACGGTTCCATCCGTTCGTCCGAGATCGCGGAACAGGCCGCCTTCTACGGCGACGGCTTCTTCCACAACAACATCTTCTGGAACAAGGAACACATCCAGCAGATGATCGCTCTCTACCGGCAGCGGTTCGAGCAGTACGGCCACGGTGCCGCAGACCAGGCCGTCGTCGGGCTCGGTGGCCAGGTGTTCATGGCGGAGACCGAGGCCGAGGCGAAACGGATCTTCCGTCCCTATTTCGACAACGCCCCCGTCTACGGCCACGGCCCGTCGCTCGAGGATTTCTCGACGATGACACCGCTGACCGTCGGCACACCCGAGCAGGTCGTCGAACGCACACTCGGTTTCGCCGACTACGCCGGCGACTATCAGCGTCAGCTGTTCCTCATGGACCACGCCGGCCTGCCGCTCGACGTCGTGCTCGAGCAGATCGAGATCCTCGGCCGGGAGGTCGTGCCGGTACTGCGAGCGGAATTCGAACGCCGCCGCCCTGCCCACGTGCCGTCCGACCCGCCCACACACAGCACGCTCGCCGCGCAGGGAGCCGACTCGGCGCACCGTCAGGTGATCCCGGCCGGCGTCGACCTCGTGCCGGAAGAGGCGGACGCCCGATGACCCGCCGTATCGTCGTCGTCAGCGGTGGCCTGGCCGAGCCGTCCACCACCCGTCTGCTCGCCGACCGCATCGCCGAGGCCACTCGTGTCGCGGTCGGCACGCGCGGAGACGACGCGGAAACCGAGGTCATCGAATTACGCAGCCTCGCGATGGATCTGGCCACCACCTTCACCGCCGGTGTCCCTACCGCAGCGGTCGCACGAGCCCGTGAACAACTCGCGACTGCCGACGGCCTGATCGCGGTGAGCCCGGTCTTCGCCGCCGGTTACTCGGGTCTGTTCAAGATGTTCTTCGACGCGCTCGATCCGGACACGCTCACCGGTGTGCCCACGTTGCTCGCCGCGACCGCGGGTAGCGCCCGACACTCACTGGTCCTCGACCATGCGATGCGGCCGCTGCTGAGCTATCTGCGTGCGCTCGTCGTGCCCACCGGCGTCTTCGCCACCACCGACGACTTCGGAACAGGCGAGGCCGCCACGGCACTGAAGGGGCGGATCGGCAGGGCGGCGGACGAACTCGCCGAGCAGATCACCCGCAGCACGGGATCACCCCGCGGGTTCTCGGACGCCGTGCCCGCCGGACGGCCGCGCGTGTCGGGAAACGCGGTCCGCACGGACGGGCCGTCCTTCCGGGAACTGCTCGGACGTCACCTGGGGTGAGCCCCGACGTCGCGGACCGGTTCGGTCGTCCGCCGGCGGATGCGCGCTGAGCAGGTTCGCGGCGAGAGCGAAGCTCGGCCGCCGGGCCGTTCGCCCGGTGCAGCCCGCCGAGAACGAATCGGCGACTTGCCGTTCCCTGAAGCCACACCTATAGTTCCTTAAGTTATGGGGTCTAACTCAAGGTGATCGGAGGATCGAGCGGGGTGGCCGGCGTCCGCAGACGTGTACGCAAGATCGACATGGAGGACATCATCCGTGTCGGTCGAGCGATCGGGCTGCGACAGTTGAGCCTCAACGCTGTCGCCGCGGAACTCGGCGTCTCCACAACGGCGCTGTACCGCCACGTGGACGGTCGCTGGGGACTCGAACTCGTCGTGGGGGAGAGTCTGCTCGGCGATCTCGTTCTGCATGACGATTCGGAGCACGACATCGAACGGCACCTGCTGTCGTTCGGTCTGCAGCTACGCGCGTTCGTCCTTGCCCATGCGGGCCTGGGAACCTACATGCAGACCCTCTTCCCGCGTGGGGAAGCGGGGCAGCGGCTGATGGTGAGCGAGGTCGAGGCTCTCGTGCGCCGCGGGTACACACCCGACGTCGCGGTCGCACTGGCGAGTGCGGTGGCGAGCACCGCGATCAACTTCGCGGTCGCCGAGGAAGCGCAGCTCGAGCGTATCTCGGGGCTCCGACAGCAACGCGACGACGTCGCCGAACGGCTGAGCACCGACGAACGCTTGGGTCAGGCCCATCGCGACCTTCCGGAATTCGACCACGAAGGATTCTCGACGATGGTCCTCACGGCGACGATCCGAGGTCTACTGGCGGTCGGTCCGGTCGGGCGACCACTGCACGAGGTGGTCGCCGATCTCGGATCGACCGGGATGGGACTGCGATGATGCGGGCCGGATCTCTGCAGGGCCGGCTACCTCGAGTCGGGATCGGTTGCGTCGACGACGAATTCCGGCTTCGGCAGCTCGTCGTTGCCGTGATCATCGAGTTGTTCGATCGGCAGGTCGTCGATGGCGGGGTGCTCGATATCGTTCTCATCGATTCCCTCGACGGGAACCAGTTCGGTTCCGATGCGAGAGGTGAAGGGATCGGTGGCGATATGGAGCACCCGACGCCAGGCGTCCTCGGGTAGTTCGGGAATCCGGTCCATCGGATCGAGTCCCAGCGATTCCCTTGACGGGGGCAACGAAATCGGTTCGCTCTGCGTCATTGCTCATCCTTCCGGGTTGTCCTCGGCGGTTCGGTGCCCTCCGTGTCGGCGGACCCGACCGTCGGTCGGAGGGCTACCTCTTCGGCGCCGAGCAGTGCCGGACTCAGTAGATCGGCGAGTTGCATACGGGCACGCCTGATCCGGCTCTTCACCGTCTGCACACCCACGCCCTGGTGCGTTGCGATCTCGGCGTAACCGAGCTGCGCATACTCACGCAACACGATGACAACCCGAAACTGTTCGGGGAGAAGGAGAAAAGCTCGCCGGACCACATCACCGTCGACCACGCTCTCGGCGAGAGGCGTTTCCCCGGAGACGTATTCGTCCCCGAGCCGTTCGTCGAGGACCTCACCACGTCGCGTCCGCACGACAGCGAGCGCCGCATTGCTCGCGATGCGATACAACCACGTTCCGGATGTTGCTGTGCCACGGAATCTGCCGAGATTCTGCCACGCCGCGATCAGCGCATCCTGCAGCGCATCCTCGGCGTCGTGCCGGTTTCCTGTGATCCGGACGCAGACCGCCACACGCCTTCCCGTGACGGTGCGACGAGCTCGGCGAACGCTGCCCGATCGCCTGCCCGGCACCGCTCGATCAACTCGGCTTCGTCCATCGAGCCCCCTCGCCATCCCGAGCAGTCACATTGCCCCACATGCGCATTCGAGACTCGGCCCGACGGGCGGCGGAGTTACGAACGTTTCGCGGCCCGAAGTGGTCGACGCCGTCGGGGGCAGCGTCGACCACCCGTCGACAATACCGCGAGATCAGTTCTCGCCCAAGCCTATCTCCTCGGAGCGGACGAATTTCACGTACTGGGTGGCCAAGCGCTGTGACATCGTACGAAGCGAGTCGTTCTCGGGAGCCTCGTTCCCCACCGGCCGCAGCCCGAGAGTTCGGCCACGTACCGCTCGTGGACCATCGACCGTCTCCGCGAGCGCAGCCTCGAAGTCCCGGTGCCCGTGCTCACGACCTTCGACGACGACGAACTCGTGCTCGCGGCCCTACGTGCCGGAGCCCGGGGAAATCTCCTCGAGGACGTCACGCTCGAGCAACTCGCCCGTGCGGTACGGACCCTCGAGGAGGGTGGCACGCTCGTCGCCCCCTCGATCACCGACCGGTTGCTGCGCGCGATCCGCTCCGCTCCACAGCCTGACGACACCCCGGTCGTGGAGGAGTTGACCGAACGTGAACTCGAGGTGCTGCGGTTGATGGCCGAGGGCTTCGGCAACCGCATGATCGCCGACGTGCTGTTCCTGGCCGAGGGCACCGTGAAGAACCACGTGTCGTCGATCCTGCTCGAGCTCGGCGCCCGGGACCGCACGAATGCGGTCCTCCGAGCCGTGCGGGAGGGAATCCTGCGGTGACGGTCAGATCAGATCCTCGCCGTCCCGTCGGGCCTGCAGCCACTCCTTGAAGAACCCGCGGCAGAGCGCCGCCAGCACACCGGCGACGAGTACGGGCCAGATCAGGACGTAGACGGTCAGTGCGAGCGTGCTCATCGGTTCTCCTTCTCCGGAGTGGTCGCCGCGGCGTCCGTCTCGGACCCAGGGGTTTTCGCCGAGGCAGGGACGTTCGCCGAGGCAGGGACGTTCGCCGAGGCAGGGACGTTCGCCGAGGCAGGGGCGTTCGGGGAGTCAGGGTCGGTTTCGGGTGTCACGTCGTCCGCAGCCACGTCGAAGTCACCGACACGCTGCGCGATGACCTCGAAGTCGAAGTTCTCGTCGGAGTTCACGGACATCGCCCAGCACACGACCGTGCTGACCGCGTAGGCGACGAGCGAGGCGCTGAGCACGGCGTAGTCGTGGACCGAGCCGAGCGCGAAGGGCGCCACGACCCCCGCGGCGACGACACCGATGACGCGTGCGGCCCGGAGTCCGAAGAAGCCGAATGCCATCAGACCCGCGATCACGCCGACACCGACGACCGATGCGATGTCCACCGTCCAGGCGAGCACCCCGTCCATCGGGAACCACCCGAAACGCACCGGCAGGAACGCTGCCAGGGCGACGAGCACCGACGTCGTGAACGCCTTGTTGGTGACCTTGTGCCAGTAGAAGCTCGCGATGACGGGGAAGACCAGCGCACCCCAGAGCGCGCCGACGAACACGAGCAGGTCGAGGATGCTCAATCTCATGCTCGCGAACGCCACGGCGGCTGCGGTCGCGACGACCATCGTGGCGCGCCCGATGAAGAGCATCCGCTTGGGATCGGCATTGCGGGTGCCGCCGGCGATGTTCTGGCCGTAGATGTCGGCCATGACGATCGACGACAGCGCCGACAGGTCGGAATCGGCCGTGGACGACAGCGCACCGATGATCATGACGAAGAACACGACGACCAGAGCCGTGGGCAGGAAGGACGCCACCATCTGCGGCACGATGTTGTTGACATCGCCGTCCATCGGGTCGATGCCCAGGTACAGCGCGAGCACACCGAACATGCCGACGCCGATGACGGTGGCGCCGTAGCCGATCGTCGCGGTGACGAAGGTGGGCTTGATGAGATCCTCCCGCACCGCGAACAGGCGCTGCGCGATCGTCTGGTTGCCGATGGCGTACGCGAGCACGGCGGCGATGTACGGCGCGCCCTGGTTCAGGAAGGCATCGCTGGAGAAGAAGTCGCTCTGCTGGTCGGTGAGGTTCCCGGAACCACCGTCGAACGCGTCGGGGAAGCCGGTGATGAAGAAGACCGCCGGGATGATGACAACGACCGCACCGAGCATCGCCACGACCTGCATGAAGTCGGTGAGCACGGACGCTCGGAAGCCGGACCACAGGGTGTAGAGCAGCACACCGGCGGCGATGAAGACGACACCCTGGACGAAGCCGAACGGCGAGATCAGCGAGATGAGCACACCGCCGGCGATGAAGTTGGACATCAGGCTGATGAGGCTGCCGACGAGATTCGAACCGGCCAGCATGAGCTGGCTCGACCGCCCGTGCCGGGCGAACATGACCTCGGCGAGGGTGTGTGCTTTCGGGGCGACCGCGCGGATGCGCTTCCCGAAGGGGTAGATGAACAGGATCATCAACGCGCCCCACAGCCCGTAGTGGATCGGGCCGGAGATGCCGTAGGTGTATCCGGAGGTCGCCGAGGCGTACAGCGAGGACGCCCAGATCCAGGTGGCGGTCATGCTGGCCGCCGACACCCCGAAACCGACCTTGTTGCCGGCGGTCATGTAACCGTCGGCGTTCTCGTCCTTCTTCCCGATTCGGGCGGAGACGAGAAGCGTTCCGCCGTAGAAGATTACGAGCAGGGCAACGATCGTCGCGGCGCTGAACTGAACGAGCTCGGTGCCGTTCACTGCGACCTCCTTCGTGTTCGCGTCACGTCCGCGGTCGTCGGAGCGCAGTGGAACGCAGGGCGCGCTGCACGCGTCCTGTCTGTCGGTTCCGCTGCGGCGTCGGTCCGATCCACCGCCGGACGGTGGGCATGCGTCGGGCGCCCGATCGGCCACGGGCCGGCGGGCGCGGCATACCGCTCCAGCAGGGCACGCCCGGATCCGGGCGTGTGCCGACGAAGTGATCGGCGGCGTTCTCGTCGGCGCTCGTGGGCTGCACGGGCGCGCGCCGCCGGCGCGAGGGGTGTCCTCGGTCGGGTGATGTGCACGCGGAGGGGCGATCCGGGCCGGCCCCGATGGTCGCCTTCTCGGTGCACTGCTTCGCCGGCCGGGGCAGATTACCATGTCCTTTGCGGCAGTAACTTTTTCGCTCCTGCGCCCCCGCTGTCTGCGCAGGTGACGGCACCTGCGCAGCGGTGGTGCGCGTCAGCGCCAGGAGACGGGCGCGCCCCGCTCCCGCAGCCACGCGTCGAGGTCGTGGCCGTGCGCGGCGATGCCGTCCACCGCCCGCAGTGCCGTGTCGATCGCCGTCTCGGCCACGGCCGCGTCGATCATCCCGGCGGTGACCGCGACCACCAGTTCGTCGATGTCCTCGACCGTCGTGTCGCGGCCCGTGCGGACGATCAGGTCGAGATAGTGGTCGTGGGAGTACCAGACGTCGCCGTCGCGCCGAAACTCACCGACGTCGACGTAGCGGTCCTGGTCGCGTTCGTTGCCCGGCGTGAAATGGAAGATCGAGGCCCGCAGACGCAGGTCCGGCAGCAACCACGATTCGAGATAGTGGAACTGCGGGTGGTCGGACGATCGCGCCATGTACAGCCCCCACTCCTCTACGCGGTACTCGTCGACCGCCCGCGCGAAGCCCTTGGGGTCGATGTTGGTCTTCGTGGCGACGTCGAAGATCTCGGTCTTCACGGGATGCGGGGTCGCGGACACGGGATGCACGCTAGCGTGCGAACCGCGCCGCACGCAGGACCGCGATGCGTGTCGGTGGGAGCGCTTACTCTGGATTCCATGGCGTTCGCAAGTGAGCATCCCGTCGTCGCACACTCCGAGTTCCGGCCGGTGGGTGAGATCGAGCGCACCGAGGCCCGTTTCGAGGTCGTCAGCGAGTACGAACCGGCCGGCGATCAGCCGGCCGCCATCGACGAGCTCGAGCGCCGGCTGAGGGCGGGGGAGAAGGACGTCGTCCTGCTCGGTGCCACCGGTACCGGCAAGTCCGCCACCACCGCGTGGCTCATCGAACGCGTCCAGCGACCCACCCTCGTGATGGCGCCCAACAAGACCCTGGCCGCGCAGCTCGCCAACGAGCTGCGAGACATGTTGCCCAACAACGCAGTCGAGTACTTCGTCTCGTACTACGATTACTACCAGCCCGAGGCGTACATCGCGCAGACCGACACCTACATCGAGAAGGACTCGTCGATCAACGACGACGTCGAGCGGCTGCGGCACTCCGCCACCTCGTCGCTGCTGTCCCGCCGCGACGTCGTGGTGGTCGCGTCCGTCTCGTGCATCTACGGTCTCGGTACCCCGCAGTCCTATCTCGACCGGTCCATCCAGCTCGAGGTCGGTGTGGAGGTGCCGCGCGACGCGCTGCTGCGCCTGCTCGTCGACGTCCAGTACGCCCGCAACGACATGGCGTTCACCCGCGGATCGTTCCGCGTCAAGGGCGACACCGTCGACATCATCCCCGCCTACGAGGAACTCGCCGTGCGGATCGAGTTCTTCGGCGACGAGATCGACGCGCTGTACTACCTGCACCCACTCACCGGCGACGTCGTGCGCAAGGTCGACTCCCTGCGCATCTTCCCGGCCACCCACTACGTCGCCGGTCCCGAGCGCATGGAACGCGCCGTCGCGAGTATCGAGGCCGAGCTCGAGGAGCGCCTGGCCGATCTGGAGAACCGCGGCAAGCTGCTCGAGGCGCAGCGTCTGCGCATGCGCACCCAGTACGACATCGAGATGATCCGGCAGGTCGGCTTCTGCTCCGGCATCGAGAACTACTCCCGCCACATCGACGGACGCCCCGCCGGATCCGCGCCCGCGACGCTCATCGACTACTTCCCGGAGGACTTCCTCCTGGTCATCGACGAGTCGCACGTCACCGTGCCGCAGATCGGCGCGATGTACGAGGGCGACATGTCGCGCAAGCGCAACCTCGTCGACTTCGGTTTCCGTCTCCCGTCGGCGGTCGACAACCGGCCACTGACCTGGGAGGAGTTCGCCGCCCGCATCGGGCAGACGGTCTACCTGTCGGCCACCCCCGGCCCGTACGAGCTCGGACAGACCGGCGGCGAGTTCGTCGAGCAGGTCATCCGGCCCACGGGCCTCGTCGACCCGCAGGTCGTCGTCAAGCCCACCAAGGGACAGATCGACGATCTCGTGCACGAGATCCGCGAACGTGCCGAGCGCGACGAACGCGTCCTCGTCACCACCCTCACCAAGAAGATGGCCGAGGACCTCACCGACTACCTGCTCGAACTCGGTATCCGGGTGCGCTATCTGCACTCCGACATCGACACCCTGCGCCGCGTCGAACTGCTGCGACAACTGCGCCTGGGCGAATACGACGTGCTCGTCGGCATCAACCTGCTCCGCGAGGGTCTCGACCTCCCCGAGGTGTCGTTGGTGGCGATCCTCGACGCTGACAAGGAAGGCTTCCTACGGTCGACGACCTCGCTGATCCAGACCATCGGCCGCGCGGCCCGCAACGTCTCGGGCGAAGTGCACATGTACGCCGACAAGATCACCGACTCGATGGCGCGGGCCATCGAGGAGACCGAACGGCGGCGCGAGAAGCAGATCGCCTACAACACCGAACACGGTCTCGATCCGAAACCGCTGCGCAAGAAGATCGCCGACATCCTCGACCAGGTCTATCAGGAGGCCGAGGACACCGAGGCCGTCGAGGTGGGCGGCTCCGGCCGCAACGCTTCGCGTGGTCGCCGA
The DNA here is from genome assembly GCF_025290685.1 of Rhodococcus sp. PAE-6. NCBI lineage: Bacteria > Bacillati > Actinomycetota > Actinomycetes > Mycobacteriales > Nocardiaceae > Rhodococcus > Rhodococcus sp. PAE-6. Next base: position 249,732 of record NZ_JAOCLZ010000006.1, read on the forward strand.
GCCCAGGGCGAGTCCGGACGGGCCGTCAGCTCCGGTGTCGTGGAAGGTCGCGACACCTCGACGATGCCGCGCGCCGAGCTCGCCGATCTCGTGCAGCAGCTCACCGACCAGATGATGCAGGCCGCCCGCGACCTGCAGTTCGAGCTGGCCGCGCGGCTTCGCGACGAGATCTCCGATCTGAAGAAGGAACTGCGCGGGATGGACGCCGCGGGCCTGAAGTAGTCGCCCGGCCCGATCGGCGCCGGCGACTCGGTAGGGTCCACTCCCATGGATCCCTCTTCCGCCGGGCGTGCTGCCCGCGCACTCGAGCTGCTGCATGCGGTCGTCTACTTCGCGCCGGACATCGCGGGCGAACTCGCCGCGCTCGGTGTCGACGGACCGGCTGCGCAGTACTTCGGTGGACGCGCGGCACCCCTGGGTGCCGTCGGCCCCGGGGTCGTGACCGCGACGTTCTGCAGCTTCTCGCCCCGCCTGGTGGCATCGGCCGTCCCGGCAGTGTGGGAGACGGCCGAGCCGGCCACGATCATCGCGGCGCGGTTGCGGGCTTTGGACGCACTCCATCGACGGGTCCTCGGGCAGGACGTACTCGGCTCCGCGGAGATGAACGAGGCGGCGGACCTCGCGGCCACCGCGGCGCGGGCGATTCCCGGCCCGGACGGTCGCCCGCTCTACGCCGCCTACGCCGACCTGCCCTGGCCCGAGGAGGCGCACCTGCGCCTGTGGCACGCCCTGACCCTGTTGCGCGAGTATCGCGGCGACGGTCATATCGCGGCGCTGCAGACGGCAGGGCTTTCGGGGCTCGATGCGCTCGTCACCCATACGGCGACCGGTATCGGGTTCGCGACCGATCCTGCCCGGAAGCTGCGGGGCTGGTCGCGGGACGAGTGGGCGGACGCCGAGAAGGGACTGCGCGGGCGCGGCCTGCTCGACAAGCGCGGCGAGCTCACCGGTGAGGGCTTCGAGGTCCGCGAACTCGTCGAGGATCTCACCGACGACCTGGCGGTCGCGCCGTGGACTGCGCTCGGTGAGGAGGGGGTGGAACGTTTGCTCGACCTCGCGTTGCCGTGGCGCGACGCCTTCGTCGACGCCGAGGTATTCCCTGCCGGCCTGTTCGGCCCGCGTTACGGTGACGCGCGGTAACATCAAACCTGATTGTGGGATGAGACCCAAACGTTCCACCCGGGCCGCCCATCCCGCTACTGTCGACGCAGCGTATGGCGGGGGAGCGTGCGTGTCCTCCGTCGACGACGGCATCGGCGGCCCGCGTCGATGGACCACACACTCGATGGAGGATGAATGAGCGCCTACCGGACCATAGTCGTCGGAACCGATGGTTCCGAATCGTCGTATCGGGCCGTGGAGAAGGCAGCTGCTCTGGCCGGCGACGCGGGCGCCCAACTGGTGATCGCCTGCGCCTACTACCCGGCCGACCCCAAGGACACCGCACAGGCCGCCGACGCGCTGCGCGACGAGGCGTACCAGGTCACCGGCTCGGCACCGACCTACGAGATCCTGCGCACCGCACGGGAGAAGGCAACCGTCGCCGGCGCCCGCAAGATCACCGAGCGGCCCATCGTCGGTGCACCTGTCGAATCGCTCCTCACGCTCGTCGAGGAGGTCGAAGCCGATCTCATCGTCATCGGCAATCGCGGCCTCAACACGCTGACCGGGCGGCTGCTCGGCTCCGTCCCCTCGGACGTCGCCCGCAAGGCCCTGTGCGACGTACTGGTGGTGCACACGGTCCGCTGACGGATCAGCAGTACTCCTCGCGGGCGGTTTCGAGATAGCGCGCGGCGGCGTCGTCCGCCGACATGCGCGAACCCGAGGCGCCCGCGGCGTAGGCGGCGATCGGCCGGAGCGTGACGAGGACGTCGTGCTCCGGCACGCCCGCGCGCAATTGGTCGCACACCCCTCGCACCACCGCAAGCACCGTGTCGTCCGTGACGTCGGCGACCAGGCCGGACGCCTCCAGTGCCTCCTTCACCCGCAGAAAACGCGCGTCGGGCGGCGTCGACGAGGTAGGGGATACCGACGTCGTGGACGTCGCGGCCTGCGCCTCGTCCTGGGTCGTCGGCGTGACCGATCCGCACGCGGCGGAGACGAAGAGCCCGCTCAGCGCCGCGATCGCAGCGCACCCCGCTCGACGTATCCGGTGGTGCGCTGCCCGATAGGCCACGTGTTCGTTCCCTCCGCGGATGATCCGTCCCATCTCCTTGCCCCGAAGGACGGTACCGTCCGGTGGCCGGTCCCGGGGTCCGCTCGGCGGTGTCGGCCGAACCGTGTCGGTTCAGCAGCGTGTCGGTCCGGCGATACCGGCCAGCACCTCCGGCAACGCCTCCGAGTGCACCACCCCGAGACGCTGGGTGGCGCGGGTCAATGCCACGTACAGGTCGTTCATCCCGCGTGAGGAATCGGTGAGAATCTCCGCAGGTTCGACGAGCAGCACCGCGTCGAACTCGAGTCCCTTGACCTCCTTGACGGTCGCGACCGTGACCGACTCGGACGCGAGGTGCTCCCACGCACCCACGAGTCGCGCCGGGGCGAGCACGGCAGTCGTACCCGGGCCGGTCTCCGCCTCGAGAGCTGCCTGCACGGTGGCGAGCACCGCGTCCGCCTCGACGTGCTGCGACCACGGCTCGAAACCGGACTCGCGCACCGACTGCGGCGGCACTTGGTCGGGATCGATCTCCGCGAGCACCGCGTGCGCGATCCGCATGATCTCCGCCGGCGTGCGGTAGTTGACCGTCAGTTCGGTCTTCTTCCACCGGTTCGCGACATACGGTTCGAGAATCTGCTGCCACGACTCGGTTCCCGCCGGATCCCCGGTCTGCGCGGTGTCGCCCACCAGGGTCATCCAGCGATTCGGGATGCGGCGCATGATCGTTCGCCACGCCATCGCCGACAACTCCTGCGCCTCGTCGACGATCACATGACCGTACGTCCAGGTGCGATCGCCGGCCGCCCGCTCCGCCGTGGTCTCGTGACGACGGTGGTTCTGCCGTTCGGCGAGCTGGGTGGCGTCGATCAGGTCGTACGCCATGAGCAGTTCAGGATCGAGGTCGTCCTCGAGATCCTGCGGTGCCGAACCGGTGAGGATGTCGAGTGCGCCCTGCGCGTCGGCGATCTGCTTACGCCAGCGCCGCTTCGCGCGTTCGCGTTCGGCGGCGTCGTCCACCCCGAGCAGTTCGGCGAGCTCGTCGAGCAGTGGAGCGTCGGCGGCGCTGAAGTGTCCCGATGCATCGGGACGGTGCAGCGCATCGATCTGCTCGTCGGTCAGGGCCGGAGCCGCCGACGCGATCCGGTCGCGGGAGGCCAGCAGATCCGAGAGCACCTGCTGCGGGGACAGTTCCGGCCACAGCGCGTCGATCGCACCGACGATGTCGGGATCCGAACGCATCTCGGACCGGATGTCGTGGATGTCCTCCCGGCTCAACAGGTTCGCGCCACCGAGCGGGTTCGATCCGATGATCCCGGCCAACTGGTCGGCGAGGGCATCGATCACACCGTTCACGAAGATCGGCCGGGCCAGGTTGTGCGGCCGACGGGACGACCGGGCGCGACCCCGCGCACGGGTCACGATCGTGCGGTCGAGGGTGAGCGCGTAGGTGTCGAAACTCAGCTGCACGGGGGATCGGGGCACCTCCTGCCGGTCGCGGACCGCCTTCTCGAGCACCTTCACCATGTCCAGGGAGCCCTTCAGTTCGCCGGCCATCGGATCGTCCTCGATCGTCGGCGTGACCCCCGGATACAGATCCCCCACCGTCGACAGCAGCACGCCGGTCTCACCGAGCGAGGGCAGCACCTGACCGATGTAGTCGAGGAAGCGGCTGTTCGGGCCCACGATCAGCACGCCGCTCTTGGCCAGTTGCTTGCGGTAGGTGTAGAGCAGGTAGGCCGCGCGGTGCAGCGCGACCGCGGTCTTGCCGGTGCCCGGACCACCCTGGACGACGAGCACACTGCGATGCTCGGACCGGATGACCGCGTCCTGCTCGGCCTGGATCGTCGCCACGATGTCGTGCATCTGCCCGGTGCGCGCGGCGTTCAGCGCGGCGAGCAGCGCCGATTCTCCGGCCACGCCACCGGCCGGTGGGGTGTCGGCGTGCTCGAGCGCCGCGTCGAGGTCGAGGTACTCGTCGTGCAGTGCGGTGACGGTGCGGCCGCGGCTGCGGAGGTGGCGGCGCAGCACGACACCGTCCGGAGCGGCGGGGGTCGCGAGGTAGAACGGGCGGGCCTGGGGTGCGCGCCAGTCGAGCAGCAGCGACTCGTAGTCGTTGTCCTCGTCGAGGATGCCGAGGCGGCCGATGTAGCGGGTCTCCGCACCGTCCTCCGTCACGGGGCCGGAGGTGTCCGTCCCGTCGTCCCGCACATCGATGCGGCCGAAGCACAAGCCGTGCTCGGCGGCGTCGTACTTCGCGATGTCCTCGGTGTACATGTGGGTGTACGACTCGCGTTCGCTGCGCGCCTGCGGGGTGCCTCCGGTCTCGCGCAGCACGCGGGCCAGCCGGGTCTTCGCGTAGTCGCGCAGACCGTCGAGATGCGTGTAGAGCATCGCCACGTAGGCCTGCTCGCGATCGAGCTCCGGATGGGACGCGCCATCAACCGGCACAGGGACTCCTCGGGGATAGACAGGACGAGATCGCTCGCCGCCGCAGGGGTGACGCGTCGACGAAAGTGCCCGAGAAGTCTAGTCGCCGCAGGAGGAAAACGGGCAGAAAGCCTGATCACAGCAGTGCGGGCGTGCGATTCCCTCGCACGCCCGCACCACGGTGCCGTACCGGACTACTTCTTCTTCTCGATGCTCTTCTCGAGCGCCTTCAGGTTCTTCGCGAGCTTCTTCTCCGCCTTCGTGCCCTGCTTGCGCGCGGCCTCGGCACGCAGACGGGCCTTCTCCGCGGCGACGTGAGCCCGAGCGTTCAGGATCGCGGACTGCTCCTCGGCGAGCTTGGCCCATTCCGAGCTGCGATCGACCGTGGTGTCCCACAGCTTCGAGCCACGCTTGCGGGCGACGTCGGCGAGCTCAGGGGTGCGCTCGCGCGCCAGCCCGAGCAGTTCGGTGCCGCGTTCACGGGCGCCCTCGGCGAGTTCGGGGGCGCGCTCACGCGCGACACCGAGGATCTCGGCGCTGCGATCGCGCGCCCGTTCGGTCAGCACCGGGCCGCGGTCGCGGGCGACCTCGAGCAGTCCGCTGCTCCGCTCGCGTGCGGCCTCTGCGAGTTCGGGTGCACGTTCCTTGGCGATCTCGAGGATGTGTCCACCCTGCTCGCCGGCTTCCTCCGTCAGCGTCTTGACCCGCTCGGCGACGGTGTGCAGCGTTTCGGCCGTGTGACCGTCCGAGGAGTGGCCCGGCAGTGCAGCGGCCACCGACTTCTGCGCGGCACGCGCGGCGCGACGGCTCCGCCAGCCCAGCGACGGCTTGCCCTCGGTGTCCACGGCGGCGATGAGCAGACCGCCGATCAGGCTCACGTTCTTGATGAGCTGGGTGCGCTGCTGGGCGCGGGCCTCGGGGTCCTCGACGTTCCAGAAGTCATGGCCCGCGACGGTCGTCGGCACGAGGCTGCCGATCAGCGCGAGAGCGGACAGACGAGGTGCTTTCCCGAGAGCGAACAGGGTCCCGGCGCCGATCTGCACTGCGGCGTTGATCTGGACGAGAGTCTCGGGATTGCTGGGAAGCCGGTCGGTGATCGACGCCGGCAAGGCGTTCACAGCCTGATCGAGCCCGGGCTGCGCGGCACCTGCTTTCGGCTCGGGCTTCCGCAGGGCGTCGATACCCCCGGCGATGAAGATGGACGCGAGCATGGGCCGCGCAATTCTCCGGACGAGCATGTGGTTCCTCCCGTGGTCGGCTGTGTTTCCAAACCCTGACACAGGTACCCCAAGCGTCACGGGAATATGCACGAAGCAGGGCCGAAGGGCACGAAACGATATTTCGGACCGTACGGAAACTCGAAAAAACCGGAATTTGGTCGTCGACGAGCGCCCCCGTCATCACCTCGACGGCCGACTCGCCGCGCGGGACGTCGGAATCTCGGGCGGCCGCTCCTCAGTAGTGAGCGGCAGATCCGTGACGGTCTCGAACAGGTGCGGACCCGAAGCGGTGTCGACGCTGCGCTCGATGGTCAGGTGCGCGACGCGTCCTCGCGTCCGCAGGGTGGCGATCTGGTTCCCGAAGCTCGGACCTGCCATCTTCGACCACGAGAACGACGTCTCGGGAACGGCCGTCACCGGACCGAGCAGCAACCGCACGACGCGCTCCGCCTTGCGTCCCCATGCGGCGCGGAAGGCGACCCGGACAGCTGCGGGGACGTGGTTGTGCAGGGGCGAACAAGTCAGTTGGTACACCGTGCCGGCGGTCGGCGTCGCGAATCGGACGCGGGCGGCGTAGGCATGGTGCACGTCGCCCGAAAGGACACAGATTGTCGCGGGCGCGCAGCCGGACGTTTCGGCGCGACGCCCGGCAGCGACATCCAGCAACAAACGGGCGAGTCGCTCGAACGAATCGCGGAAGGCCGCCCAGTGTTCGAGATCGGCGGCGCGCCGGAGCTTCTCGGCCCACCGCGCCCATCGGTCACCGCGCGCACCGGACGCGAGCTTCTCGTCCCACGCCTCGAGGTCGTGCATCGTGCGGGGGAGGAGCCACGGCAGCGACGTGCCGATCAGGAGGTGGTCGTAGTCGCCGTCGGTCTGCTCCTCGATCCAGTCGAATTCTGGATCGGACACCATGTCGCGCCGGTCGGGCGCGAGCACCCGCCCGCACCGCGAATCGATCACCAGCAGACGCACCGGTCCGAAATCGCGGCGATACGACCATCGCACTCCCGGACTGCCGTCGGCTTCCTCGTCGGCGCCGGACGCGAACGCACGCAAGATCGGTTCGGCGTCCCCGGCACAGTTCCGCACCCGGTCGTAGAGCGGGTCCTCGTCCAGCTCCGAGGGAGCGAGGTTACCGAGATGCTGATAGATCCAGTACGACGCCAACGCCCCGACGATGCGTTCCTCCCACCACGCGGAGGCCTCCATCTCCCTGCGCCACGAATAGGAGGTGTTCCAGTCGTCGTGCACGTCGTGATCGTCGAAGATCATCGAGGTCGGCACGTTCGACAACAGCCATCGGACGTTGTCCTCGGACCACGACCGGCTGTACAGCCAGGTGTACTCCTCGAAGTCGCGTACCTGGGCTCCGGGCGGTTCCGACAGATCGTGACGCTCGCCGACCCGTCGCTTCATCTCCTCCGACAGCTCGTCGGCGTAGACCTGATCTCCCAGCAGCAACAGCGCGTCGGGCCATTCGTCGACCGGTAGGGAACGCATGCGCTGCGCGTAGGCGACGAGAGCGTCCTTTCCGAGGACGGCTGTCGGTTCCGCGCTCTCCGAGGCCACCCGGCACGACCCGAAGGCGAGCACTAACTCCTCGGGGTCGTCTTCCGCGGTCCTGATCAGCGGCGATGCAACACCGACGGGTGGCCACACGACCCGGCCGTCGAGATCCACCTCGTAGGGCGTCACCGATCCGGGTTCGAGGTCTCGGACGGTGACGAGCGCGTAATGGTGCCCCGCGACGGTCCACGTGTGTTCGGAACTGCCGAGCACATGCACCGTGCACGGCTCGGACGTCTCCACCCAGATCGTGGCGTCCGTATCGCCGATGTGCCTGAGCACCGGCCCCAGTACGAGATCCGCCACAGTGTCAGGCCTCCGTGCTCGTGCGAGCTCGTCCGGTTTTCGAGCGTACTCGCGGCAGTGGAGCACAGGAGGATTCCGGCGAACTCCGATCCTCGTTCGGCCTCCGCGTCTCTGCGACGGGGCGCACGCTGGAACGGACGCAGCACAAGCGGCCCGCTCGGGTCGTTGCCGCGTGCTGGAAGGGGGCCCGGACATGACCGACGCGGAGAATCCGACCCGCTGGGATCGGCTCGACGACGAAGAGAAACGGCAGGCGAGGGAGAAGGCCGAGGAGATCGACCGCATGTACGAACCGGGAGCGCGGCCGACCACGGTCGTGCCGGGCACGAACGGGATGGTCTCGGGAACGGCCTTCGCGGATATGGCGGGCGAGCGCTCGAGGGACGAGCCCGCCGGAGCGGGCAAGGGCGAAGGGTCGGCCGACAGGGACGGTGCCCCCGACTAGACGTCGTGCGAGCACGCTCGGGTGTCACAGATCCGGCCGTCGCAGGCTAGGCCTCGTACCGAGTGCCGTCCGGCCCGAGGCGGACCGTCACCAGCCCCGCTCGCGCCACTCGCCGAGATGCGGACGTTCGGCTCCGAGGGTCGAGTCCTTGCCGTGTCCGGGGTAGAAGATCGTCTCGTCGTCGAAGCGGTCGAAGATCTTGGACTCGACGTCGCCGAGGAGCGATCGGAAGGCGTCGTCGTTCGGGGTCTTGCCGACGCCGCCGGGGAACAGTGAATCACCGGTGAAGATGTGCGTACGACCCGTGCCCCGTTCCGTGAGGACCAACGCAACCGACCCCGGAGTGTGTCCTGAGAGGTGGATCACCTCGAGATTCAGCTCACCGATCTGCACGGTGTCGCCCTCGGCCAGGATCCGGTCGGGCGTCACCGGCAGGGGATCGGCGTCGAGCTCGTGTGCGGCGGTAGGCACACCGGTCTCCGCGGCGACCCGCTCGAGACCCTGCCAGTGATCCCAGTGCTGATGGGTGGTGACGATGAGCTCGAGCTCCGGCGCGTTGTCGCGGAGGAACTGCACGAGACGGTCGGGTTCGTTTGCGGCGTCGATGAAGACGGACTTGCCGGTGGCGTCGTCGGTGACGAGATAGGTGTTGTTGTTCATCTCGCCGACGGCAAGTTTGACGATGCTCGCTCCGGGAATCCTTCGGCGTTGCGCGGGTCCGCCGGGAGTGACGTCGCCGGTGTAGGTGTCTTCGATGATCACGGGCTGCTGCGTCATGCAGCCAAACCTACCTTCGGGTGCGCGCGTGAGCCTGAGGCGCGCGGTTGTTCGTCACGGAAACGTGTCGGTACCCGCGCCTACCATGGCTGAGGGCCGAATTCCGGCCTTGTCTACAGGAAGGATGTGGCGTGGCAGACCGCCTGATTGTGCGTGGAGCCCGGGAACACAACCTGCGTGGTGTCGACCTGGACCTGCCGCGCGACAGTCTGATCGTGTTCACCGGGCTGTCGGGTTCGGGCAAGTCGAGCCTCGCGTTCGACACCATCTTCGCCGAGGGGCAGCGGCGCTACGTCGAATCGTTGTCGGCCTACGCCCGCCAGTTCCTCGGTCAGATGGACAAGCCGGACGTCGACTTCATCGAGGGCCTGTCGCCTGCGGTGTCGATCGACCAGAAATCCACCAACCGCAACCCGCGGTCCACCGTGGGCACCATCACCGAGGTCTACGACTACCTGCGTCTGCTGTACGCCCGGGCCGGCACTCCGCACTGCCCGGTCTGTGGCGAGCAGATCTCCCGGCAGACGCCGCAGCAGATCGTCGACCAGGTGCTGGAGATGGAGGCCGGGGCCCGTTTCCAGGTCCTCGCACCCGTCGTGCGCACCCGCAAGGGCGAGTTCGTCGACCTCTTCGAGCAGCTGACCATCCAGGGCTACTCCCGCGTGCGCGTCGACGGGGTCGTCCACCCCCTGTCCGATCCGCCGAAGCTGAAGAAGCAGGAGAAGCACGACATCGAGGTCGTCGTCGACCGCCTCGCCGTCAAGCCCAGTGCTCAGCAGCGCCTCACCGACTCCATCGAGACCGCGCTGCGGCTCGCCGAGGGTGTCGTCGTGCTCGACTTCGTCGATCGCGAGGAGGACGCACCCGACCGCGAGCGCCGGTTCTCGGAGAACCTGGCGTGTCCGAACGCGCACCCGCTGTCCATCGACGAACTCGAGCCTCGGTCGTTCTCCTTCAACTCGCCCTACGGCGCGTGCCCCGAGTGCGCGGGTCTCGGCGTGCGCAAGGAGGTCGATCCCGATCTCGTCGTGCCCGACCCGGATCTGAGCCTGGCCGATGGCGCGATCGCACCGTGGTCGATGGGTCAGAGCGCCGAATACTTCGGCCGACTGCTGTCCGGCCTGGCCGACGCCCTCGAATTCGACATCGACACCCCGTGGCGGAAACTGCCCGCCAAGGTGCGCAAGGCCGTGCTGGAGGGCAGCACCGAGCAGGTGCACGTGCGCTACAAGAACCGCTACGGCCGCGTCCGCTCGTACTACGCCGAGTTCGAGGGCGTCATGCCGTTCCTGCACCGCCGCCTCGAGCAGTCCGAGTCCGAGCAGGCCAAGGAACGCTACGAGGGCTACATGCGGGAGATCCCGTGCCCGGCCTGCGCCGGTGCCCGCCTTCGTCCCGAGATCCTGGCCGTGACGGTCAGCGCGGGCGACTTCGGTGCGATGTCCATTGCCGAGGTGAGCGACCTGTCGATCGCCGAGTGCGCACGCTTCCTCGACGGTCTCGTCCTCGGCGCCCGCGAGGCCGCCATCGCTGGGCAGGTCCTCAAGGAGATCCAGGCCCGGCTCGGCTTCCTGCTCGACGTCGGACTCGACTACCTCACCCTCTCGCGCGCCGCGGGCACCCTCTCCGGTGGTGAGGCACAGCGCATCCGTCTCGCCACGCAGATCGGATCCGGTCTCGTCGGCGTTCTGTACGTGCTCGACGAGCCGTCGATCGGTCTGCATCAGCGCGACAACCGTCGTCTCATCGACACCCTCACGCGACTGCGCGATCTGGGCAACACGCTCATCGTCGTCGAGCACGACGAGGACACCGTCCGTGCCTCCGACTGGGTCGTCGACATCGGACCGCGCGCGGGCGAGCACGGCGGGACGGTCGTCCACAGCGGCACTTACAAGGAGCTGCTCGACAACCCGGAATCGCTCACCGGCGCCTATCTGTCCGGACGCGAGGAGATCGAGATCCCCGCGCTCCGGCGGCCGATCGACAAGGACCGGCAGGTCACCGTCGTCGGCGCCCGCGAGAACAATCTGCGCGAGATCGACGTGGCGTTCCCACTCGGCGTCCTCACCTGCGTCACCGGTGTCTCCGGCTCCGGGAAGTCGACACTCGTCAACGACATCCTCGCGACGGTGATGGCCAACAAGCTCAACGGCGCGCGGCAGGTTCCCGGACGGCACACCCGCATCAACGGACTCGACCAGCTCGACAAGCTCGTGCAGGTCGACCAGTCGCCGATCGGCCGCACCCCGCGCTCGAACCCCGCGACCTACACGGGTGTATTCGACAAGATCCGCAGCCTGTTCGCCTCCACCACCGAGGCGAAGGTGCGAGGCTACCAGCCGGGTCGGTTCTCGTTCAACGTCAAGGGCGGGCGGTGCGAGGCGTGCTCGGGCGACGGCACGTTGAAGATCGAGATGAACTTCCTGCCCGACGTGTACGTGCCGTGCGAGGTGTGCCACGGCGCCCGCTACAACCGCGAAACGCTCGAGGTGCATTACAAGGGCAAGACCATCGCCGAGGTGCTCGACATGTCGATCGAGGAGGCGGCGGAGTTCTTCCGGCCGGTCACCTCCATCCACCGCTACCTCAACACGCTGGCGGAGGTCGGTCTCGGTTACGTGCGCCTGGGCCAGCCGGCGACGACCCTGTCCGGCGGTGAGGCGCAGCGCGTCAAGCTCGCCGCCGAACTGCAGAAGCGTTCCAACGGGCGCACCGCGTACATCCTCGACGAGCCCACCACGGGCCTGCACTTCGAGGACATCCGCAAGCTGCTCGGGGTCATCAACGGTCTGGTCGACAAGGGCAACACCGTGATCGTCATCGAGCACAACCTCGATGTCATCAAGACCGCCGACTGGATCATCGACATGGGTCCCGAGGGCGGTTCCGGTGGCGGCACGGTGGTCGCGGAGGGCACTCCGGAAGAGGTGGTCACGGTGGAGGAGAGCTACACCGGACGCTTCCTTGCGGAGATCCTCGACGGGCGGATCACTGCACCTGCTTCCGCGCCGGTACGCAAGCGCGCGACGAAGGCGACCAAGGCGACCGCGACCAAGACTGCCGCTACGAAGTCGGCCACGAAGGCGAAGACCGCCAAGAAGAAGGTGGCGGCCGCGAGCTGACGAATCGAGCCGCCCGCCTCGGAAGAGGCGGGCGGCTCGATCTCGTGGCTCGTGAAGCAGCCGGGGAGCGTGAAGTGGGCGGGACTCCGGTTCGGCTCAGTAGACCGGGCCGGTGTACTTCTCGCCCGGGCCCTTGCCGGGCTCGTCGGGCACCGCCGACGCCTCGCGGAAGGCGCGCTGCAGTGCCTGCAGTCCTTCGCGCAGCGGGCCGGCGTGCGGACCGAGATATTCCACCGACGAGGTGATCAGGCCGGCGAGTGCGGTAATCACGCGGCGGGCCTCGTCGAGGTCACGTCGCGCGCTGCTGTCGGGATCCTCGTCGGCGAGACCGAGCTTCTCGGCAGCCGAACTCATGAGCATCACGGCTGCGCGGCTGATCACCTCGACGGCCGGGATGTCGGCGAGTTCGCGCACATCCTCCGCCGCAGCGTCCTGATCGGGGGTCTCGGGAGCATCCGTCATAGCGTCGAGCATAGGGTCGCGCCGCTCGGCGCCGACCGTGCGGGTGCGGCGCCGACGCGCCGATTCGTCGTCGACGTGGCTTTTTGTTAGACTTGATCCCACGACCGCCCGCGGTGATCCTCCGTGGGCAGCAAAGTGGAGTCCGACTCCCACCTCTGGCGGCACATCGATGCAGCTGAGAGGTCCGGTCCTCCGGGTGTAGAAGCCCGGATGTCCGCCCTGCATCGGGCGGTGCGGATCACGCAGCGTGAGCTGGGTGCCGTCGACCGGTCGGTATCGGACCCCGCGTGGAGCCTCGGCACCACAGCGGGGTCTTCTTGTCGAGGAGTAGGGCCACGTGCTGCGGTGCGGTCAAACCGACCACACCGCTCTACCTAGGAGGCCCCATCAGCGCTGAGACCCGCATCAACGAACGCATCCGAGTTCCCGAAGTCCGGCTCGTCGGACCCGGCGGTGAACAGGTCGGAATCGTGCGTGTTGAAGATGCCCTCCGCCTGGCAATCGAAGCCGACCTCGACCTTGTCGAGGTGGCGCCCGACGCCCGGCCGCCGGTCTGCAAAATCATGGACTACGGCAAGTTCAAGTACGAAGCCGCGCAGAAGGCGCGCGAATCGCGCAAGAACCAGCAGCAGACCGTGATCAAGGAGCAGAAGCTCCGTCCGAAGATCGACGACCACGACTACGAGACCAAGAAGCGCAACGTCGTGCGCTTCCTCGAGGCCGGTTCGAAGGTCAAGGTCACGATCATGTTCCGCGGCCGCGAGCAGTCGCGCCCCGAACTCGGATACCGGTTGCTGCAGCGCCTCGGCGCCGATGTCGCCGACCTCGGCTTCATCGAGACCAGTCCGAAGCAGGACGGCCGGAACATGACCATGGTGCTGGCCCCGCACAAGGGTGCGAAGACCCGCGCGAAGGCTCAGGAAGCCGCGCAGGCCGCACCGGCGCAGGCCGCACCGCGCCCGGCAGCCTCCGCTGCCCCGACCACGGAGTCCGCGCCGTCCGCGCCGGCTCCCGGGACGGGCGACGCCCCGAGCAACTAGCCCGCTCAGGCAGCACATCCGGTGCTGTCCGTGAGCACCGATGTACGCACACGACAAGAACTGAGGACTCCATGCCCAAGTCGAAGACCCACAGCGGCACCGCGAAGCGATTCAAGGTGTCCGGTAGCGGAAAGGTCCTGCGCCAGAAGGCGGGTCGCCGCCACCTGCTCGAGCACAAGTCCTCGCGGGTGACGCGTCGCCTCGACGGCAAGGCCGTCGTCGCCGATGCCGACGCTCCGCGCGTCAAGCGCATGCTCGGGCTCTGAGCCTCTCCGACCGATCCATCCGGGGACACCTCGTTCGTCCCCCGAACTCTGACAGGACACATAACCAGTGGCACGCGTGAAGAGGGCCGTCAACGCCCAGAAGAAGCGTCGTTCGATTCTCGAGGCCTCGAAGGGCTACCGCGGACAGCGCTCGCGTCTGTACCGCAAGGCCAAGGAGCAGCAGCTTCACTCGCTGACCTACGCCTACCGCGACCGTCGCGCCCGCAAGGGTGATTTCCGCAAGCTGTGGATCAGCCGCATCAACGCTGCTGCCCGCGCCAACGACATCACCTACAACCGCTTCATCCAGGGCCTTAAGGCCGCCGGTGTCGAGGTGGACCGCAAGATCCTCGCCGAGCTCGCCGTCTCCGACGCCGAAGCCTTCGCCGGCCTCGTGGCCGTCGCCAAGGCTGCCCTTCCGGCCGACGTCAACGCTCCGGCTGCCTGAGTGCTGCCCTGAGCTACGACAACATCCAGGAACGACCCGTGGACACGCTCACCGAGCGCACACCACGGGTCGTTTCTGCTGTGAAACTGCTCCGGACCGCCGAGCGTCGCAAGACCGGGCGGTTCCTCGCCGAGGGTGAGAACTCCGTCACCGAGGCGCTCGCCGCTGCACGCGTGCACGAGCTATTCGTCACCGAGGCGGCCGCCGGCCGGTACGCGACGGTCGTCGACGAAGCACGCCACAAGGGTGTGCGCGTGGGGATCGTCACCGAGCGGGCCGCCGCCCGGCTGTCCGACACCGTCACCCCGCCCGGCCTCGTCGCCGTGTGCGACACCCTCGACGTGCCGCTCGCCGAAGCGGTGACCCCGCGGTCGCGGCTGCTCGCCGTGCCCGTCGCGGTCGCCGAACCCGGCAACGCCGGCACCCTCATCCGCGTCTCCGACGCCGTCGGCGCCGACGCCGTGGTCCTCGCCGGCGACAGCGTCGACCCGCACAACGGCAAGTGCGTGCGCTCCTCGGCCGGCAGCATCTTCCACCTGCCGGTCGCGCGCGAACGCGACACCGACCGGGTACTGGCCACGCTCGCCGAGGCCGGCGTGCAGATCCTCGCGACGGCCGCCGACGGGGAGATCGACCTCGACGACGCCGACGAGTTGCTCGCCGCGCCCACCGCGTGGCTGTTCGGCAACGAGGCCCACGGACTCGATCCGCAGGTCGCCGCCCGCGCCGACCACCGCGTCCGCATCCCCATCCGCGGACGCGCCGAATCGCTCAACCTCGCCACCGCCGCCTCGATCTGCCTGTATGCGAGCGCGCGGGTGCAACATCGGGCCGCTCGGCCCATCACATAGGATTTCCCGGGTGCGCCGCGGCCTCCGGCCCGGACCGCACCCACCGAGATCACCCGTTCGTCCTAAGAAGGAGATGCACCGGTCGTGGCCAAGAAAGAGGGCGGGACCCCGCCGGCAGTCGATCCGAGCGCCCTGACCGAGGACGCGCTCACCGCCGCCGAGAAGTCCGCGATCGACGCGTTCGCCGCTGCGACCGACCTCGACGAACTCGCCCAGGCGAAGATCGACCACCTCGGCGACAAGGCGCCCATCTCCCTCGCCAAGCGCGCCCTCGGCTCGCTGCCCGGCAACGAGCGCGCCGACGCCGGCAAGCGGGTCAACGCCCACCGCACCACCGTGCAGGCCGCCTTCGACGACCGCAAGGCCGTGCTGCAGGCCGAACGCGACGCCGCGGTCCTCGTCGCCGAAGCCGTCGACGTCACCCTTCCCGCGACCCGCCGCGCGCTCGGCGCCCGCCACCCGATCTCGATCATCTCCGACGAGGTCGCCGACGTCTTCGTCGCGATGGGCTGGGAGGTCGCCGAAGGCCCCGAGGTCGAGACCGAGCATTTCAACTTCGACGCCCTGAACTTTCTGCCCGACCATCCGGCGCGCACGATGCAGGACACCTTCCACATCGCCCCGGAGGGTTCGCGGCAGGTGCTGCGCACCCACACCTCGCCCGTGCAGGTCCGCACCATGCTGCACCGCGACATCCCGATCTACGTCGTGTGCCCCGGCCGCACCTTCCGCACCGACGAACTCGACGCCACCCACACCCCGGTCTTCTCGCAGGTCGAGGGTCTCGCCGTCGACAAGGGCCTGACCATGGCGCACCTGCGCGGCACCCTCGACGCATTCGCGCGGGCGCTGTTCGGGCCGGAGACCCGCACCCGGATGCGCCCGAACTACTTCCCGTTCACCGAACCGTCCGCCGAGGTGGACGTGTGGTTCCCGAACAAGAAGGGCGGCGCCGGCTGGGTCGAGTGGGGCGGCTGCGGCATGGTCAACCCCAATGTGCTCCGGGCCTCGGGCATCGACCCCGACGTGTACACCGGGTTCGCGTTCGGAATGGGCCTCGAACGCACCCTGCAGTTCCGCAACGGCATCCCCGACATGCGCGACATCGTCGAGGGCGACGTGCGCTTCACCCTGCCGTTCGGCGTGCAGGGCTGACAGCCCGCTCCCGACACCGACTCCACCGACCGACGACCGAACGAAAGAGCTGAGCACAAGTGCGAGTAGCGCAGTCCTGGCTGACCGAGATCCTGCAGCGCGCCACCCCGGAGTGGAACGTCACCGCCGAGGAACTCGACGCGGGATTCGTCCGGGTCGGACTCGAGGTCGAGGACATCGAGACCCTCGGCCGCATCGACAACCTCGTCGTCGGACGGGTCGTGGAGATCACCGAGCTCACCGAATTCAAGAAGCCCATCCGTTTCTGCAAGGTTGACGTCGGTGAGGAGGAACCGCGCGGCATCGTGTGCGGTGCCCGCAACTTCGCCGAGGGCGACCTCATCATCGCCGCCCTGCCCGGCGCCGTGCTTCCCGGCGACTTCGCCATCGCATCGCGCAAGACCTACGGGCACATCTCCGACGGCATGATCTGCTCGCTGTCCGAGCTGGGCATCGGCAAGGACCACTCCGGCATCCTCGTGCTCGAGCCCGGCACGGCCGAACCCGGCACCGACGCCAACGATCTGCTCGGTCTCGGCGACACCGTCGTCGAACTGAACATCACCCCCGACCGCGGATACTGCTTCTCCGTCCGCGGCCTCACCCGCGAACTCGCGTGCGGCTTCGACCTCGAATTCGCCGATCCCGCGGCCGTGCCGGCACTGCCGTCCGACGGCGGGGAGGCCTACCCGATCCGGCTCGAGTCCGAGACGAAGGCCACCCGGTTTGCCGCACGCCGTGTCACCGGCATCGACCCGAAGGCCGTCAGCCCGTGGTGGATGCAGCGCCGCCTGCACACCGCCGGTGTCCGCCCGATCTCCCCGGCCGTCGACGTGACCAACTACGTCATGCTCGAACTCGGCCAGCCGCTGCACGCCTTCGACGCCGCCACCCTGCAGGGTGAGCTGGTCGTGCGACGCGCCCGGGCAGGGGAGAAGCTCACCACCCTCGACGGTGTCGAGCGCGATCTCGATCCGGAGGACGTCGTCATCACCGACGACTCCGGGGTGATCTCCCTCGCCGGCATCATGGGCGGCGCGACCACCGAGGTCGGCGACAGCACCACCGACGTGCTGCTCGAGGCCGCCGCCTGGGATCCGCTCGCCGTCTTCCGCGGCAACCGTCGGCACAAGGTCAGCAGCGAGGCCGGCAAGCGTTTCGAGCGCACCGTCGATCCGGCCCTGGCCCGCGCCGCGCTCGACCGGGCCGCGAGCCTGCTCGTCGAGATCGCCGGCGGCCGCGTGGAGTCGACCCTCACCGACATCGTCGTGCCCACCGAGAGTCCGACGATCCGCATGGACATCGACCTGCCCGACCGCATGGCCGGGGTGAGCTACCCGAACGGCACCGCTGCCCGCCGTCTCACGCAGATCGGATGCGCGGTCGAGGTCGGTGTCGGCGAGGACGGCCACGGCCAGCTCGTCGTCACCCCGCCGACCTGGCGCCCCGACCTGCGTCAGCCTGCCGACCTGGTCGAGGAGGTGCTGCGCCTCGAAGGCCTCGAGCAGATCCCGTCGGTGCTGCCCACCGCTCCCGCCGGCCGCGGTCTCACGGCCACGCAGAAGCGCCGCCGCGCCGTCTCCCGCGCGCTCGCCCACGACGGCTATGTCGAGGTCCTGGCTCCGGTGTTCCTGCCGGCCGGCGTGTTCGATACCTGGAAGCTCGACGCCGACGACCCGCGCCGGGTGACCACCAAGGTGCTCAACCCCCTCGAAGCCGATCGTCCGGAGCTGGCCACCACGCTGCTGCCGGGCCTGCTCGAGATCCTCGGCCGCAACGTCTCGCGCGGCCAGCGCGACCTGTCGCTCTACGCAATCGCGCAGGTCGTGCATCCCACTTCCGAGACCAAGCCGGTCGACGCGCTCCCGGTCGACCGTCGTCCCACCGACGACGAGATCGCCCTGCTCGAAGGGTCGCTGCCGAAGCAGCCGGTCCACGTCGGTGGTGTGCTCGCCGGTTTGCGCGAACCGGCCGGGCCGTGGGGCACGGGACGCGCCGCCGATGCCTTCGATGCCTTCGCCGCCGCGGAGACCGTGGCACGTGCCGCCGGGGTGCGCCTCGAGCGCCGCGCCGCGCAGTACCTGCCCTGGCATCCCGGCCGCTGCGCCGAACTGCTCGTCGACGGGGTCGTCGTCGGCCACGCCGGTGAACTGCATCCCGCGGTGATCGAACGGGCCGGTCTGCCCGCACGCACGTGCGCCTTCGAACTCGACCTCGACGCGTTACCGATCGTGGAATCGCTTCCGGCGCCGGTGGTCTCGTCGTTCCCGGCGGTCCTGCAGGACGTCGCGGTCGTGGTCGACGCGAATGTGCCGGCCGCCGACGTCGAGAGCGCCCTGCGCTCGGGTGGCGGCGAGCTGCTCGAGGACATCCGTCTGTTCGACGTCTATCAGGGCGCCCAGCTGGGGGAGAACCGCAAGTCCCTCGCGTTCGCGCTGCGCTTCCGCGCCCTCGATCGCACCCTCACCGAGGACGAGGCCAGCGCCGCCCGCGAGGCAGCGGTGGCCGCCGCGGCCACCGCGGTCGGTGCCGAACTACGCGCCTGAGCCGCCCGCGTCCCCGCCCGGCAGCCACACCTCGGGCGGGACCGTGGTGACCTTGCGGACCGCCCGGTCGAGGATGTGCCCGGCGATCTCCGCGAGGGTGCGCATCGGGGTGCGGCCGTCGACCGCGAGCGCCGACAGGATCGCGCGATCGGTGGCGGAGATCGTCGTGCGTCCGCGCCGCTCACCCACCCGCCGGGAGCCCGACGTCAGTTCCCCTCGCTCTCCCGGACCGAGCGCGTTCAGCCGCCACGCCCCGCCCTCGGTGAACCACTCCGAGACCACGTGGGTGCGGATCGACGCGACGCCGGGCAGCTTCCCCAGGTCGGCGCCCGCCCACGGCACCTCGACGGTCACCGTGCCCGAGATCGCCGCGATGACGAACCGCAAATCCCTCACGGTGCCCGCCGCGGTCCTGAAGTTCGCCCTGAGGATCGGGCGCGCGTGGGGATCGACCGAGCACGGCCCGGAGCGGGTCGCCTTCCTGCAGTACCGTCCGGTGCTCGACAACCGGCGGTTGCGTGAGGAACTCGGTGTGCCCCTGCGGTACACGAGCCCGGAGGCCCTCGAGGCGTATCTGCTGGCTCGCGCGGAAGAGGACTCAGTGGCAGCCGGGCGACGTAGCCTGGAGGCATGAGCAAGGACGAAGCCGGCCGGGTGCCGTCTCCCGAGGAGCCCGACAAGCCGGAGCAGCCCGTCCCCGACGTGACCCCGGCCGGGCCGGAGACGCCGACGGTGCCGGATATTCCCCCGGCCCCGGACATCCCGGACGTGCCGCCGATCGACCCGGAGCCGAGCCCCGATCCCGACGTGACCCCACGCGAGGAAGACGTCCACGACGCTCAGGTCCACGACGCCGAGATCGTCGAACCGGGCGTCGTCGACACCGGATCCGTCGACGGCCCGGTCCGCGCACCGACGATCGAGGAGATCACCGGATACACCGCGGACGGGGTGCCGACCTTCGAATCGGTGCGTGAGAAGATCGAACAGCGTTCGGCGACCGCGCTCGGCGCGGAGGAACTCGCGCACGCGACGGGTGCGGGTCGCACGCTCGAGGAGCAGTACGAGGAGCGCAAGGCGGCCGCTGCCGACCGGCTCGCGGAGATCCGGCGGTCGTTGCGGTCGGAGTGAATCCTCCGAAAGGGACACCCCCTATGAAATGATTTGCATGAGGGTGCATAATCATTCGTATGGGTACTTCACCGGACTTCACCGCCACCTCCGAGTCGCCGCTACGGGTCGCCGTGGCCGGCGCCAGCGGCTACGCGGGCGGCGAGATCCTGCGCCTGCTCCTCGGCCACCCCGCCTACCAGGACGGCTCGCTCGTCATCGGCGCGCTCACCGCCGGGGGTAACGCGGGCGCCACCCTGCGCGAGTTCCATCCCCATCTGCTGCCGCTCACCGACCGCGTGCTCTGCGCCACCGACATCGACACCCTGCTCGGGCACGACGTCGTCTTCCTCGGCCTGCCGCACGGCCACTCCGCCGTGATCGCCGAGCAGCTGCCCGAGACGACCGTCGTCATCGACTGCGGCGCCGACTTCCGGCTCGAGAACGCCGCCGACTGGCAGCGCTGGTACGGCAGCGACCACGCCGGCACCTGGCCCTACGGCATGCCCGAGCTGCCCGGCAAGCGCGACGCCCTCGTCGGCGCCACCCGCATCGCGGTCCCCGGTTGCTACCCGACCTCCGCCTCGCTCGCCCTCGCCCCGGCCGTCGCCGCCGGCATCGTCGAACCCGTCGTGAACGTCGTGGCCGTCTCCGGCACCTCCGGCGCCGGGAAGTCCCCGAAGGTCGACCTGCTCGGCTCCGAGGTCATGGGCTCGGTCCGCGCCTACGGCGTCGGCGGCGCCCACCGGCACACCCCGGAGATCAAGCAGAACCTCTCCGCGCTCGCCGGCACCGACGTGAAGGTCTCATTCACCCCGATCCTCGCGCCCATGCCACGCGGCATCCTCGCGACCTGCACCGCACCGACCACGGTGACCGCCGCCGAGGCCCGCGCCGTCTACGAGAAGGCCTACGCCGACGAACCGTTCGTGCAGCTGCTGCCGGAAGGCGCACTACCCGCCACCGGCGCGGTGGTCGGCTCGAACGCCGTCCAGATCGCCGTCACCGTCGACACCGACGCCGGACTGCTCGTCGTCGTCGCCGCGCTCGACAATCTCACCAAGGGCACCGCCGGTGCCGCCGTGCAATCGATGAACCTGGCACTCGGCCTGCCCGAGACCGCCGGCCTGTCCACCGTGGGAGTGGCTCCGTGACCGAGAACAAGTACGCAGACGACGTCTACACCGGCGCCACCGAGATCGCCGGGGGACGCCTGATCCGCACCCAGGGTGTCACCAGCCCCGCCGGCTTCCGGGCCGCCGGCATCCCCGCCGGCATCAAGGTCTCCGGCAAGCAGGACCTCGCGCTCGTGGTCAACGAGGGCCCCGAACTCACCGCCGCCGGTGTGTTCACCACCAACAAGGTCAAGGCCGCCCCCGTCCTGTGGTCCCAGCAGGTGCTGAAGTCCGGCAGCCTGCGCGCGGTGATCCTCAACTCCGGCGGCGCCAACGCGTGCACCGGCGCCGGTGGTTTCCAGGACACCCACGCCACCGCCGAGGCCGTCGCCGACGCCCTGAGCAACTGGGGCACCGAAACCGGTGCCGGTGAGGTCGCCGTGTGCTCGACCGGCCTGATCGGCGACCGTCTGCCGATGGACAAGGTGCTCTCCGGGGTGCAGGAGATCGTCCACGAACTCGCCGGAGGCATCTCCGGCGGCACCGACGCCGCCTACTCGATCATGACCACCGACACCGTGCCCAAGCAGGCCGCCCTGCACCACGCCGACAAATGGAACGTCGGCGGCATGGCCAAGGGCGCCGGCATGCTCGCCCCCGCCCTGGCGACGATGCTGTGCGTGGTCACCACCGACGCCGTCGCGACCGCCGAACAGCTCGACACCGCGCTGCGCCACGCGTCCCGGCTCACCTTCGACCGCCTCGACGTCGACGGCGCGACCTCCACCAACGACACCGTGCTGCTGCTGGCCTCCGGCGCGAGCGGGATCACCCCGAGCCAGGACGAGCTCGACGCCGCCGTCCTCGCCGTGTGCGACGACCTCGCCGAGCAGATGATGGCCGACGCCGAGGGCGTCACCAAGCGGGTCACCGTCACCGTCCGCGGCGCCGCCAGCGAGGCCGACGCCCTGATCGGTGCCCGCACCGTCGCCCGCGACAGCCTCGTCAAGACCGCACTGTTCGGCTCCGACCCCAACTGGGGCCGCGTGCTCGCCGCCATCGGCATCGCCCCGATCGAACTCGACCCCGACAAGATCTCCGTGTCGTTCAACGGCAACCCGGTGTGCATCGACGGTGTCGGTGCCCCCGGCGCCCGCGAGGTCGACCTGTCCGCCGCCGACATCGCCCTCGACATCGACCTCGGCCTCGGCAACGCGCAGGTGTCCATCCGCACCACCGACCTCTCGCACGCCTACGTCGAAGAGAACTCGGCGTACTCGTCGTGACCCGAACGAACACAGGAGACGACGTGACCGACGCACTGATCGCCGACCTCACCTCGCACCAGAAGGCGTTCGTCCTCGCCGAGGCCCTGCCGTGGCTGCAGAAGTTCCGCGACAAGATCGTCGTCGTCAAGTACGGCGGCAACGCCATGATCGACGACACCCTCAAGACCGCCTTCGCCGCCGACATGGCGTTCCTGCGCACCGTCGGCATCCACCCCGTCGTCGTGCACGGCGGCGGCCCGCAGATCAACGCCATGCTCGAGCGACTCGGCCTGGAAGGCGAGTTCCGCGGCGGTTTCCGCGTCACTACCCCCGAGGTCATGGACGTCGTGCGGATGGTGCTCTTCGGGCAGGTCGGACGCGAACTCGTCGGCCTGATCAACAGCCACGGGCCCTACGCCGTCGGTACCTCCGGTGAGGACGCCGGACTGTTCACCGCAACCCGCCGCACGGTCGTCGTCGACGGCGAGGCCACCGACATCGGCCTCGTCGGCGACGTCACCAGCGTCCACCCCGGCGCGGTGCTCGACCTCATCGCCGCCGGCCGCATCCCGGTCGTCTCGACGATCGCGCCCGACGCCGACGGCGTGGTGCACAACATCAACGCCGACACCGCCGCGGCCGCCCTCGCCGAAGCGCTCGGCGCGGAGAAGCTGGTCGTGCTCACCGACGTCGAAGGCCTCTACACCGACTGGCCCGACCGCAGCTCGCTCACCTCGCGGATCGACGCCGACGCGCTCACCGCGCTGCTGCCGTCGCTCGACTCCGGCATGGTCCCGAAGATGGAGGCGTGCCTGCGCGCCGTGCAGGGCGGAGTGCCCACCGCGCACGTCATCGACGGCCGCCAACCGCACTCCGTGCTCCTCGAACTGTTCACCGAAGAAGGCATCGGCACCATGGTGGTGCCGTCCTCCGAGAAGGAAGGCCCCGCATGACCGGCACGTCCGACCTCCAGCAGCGCTGGGCGGGTTCGCTGATGAACAACTACGGCGTGCCCAAGGTCGCGCTGGTCGAGGGCGACGGCGCCGTAGTCACCGACGCCGACGGCAAGCAGTACCTCGACCTGCTCGGCGGCATCGCCGTCAACAGCCTCGGCCACCGCCACCCGGCGATCATCGAGGCCGTCACCGCCCAGCTGAACCAGCTCGGCCACGTGTCGAACCTGTACGCCTCGCCGCCGGTGCTCGAACTCGCCGAGAAACTCCTCGATCGCTTCGGCCACGAGGGCCGCGCCTTCTTCTGCAATTCCGGCACCGAGGCCAACGAGGCGGCCTTCAAGATCGCCCGGCTCACCGGGCGGCCGAAGATCGTCGCGTGCGAGAAGGCCTTCCACGGCCGCACCATGGGCGCGCTCGCCCTGACCGGCCAGCCCGACAAGCGCGCCCCCTTCGAACCGATGCCCGCCGGCGTCGAGTTCGTGCCCTACGGCGACCTCGACGCCCTCGAGGCCGTCGTGGACGAGAACACCGCCGCCGTCTTCCTCGAACCGATCATGGGCGAGTCCGGCGTCGTCGTCCCGCCCGAGGGTTATCTCGCCGGCGCGCGTCGCATCACCACCGAACGCGGTGCGCTGCTCGTGCTCGACGAGGTCCAGACCGGCATCGCCCGCACCGGCAGCTTCTTCGCCCACCAGGCAGCGGGCATCACCCCCGACGTGATGACCCTCGCCAAGGGTCTCGGCGGCGGACTGCCCATCGGCGCCGTCCTCGCCACCGGCCCGGCCGCCGAGCTGTTCCAGCCCGGCAAGCACGGCACCACCTTCGGCGGCAACCCGGTGTGCGCCGCGGCCGCCCTTGCGGTGCTGCGCACGATCGACGAGCAGAACCTGCTCGACCACGTGAACACCGTCGGGAAGACCCTCGCCGCCGGCATCGAGGAACTCGGGCACCCGCTCGTCTCGCACGTGCGCGGCTCCGGGCTGCTCCTCGGTGTCGTCCTCACCGCCGTGAAGGCGCCGGCCGTCGAGACCGCCGCCCGCGAGGCCGGTTTCCTCGTCAACGCCGCCGCACCGGACGTGATCCGCCTCGCGCCCCCGCTGATCCTCACCGAACAGCAGGCCGAGAGCTTCGTGACGGCGCTGCCCGCCGTCCTCGACACCGCCGACCGGGAAGGGAACTGACGACCCGTGCTCCGCCATTTCCTGCGCGACGACGACCTCACCCCGGCCGAACAGACCGAGGTGCTCGAACTCGCCGCCGAACTGAAGAAGGCGCCGCTGTCCCGCCGCCCCCTCGAAGGGCCCCTCAGCGTCGCCGTGCTGTTCGACAAGACCTCCACCCGCACCCGCTTCTCCTTCGACGCCGGCATCGCCCAACTCGGCGGGCACGCCGTCGTCGTCGACACCGGCTCCACCCAGATCGGGAAGGGTGAGACCCTCGAGGACACCGCCCGGATGTTCTCCCGGTTCACCGAAGCGGTCGTGTGGCGCACGTACGGCCAGGACCGCATCGAGACGCTCGCCGAGCACTCGACCGTGCCCGTCCTCAACGCGCTCACCGACACTTTCCACCCCTGCCAGGTCCTCGCCGACCTGCAGACCATCCGCGAGAACAAGGGCGCCACCGCGGGCCTGCGGATGACCTACTTCGGCGACGGCGCCAACAACATGGCGCACTCGCTGATGCTCGGCGGCGTCACCGCCGGCATGCACGTGACCATCGCGTCCCCGGCCGGGTTCACCCCCGACTCGCAGGTCGTCGACGCGAGCCGCGCACGGGCAGAGGAGACCGGCGGCAGCGTCACCGTCACCGACGACCCGCGTACCGGAGCCAGCGGCGCCGATGTGCTCGTCACCGACACCTGGGTGTCGATGGGGCAGGAGGACGACGGCAAGGATCGCGAGGCACCCTTCCGGCCGTTCCAGCTGAACGACGACCTCGTCTCCCTTGCCGACACCGACGCGATCGTGCTGCACTGCTTGCCGGCCTACCGCGGCAAGGAGATCACCGCCGAGGTCATCGACGGACCGCGGTCTGTGGTGTGGGACGAAGCCGAGAACCGCCTCCACGCACAGAAGGCCCTGCTGGTGTGGCTGCTCGAGCAGAGCCGGAGCTGACCGTGAGCACCGCGGCGAACCATGCGGACAGTGCGGCGACCGCGCCGACGCGCGCGGCGCGGCAGGCCCGCATAGTCGCACTGCTCGCCGCGCACCCGGTGCGCAGCCACACCGAACTCGCCGCACTCCTCGCCGAGGACGGCATCGAGGTGTCCACCGCCACCCTGTCCCGCGACCTCGAGGAACTCGGCGCCGTCAAGCTCCGCGCGGCCGATGGGGGCGCCGGGGTGTACGTCGTCCCGGAGGACGGCAGCCCTGTGCGCGGCGTGACCGGAGGCACCGACCGCCTGTCCCGGTTGCTCGGCGAACTGCTGGTGTCCACCGACTCCAGCGGCAACATCGCCGTGCTGCGCACCCCGCCGGGGGCGGCGCACTATCTGGCCAGTGCACTCGATCGGGCATCATTACCCGAGGTGGTCGGAACGATCGCCGGCGACGACACCATCGCGGTCATCGCCCGCGAACCGACGACGGGAGCCGAACTGGCCGCGAAAATCGAATCACTCGCCTGACCTACCACTCATAGACGCACGTCGAAATACGAAGGAGCACAAAGACAATGGCCGAACGCGTCGTACTCGCCTATTCGGGCGGGCTGGACACCTCCGTCGCCATCAGCTGGATCGGCAAGGAGACCGGCAAGGAGGTCGTCGCCGTGGCCATCGACCTCGGCCAGGGTGGCGAGGACATGGAGGTCGTGCGTCAGCGCGCCCTCGACTGCGGTGCCGTCGAATCGATCGTCGTCGACGCCAAGGACGAGTTCGCCAACGAGTACTGCCTGCCCACCGTCCAGGCCAACGCGCTCTACATGGATCGCTACCCGCTCGTCTCGGCCATCAGCCGCCCGCTGATCGTCAAGCACATCGTGCAGGCCGCCCGCGAGCACGGTGGCACCGTCGTCTCCCACGGCTGCACCGGCAAGGGCAACGATCAGGTCCGCTTCGAGGTCGGCTTCGGCGCCCTCGCACCCGACCTCCAGGTCATCGCACCGGTCCGCGACTACGCCTGGACCCGTGAGAAGGCCATCGCCTTCGCCGAGGAGAACGGCCTGCCCATCAACGTCACCAAGCGTTCGCCGTTCTCCATCGACCAGAACGTCTGGGGCCGCGCCGTCGAGACCGGCTTCCTCGAGGACCTGTGGAACGCCCCCACCAAGGACGTCTACGACTACACCGAGGACCCCACCGCCCACTGGCAGGCCCCCGACGAGCTGATCATCAGCTTCGAGGCCGGTCGCCCCGTCGCGATCGACGGCAAGCACGTCACCGTCCTCGAGGCCATCCAGGAACTCAACCGTCGCGCCGGCGCTCAGGGTGTGGGCCGCCTCGACATGGTCGAGGACCGCCTCGTCGGCATCAAGAGCCGCGAGATCTACGAGGCCCCCGGCGCCATCGCCCTCATCACCGCGCACCAGGAACTCGAGCACGTCACCCTCGAGCGCGAACTCGGCCGCTACAAGCGTCGCGTCGAGGAACGCTGGAGCGAGCTGGTGTACGACGGCCTGTGGTACTCGCCGCTGAAGACCGCCCTCGACGCCTTCATCAAGAACACTCAGGAGCGCGTCACCGGCGACATCCGCATGGTGCTCCACGGCGGACACATCACCGTCAACGGCCGTCGCAGCCCCGAGTCGCTGTACGACTTCAACCTCGCCACCTACGACGAGGGCGACAGCTTCGACCAGTCCAACGCCAAGGGCTTCGTGCAGATCCACGGCCTGTCGTCGAAGGTCGCCGCGAAGCGCGATCTGGGCCTGTAGTCATGACGGCTCACGGCACCAACGAAGGTGCCCTGTGGGGCGGCCGGTTCGCATCCGGACCGGCCGCCGCCATGGCGGCGCTGAGCAAGTCCACGCACTTCGACTGGGCGCTCGCCCCGTACGACGTGCGCGCCTCCCAGGCCCACGCCAAGGTCCTGCACCGCGCCGGACTCCTCACCGACGACGACCTCGCCACGATGCTCGACGGCCTCGACCGTCTCGCCGCCGATGTGGCCTCCGGTGCGTTCGGCCCCGCCGAGTCCGACGAGGACGTGCACGGCGCGCTCGAACGGGGACTCATCGAACGGGTCGGCCCCGAGGTCGGCGGCCGGCTCCGCGCGGGCCGCTCCCGCAACGACCAGGTCGCGACGCTGTTCCGCATGTGGCTGCGCGACAGCGCGCGGCGCATCGCCGACGGTGTCCTCGATGTGGTCGATGCGATCGCCGACCAGGCCGCGGCGCACCCCGATGCCGTCATGCCGGGCAAGACGCACCTGCAGGCGGCGCAGCCCGTGCTGCTCGCGCACCACCTGCTCGCCCATGCGCATCCGTTGCTGCGCGACGTCGACCGGTTACGCGACTTCGACAAGCGCGCGGCGGTCTCGCCGTATGGGTCGGGAGCGCTCGCCGGATCGTCGCTCGGTCTCGACCCCGACGCGATTGCGGCCGACCTGGGCTTCGACTCGGCGGCGGACAACTCGATCGACGCCACCAGCTCCCGCGACTTCGCTGCAGAAGCGGCGTTCGTGTTCGCGCAGATCGCCGTCGACCTCTCCCGCATGGCGGAGGAGATCATCCTGTGGAGCACCCCCGAGTTCGGGTACGTCACCCTCGCGGACGAATGGTCGACCGGGTCGTCGATCATGCCGCAGAAGAAGAACCCGGACGTCTCCGAGCTCACCCGCGGTAAGGCCGGTCGCCTCATCGGCAACCTCACCGGTCTGCTGGCCACGCTCAAAGCGCAGCCGTTGGCCTACAACCGCGACCTGCAGGAGGACAAGGAGCCGGTCTTCGACTCCGTCGCACAGCTCGAGCTGCTGCTCCCGGCGATCGCAGGGCTCGTCTCGACGCTGACCTTCCACACCGAGCGCATGGCCGAGCTCGCACCCGCCGGATTCACCCTCGCGACCGACATCGCCGAGTGGATGGTCCGCCAGGGTGTGCCGTTCCGCGTCGCCCACGAGGCGGCCGGGGCGTGCGTGCGGGTCGCCGAAGGCCGCGGAGCCGGCCTCGAGGACCTCACAGACGAGGAGTTGGCCGGTGTAGATCCGGCACTGACCCCGCAGGTGCGGGAAGTGCTCACCGTCGAAGGCTCCATCGCCTCGCGCGACGCTCGCGGCGGCACCGCGGGCGTGCGGGTGGCCGAGCAACTCGGCCGCGTGCGCGACGCCGCGGCACAACTGCGCGACCGGGTTCGCGACTGACACGCCTGCCGTCCCGGGCACACCCCGAGTTGCCCGGGACGGTGAGGGCCGTGTGGCAGGCTGGCACATACTCTCGGCATGCAGCGGGTACCGGTGTAGAACCGCAGGTGCCGGGGACCGGTGCGGATACATCGTCGAGAAGGGGAACGGACCGTGGGACTGGACGCCGATGTAGTGACCGAGTCGGTGCGACGGCTCGTCGCCACTGCCCAGAACGGTCTCGAAGTCCTGCGCTTCGGTGGCCTCGAACCCGGACGGTCGTCGTCGCCCTATCAGGTCGTCGAGCGCACCTCCATGTACCGGCTCCGCCGGTACTTCCCCGAATCCGACACCGCCTCCACGGGCATCCCCGTCGTTCTCGTACCACCGATGATGGTGTCCGCCGAGGTGTACGACGTCACCCGTGACGCCGGCGCCGTCGGCAGCCTCCACGAAGCGGGTCTCGATCCGTGGGTCGTGGACTTCGGATCGCCCGACCAGGAGGAGGGCGGCTGGAAGCGCACCCTCACCGATCACATCCTCGCCCTCGACGAGGTCGTCGACTGCGTCCGTGCCTACACCGGTCGCGACGTGCATCTCGGCGGATACTCGCAGGGTGGCATGTTCTGCTATCAGGTCGCGGCCTATCGGCGCAGCCGCGGCATCGCGAGCCTGATCACCTTCGGCAGCCCGGTCGACACCCTCGCCGCCCTGCCGTTCGGGATCCCGGAGATCGTCGCGACCCACTCCGCCGACTTCCTTGCCGACCACGTCTTCAACCGCCTCGCGATCACCGGATGGATGGCGCGCACCGGCTTCCAGCTGCTCGATCCGGTCAAGACGCTGCGATCGCGCATCGACTTCCTGCTCCAGCTCCACGACCGGGAGGCGCTGTTGCCGCGCGAGCCGCAGCGCCGATTCCTCGACACCGAGGGATGGGTGGCGTGGTCCGGTCCCGCCGTCGCGGAGGTACTGCGCCAGTTCATCGCCCACAACCGCATGGTCAGCGGTGGGTTCGTCATCAATGACCGGGCCGTGAGCCTCGCCGAGATCACCTGTCCCGTCCTCGCAGTCGTCGGCGAGGTCGACGACATCGGGCAACCGCTCGCCGTGCGCGGCATCCGCAAGGCCGCACCCCGCGCGGAGGTCTACGAATACACCTTGCGCGCAGGTCATTTCGGACTCGTCGTGGGCAGTGTCGCCGGCCAGCAGACGTGGCCGTCGGTCGGGGAATGGGTGCAGTGGCGCGAGGGCGTCGGGGACCGGCCCGTCGGCATCGCGCCGATGGCGGTGCCGAACCCCACCGACGAGGGCACGGGCGTCTCGGTCGCATCCCGCATCACGCACACGGCCGCAACGCTCGCCGACGTCGGGACCGATCTCGGCAAGGGGCTCGCGGGGATCGCGGTCGGTGCCGTCCGCGGCGCACGCGATCTCACCGGGGAGGCCGCCCGCGCCCTTCCCCGCCTCGCGCGGCTCGGGCAGATCCAGCCGCGCACCCGCATCTCCGTCGGCGGTCTGCTCGCCGAGATCGGCCGCAAGTCGCCGAAGCGGGAGTGCTTCATCTTCGAGGACCGGGTCTACACCTTCGAGGCCGTCAACCGGCGGATCGACAACGTCGTCCTCGGGCTCGCCGACAACGGCATCCGTCCCGCGATGCACGTCGGCATCCTCATGGACGTGCGCCCCAGCGCAATGGCGGCGGTCGCGGCGATCTCCCGCCTCGGCGCCGTCTCCGCCCTCATCCCGCCGGGACCGGACATCGCCGAGGCCGTGCGACTGGGCGGTGTCGAAAAGATCGTCGCCGATCCCGAGAACCTCGACGCGGCCGTCGCGACCGGTCTTCCCGTGCTGGTCCTCGGCGGCGGCGACGTCCGCGACCTCGACGTCGAGCCCGGCGCCGACGTCGTCGATCTCGAACGACTCGACATCTCCTCCGTGCAACTGCCGGGCTGGTACGTCCCCGATCCCGGACTCGCGCGCGAACTCGCATTCATCCTGTTCTCCGGTGGTGGCGACACGCTCGCGGTGCGGCGGGTCACCAACTACCGGTGGGCGCTGTCGGCCTTCGGTACCGCCACCGCCGCCTCGCTCGGCCGCGGTGACACCATGTACTGCCTTGCGCCCCTGCATCATTCGTCCGGTCTGCTGGTCAGTTTCGGCGGGGCGCTCGCGGGCGGGGCGCGTATCGCACTGTCGCGCGGGTTGAATCCGTCGCTCTTCAGCGACGAAGTGCACCGCTACGGCGTCACCGTCGTCACCTATACCTGGTCGATGATGCGTGAGGTGCTCGACAGCCCGTCGCTGCACATCGACGCCATCCATCCCATCCGGTTGTTCATCGGTTCCGGCATGCCACCGGGCCTGTGGCGCCGCACCCTCGACCGGTTTGAGCCCGCCCGGGTTCTCGAGTTCTACGCGTCGACCGAGGGCAACGTCGTGCTTGCGAACGTCTCCGGTTCGAAGATCGGCTCGAAGGGCCGGCCGTTGCCCGGTAGCGCCGATGTGCGCCTCGCTGCCTACGACGCCGGCGTCGGCCGACTCGTGGAGGACGAACGCGGCTTCGTGCGGGAGGCGCAGGTCGGCGAGGTCGGACTGCTGCTCGGCAGACCCGGTCCCGCAGCCTCGGCAATCACCGGTGTGATGCGCGGCGTGTTCGAACCGGGCGACGTGTGGGTGCCCACCGACAACCTGTTCCGACGCGACGACGACGGCGACTACTGGTTGCTCGACAGTCGGGGGACGGTGATTCCCACCTTCCACGGCCCGGTTTTCACCCAGAGCGTGGCGGACGTGCTCGAAGCGATCCCGCGTGTCGATCTCGCCGTCGCCTATGGCATCTCGGTGGGAGGTCGCGACATCGCAGTGGCCGGCTGCTCGCTGCGGGGCAACCGTGCACCGACGGCCGCGGAGATCACTGCGGCGTTCGACTCGGTCCCGGCCGACGAGCGACCCGATCTCGTGCACGTCGTGCCCGACATTCCGTTGGGCCCGTCCTACCGCCCGTCCGCCGATCGTCTGCGCGCACAGGGATTGCCCGTGCCCACCGTCCGCACCTGGTACCTGAACCCCGACACCGGGACGTACAAGCGGTTCACCAAGGCCGTGGCCACGGCGTGGAAGGCGGGCACGGCCGGTTCGCCCGCCGGGGCGCGGTAGCCTGGGTCCGGTTCGGTTCCGCCCTTCGAAAGGACATCCGTGGCTGTCGATCCCACGTTGCTGAGCATTCTGGCCTGTCCGGAGGACAAGGGGCCGTTGCTTCTCGTCGACGACGCCGTCCTGTACAACCCGCGACTGCGGCGGGCGTATCCGATCGAGAACGGCATACCCGTCCTCCTCGTCGACGAGGCCCGCGAGGTCAGCGACGCCGAGCACGAGGACTTCACCGCGCGCGGTGTCGCCGGATGGAGCACCGACTGAGCCGCAATCGTCGATCCGTCCGCGGCGAACTCGAAGGACTCGATCCGGTCGAGGCTGCCGAAGCGCTGCTCGGAGCAACCGTCCGAGTGGGGGAGACCGCCGTCCTGCTGACGGAGGTCGAGGCCTACGGCGGCCCCGAGGACGGACCGTGGCCGGACCCGGCCGCGCACTCGTACCGCGGACCCACCCCGCGCAATTCGGTCATGTTCGGGCCCGCGGGGCACCTGTACGTCTACCGCAGTTACGGCCTGCACTTCTGCGCGAACATCTCCCTCGGTCCCGACGGCACCGCCGCGGCAGTGCTGTTGCGCGGTGGTGAGGTGATCGAGGGGGAGCAGGCCGTCCGTTCCCGACGCACGTCCGGCACGCCGTTCGCGAACCTTGCGCGCGGTCCGGGCAATCTCGCTGCTGCGCTCGGCCTCGATCTGGCCGACAACGGAATCGACGTGGATGCTTCCGACGCTCGGGTGCGGGTGGAACTTCCGGCCGAACCGCTGGTCGGGGAGGTCGTGCGGGGGCCGCGGGTGGGGATCAGCGTGGCGGCCGACAGGCCGTGGCGGTTGTGGGTTCGCGGGGCGATCGGGGTCTCCGCGTACCGGCGCAGCCCACGCGCGCCCGCTGCGCCTCGAGCGTGATGGGATGATCGAACGGTGACTGAGCACATTCTCGACGAACTGACCTGGCGCGGGCTCATCGCGCAATCGACCGATCTCGACGCACTTCGAGGCGAACTCGACAAGGGTCCGATCACCCTCTATGCCGGTTTCGATCCGACCGGCCCGAGCCTGCACGCCGGTCACCTCGTTCCGCTCCTCGCACTCAAGCGTTTCCAGCGCGCCGGCCATCGACCCATCGTTCTCGCAGGTGGC
Source organism: Rhodococcus sp. PAE-6 (assembly GCF_025290685.1). Lineage (NCBI taxonomy): Bacteria > Bacillati > Actinomycetota > Actinomycetes > Mycobacteriales > Nocardiaceae > Rhodococcus > Rhodococcus sp. PAE-6. The sequence continues at coordinate 282,544 of NZ_JAOCLZ010000006.1, forward strand.
GCGACCGGCATGATCGGTGACCCGCGGGACGTGGGGGAGCGCACCATGAACTCCGCCGACACCGTCGCCGAATGGGCAGGGCGGATCCGTGGGCAGCTCGAGCGGTTCGTCGACTTCGACAACTCCCCGACGGGAGCCGTGGTCGTGAACAACCTCGACTGGACCGGCAAGCTGTCCGCGATCGACTTCCTGCGCGATATCGGGAAGCACTTCTCGATCAACGTGATGCTCGCCCGCGACACCGTCAAGCGCCGCCTCGAAGGTGACGGCATCTCGTACACCGAGTTCAGCTACATGCTCCTGCAGGCCAACGACTACGTGCAGCTCCGCCGCGAGTACGGATGTGCGCTGCAGGTCGGCGGTTCCGATCAGTGGGGAAACATCATCGCCGGCGTCGAGCTCAACCGCCGTACCGACGGCGAGAGTGTGCACGCCTTGACCGTCCCGCTCGTGACCTCGTCCGACGGCAAGAAGTTCGGCAAGTCCACCGGTGGTGGCAGCTTGTGGCTCGACCCGGAGATGACGAGCCCGTACGCCTGGTACCAGTACTTCGTCAACGCTGCCGACGCCGACGTCATGAAGTACCTGCGCTGGTTCACCTTCCTCGACAAGGACGAACTCGCCGAACTCGAGACCGCCACCACGGAGCGTCCGCACGCACGGGAGGCCCAGAAGCGACTCGCTGCCGAGATGACCACGCTCGTGCACGGAGCGCACAACACCGCAGCGGTCGAGTTGGCCAGCCGCGCCCTCTTCGGGCGAGGCGAGCTGGGCGAGCTGGACGAGCCAACGCTCGCGGCCGCCCTGACCGAGGCGTCCGTGACGGAGCTCCGCGCCGGCGAGCCCGACACGATCATCGACCTGCTCGTCGCGTCGGGTCTGTGCGAGAGCAAGGGAGCCGCGCGTCGCACCATCAAGGAAGGCGGTGCGTCGGTCAACAACGTCCGCATTTCCTCGGAGGAGTGGACCCCCCGCGACGGAGAGCTGCTGCACGGACGCTGGCTCGTCCTGCGTCGAGGTAAGCGGAACTTCGCCGGCGTGCGAGTCGTCCGCGACTGAGGCCTTCGCCGACGCTGGCGAGCCCCTGACCAGCGGATTTGACGGCGCGTTAGCGTCGGCTGGGCAGGGCGGATCCGTGGGCAGCTCGAGCGGTTCGTCGACTTCGACAACTCCCCGACGGGAGCCGTGGTCGTGAACAACCTCGACTGGACCGGCAAGCTGTCCGCGATCGACTTCCTGCGCGATATCGGGAAGCACTTCTCGATCAACGTGATGCTCGCCCGCGACACCGTCAAGCGCCGCCTCGAAGGTGACGGCATCTCGTACACCGAGTTCAGCTACATGCTCCTGCAGGCCAACGACTACGTGCAGCTCCGCCGCGAGTACGGATGTGCGCTGCAGGTCGGCGGTTCCGATCAGTGGGGAAACATCATCGCCGGCGTCGAGCTCAACCGCCGTACCGACGGCGAGAGTGTGCACGCCTTGACCGTCCCGCTCGTGACCTCGTCCGACGGCAAGAAGTTCGGCAAGTCCACCGGTGGTGGCAGCTTGTGGCTCGACCCGGAGATGACGAGCCCGTACGCCTGGTACCAGTACTTCGTCAACGCTGCCGACGCCGACGTCATGAAGTACCTGCGCTGGTTCACCTTCCTCGACAAGGACGAACTCGCCGAACTCGAGACCGCCACCACGGAGCGTCCGCACGCACGGGAGGCCCAGAAGCGACTCGCTGCCGAGATGACCACGCTCGTGCACGGAGCGCACAACACCGCAGCGGTCGAGTTGGCCAGCCGCGCCCTCTTCGGGCGAGGCGAGCTGGGCGAGCTGGACGAGCCAACGCTCGCGGCCGCCCTGACCGAGGCGTCCGTGACGGAGCTCCGCGCCGGCGAGCCCGACACGATCATCGACCTGCTCGTCGCGTCGGGTCTGTGCGAGAGCAAGGGAGCCGCGCGTCGCACCATCAAGGAAGGCGGTGCGTCGGTCAACAACGTCCGCATTTCCTCGGAGGAGTGGACCCCCCGCGACGGAGAGCTGCTGCACGGACGCTGGCTCGTCCTGCGTCGAGGTAAGCGGAACTTCGCCGGCGTGCGAGTCGTCCGCGACTGAGGCCTTCGCCGACGCTGGCGAGCCCCTGACCAGCGGATTTGACGGCGCGTTAGCGTCGGCGTAACTTAGTCGTCGTTCGAGCGACACCGAACAGCCCGCCGGACCGAGAGGTTCGGAAACAGGCATGTTCGATGTCGCATCGATCGGCTCTCACAGAAAAGAACAGGAAAGCAGCGATTTGCGGCCCTGAAATCGGATGTGATAGCTTGGAGCGGTTGCCTCGGAGCGAGCCGGACAGGTGTCCGGTAACGTAACGATGTGCGCGTGTTCTTTGAGAACTCAACAGTGTGCCGATGAATGTCAGTGCCAAATAATATTTGGTGCGACCATCGAATTTGTTCGGTGGTTGTTGCTGGACATCGCATTCTTCCGTCTGCGGTGGTCCAGTGTTTGAGCTAGTTTGAGTTTTTATGCTAGTGATTTGACTCTTTTGTCTTTGACTGATTGCCCCTTCGGGGTGA
>NZ_JAOCLZ010000071.1:0-1335 GCF_025290685.1 Rhodococcus sp. PAE-6
CTGAATCGTCCCTGGTTTCATTGAGGGTGAGCCAGATATCCCGGAAGGATCACCCCAGACTCACCATGGCGAACTACAAATACCCACAGGAACTGCGCGAGCGAGCGACCCGACTCGCCGTCGAAGCCCGCCGCGACCCCGATACCCGCACCGGCGCCATCAACCGGATCGCCGAGCAGACCGGCGTCCACAAGGAGGCCTTGCGGACCTGGGTGCGCAAGGCCGAAGACGCCGAACTCCCGACCGAGCCCGTCGATGCGGAAGCACGCATCCGCCGCCTGGAGAAAGAGAACCGCGAACTACGTCAGTCGATGGAAATATTACGTTCTGCCACAGCTTTTTTCGCGAAGGCGGAGTTCGACCGCCGACTGAAGTGATCGTCGCGTTCATCGACGAACACAAACACCGCTGGGGGATCGAACCGATCTGTCGCGTTCTGTCGGAGAACACCGAGGTCAAGATCGCCCCGGGCACCTACTACGCCTTCATCGGTCGCGAACCCAGCGCCCGTGCACGCCGCGATGCCGTCCTCAAAGAACACATCATGCGCATCCACTCCCACCCACGGATGCGGGTCTACGGGATCCGCAAGATTCACGCCCAGCTGGTCCGGGAGGGCCGCGAGGTGGCCCGCTGCACCATCGAGCGGCTCTGCCGCGAACTCGGTGTCCGCGGCACCGTGCGCGGAAAATGGCCACGGACGACGAAGCCGGCACCGGAAACCGATCGGCCTGGGGACCTCGTCGAGCGGGATTTCACGGCCACTGCGCCGAACCAGTTGTGGGTGGCCGATCTGACGTATGTGCGCACGCAGTCCGGGTGGGTCTACGTCGCGTTCGTCCTGGATGTGTTCTCTCGCATGATTGTTGGTTGGCAGACCTCGACGCGGATGTACACCGATCTGGCTCTCGACGCGTTGAAGATGGGCCTGTGGGCACGGCGCCGTGCAGGCCACGACGTCACCGGCCTGGTCCATCACAGCGATCGCGGCGTGCAATACCGAGCACTGCGCTACGCCCAGACTCTGGATCAGGCCGCGGCGGTCGCCTCCGTCGGATCGAAGGGCGACTCCTATGACAACGCGATGGCGGAGGCGCTGAACTCGCTGTACAAGGCCGAGTTGATCTTCCTCGACGGTCCCTGGGCCGGTCGGGAGGACGTCGAGGCCGCTACGGCGCAGTGGGTGCATTGGTTCAATACCGAACGGGTCCACGGCATGCTCGACTATCGGACTCCGGCCGAGGTCGAGACCGCCCACTACGCACAACCGCCAGCCGCTTCTGCGGCCTGAGAACTGAACACACGCTCAGCCTCAACAAAACTCGGGACTTGACA
>NZ_JAOCLZ010000072.1:0-1252 GCF_025290685.1 Rhodococcus sp. PAE-6
GAGGATCGGCTCGATCGCTGCTGCGGCTCTCGTTCTTCTTCACCTGCAAGCACCGGCCTGGTGAGAAAACCTCAGTAGTCGATCTTCTTCCGGAAGTCGCGAGCGTTCTTCTTGTTCAGGTCGATGGTGTACTCCACCCCATCGACAGCGAAACTGATGGTTTCTCCGTCATCGTCCAACGCAGTTCCATCGATGTCGTCGAAAGTCTCAACGATTGTTCTACGCGCCACAGGTTGATCTCCTCTTCGAATGCATCCGGCCGGAGTCTAAGTAGCCTCTTGTCACCAAAGCCAAACCAACTCCGAAACCCACATCATTGACATGAACAACTCTACTCAGAAATTATCGCACGACTGCGACGATCCAGCGCCTCAGAACTCATGGCCGACAAGCCACATAGAGGTCCGTAATCCCATGCCTATCGCGGTTCGTCACCGCATGCGACATCAGACGACCGAGGCCTTTCTGTTTATGCAGCCCGTCACACGCCACCTCGGCCCGTGAGAGCACCGTGATCCGCAAAATAGTTGAGTAGACGCGACCACACAAAACAGCGGCAGCGGTCCGGATCGCGTCCTTCGCGTACTCCGCGCCCATCAGGTCCATGCCCTGCGCCCGAGATGCCATATGGGCGATCGCATCGACCCTCAATTCCTACAGCCACGTTCGCCGCTCGGGAACCCCGCGAATCAGCAAGCACGACACCAGACTTCGAAACAAAGGTACGTCTTGTAAACCCTCTGGCATCGCATCGGCCACGAAAGTGTTCGATTGGACACCACCGCAGTAACCATCGCGGCCGGCCGGAACGAATCCGCAATTCGGTTCGCGCAGCGGCCCATCGGTGTCGTTCGCACCACCGCCAGAGCGAGCGATCCGAAGCAACCAACAAGCTTCGACGTAGTTTCACGTCCCCACGACAGGATTTCAACGACCGACGCGTAGGGATTCTGAACACAAACGTTCTCACTTGATCGGACCGCCGGAAATATGACCCCGTGAGCCGATCACGGTTCGAGCCGGACTCCCCGTCAATTAGCTCAGCACCGGCCACGACCTGATGCCTGGACCAACACAGTGAAGAAACCGGCAACAGTAGGTGCGGCCTACGAAAGCCAGCCATCTCACATCACGATCGCGCACGACTACTGACGCCACACTCCACAAGGGACCGCAGTAGTGCCCCATAGAGTGGTGTAACCCGGTGACCAGCACCACAACCGACAGCGTGTCGCTGCTGGACGTGAAACGG
>NZ_JAOCLZ010000073.1:0-1236 GCF_025290685.1 Rhodococcus sp. PAE-6
GCCTGGGCGTAGGGCCGGTAGGCCCGCTCGATCCACTCCGGGAGCGCGATGTTGCGGGCTTCGAGCAGCGCACCGATTGCCGCCCGGGCGTTGCGGCCGCAGGTTACGGAGCTGCTCTCGCCGCCGAGGGTGTAGTCCCAGCCCCGCATCGGGAAGTAGGCGACCTTGCTGTTCGGATGGTCCTTCAACGTCAGGGCGCAGTAGGCCGCCCCGTCCCGGAACTGGGCGGACAGCTCCGACGGGTCGGGTGCGGGCAGGTTCGGGATGATGTTCCCGCGCATCTCCGCAGCCAGACGCTCGGTGGGAATGTCCGCGGTGGCGGCGATCAGATCGGGGCGCTCTTCGGCCATGACCTCGAAGGCGGTCTCGATACCGATCTCGATGATCGGGGTGCGCGGGTACATCGGCAGCCCGACCCACGATCCGAGCAGCGGGTCCCGTCGGGCGTGCATGGTCATCCACGCCGTCCACTGCGCGGCGGTGCCCTGATCCCAGGTCAGCTCGGGACCGTGCACACGCTCCCATTCGGCGTAGGCCCGCTCATACAGCTCGTCCGGCAACCGGTGTTCGAGCAGTACCTTCGCTGCGGCCTGGCGCAGCGGGGGCGCCTTGCGGGCGGCCTCGGCGATCAGGCTCTTGACCTCGGAACGGGTCACGGCCGGCAAGTAGTCCGGGCGCCGGCCTTCGACCTGAGCGATCAGCCGCGGATCGACGGCGACCTCGGCGATCAGAGCCTGCCGTTCGCCAGCGGTGGCCTCGCGACGTGCCTGCTCGACACCGGCGAACCACTGGTGGCGGATCTCATCGCGGCCCGTGCGGCTGCGCACCTTGCCGATCGCGGCGGCGACCTGCGGATCGGTGTCCGGCTGCGGCAGCGTCAGCGGATCGGCCGGGTCATAGGCGGCGCGGCCTCGTGCCCACCACTGATCGACCTCGACCGTGGCGGCCTGGTCGATCCCGTCCTGCACTGCGGCGACGTGCTCGCCGCGCTGCTCGGCGGTGGCCGGTTCGGCCGGCTCCTGGGTGTCGAGTACAGCCTGGGTGGTGTCGAGGAAGTCCTCGGTGAACGGACGCTCGACGTCGGCGCGGGCCTCGACGATCGCGTCGGCGACCTCGGTGGTGACCGGATGCTGTGTCGGCTCGCCGGTGCGGGCCTGCCAGTACGCCTCGGCAGCGCGGTGCCCGAGCTCGCCCCAGCGTTTCGGGTCGGACAGCATCACTCGGCACACCAGGAAC
>NZ_JAOCLZ010000074.1:0-1225 GCF_025290685.1 Rhodococcus sp. PAE-6
GCCTGAGAGGTGATGCGTACCCGTTGAGGGGAATTCAGTGATCCTATGCTGCCGAGAAAAGCCTCTAGTGAGTTGGTACACGGCCCGTACCCCAAACCGACACAGGTGGTCAGGTAGAGAATACCGAGGCGATCGAGAGAACTGTGGTTAAGGAACTCGGCAAAATGCCCCCGTAACTTCGGGAGAAGGGGGACCACGCCCGGTGACGGCCCTTGCGGTCCGAGCTGGGGGTGGTCGCAGAGACCAGAGAGAAGCGACTGTTTACTAAAAACACAGGTCCGTGCGAAGTCGTAAGACGATGTATACGGACTGACGCCTGCCCGGTGCTGGAAGGTTAAGAGGACCGGTTAGCGGGGTTTACTCCGCGAAGCTGAGAATTTAAGCCCCAGTAAACGGCGGTGGTAACTATAACCATCCTAAGGTAGCGAAATTCCTTGTCGGGTAAGTTCCGACCTGCACGAATGGCGTAACGACTTCTCTGCTGTCTCGACCACAGACTCGGCGAAATTGCATTACGAGTAAAGATGCTCGTTACGCGCGGCAGGACGAAAAGACCCCGGGACCTTCACTATAGCTTGGTATTGGTGTTCGGTTCGGTTTGTGTAGGATAGGTGGGAGACTGTGAAGCTCATACGCCAGTATGGGTGGAGTCGTTGTTGAAATACCACTCTGATCGTATTGGACCTCTAACCTCGGACCATGATCTGGTTCAGGGACAGTGCCTGGTGGGTAGTTTAACTGGGGCGGTTGCCTCCCAAAATGTAACGGAGGCGCCCAAAGGTTCCCTCAGCCTGGTTGGCAATCAGGTGTCGAGTGCAAGTGCACAAGGGAGCTTGACTGTGAGACTGACAGGTCGAGCAGGGACGAAAGTCGGGACTAGTGATCCGGCACCGGCATGTGGAAGCGGTGTCGCTCAACGGATAAAAGGTACCCCGGGGATAACAGGCTGATCTTCCCCAAGAGTCCATATCGACGGGATGGTTTGGCACCTCGATGTCGGCTCGTCGCATCCTGGGGCTGGAGTAGGTCCCAAGGGTTGGGCTGTTCGCCCATTAAAGCGGCACGCGAGCTGGGTTTAGAACGTCGTGAGACAGTTCGGTCTCTATCCGCCGCGCGCGTTAGAAACTTGAGGAAGGCTGTCCCTAGTACGAGAGGACCGGGACGGACGAACCTCTGGTGTGCCAGTTGTCCCGCCAGGGGCATGGCTGGTTGGCTACGTTCGGAA
>NZ_JAOCLZ010000075.1:0-1185 GCF_025290685.1 Rhodococcus sp. PAE-6
CCGCTGCCTCCGCTACCCTCGCGGAAGCGGCATAACCGAAATGACACCGTGTCCAAGGTCAGGGGTTAAGGCCCCTCACCGCCCAATTGGCTTCGGTGCAGGCCGCCCGCGCCGAGCAACGCCGCTGGCACCAACGCGGCGGGCGGCGCCGCCGGGCGCCGGGTGCCGGCAAGCGGCGGTTGATCTCGGACGCCGCCGCGCTGCTGATCACCGTCGTGTATCTGCGGCAGGTGTGCTCCCAGCGGGTGCTTTCGGAACTGCTCGGGGTCAATCCGAACTCCATCGGCGAGATCATCGCCGAAACGCGGATGCTGTTCGACGAGCGTGGCCACCACGTCACCCCGATCATCGGGTTGCGGTTGAGCACCGCCGCCGACCTTGTCGGATTTGTCCGCGAGGACCGGGTACTCGGTCCCGCCCCGAATCGGCTGCTCCCCGAAACGTTGTCGCATCCGACGCTGACCGGCATGAGTCGCCGGCAACTGGACGAACTCGTCGAACGTCTCGCCGTTCGGCAAGCCGCCATGGTCGAACGACGCCGCTACGCCCAACGTGGCGGCGAGCGGATGCCCGGCGGCCGCGGCGGAATCTTCCTTCAGAAGATCACCGATGCCGAACGTGTCCTGGCCACGGTGCTGCACCTGCGGCGACTATGCACTCGCGCTGTCCTTGCCGAACTGTTCCAGGTCAGTCCGCGCACCATCGGTAATGCGCTGCTCGACGTGCGACCACTGCTCGAACAGGACGGCTACATCCCGGTGCCGGCACCCATCCGCTACCGCACCGCCGCCGAACTTCTCGCCGCCATACCACCGCACGAGAGCGACACCAGCGAATCGATACATTAATTTCTTACAGCTACACTATTCGACCAATCTCATGGCGGTGACCCCGAAAACGTCGTGGCCTTGGGTGAAGACGTTGCTGCATTCGGTCTATGACCAACCCGACGCTGATTCGGTTCACGCGCAATACGACCGGGTGATCGACGCTCTCGAATCGAAACTACCCAAGGTCGCGGAGCATCTCGACGCAGCGCGAGCGGACCTGCTGGCGTTCACCGCGTTTCCGAAGCAGATCTGGCGGCAGATCTGGTCGAACAATCCGCTATCGGTTAACCGGCCCTCCCACGACACGATCACGGTTGCAGCGTGAGGTCCTGAGCCGACGACCGGTTGAGGCGCA
>NZ_JAOCLZ010000076.1:0-1172 GCF_025290685.1 Rhodococcus sp. PAE-6
CTTGAAATCCGTCATCGTTCCGTCCGTCCAATCTCCGCCAAGCATGCTCAAGCTTCACGATTTTTGCAACAGAGCCCACACGAGTATTGAGCATAGTCGAGATTGGTGCAGATCACTTCTGATATTGAACTGTCAGGAGCTGGCTGCACAACAGCCATTACGCCCAATCAACTGGTGCAGTCGTCTTCTGAAAATGACATTTGGTATCTCTCATAAACGGATGTTTTTGAGAGAACTATCTTCGGCCTTCACACGCACGAAAGGCGGCGAAGCTCCGCCGTTAATCCGTCCGCCGGAGATCTCGCCCAGGCAGGCTGAAGGCCGAGCAAGCCTGACAGGCCCGAAAAGCCCGGCACGGGCGTCGGCGGCGATGACGGCGGCGGCATTATCCAGGGTTGATGATGGAAGTGGAGGATATCGACAACCTCTCGCGCAACCAAGACATCGCGGTCGGACTGCAAGTGATCTTGAAGCCACGGGCCCGTCCCACCCCGACATGGACCTCGATGCCCGAACGGACGTTAGATTTCGAGTTCTAGGCGTTCTGCGATGAAGGTTGGATCCCAGCCGGGATTGAAAGTGTCGACGTGGGTGAATCCGAGCCGCTCGTATAGGCCACGCAGGTTCGGGTGGCAGTCGAGCCGCAGCTTGGCGCACCCCTGCGTTCGCGCGGCATGGCGGCAAGCCTCGATCAGCGCGGAGCTGACACCCCGGCCCGCATGTGTCCGTCGCACCGCGAGCTTGTGCAGATATGCGGCCTCCCCCTTGAGGGCGTCGGGCCAGAACTCGGGATCCTCGGCCGACAAGGTGCAACAGCCGACGATGCCGTCGCTGCAACTCGCGACTAGGAGCTCGGATCTCAGGACGAAGGTCTCCGCGAATGTCCGGTCGATCCGCGCGACGTCCCAGGCGGGCGTTCCCTTGGCGGACATCCACGCCGCAGCGTCGTGCATCAGCCGCACAACCTCGTCGATATCACCCGAGCAGGCGACCCGAACGTTCGGAGGCTCCTCGCTGTCCATTCGCTCCCCTGGCGCGGTATGAACCGCCGCCTCATAGTGCAGTTTGATCCTGACGAGCCCAGCATGTCTGCGCCGGCTCTGTTGCAAAAATCGTGAAGCTTGAGCATGCTTGGCGGAGATTGGACGGACGGAACGATGACGGATTTCAAG
>NZ_JAOCLZ010000077.1:0-1050 GCF_025290685.1 Rhodococcus sp. PAE-6
CTGTCGCTCGCGCAGCAGCGCATGTGGTTCCTCAACCGCTTCGACACCGAATCGTCGGTCAACAACATCCCGGTCGCGGTCCGCCTGACCGGGGCGCTCGACCTCGGTGCGTTGCGGGCAGCGGTCCAGGATCTGCTCGCCCGGCACGAGGTGCTCCGCACGGTCTATCCGGAAGTGGACGGACGTCCCTATCAGCTGATCCTCCCGGTCGCGGAAGCCGCGCCCGACATCGACGTCGAATCGGCCACCGAGGACGACCTGCTGCAGAAGGTGACGGCGGTCGTCTCCCGCGGGTTCGACGTCACCACCGAGATCCCGTTGCGCGCACGATTGTTCGAGCTCTCCGAGCGCGATCACGTGCTCGTGTTCGTCGTCCACCACATCAGCGCCGACGGCTGGTCCATCTCGCCGTTGACCCGCGACGTGATGACGGCCTACATGTCCCGCGCCGAGGGGCAGGTTCCCGGTTGGGCACCGCTGCCCGTGCAGTACGCCGATTTCGCGATCTGGCAGCGCGACGTGCTCGGCGACGAGGACGATGCCGCGAGCCTGCTCGCGGCGCAGGCCGACTTCTGGAAACGCACCCTCGCCGGGCTTCCGGACGAGCTGAACCTGCCGATGGACCGGCCGCGTCCGGCGGTGCAGTCGTTCGCCGGTGGCATGGTCGGATTTACGATCGATGCGGATACGCACCGCGGTCTCGCGGCGCTCGCGCGGCGGACCGGCACGACGATGTTCATGGTCGTGCACACCGCGCTCGCGGTGTTCCTCGCGCGGATGGCCGACACCGACGACGTCGCGATCGGCACGCCTATCGCGGGTCGCGGTGAGGCCGAGGTCGACGACCTGATCGGCATGTTCGTCAACACCCTCGTGCTGCGCAGCCGGGTGGACACGGGTGAGGGCTTCTCCGACCTGCTCGCACGGGTGCGCGAGGCCGACCTCGAGGCGTTCGCTCATGCCGACATCCCGTTCGAGCGGCTCGTGGAGATCATCGACCCCGAACGGTCGACGGCACGCCACCCGCTGTTCCAGGTGGTCCTGTCGTTC
>NZ_JAOCLZ010000078.1:0-1018 GCF_025290685.1 Rhodococcus sp. PAE-6
AAGATCACGATGAGCACGAACACGATGACCTTCGCGATCGACGCGGTCGTGGAGTACTCGATGAACGAATTGAGCAGGCCCAGTGCGACGGCCGCGAGCACGGCGCCCTCGATGCGGCCGAGACCGCCGATGACGACCACGAGGAAGGCGTCGATGAGGTACGACTGGCCGATGGTCGGGCTGGTCGAGCCGATGAGTGTCAGGGCCACACCGGCGAGGCCGGCCAGGCCCGAGCCGAGGAAGAAGGTCGTGATGTCGGTGCGGCGCGACGAGATGCCCACCGTCTCGGCGAGATCGCGGTTCTGCACCACGGCCCGGATCCGTCGTCCCATCGGGGTGTACTTCATCGACGCGATCAGGGCGACCACGCAGACCACGGCGAGGGCGAGGATGAACAGGCGGGTCTTCGGGACCACCGCCCCGAAGATCTCCACACCACCGGAGAGCCAGGACGGTGCGACGACGTTGACGGCGGGGGCGCCGAAGATGTCGCGGGCGGCCTGCTGCAGCAGCAGGCCCACACCGAAGGTCACCAGCAGGGTGTCGAGCGGGCGGTGGTACATGCGGCGGATGAGGGTGACCTCGAGGATCACACCCATCACGCCGCCCACCAGGAAGCCGACGAGCAGGGAGACGAACAGGGACATCCCGGCCGAGGAGATCACCTGCTGCACGACGAAGGCGGTGTAGCTGCCGGCCATGATGAATTCGCCGTGGGCCATGTTGATCACGCCCATCTGGCCGAACGTCAACGACAGCCCCAGTGCTGCCAGCAACAGGATCGATCCGATACTCAATCCTGTGAAGAGCTGTCCTACAAGGACATCCATGTCGTCTCCCTCTTCGGCTTCCGTGCTCAGTTACCGGACAGGCCCGACGCCCAGTCGTAGGACTCGAGGTACGGGTCGGGCTCGATGGCGCCGTCGGACTCCCAGACGGTGTAGATCAGGCCGTCGCCGCGGATCTCACCGACGCGAGCGGTCTTGGTGATGTGGTGGTTGTCGCCATCGATCGTGAC
>NZ_JAOCLZ010000079.1:0-1013 GCF_025290685.1 Rhodococcus sp. PAE-6
AGTACGCCTCGGCAGCGCGGTGCCCGAGCTCGCCCCAGCGTTTCGGGTCGGACAGCATCACTCGGCACACCAGGAACTGCTCGTCGGTGAGCGAGTCGCGATCGGCCATCAGATCCGCGAGGGCGACCTGGGCTTTGACCGTGAAATGCCCGTCGGCCCACGACAGGAACTGCGCTGCGGTGTTGACCTGCGGGTTGGCGGCAGTGTCGGCGTCGGTGTCCGGTTCGGCGAGGCGTTCGAGCACCCGGCGCTCGACGTCGGCCAGGGGGTCGATCCGCGGCCGCGGCCGCGGCTGCTCGACCTGCGGTTCTTCGTCCTGGGATGTCTCGGCAGCGGCTGGGGCAGGTGGTGTGGCCGGCTCGGCCGGTGTCGCGGCCGGGATGAACATCGGCCCGGCGGGACGGTCGGTGAACTGGGCGTTGGGCAGGTTGCCGGCGAGCATCGCCGTGATCAGATCGTGGGCTTGGCCTTTGGTGATGTCGTCGTCGAGGACGAACGGCACGTTCGCCTCCGCGGCCAGGCGCTCGATGGTGCGCAGTTGCCGCTCGGTTGCGGGATGCTCCCGCCAGGCCGGTTGTGCGGCGGCGACCTCGCGCACCGTCTGCTTGGGGACGGCCTCCGGGTCGATGCCCCAGGTGTGCAGCTCGGTGCGCAGCTGGTTTTCCTGCGCCCGCAGCTCACGCCAGCGTCCCCGCAGACGGTCGAGCCGTTCGGTCAGCGTGGTGACGCGCTGACCGTTGACCTCGATGCCACGGTCGAAACCGCGTTCCTGCGCAGTCTCCAAAGCTGTGTTCGCTGCGCCCAGCCTCTTGGCGAGCTTGCGTCCCAGCAGCTCCAGGTCTACGAATTCGCTGCGGACTTGCGCCCACTGCGCCTGGATCAGAACGGCAGATCCGGGTCCTCCGGCGGGTTGCGCCGCATCTCGTCCTCGATCAACTCCGTCAGCTCCTCGGTCAGCCGGTCGCGGGAGGTCGCCGGCACCGGCTGGTTGTCCTCGATCCGCTGTGCGATCA
>NZ_JAOCLZ010000007.1:0-273467 GCF_025290685.1 Rhodococcus sp. PAE-6
TCGAGCGGCTCGTGGAGATCATCGACCCCGAACGGTCGACGGCACGCCACCCGCTGTTCCAGGTGGTCCTGTCGTTCCAGAATTTTCGTGAGGCAGCGCTCGAACTTCCGGGCCTGACGGTCTCAGGAGTCCCGTTCGACGTCGACACTGCGAAGTTCGATCTCTCGCTCATACTGCGTGAGCAGTACGACGAGGAGGGCGAGCCCGCCGGCATCGGAGCCGAGTTCTCCTACGCGACGGCCCTGTTCGATCGGCGGACCGTGGAGGAGTTCGCGCGCAGGTTCTCGATGTTGCTCACTGGCGCGTTGGACACTCCGGAGGCGCCCGTCGGCGACCTGGCGATCCTCGACGTGGATGAGTTCGACCGCCTCATCCACGTCCGCGGTGGTCACGTGACCACTGGAGGAAGTTTCAGCGATATCCTCACGCGGGGGGGCGCGATGGATCCCGACGCCGTGGCAGTGCGGTACGAGGGACGGTCGATCACCTACCGCGAACTCGACGAAACCTCGTCGCGACTGGCCCGCTTGCTCATCGAGCGTGGTGCCGGACCGGAGAACTTCGTGGCCGTGTCCTTCCCCCGTTCGTACGAGATGGTGCTCAGCGTGTGGGCGATCGCGAAGACCGGCGCCGCGCACCTGCCCGTCGACCCGACCTATCCGGACGACCGCGTGCGCTACATGCTCGACGACTCCGGGGCCACCCTGGGCATCACGTCGTCCGAGTTCGTCGGCGGACTGCCCGACGACGCGGAATGGCTGCTGATCGACGACCCGGCGTTCGCCGCCGACGTCGAATCCCGCTCCGCCGCACCGATCACCGACGCCGACCGGGTACGCCCGATCCGGGTCCACCACCCGGCCTACCTGATCTACACCTCGGGGTCGACCGGCAAGCCCAAGGGCGTCGTCGTCACCCACGCCGGCCTCGGCGGTGTGGTCGACACTGCTGCCGATCTCTACCATCTCCGTGCAGGGCACCGCTCCCTGCACATCTGTTCGCCGAGCTTCGACCCATCGGTGCTCGAGTGGACAGCCACGTTCTCCAGCGGTGCCACTCTGGTGATCGTGCCGGCAGGGATCATCGGCGGGCCGGATCTCGCCGAGTTACTGCGGGCGGAGGGGGTGACACATGTGACGATCACTCCGGCCGTGCTGGGCACCATGGATCCGACCGGCCTCGACAGTGTGGAAACGATCTGTGTCGGCGGCGACGTCACCACGCCCGAACTGCTCGCGCAATGGGCGGCGGGACGGAGGTACTTCAACGGCTACGGCCCGACCGAGGCGACCATTATGACTACCTTCGGAAGGCTCCAGCCGGGACGGCCGATCACCATCGGTAGTCCTACACACGGAGTGTCGGCCCTGGTGCTCGACTCGCGTCTGCGGCCCGTCGCCGCCGGCATGGCGGGTGAGCTCTACGTGGCCGGCCGGGCACTCGCCCGCGGCTACCACCGCCGCAACGCGCTGACCGCCGAGCGGTTCGTCCCCAACCCCTACGGCGAACCCGGCGACCGCATGTACCGCACCGGCGACGTCGTCCGGTGGCGGCCCGTCGAGGACCGGCTCGAGATCGAGTTCGTCGGCCGCAGCGACTTCCAGGTCAAGGTGCGCGGTTTCCGCATCGAACTCGGTGAGATCGACGCGGTCCTCAGCGCACACGAGTCCGTGAACTGGGCGACGACGGTGGGGCGGTCCACCCCGTCCGGTGCGACCGTCCTCGCGTCCTACGTGCTGCCCGTCCGCGGCCGCACGATCGACACCGCGGAGTTGACGGAATTCGTGTCGCGATCGTTGCCGCCGCACATGGTGCCGTCGGCGATCGTGGTGCTCGACGAGGTGCCGCTGACCCCGGTGGGCAAGCTCGATCGTGATGCTCTGCCGGAGCCGGTGATCGAAGAGCGCGAGTACCGAGCTCCCGCTACGCCGTACGAGGAGATCGTGGCACGGACATACGCAGAGGTGTTGGGCGTGCCCCGGGCTGGGGTGGACGACGACTTCTTCACTCTCGGGGGCAACTCGCTGATCGCCACGCGGGTGGCGGCGCGGATTTCCAAAGCGCTCGGTGTGCGGGTCACCGTGCGCGAACTCTTCGAATCCTCCACTGTGGCGGGACTCGCTGCCGTGGTCGAGTCTCTCGCCGGGGGGGATCGCATACCTTTGGTGCCAGGCCCTCGTCCCGAGACGATTCCACTATCCTTCGCGCAACAGCGCATGTGGTTCCTGAATCGCTTCGATTCGGCCTCGGCGGCGAACAACATCCCCGTCGCACTGCGTCTGCGCGGGACACTCGACGCCGATGCGCTCGGTGCCGCGGTCGCGGATCTTGTCGAACGACATGAACCCCTTCGGACGATCTATCCGGACCGCGACGGTGTGGGCAGCCAGTTGGTCCTGCCTGTCTCGAAGGCTATCCCGGTGTTACGAGTCGAGGAGGTCCAGAGCTCGGAGATCGAAAGTCGAGTGATCCATGCAGTGATGACGGGATTCGATATCACCGTCGAAGTGCCCTGGCGACTAGAACTCTTACGGACGGGCGACGAGTACGTTCTGATCATCGTGGTCCATCACATCGCTGCCGACGGTGCGTCGATGGAGCCGTTCGTGCGTGATCTCGTCACCGCCTACCTCGCCCGTAGGGCGGGGGCGGTGCCCGGCTGGGAACCACTCGCCGTGCAGTATGCGGACTTCACCCTGTGGCAGCGGTCCGTCCTGGGCGACGAGGATGATCCGGATTCGACGATCTCGAAAGACATCGCCTACTGGACATCGGTTCTTGCGGATCTACCGGATCGTCTCGAACTGCCCACCGACCGGCCACGCCCGGCCGGGGCGTCGGGCCGCGGGGCGGTCGTCGAGTTCGAGATCGACCCGGCCCTGCACGAGGCCGTCGTCGAACTCGGCCGGGCCGCGGGATGTTCGCCCTTCATGGTCTTCCACGCGGCCTTCGCCGTTCTATTGTCCCGGATCTCGGGTGCGAACGACATCGCGATCGGCACCCCGGTCGCGGGCCGCGGCGAGCAGGCGCTCGACGATCTGATCGGCATGTTCGTCAACACACTCGTGCTGCGGACCACCGTCACTCCCGAGCGGACGTTCGCCGACGTCCTGCGCGAGGTCCGCGCCTCGGACATCGACGCGTTCGCCCACGCCGACCTGCCCTTCGAGCGGCTCGTGGAGGTCCTCGACCCTGTTCGTTCCGCTGGTCACCATCCGCTGTTCCAGGTGGCCCTGTTCTTCCAGAACATGGAGCGACCCGACCTCGCCCTGCCCGGACTGGACGTCGAGCCGGTGGATCTCGGTGGCAGCATCGCCAAGTTCGATCTGCAGCTCACCGTCGGACCGCGAGAGGTCGAGGGACGTCCCGCCGGTATGGATGCCCAGTTCACCTATGCCACGGACCTTTTCGACGAGACGACGGTGCGGTCGCTCGCCGCCCGTCTCGTGACGGTCCTCGAATCGCTCACCGGCGACGTCGAGATGGTCGTCGGTGACGTCGACCTGCTGGCCGCGCCGGAGCGACACGCGCTCACCGTCGAGGTGAACGCCACCGAGCGACCGGTCGATGCGCAGACCCTGCTCTCGCGCTACCGCGCGCAGGTCGCCTCGACCCCGGACTCCACCGCAGTCGTCTTCGGCGACGACGCCCTCACCTATACGGAGTTCGACGCGCGGGTCAACCGCCTCGCCCGTCACCTGATCTCGGTCGGTGTCGGACCCGAATCGCTTGTCGCGCTGGGTATCCGGCGCTCGATCGATCTGGTCGCCGCCATGTACGCGGTCGTCACGGCGGGCGGGGCCTACGTGCCGCTCGACCCCGACCACCCGGCCGACCGGATCAGCCACATCCTCGACACCGCACGACCGGTGTGCGTGCTCAGCACCACCGCCGACGCCGGGGATCTCCCGGCCGGGGTCGAGACGATCCTCGTCGACGACCCGGCTCTGCCCGACCATCCGGCCGAGCCCGTGCGCGAGGACGAACTGCGGGGCACCGTCCAGGCCGCCTCACCGGCCTACGTGATCTTCACGTCCGGATCCACCGGACGTCCGAAGGGTGTGTCCGTCCCCCACGAGGCGATCGTCAATCAGCTCGAGTGGATGGCCGCGGAGTACGACATCTCGCCCGGCGACGTGTACCTCCAGAAGACCGCCACGACCTTCGACGTGTCGCTGTGGGGTTACTTCCTGCCGCTGCGCACCGGCGGTACGCTCGTCGTCGCGACCCACGACGGTCACCGCGACCCGGCCTACGTGGCCGACGCGATCGTCCGGTACGGCGTCACGCTCACCGACTTCGTCCCGTCCATGCTCACCGTCTTCGCCGCCCACGCCCCGGCGGGTAGCTGCGCCGGCCTGCGCCACGTCTTCGTCATCGGCGAGGCCCTCCCGCCGGAGACCGTGACGGCCTTCCGGCGTCTCGGTGACGCGGCGGTCCACAACCTCTACGGCCCCACCGAGGCCGCGGTCTCGGCGACCTACTGGGGCGCCGAGGACGGCGACCATTCCGTGCCGATCGGCGTTCCCGAAGCGAACGTGCAGGTATACGTGCTGGATTCGCGTCTGCGTCCCACCCCGGTGGGAACCCCGGGCGAGCTGTATCTCGGTGGCGTGCAACTCGCGCGCGGCTACGAGAAGCGCCCCGACCTCACGTCCGACCGGTTCGTCGCGAGTCCCCTCGGGGTGCGGGGAAGCAGGATGTACCGCACCGGCGATCTCGTGCGGTGGCGCCGCATCGCCGACGGTGCCCTCGTCCTGGACTATCTCGGCCGCACCGACTTCCAGGTCAAGTTCCGCGGTCAGCGCATCGAACTGGGCGAGATCGAGACGGCGCTGCTCGGCTGCGCCGAGGTGAGCCAGGCCGTCGCGCTCGTCGTGCCGACACCGACCGGTGAGCAGCTGGTCGCCTACGTCGTGCCGGCACCCGGGCACACTGTCGACAAGGCGGTCCTGCTCGACGCCGTGCGTAGCGTCCTGCCGTCGTACATGGTGCCGTCGGCGGTCGTCGTGCTCGATGCGTTCCCGCTCAACACCAGCGGCAAGCTCGACCGCAAGGCCCTGCCGGAGCCCGTCTTCGAGGTCCGCGAATTCCGCGCTCCCCGTAGCCCGATCGAGGAGATCGTCGCGAACGTCTATGCCGAGGTGTTAGGCGTACCCCGCGTCGGTGTCGACGACGACTTCTTTGAGCTGGGCGGAAACTCACTGATCGCAACTCGAGTGGTAAGTCGCCTACGCGAGAAGATCGGTGTCGAGGTTCGAGTCCAATGGCTCTTTGCCGAAACCACCGTCGAGGCGCTGGCACAGCGGATCGCGTTCGATCTCGATAGCGGGGAAGCGTTCGATCCGTCGGACGACAATTCGATGCAGATCCTGTTGCCGCTTCGGACTCGTGGTAGCGGCAAGGCGCTCTTTTGTGTGCATCCTCTGTACGGTTTGGCATGGACGTATTCGGGTCTGACCCATTTTGTGCGCGACCGTCCTGTCTATGGCGTCCAATCCCGGATTCTGTCGGAGGACGGTTACCGACCTAAGTCCCTCGCCGAGATGACCGCCCGCTATGTGGAGGAGATCAGGATTGTGCAACCCGAAGGGCCCTATCATCTGATGGGCTGGTCGCTCGGTGGCGTGCTCGCTCACGAAATGGCTGTCCGTCTTCAGGGGGAGAACGAACAGGTTGGGAGTCTGACAATGCTCGACAGCCGACTGAACCTGAAGGTGGGGGATTTCCGGGACACCATTCGTGACGAGCTCGCCCAGATCGGCGTCGTCCTTGAGGATGGGGACAACGTGATGGCATTGTCCGACGAACACCTGGAAAAGTTGTGGGAGATGATCCCGCAGGAGATGTTCGCCCTCTCTCCCGAGCGGTTTCGAGACCTGTACGAAGGTGCGCTCCATTCCGCCGAGCTCATCGCCTCGCATACTCCGGGTGTTTTCGAGGGGGATCTGCTCTACTTCACCGCTGCGGATCATTCGCCGAACCAGGACGATGTCGAGCAGCAGTGGTCACATCTTGTGACCGGCAGCATCAAGGACGTTCCGGTCGGTTGCGTCCACGGGGCGATGATGACGCCGGAGTCGCTCGCGGCGATCGGCCCTGTACTCGACGAGTACCTGAGAAGGAAGCAGATGTAACGAGTTGCTTCCGCATCCCGACGCATGTAACTGTACGAAACCTGTAATCAGGTAGGTTCCGTTCGTCACCGTCGAACCCGACGCCGACAACCGCTGCCCAACTCGAAAAGGTGAGAGAACCGTATGAAGCATCCGATGCGAGGATCCGGACGACTTCGTGTATTGACCGTTGGCGCGGCATGCGCAGTTTTTTCGGCGGCGTTGTCGTTCGCTCCGGCAATCGCACAGCCGGCGGACCCGGTGGTAGAGAGCCAGCAACCGCTCCAGTCGGTAACCAGTGAAAACGGTTCGAAGATCACTCGTATCGAGAAGTACGATGACCAGCAGCTGCTGGTCTACGTGTACTCCGCTTCAATGGACAAGGAGATCCTGCTCGACGTCTGGCGTCCGGCCGACACGAGCGAGCCGCGCCCGACGCTGTACCTCCTCAACGGCGCCGGCGGCGGCGAGGACAGTGCCACCTGGCGTTTCCGTACCGACGCGATCGAGTTCTTCAAGGACAAGAACGTCAACGTCGTCTCGCCGGTCGGCGGAAAGTGGAGCTACTACACCGACTGGAAGAACGAGGACCCGGAGCTCGGCGTCAACAAGTGGGAGACCTTCCTTACGAAGGAGGTCCCGCCGCTGATCGACGCCGCGCTCGGCACCAACGGCGTCAACGCGATCGCCGGTCTGTCGTCCTCGGGTACGTCCGTCCTGCAGCTGCCCATCGCTGCTCCCGGCCTGTACCAGGGCGTCGCGGCCTACAGCGGGTGCGCGCAGACCTCCGACCCGATCGGTCAGCAGTTCGTCAAGCTCGTCGTCGAGACCTGGGGTGGCGGCGACACCCGCAACATGTGGGGCGAGCTCGACGATCCGGCCTGGGTCGAGAACGATCCCTACGTGCACGCCGAGGAGCTGCGCGGACTCGATCTGTACATCTCCAACGGCACCGGCCTGCCCGGACGTTACGACACCCTGGCCGGCCCCGAAATCGACGGTGAGGTCGACGTGCTCGCCAACCAGATCATCGTCGGCGGTGTCATCGAGGCTGCGACCAACTACTGCACGCACAACCTCCGTGGCCGCCTCGACCAGCTGGGCATCCCCGCCACCTACAACTTCCGCGACTCCGGCACCCACTCGTGGGGTTACTGGCAGGACGACCTCAAGGATTCGTGGCCCGTCCTCGAGAAGGCACTCGGTCTGACTTCGTAAGTCCGGCCGGTCCGTCGCGACCAGGTGTGAGAAGGCCCCTCTTCGCCAGGGGGGGTTCACATGATCGTCGCAACACTCTCAACGAGAGGTTGCGACGATCATGTCGTTTACGGAGGACTGCGACCGGTTCGGTGACCAACTGGCACGACTGATCGATGCCGGGATTCCGGTCAAGGAGGCCGCGGCCGCATTCGGGCTGCCCCGACAGCGGTGTTACGCGATTTTGAGGGCGATCGGCCGGCCGGCGGGTAGATCCCGTGGCCGGGCCGGCACCGCCGACCCTGCGCTGATCGTGTCTGTCTACAACGAGACCGGTTCGATCACCCGGGCGGCGAAGGCCTCGAAGGTGGCGCATTCGGTGGCCCGCCGGATCCTGGTCGACGAGGGACTGGTCCGCACAGGGAAGATCTCGCCGAAGGGCAAACCCGAAGCCAAGCGTCGTTGTCTGGAGTTGATCGCAGCCGGGTGGTGTCCATGGCCATGAGAAAGTCCCCACTGGTGGCCGAGTAACGGTCCCCGGTGGTGGCCAGATGAAAGTCCCCGCCTCGTGTTCGTCGTGATTCCCACCGGAACGCCAGGCCTGAGCGGTGAAGGTGAAGGTGCCACCCAGTCACCTGTCACCGCCCAGGGAGTTCCATTGAAGTCTGCGAAGGACCGCATGGACATCATTTCCGCCTACCGCGAGGTCGGCACCTACCGAGGCGCCGCCGAGATGTGCGGCACCACCCACAAAACCGTCCGCCGTGTCATCGAACGATTCGAAGCCGGCGACACCCCGCCCCCACGGCAACCCCGCCCCCGCAACTACGACACCGTCACCGAGATCGTCGCAGAACGCATCGCCTCGTCCCGCGGCAGAATCTGAAGCCAAACGCCTGCTCCCCATCGCCGCGGCCGCCGGATACACCGGCTCGGACCGCAACTTCCGCCGCCTCGTCGCCGACGAGAGAACCAAGTGGCGCAAAAACAATCACCGCGGTCGCCGTCCCGCCGTGTGGACACCGGGTGAATACCTGGTCATCGACTGGGCCACCCTCGGTGCCGGTCTGCACCTGTTCTGCGCGGTGCTGGCGTATTCACGGTGGCGGTTCGTCGCCTTCGCCACCGACGAACGCGCCGCCACCACCTTGACGTTGATCGCCGAGGCTCTCGCCGCGATCGGCGGGGTGCCCACCAAGGTCCTGGCCGACCGGATGGCCTGCCTCAAAGGCGCAGTCGTGGCGAACGTGGTGGTCCCGACCCCGGACTACGTGCGGATGGCCACCCACTACGGGTTCCGTCCCGACTTCTGCCACGCCGCCGACCCCGAGTCGAAGGGCGTCGTCGAACACCTCGTCGGCTACGCCCAACGCGACCTGGTCGTCCCGCTGCTCACCGACGCCGACCTGTCCGGCCGACCGGTGGACCTGGCCGCCGCGAACGCCGCCGCGAAGGCCTGGTGCATCGAGGTCAACACCCGGGTGCACACCGAGATCGACGCGGTCCCCGCCCAGCGCCTGCGCGAGGAACAGGCCGTGCTCGGGCCGCTGCCGTCGCTGCGACTGCAGATCGGGCCGCCACCGGTGACCCGCAAGGTCGACAAGCTCTCCTGCATCCGCTTCGGCTCGGCCCGCTATTCGGTGCCGACCCGCCTGATCGGGGCCACCGTCACCGTCACCGCCGGCGAGGGGCGACTGCTGATCGCCGACCCCGCCACAGGGGAGGTCGCCGCCGATCACGCGCTCACCGCCCCGGGCACCGCGTCGATCCTCGACGAGCACTACCCGACCCCACGACAGGCTCCCAGTCGTGGTCCGCGACCGAAAACCGAAGTCGAGAAACGATTCTGCGCACTCGGTCCGGTCGCCGAACAGTTCCTCGTCGGCGCCGCCGCGGCCGCCAACACCCGCCTGCCCGCCGAACTCGCGGTGCTCCTGGACCTGCAGGCCGCGCACGGCACCGATGCCCTGCTCGCCGCCCTGACCCGGGCAGTGGCGTTCCGGCGGTTCCGCGCCGACGACGTCCGTTCCATCCTCGACGCCGGGGCGGGGTTCCCCAACCCCGCCCCGGCGGTGAGGCGCTGGTGCTGGACCTGCCGACCGCCCCGACCCGATCTCTCGACGCCTACGCCGTCACCCGAGAGGAGACCGCACGATGAGCAGTTCGAGCACCGCCGTTCCGCCGGCGGTCGCGGCGTTGCCCGCCGACCTCGACGCCGGTCTGCGCCGACTCAAACTCGCCACCGTCCGCCGCACCGCCGCCGAGGTCCTGCAGACCGCCAAGACCCAACGCTGGACTCCGGAGGAGGTGCTGCGCACCCTGATCGAAGCGGAGTTGGCCGCCCGCGACGCCTCCAACATCGCCGCCCGACTCAAAGCGGCCGCGTTCCCCGTCGCCAAGACCCTCGACAGTTTTATCGTCGCCGAGTCCTCCATCCCACAAGCCACATTCGACTACCTGATCGGTTTGGAATGGGTTCGTTCCCACGCCAATCTGGCGTTGGTCGGCCCGCCGGGTACCGGAAAATCCCACACCCTGATCGGGTTGGGGATCGCGGCCGTGCACGCCGGGCACAAGGTCCGCTATTTCACCGCCGCCGACCTCGTCGAAGCCCTCTACCGCGGCCTGGCCGACAACACTGTCGGCAAGACCATCGACACGCTGTTGCGGGCAGATCTGATCATCGTCGACGAGGTCGGGTTCGCGCCGCTGGACGACACCGGCACCCAGTTGCTGTTCCGACTCGTCGCCGGCGCCTACGAACGCCGATCCCTGGCGGTCGCCTCGCACTGGCCGTTCGAGCAGTGGGGCCGGTTCCTGCCCGAACACACCACCGCCGCCGGCATCCTCGACCGGCTCTTGCACCACGCCACCGTCGTGCTCACCGACGGTGAGTCCTACCGGATGCGCCAGGCCCGACACGAACGAGGTGAACGCCCCTGACCCCAACCCCGAACACCCACGAGGCGGGGACTTCCACCTGGCCCAGAGCGGGGACACCACGATGGCCGTTGACAGGTGGTCGGCCAGACGAGCAGCCCGTGAGGTCGGGGTCAACGAACGCACCGCACGGGACTGGCGGCAGGGGATCCGGCGTTCGAACAGCAAGCGGATTCACCCCGATGGGCGGGTCGTGGATTACCACCACGGAACCGTCTACACACAGTCTGTGACCAGTGCGACCAGAGTGACCTGCGATGACAGCGGACGGCCGGCGATCAGCGACCGGTATCTGTCGACCGAGGACCGGATCGCGATCGCCGACGGCCTGCTCGTCGAGGATTCGTTGCGGGCCATCGCCGCTCGGATCGGCAAGAACGTCTCGACCGTCTCGCGGGAGGTTCGTCGGCACAGCATCGAGGGCAGGTACCTGCCGTATCAGGCCGATCGAGCCGCCGCTGCCGCCCGGGCGCGGCCCAAGCAGTCCAAACTGGTGGTGAACACGGTCCTGCGGGCAGCGGTCGAGGAAGGCCTGTCCCGGAAGTTGTCGCCGGAGCAGATCTCGCACCGTCTGCGCCGGGATCATCCCGACGACGAAAGTATGCGGGTGAGCCACGAAACGATCTATCAAGCCCTCTACTTCCAAGCTCGAGGTGGGCTCAAAAAGCACGTGCAACAGGCACTTCGGACCGGACGGGCGAGACGTAAACCGCACCGCGCGGACGGTCAGCGGTATCAGCGATTCACCGATCCGATGGTGATGATCAGTGACCGGCCCGCCGAGGTCGCCGACCGTGCGGTGCCCGGACACTGGGAGGGCGATTTGATCACCGGTGAGCTGAACAAGACCGCGATCGGCACCCTCGTCGAACGCACCACCCGTTACACGATGTTGCTGCACCTGCCGAACGGGCACGACGCCGAATCCGTGCGGGACGCGCTCATCGCCGCGATGAAAGACCTGCCCGCGCATCTTCGTGGCTCGCTGACCTGGGATCAGGGCGCCGAGATGGCCCGGCACAAACAGTTCGGTATCGCCGCCGATATGGCCGTGTACTTCTGTGACCCGGCCAGCCCCTGGCAACGCGGCACCAACGAGAACACCAACGGACTGCTGCGGCAGTATTTCCCCAAGGGCACCGATCTGAGTGTCTACAGCCCGGCGGACCTCGAGCACGTCGCCCAGGAACTCAACGGCCGGCCACGCAAAACGCTCGGCTGGGATACTCCAGCCGAGCGTCTGCGTGATCTAATCCCCACCAACTAACAGCGGTGTTGCGTCGACCCCTTGAAACCGCCCAGCGGAGAAGGGCCTTCCCCATTCGTGTGGTCGAGTCGGCTCGACGGGTGACGCTCGGATCAATTCTGTTCGGCCGAGCGCCGATATCCGACGACGGCGGGGAGGACGAAGATCGCCACCATCCCGGCCGACCACAGGACGGTCTTCAGGAACGGTTCCGCGATCGGACCACCCATCGCGAGCGAGCGCATGGTGTCGATTGCGCAGGACATCGGCTGGTTCGCCACCACGGGTTGCAGCCAGCTCGGATATGCCATGACCGGCACGAACCCCGAGTTGAAGAACATGAGCAGGGTGCACAGGATCGAGACGGTCTCGACGAGGGGTGTGCGTCCCGGCAGGGTCGCCAGAGCCGTCACCATCATCGCGAATCCCAGACCGAAGATCAGCGGGACCACAAGGCTGAGCAGGGTGGGGCCGATGCCCTGCGTGAACCGGAAACCCAACGCCATGCCGGCGGCGAAGATCACGAGAGAGGTGACGAACACACGCACCATCTCCGCCATCAATCGTCCCACCAGACCGGACGAGCGGTGGACGGGCAGCGTGTGGAACCGGCTCAGCAGGCCGGAATCGCGTTCGGTGCGCAGCCCCACCGCGCTGACGACCGAGCCGAACATCGCGCCGACGAGCACGATCATGGGCACGGTGCCGAAGATCGACGAATAGCCGGTCGCGGCGGTGATGCTGTCGCCGAGCACGATGCGGAACATCACCAGGGTGAGCGCCGGATAGATGAGCGCCTGGATCATCGTGGCCGGATCGCGGGCCCACCGGAGCAGCAGGCGACCGCACTGCAGGCGGCTGTGCTCCCACAGTGCGCCGAGGGAACTCTCGCTGCGGACGCGATCCGGTTCGGGATAGGCGAAGGCGCGACCCGGAGTCCCTGCCCGCTCTCGCGATCGGGCCCGTGCCCGCTGTGTCTCGACGGTCTTGCTCATCGACTCACTCCCGCCTCGTCGCGGCCCACACGGCGCCCGGGATGCAGATCACGGCCAGCCCGATCATCCAGAACAGGCTCGGCCGGAAGACCTCCCAGGTCACGCCGTCCTGGGCCATGTCGCGCATCGCGAAGGAGAACTGCGAGATCGGCTGGTTGCGGACGAACGGTCTGATCCACTCGGGGAATCCCTCCTCGGGCACGAAACCGCACGAGAGCATCCCGAGGATCAGCTGCGGCAGGGTCAGCGCCTGCGCTGTGGCCTCGGGGCTCCGGGACAGACATCCGATCGCGTCGGCGCCCAGGCACAACAACAGGCTGATGATCAGTGCGGTCGCGCAGAACAACGCTGCCTGCCCGGGCCCGGCGGAGAAACGGAAACCGATGAGATAACCGAATCCGATCGCCGCGGCCAAGGAGATGACCGACCGCACCATGCTCGCCGTCATCCGTGACGCCAGGGGCGCCGCCGGGGCGACGGGCATCGTCTGCAGACGCGAGGTCACACCGGTCGTGCCCTCCTGCGCTGCCAGCTGCGCCGCGGAGATGGCGGTGAACGCCATCGACTGCAACACGATGATGGGCATCAGGAACTGCGCGTAGTCGATGCCCTGCAACTGCATCACGAACTTGAGCGGCAGATAGAAGCCGAGACCGAAGACGAACGGTGCCAGGACCGTGAGGACCAACTCGCCGTACCGCGCCATCGTGCGCAACGACCGGAGCGTCAGCACCCACCACTGCTCGACGCCCGACGGCGTGATCCGGCGGTGGACCCCTCCCCGACGTGCGGGAAGGGTGGACGGGGAGTCGGTGAACGAGACCGTGGAGGCTTCCGTCCCGCGGACCGTCTCGTCGGTGCGGGCCGTCACGGCCGCTCACCTGCCGGCGCAGGCTCCGCTCGTTCCGCCTCGGGCGGCGCTGTCGGGCCGTCGTTCGTGGGGCCACCGTCCGTCGGATCGCCGCCGTCGGAAGCGGAGTGCCCGGTGAGGCGGAGGAAGACGTCGTCGAGCGAGGGACGTCGCAGACCGATGTCGGCGAGTTCGATGCCCAGGGGTTCGATGCGCCGCAGCACGTCGGTGAGGGTCGCGGCGCCGTCCGGTGCCGGGACGGACACCCGATCCGTGTCGGGGACCGTACCCACCAGGACGTCCTGGGAGAGAAGACCGTTCAGGGCGTGCAGGATCTCGGGTATCGCCCGCGGGTCGGCCGGAACGATCTCGCATTGGGTGCCACCCGCGGAGGACTTCAGCTGGTTCGCGGTGCCCTCCGCGATCACGGTGCCTTTGTCGATGACGATGATGTTGTCGCTCAGCACGTCGGCCTCTTCGAGGTACTGCGTCGTCAGGAGCACCGTGATGCCCTGGTCCTTGAGCGCCCCCACCAGCGACCACACGCCCTGCCGGCTGCGCGGGTCGAGACCGGTGGTCGGCTCGTCGAGGAAGACCACCTTGGGACGGACCACGAGGCCGCACGCGATGTCGACCCGTCGGCGCATACCGCCGGAATAACCCTTCACGGGGCGACGACCGGCGTCGACGAGATCGAACTCCCGGAGCAGATCGTCGGCGCGCCGGGTGGCCGACTTCTTGTCCAGACCCATCAGGCGGCCGAACAGGATCAGGTTCTCCCGGCCGGTGAGGGTGTCGTCGAGCGCGGCGAACTGGCCGGTCATCATGATCGACCGCCGGACCGCTGCGGCGTCGGCGACCACATCGTGCCCGGCGACCACGGCGCGACCCGAGGTGGGACGCAACAGTGTCGACAGCACCTTGACCATCGTGGTCTTGCCGGCGCCGTTGGGGCCGAGGATGCCGAGGACACGGCCCGGCGGTGCAGAGAAGCTGATCCCGTCGAGTGCGTGGACGTCGCCGAACGACTTGTGGACGTCCTCCACGAGAACTGCCTGGTCGTGATCGCTCACATCACACCCCGCCGTAGATCTCGGTCCCCGTCGGGGACGGGTCGGTCCGTCACCGTCGGAATCGTACCGGTGCGCACGATCCCGGGAGGGGCGGACGGACATGCGCGTCGGCGCCGACGTCCGTTCCCCTCGGGGTGTTCACGCCGGTCGGTCAGGACCAGACGCCGAGATCTTCGAGGTGTTCGACGAGTCGGTGGGCCCCGTCGGTGAAGTGTTCGCGCGTCTCGCGTCCGGCGGCCTCGACGTCACCGGTGCGCAGCGCCTGCAGCAACCGCTCGTGTGAGGCGATCGCCGCCGTCCCCCAGTTGCGATCGTCGGAGTAGAAGTGCACGGGGGTGTACCGGGTCGCGTTGTGGAGGAACCACGCGAGCTTGCGCGAACGCGCCACCCGGTTCAACGTCCGGTGGAACTCGAATTCGAGGTCCTCGATGCGCGCGCCGTCACCGGCCCGCACGGCCTCGGCGAAACGCGCGGCCAGCTCGTCGAGCTCCGCGAGGGTCTCGGCCGTCATCAGGGTCGCGGCGCGCTCCACGAGCCGCTCGGCGAGTCTGCCCTGGAGCCAGAAGATGTCGTCGATGTCCGATCTGTCGAGCGGGGACACCACGTACCCGCGATGGGGGACGAGTTCGACGAGCCCCTCACCACGGAGGGTCAGCAGAGCCTCGCGCACCGGGGTCACGCTCACCCCGAGGTCGGCCGCGGTCTCGTCCAGACGGACGAAATCGCCGGGTCGCACACCGCCGGACATGATGAGGTTTCTCACGTGCGCCGCCACGTCGTCCGAGAGTTGCGGTCGCCGACGAATCTTCGGGGACCGTGATGATCCGGACGAAGCGGACGAGTTCATGGCATGCGCCTTCCTCTGATGGACGGCTCGCATTATCACCGCACGGTCTCGGCGGCATCACGGCCGGGGGTGACATGTGGCACACATTCCCCGCCTCGCCCGGATCGTGACGCAGTTCGTGGTTTGGTTGGCGGGGTGAGCACCGGAGTATCACGCCGACGGTTACTGGGAGGGGCCGCCGGCGGATTGTTCGCGTGGGGTGCGACCGCGGGGAGCGGTCGTGCGGCTCCGCCACGCAGGCTCCCTCCACCCGACACCGTCACCGTCACCGATCCCGCGAGGATGAGTGCGGTCGAGGCGGCGGCGCTGCTGCACGCCGGCGAACTGCACCCCCGGGAAC
Organism: Rhodococcus sp. PAE-6; assembly: GCF_025290685.1. Lineage (NCBI taxonomy): Bacteria > Bacillati > Actinomycetota > Actinomycetes > Mycobacteriales > Nocardiaceae > Rhodococcus > Rhodococcus sp. PAE-6. The sequence goes on from NZ_JAOCLZ010000007.1 coordinate 15,605, forward strand.
TGCTCGACGCCTGTCTGGACCGCACCCGCTCGTACGACGGAGCGATCGGTGCGTGGATCCGGCTCTACCCCGAGATCGCCTACGCGGCGGCCGACGCGGCGGGGGAGCGGCTCGCCCGCGCGCGCCGCGACCAGGCCCCGGCACCGCTCGTGTGCGGGCTTCCGATCGCTCTCAAGGACATCTTCGCGGTCTCCGGACTTCCGCTCACCGCGTCGAGTCGCGTCCTCGAGGGCAACATCGCGGCCGGGCACTCGGGTGTGTGGCGCCGACTCGAGGACGCCGGCGCGGTGCTCATGGGGCACGCGCACACCGACGAATTCGCGATCGGTGTCGCCACCCCGCAGGTGGGCAACCCGTGGAACACCGAGATGTCGCCCGGCGGATCGTCCGGCGGCAGCGCGGCCGTGCTCGCCGCGCGGTTCGCGCCCCTCGCGCTCGGCAGCGACACCGGCGGTTCGGTCCGGTTCCCGGCGAGCGCCTGTGGTGTCTCCTCGATCAAGCCGACCTACGGGCGCATCACCTCGCACGGCATGATCCCGCTGACCTGGACCCGCGACCACGTGGGTCCGATGGGCCGCAGCGTCGCGGACGCGTCCCTGATGATGACCGTGCTCGCGGGCGCGGACCCGGCCGACCCGATCACGGCACTCGGCCCCGACGTTCCCGAGGGCGGTTACCCGGTGACGGCGGCCGGGGGAGCGAGTCCCCTCGCCGGCGTGCGCATCGGGCTGCCCGTGAACACGAATCCCGCACCTCCCGAGGCCGTGCAGCGCGTCGTCGACGACGCGGCGCGGGTGGCGGAGTCGCTCGGCGCGGTCACCGTCCCGGTGACGATGCCGCCGCTGCCCGAATCTCTCGCGACCGGCGATCAGGTCGAGATGGGCGCCTACCACCAGCAGTTCACCGACCGGCTCGGCCTGTACCGCCCCGAGAACGCGGTGGCCGCAGGCACGGCGGTGGCCTCGCTGGCCGTGCCGGTGGGCGACTACCTCACCTTCGAACGCGACCGCCTGCGCTACCAGAGCGACTACAACCGGATGTTCGTCGACCAGGATCTCGACGCGATCATGCTGCCCGGCGCCTCCGTCGACGGCGCACGACGCCAGGAGTTCCTCGGCATCAGTGTCACGGCCGGAGTGACGGGCCCCGTGCGCTGGGCGAACTACTCCGGTGCCCCCGTGGTGACCCTGCCTGCCGGGTACTCCGCCGCGACGGGGATGCCGGTCGGTGTGCAGCTCGGTGCGCGGCCGTGGCAGGACGAACGTCTCATCGGCATCGGGCTCGAACTGCAGGAGGCACTGCCGATCTGGCGCGACGAGCCGCAGCTCGTCGCCGCCGGCGCACGGGTCCCCGAGGTCGCGCTGGTGCCGCCGGGCCCCGGTCCCGACCCGACGAATACGATCGGGGCGGCCGCTCCGGTTCGGACCCTGCCGATGAACCCCATCGGCTAGGCTCGACCACGCGGACCCGACCGCGCGGCGTATCGCCGAGGTGCACATCACGCACCGTCGTGAGTTGAACTCTCGGCCGTGCTCCTGCATACTGGTCGGGTTGCCTTGACCGGGCCATGGATGTTTCGCGGCTCGGAACGGGAAAGACGTGACAGTCGCGGATCGAGCCTCACGGCCTGGTCGCGGCCACATGCAAGACGGAAGCAGTACCCCTGTGCGCTCCTGCGGAGCGCAGCCGGTTCCGTTCCTTGCGGTGTCGAAGCCTTCGAGCATCGACGCCGGGGAATGAGCGGCGGGCCGACACGCCCGACCGCGTGGACCGGAGAACAATGACAGATGAACAGCGGCAAGCGGATCGGATACGTCCGGCTCGCACTGTGTTTCGAGTGCTGTTCTCGGTCGCCGTTCCCTGGGGAACTGTGCAGACGAGGTGGTTTCCGGCTCCGCCGGGGATCACGAAACGCGGCAAGAAAAGGACACTAAGCGTGGCGGGACAGAAGATCCGCATCAGGCTCAAGGCCTATGACCACGAGGCGATCGACGCATCTGCGCGCAAGATCGTCGAGACGGTGACCCGTACGGGTGCCCGCGTGGTCGGCCCGGTGCCGTTGCCCACTGAAAAGAACGTGTACTGCGTCATCCGCTCGCCGCACAAGTACAAGGACTCGCGCGAGCACTTCGAGATGCGGACGCACAAGCGGCTCATCGACATTCTCGACCCGACGCCGAAGACCGTCGACGCGCTCATGCGCATCGATCTCCCGGCGAGTGTCGACGTCAACATTCAGTGACATTCGATTACAGCGAGCTTGTGAAAGACGCAGCGGAGACAACACATGACTAACCAGATCAAGGGAATCCTGGGCACCAAGCTCGGCATGACCCAGGTCTTCGACGAGAACAACCGGGTCGTTCCGGTCACCGTCGTCAAGGCCGGACCGAACGTGGTCACGCAGATCCGCACCGAGGAGCGCGACGGCTACAACGCCGTGCAGCTCGCCTACGGTGCCATCGCGCCGCGCAAGGTCAACAAGCCGGTTCGCGGCCAGTTCGAGAAGGCCGGCGTCACGCCGCGCCGTCACCTGGTCGAGCTCCGGATCGAGGACGCCTCCGAGTACGAGGTCGGCCAGGAACTCACCGCAGAGGTGTTCGAGGACGGCGCCTACGTCGACGTCACCGGCACCTCGAAGGGCAAGGGCTTCGCCGGCACGATGAAGCGTCACGGCTTCGCCGGCCAGGGTGCGTCGCACGGTACGCAGGCCGTGCACCGTCGTCCGGGCTCCATCGGTGGTTGCGCCACCCCGGGCCGCGTGTTCAAGGGCACGCGCATGTCCGGCCGTATGGGCTCCGACCGCATCACGACGCAGAACCTCTCGGTCCACAAGGTGGACGCCGAGAACGGTCTGCTGCTGATCAAGGGCGCGATCCCGGGTCGCAAGGGCGGCCTCGTGATCGTCAAGACCGCAGTGAAGGGTGGTGCACGGGCATGACCAGCACCGAGACCGCAACCAAGCTGACCCTGGACGTCAAGGCCCCCGGTGGCCAGACCTCCGGCTCCGTCGATCTCCCCGCCGAGATCTTCGACGCTCCCGCGAACATCGCGCTGCTGCACCAGGTCGTCACCGCGCAGCTCGCCGCGGCCCGCCAGGGAACGCACGCCACCAAGACCCGCGGCGAGGTTCGCGGCGGTGGCAAGAAGCCGTACCGCCAGAAGGGCACCGGCCGCGCACGTCAGGGCTCGACCCGTGCGCCGCAGTTCGCCGGCGGTGGCACCGTCCACGGCCCGCAGCCGCGCGACTACAGCCAGCGCACCCCCAAGAAGATGAAGGCCGCCGCCCTGCGCGGAGCCCTCTCCGACCGGGCGCGCAACGAGCGCATCCACGTGATCACCGAACTCGTCGCCGGTCAGACCCCGTCGACGAAGAGTGCTCGCACGTTCCTGGGCGAGATCAGCGACCGCAAGAAGGTCCTGCTCGTCGTCGGCCGTGAAGACGTGGCGGCGTGGAAGTCGGTTCAGAACCTTCCCAACGTCCACGCGCTCGCGCCGGATCAGCTGAACACCTACGACGTGCTCTACAGCGATGACGTCGTGTTCAGCGTCGAGGCGCTCAACACGTTCATCCACGGGCCGGCCGAGTCCGGCCAGGAAGTGAAGGAGGAGAGCAAGTGAGCACGATCGCCGATCCTCGCGACATCCTGCTGGCTCCCGTCGTCTCCGAGAAGTCCTACGGGCTGATGGAAGAGGGCACCTACACCTTCCTGGTCCACCCGGACTCGAACAAGACGCAGATCAAGATTGCCGTCGAGAAGGTCTTCGGCGTCAAGGTGAGCAGCGTCAACACCGCCAACCGTCAGGGCAAGCGCAAGCGGACCCGGTTCGGTTACGGCAAGCGCAAGAACACCAAGCGCGCGCTCGTGACCCTCACGGCCGACAGCAAGCCCATCGAGATCTTCGGAGGCCCGGTCGCCTAGCGATCGGAACTCTCGAGAGATAGAGGACGAGAAGACTCATGGCAATCCGTAAGTACAAGCCGACTACGCCGGGCCGTCGTGGCGCCAGCGTGGCGGACTTCGCCGAGATCACTCGGTCGACGCCCGAGAAGTCGCTGGTGCGCCCGCTGCACGGTCGCGGTGGACGTAACGCGCACGGCCGCATCACCACCCGTCACAAGGGTGGCGGACACAAGCGCGCCTACCGCCTGATCGATTTCCGTCGCAACGACAAGGACGGCGTGCCGGCCAAGGTCGCTCACATCGAGTACGACCCCAACCGCACCGCGCGCATCGCGCTGCTCCACTACGTGGACGGCGAGAAGCGCTACATCATCGCCCCCAAGGGCCTCGTGCAGGGTGCCCCGGTCGAGTCGGGCCCCAACGCCGACATCAAGCCCGGCAACAACCTGCCGCTGCGCAACATCCCGACGGGTACGACCATCCACGCGGTCGAGCTGCGTCCGGGTGGCGGCGCCAAGATGGCCCGCTCCGCCGGTGCGAGCATCCAGCTCCTCGGTAAGGAAGGCACCTACGCCACGCTGCGTATGCCCTCCGGCGAGATCCGTCGCGTCGACGTGCGCTGCCGCGCCACCGTCGGCGAGGTCGGCAACGCCGAGCAGTCGAACATCAACTGGGGCAAGGCCGGCCGTATGCGCTGGAAGGGCAAGCGCCCGACCGTCCGTGGTGTCGTGATGAACCCGGTCGACCACCCGCACGGTGGTGGCGAGGGCAAGACCTCGGGTGGTCGCCACCCGGTCAGCCCGTGGGGCAAGCCCGAGGGCCGCACCCGCAAGAACAAGGCGTCCGACAAGCTCATCGTCCGTCGTCGCCGTACCGGCAAGAAGCGCTAGTCAAGGAGGGAGTTAGAGAATGCCACGCAGCCTCAAGAAGGGCCCGTTCGTCGACGACCACCTCCTGGCGAAGGTGGACACGCAGAACGAGAAGGGCACCAAGCAGGTCATCAAGACCTGGTCGCGCCGTTCCACGATTCTGCCCGACTTCATCGGTCATACGTTCGCTGTCCACGATGGACGCAAGCACGTGCCGGTGTTCGTCTCGGAGTCCATGGTCGGTCACAAGCTCGGTGAGTTCGCGCCGACCCGTACGTTCAAGGGCCACATCAAGGACGACCGGAAGAGCAAGCGTCGATGAGCACTGAAACCACCACCAACAGCGCTCGGGCTGTTGCGCGCCACGTGCGTGTGACCCCGATGAAGGCGCGCCGCGTCGTCGACATCGTTCGCGGTAAGTCCGTCGAGGAGGCCCTGGCCATCCTCAAGTTCGCGCCGCAGGCCGCGGCCGAGCCGGTCGCCAAGGTGATCGCGTCGGCCGCTGCGAACGCGCAGAACAACTACAACCTCGACCCCAGCACGCTCGTCGTCGCGACTGCGTACGTGGACGAGGGCGCGACCCTGAAGCGGTTCCAGCCGCGTGCCCAGGGCCGTGCGTTCCGCATCCGCAAGCGGTCGAGCCACATCACCGTGATCGTGGAAAGCGTCGGGTCGGCCTCGACTCGTAACCGCCGGAAGGGAGCTCAGTAGTGGGCCAGAAGATCAACCCGCACGGCTTCCGTCTGGGCGTCACCACCGACTGGAAGTCTCGTTGGTACGCGGACAAGCAGTACGCGGACTACGTCAAGGAAGATGTCGCGATCCGCAAGTTCCTGGCCTCCGGCCTCGAGCGCGCCGGCATCGCGAAGGTCGAGATCGAGCGCACCCGCGACCGTGTGCGTGTGGACATCCACACCGCTCGTCCGGGCATCGTCATCGGACGCCGCGGCGCCGAGGCCGATCGCATCCGCGCCGAGCTCGAGAAGCTGACCGGTAAGCAGGTCCAGCTGAACATCCTCGAGGTCAAGAACTCCGAGTCCGAGGCTCAGCTCGTGGCGCAGGGCGTCGCCGAGCAGCTCTCGAACCGTGTCGCCTTCCGTCGTGCGATGCGCAAGGCCATCCAGTCGGCCATGCGTCAGCCGAACGTCAAGGGCATCCGCGTGCAGTGCTCGGGCCGCCTCGGTGGCGCCGAGATGTCGCGTTCGGAGTTCTACCGCGAAGGTCGCGTCCCGCTGCACACGCTGCGCGCGGACATCGACTACGGCCTCTACGAGGCACGGACCACCTTCGGCCGTATCGGCGTGAAGGTCTGGATCTACAAGGGCGACATCGTCGGTGGCCGTCGTGAGCTTGCTGCTGCTGCAGCTGCTCCCGCCGACCGGCCGCGTCGTGAGCGTCCGAGCCGCCCGCGTCGTTCCGGCGCGTCGGGCACCACCGCGACGAGCACCGAGGCCGGCCGCGCCGCATCGAGCGACGCCCCTGCCTCGACCGAGAACAAGGAGGGCTGACGCAATGTTGATCCCCCGGCGGGTCAAACACCGCAAGCAGCACCATCCGAGCCGTACGGGTGCCGCCAAGGGCGGAACCCAGGTGGCCTTCGGTGACTACGGCATCCAGGCTCTCGAGCCGGCCTACATCACCAACCGGCAGATCGAGTCCGCTCGTATCGCCATGACCCGGCACATCAAGCGTGGCGGCAAGATCTGGATCAACATCTTCCCGGATCGCCCCCTCACCAAGAAGCCTGCCGAGACCCGCATGGGTTCCGGTAAGGGTTCGCCGGAGTGGTGGGTCGCGAACGTCAAGCCCGGTCGCGTGCTGTTCGAGATGAGCTACCCCAACGAGGAGATTGCGCGCGAGGCCCTGCGTCGCGCGATGCACAAGCTCCCCTGCAAGTGCCGCATCGTGACGAGGGAGGAGCAGTTCTGATGGCTACCGGTACCCCCGCCGCGGAACTCCGCGAGCTGAGCGACGAAGAGCTGACCGACAAGCTCCGCGAAGCCAAGGAAGAGCTGTTCAACCTCCGCTTCCAGATGGCCACCGGTCAGCTGGACAACAACCGTCGGCTCCGCGTCGTGCGCAACGAGATCGCCCGTATCTACACGGTGCTGCGCGAGCGCGAGCTCGGACTGGCCACCGGCCCGAATGCGGGTGACGTGGCATGAGTGAGGAAAAGGCAGTGAGCAACCAGGAACAGCGCGCGAGCCGCAAGGTCCGCATCGGTTACGTCGTCTCGGACAAGATGGAGAAGACCATCGTCGTCGAGCTCGAGGACCGTGTGAAGCACCCGCTGTACGGCAAGATCATCCGCCGTACGACCAAGGTGAAGGCGCACGACGAGAACGGTCTGGCCGGCATCGGCGACCGCGTGCAGCTGATGGAGACCCGTCCGCTGTCCGCGTCGAAGCGCTGGCGTCTGGTCGAGGTGCTCGAGAAGGCCAAGTAAGGCCTCCTCGTCCTCGACAGGACCGAGAACATGCAGCACCCCACCACCCGCACCGCGGGTGGTGGGGTGCTGTGCGTCCGGTAGTAGGTGCAGCCCTCGCGTGGGGGAGCGGTGGACGTCGCTGCGACACGCCCGGTGCCGGGGTGGGGAGTGACATCACAATTCGCGAATTTGCCCTGCGTACGGTATATGGCCTACTCTGGACGGGTTGCTTACAGGACCCGTGTGTGATTCGCACGTGCGCTGCAGGCAGCCGACGACCGCGTACGTCCAGGTCGGAAATCTGACGTACACACCAATCCAGGTCAAGGAGAAGTAAGTGATCCAGCAGGAGTCGCGACTGCGCGTCGCCGACAACACGGGTGCCAAGGAGATCCTCTGCATCCGCGTTCTCGGTGGCTCGTCCCGTCGCTACGCCGGAATCGGTGACGTCATCGTCGCCACCGTCAAGGACGCGATCCCCGGCGGCAACGTCAAGCGTGGCGATGTCGTCAAGGCCGTGATCGTGCGCACCGCCAAGGAGCGCCGCCGTCCGGACGGTTCCTACATCAAGTTCGACGAGAACGCTGCCGTCATCATCAAGGGCGACAACGATCCTCGCGGCACCCGCATCTTCGGACCCGTCGGTCGCGAGCTCCGCGACAAGCGGTTCATGAAGATCGTCTCGCTCGCTCCGGAGGTGCTGTGATGAAGGTGCACAAGGGTGACACCGTGCTCGTCATCTCGGGCAAGGACAAGGGCGCCAAGGGCAAGGTCATCGCGGCCTACCCGGCGACCGGCAAGGTCCTCGTCGAGGGCGTGAACCGTATCAAGAAGCACACCGCCGTCTCTGCGAACGAGCGTGGCGCCTCCTCCGGCGGCATCGTGACGCAGGAGGCCCCGATCCACGTTTCCAACGTTGCGGTCGTCGACTCGGACGGAAACCCCACCCGCGTGGGCTACCGCACCGATGAGGAAACCGGCAAGCGCGTTCGGATTTCCCGGAAGAACGGGAAGGACCTCTGACATGACTTCCACCGAGAACAAGACCCAGCCGCGCCTGAAGGCCCGCTACCGCGCCGAGATCAAGGACGCGCTGAACGCGGAGTTCGACTACGCGAACGTCATGCAGATCCCCGGCGTCGTGAAGGTCGTCGTCAACATGGGTGTCGGCGACGCCGCCCGCGACGCGAAGCTCATCAACGGAGCCGTCAACGACCTCGCGCTCATCACCGGTCAGAAGCCGGAGATCCGTAAGGCCCGCAAGTCCATCGCACAGTTCAAGCTGCGCGAGGGCATGCCGATCGGTGCGCGCGTCACGCTGCGCGGCGACCGCATGTGGGAGTTCCTGGACCGTCTCGTGTCCATCGCGCTTCCCCGTATCCGGGACTTCCGCGGCCTCAACGGCAACCAGTTCGACGGCAACGGCAACTACACGTTCGGCCTGAACGAGCAGTCGATGTTCCACGAGATCGACGTGGACAAGATCGATCGCCCGCGCGGCATGGACATCACTGTCGTGACCACCGCTACCAACAACGAAGAAGGCCGTGCCCTGCTCAAGCACCTCGGCTTCCCGTTCAAGGAGAACTGAGCCCATGGCTAAGAAGGCACTGGTCAACAAGGCCAACAAGAAGCCGAAGTTCGCGGTGCGCGCCTACACCCGCTGCCAGCGCTGCGGGCGCCCGCACTCGGTCTTCCGCAAGTTCGGACTCTGCCGCATCTGCCTTCGCGAGATGGCACACCGCGGAGAACTTCCGGGAGTTCACAAGAGCTCCTGGTGACGTGAGCGGTGGGCGGAGGACCGAGAAGTTCTCCGCCCACTGTCACGCTGTCATGGGTTCGTCGCCGATCCGTCGACGAATCCGCTATCGAAACCGAGTTTCGACGTAGGCCCACGGCCGGCATGTTCCGGCGTTGCATGGGAACCGCATCGAGAAAGGTGAACAGGTCAGCCATGACCATGACCGACCCCATCGCAGACTTCTTGACGCGTCTGCGTAACGCCAACACGGCGTACCACGACGAGGTCAAGCTCCCGTCCTCGAAGATCAAGGTGAACATCGCCGAGATCCTCAAGCGCGAGGGCTACATCTCCGACTACCGCACCGAGGACGCCGAGGTGGGCAAGACCCTTATCGTCGACCTCAAGTACGGACCTTCCCGTGAGCGCAGCCTTGCCGGCGTGCGCCGCGTGTCGAAGCCCGGCCTGCGCGTGTACGCGAAATCCACCAACCTGCCCAAGGTCCTGGGCGGCCTCGGCGTGGCGATCATCTCCACGTCCTCCGGCCTGCTCACCGATCGCCAGGCGGCCAAGCAGGGAGTGGGCGGGGAAGTCCTCGCCTACGTCTGGTAAAGGGAGGCCACCACAATGTCGCGAATCGGAAAACTCCCCGTTGCAGTTCCTTCGGGCGTCGAGATCACCATCGACGGCCAGGATGTTGCAGTCAAGGGCCCCAAGGGCAACCTGTCCCTGACGATCGCCGAGCCGATCGCCGTCGCCAAGGGCGAGGACGGGGCAATCAACGTCACGCGCCCGAACGACGAGCGTCGCAGCCGCGCGCTGCACGGCCTGTCGCGGACGCTCGTGCAGAACCTCATCGTCGGTGTCACCGAGGGTTACACCACCAAGATGGAGATCCACGGCGTCGGCTACCGCGTGGCCCTCAAGGGCAAGGACCTCGAGTTCTCGCTCGGCTACAGCCACCCCGTGCTGATCGAGGCGCCCGAGGGCATCACGTTCGCCGTCGAGAACCCCACGCGCTTCTCGATCTCGGGCATCGACAAGCAGAAGGTCGGCCAGATCGCGGCCAACATCCGCCGGCTGCGCAAGTCCGACCCCTACAAGGGCAAGGGCATCCGCTACGAGGGTGAACAGGTCCGTCGCAAGGTCGGAAAGACGGGTAAGTGATCATGAGCCAGACCGAGAACCAGAAGGCCAAGCGCATCCCGCGCGGCAAGGACGCCTCCACCACGCGTCGCCTTTCGAAGACGCGTCGTCACTTCCGCCTCCGCAAGAAGATCTCCGGCACCGCCGAGCGTCCCCGCCTCGTCGTCAACCGGTCCTCGCGCCACCTGCACGTGCAGCTGGTCGACGACTTGACGGGCACCACTCTCGCCGCAGCGTCGTCCATCGAACCCGATGTGCGCGCTCTCGAGGGCGACAAGAAGGCTCGCGGCGCGAAGGTCGGTCAGCTGATCGCCGAGCGCGCGAAGGCTGCCGGCGTGGAAGCCGTGGTCTTCGACCGCGGTGGCCACACCTACAGCGGACGCATCGCGGCCCTCGCGGACGCGGCTCGCGAAAGCGGGTTGAAGTTCTGATGACCATTTTCTCGAACGGAAGGAACGCCTGATGCCGGGACGTCAGCGGCGTGACGGCGGCAACGGCCCCGCCGGACAGAACCCCAACAGCGGTGACAACCGTGGCGGTCGCGACCGCCGCGACCGCGACTCGCGCGGCGGCAACGCTGCCGAGAAGTCGAACTACATCGAGCGTGTCGTCTCGATCAACCGTGTGTCGAAGGTCGTCAAGGGCGGTCGTCGCTTCAGCTTCACCGCTCTGGTGATCGTGGGCGACGGCAACGGCCTGGTCGGCGTCGGCTACGGCAAGGCCAAGGAAGTTCCCGCGGCCATCCAGAAGGGTGTCGAGGAAGCTCGCAAGAACTTCTTCCGCGTCCCGCTCATCGGCGGAACCATCACCCACCCCGTCCAGGGAGAGGCTGCAGCCGGTGTCGTCCTGCTGCGTCCGGCTTCCCCCGGTACCGGTGTCATCGCCGGTGGCGCTGTGCGCGCGGTGCTGGAGTGTGCGGGTGTCCACGACATCCTGTCGAAGTCGCTCGGCTCCGACAACGCCATCAATGTGGTGCACGCGACGGTTGCGGCCCTCAAGGGTCTGCAGCGTCCCGAGGAAGTCGCGGCTCGCCGTGGCCTCACCCTCGAGGAAGTTGCCCCCGCCGGCATGCTGCGCGCACGTGCACAGGCTGCTGGGAGCGTGAAGTAATGGCAGAGCTGAAGATCACCCAGATCAAGAGCACCATCGGGGCCAAGTCGAATCAGCGCGACAGCCTCCGGACCCTCGGTCTGCGGAAGATCCGCCAGTCCGTCGTCCGCGAGGACAATGCGCAGAATCGTGGCCTCATCAACGTGGTGCGTCACCTCGTCACCGTTGAGGAGGTCTGAGAATGACCATCAAGCTGCATCACCTGCGCCCGGCTCCGGGTGCGAAGACGGACAAGACCCGCGTCGGACGCGGTGAGGGTTCGAAGGGCAAGACCGCCGGCCGCGGTACGAAGGGCACGAAGGCACGCAAGAACGTGTCGCCGGCCTTCGAGGGTGGCCAGATGCCCATCCACATGCGTCTGCCGAAGCTCAAGGGCTTCAAGAACGCATTCCGTACCGAGTACCAGATCGTCAACGTCGGGGACATCGCTCGCGTGTTCCCCGAGGGTGGACAGATCGGTGTCGCGGACCTCGTGGCGAAGGGTCTGGTTCGCAAGAACCAGCTCGTCAAGGTCCTCGGCGAGGGCGAGCTGACGGTGGCCGTGCAGGTCACCGCCGACAAGTTCTCGGCCTCCGCTCAGGAGAAGATCGCTGCAGCCGGTGGCAGCGCGACCGTCCAGGCCTGACCTGTACTTTCGCGTGTGAGTCACGGCTGTCGAACGGCCGCGGTGCAGATACCTGCACCGCGGCCGTTCGCGCGTTCACACCGGTGCCCCAAGCTGCGTTCGCAGCGGTGACATAGGCTACCGGGCTACGCCTCTCATCGGGGCCCACTGTTAGAGTTTCAGAGTTGTCTACCGTCCGACGGATCCCTCTCGATCCGTCGTCCCCGATCGGCCCGCCAGGAGGATCTTTGCTTTCCGCCTTCGTCTCGGCCCTCAGGACACCGGACCTGAGGCGGAAGATTCTCATCGCCCTCGGGCTCGTGGCGCTGTACCGCCTCGGTGCTACCGTGCCGTCCCCGGGCGTCGACTACGGCAACGTCCAGGCCTGTGTCGATCAGCTCGCCGGCAGCGAGCAGGCCGGTATCTACTCGCTGATCAATCTGTTCTCCGGCGGCGCGCTGCTGCAGTTGTCGGTCTTCGCGATCGGCATCATGCCGTTCATCACCGCGAGCATCATCGTCCAGCTGCTCACCGTGGTCATTCCACGCTTCGAGGAACTGCGCAAGGAGGGCCAGTCCGGCCAGGCCAAGATGACGCAGTACACGCGTTATCTCGCCGTCGCGCTCGCCGTCCTGCAGGCCACCGGCATCGTCGCGCTCGCCGCCCGAGGGCAGCTGCTGCAGGGCTGCTCGGAGCCGATCCTCGCCGACGACAGCATCTTCGGGATGGTCGTCATCGTGCTGGTGATGACCGCCGGTGCCGCCGTCGTCATGTGGTTCGGTGAGCTCATCACCGAACGCGGTGTCGGCAACGGCATGTCGCTGCTGATCTTCGCCGGTATCGCGGCCGCGCTGCCGAGCGAGGGTCGCATGATCCTCGAATCCCGCGGCGGCCTCGTCTTCGCGATCGTCTGCGTCGTGGCCCTGGCCCTCATCACGGGTGTCGTGTTCATCGAGCAGGGTCAGCGCCGGATCCCGGTGCAGTACGCCAAGCGCATGGTCGGCCGTCGTATGTACGGCGGTTCGTCGACCTACCTGCCGCTGAAGGTCAACCAGGCGGGCATCATCCCCGTCATCTTCGCGTCGTCGCTGCTGTACCTGCCCAATCTCGTCGCGCAGCTCACCGGTGCCACGACGAACCCGGATCCGAGTTGGTGGCAGCGGATCATCAACGAGTACCTGGTCAATCCGAACAACCCGGTCTACATCGCGATCTACTTCGCCCTGATCGTGTTCTTCGTCTTCTTCTACGTCGCCATCACCTTCAATCCGGAGGAGCGGGCCGACGAGATGAAGAAATACGGCGGCTTCATCCCGGGCATCCGCCCCGGTCGCCCGACCGCCGAATATCTCAGTTTCGTGCTCAACCGCATCACGGTTCCGGGCTCGATCTACCTCGGTCTCATCGCGACGCTGCCGAACTTCTTCCTGTCCGGCAGCCAGACGGCCTCGAGCATCTTCGGTGGCGCCGCGGTTCTCATTCTCGTCAGTGTCGCGCTGGACACTGTCAAGCAGATCGAAAGTCAACTGATGCAGCGCAACTACGAAGGGTTCCTCAAGTGAGACTTGTACTGCTCGGTCCTCCCGGTGCCGGCAAGGGCACACAGGCCGCGATTCTGTCCGAGAAGCTCGGCGTCCCCGCCATCTCGACGGGCGATCTTTTCCGCGCGAACATCGGGCAGGGCACCCCGCTCGGCGTCGAGGCCAAGAAGTACATCGACGCGGGGGAGCTCGTTCCCGCCGAGATCACCAACAACATGGTGCGTGAGCGTCTGGCCGAGCCCGACGCCGCCAACGGCTTCCTCCTCGACGGCTTCCCGCGCAGCGTGGAGCAGGCCAAGGAACTCGAGAACATCCTGAAGGATCTCGGTGTCGAGCTCGACGGCGTGCTGTCCTTCGTCATCGACGAGGACGTCGTGGTCGAGCGCATGCTCGCCCGCGGTCGCGCCGACGACACCGAAGACGTGATCCGCAACCGTCTCCGGGTCTACCGTGAGGAGACGGCCCCGCTGCTCGACTACTACGCCGACTCGATCATCACGGTCGACGCGATCGGTGAGGTCGAGGAGATCAATTCGCGGGCTCTGTCCGCACTTGGAAAGTAGACGGGTAGTTCGACATGGGTTTCGGGCGCAAGCGCTCAGTGGTTCCGTTCCGCACCTCGGGTGAACTCGACGCGATGGCGGCGGCGGGAGCCGTGGTCGGTGCCGCACTCGTCGCAGTGCGCGAGGCCGCCAAGCCGGGCGTGAGCACCCTGGAACTCGACCAGGTGGCGGAATCGGTCATCCGCGATGCGGGGGCCGTTCCGTCCTTCCTGGGCTACCACGGCTTCACCGGTTCGATCTGTTCGTCGGTCAACGAGGTCGTCGTCCACGGCATCCCGTCGGTGTCGGTGGTGCTCGCCGAGGGCGACCTCGTGTCGATCGACTGCGGTGCGATCCTCGACGGCTGGCACGGCGACTCGGCATGGACCTTCGGGATCGGGGAGCTGTCGCAGGCCGACATCGACCTGAGCGAGGCCACCCGTCTGTCGCTCGAGGCCGGTATCGCGGCGATGCTCCCGGGCAACCGCCTGACCGACGTCTCGCATGCGATCGAGCAAGGCACGCATGCCGCCGAGAAGGTGCACGGCCGCTTGTACGGCATCGTCGACGGCTACGGCGGTCACGGTATCGGGCGCGAGATGCACATGGATCCGTTCCTCCCCAACGAAGGCAAGCCGGGCAAGGGCCCGAAGCTCGTCGTCGGATCGGTGCTCGCCGTCGAGCCGATGCTCACCCTCGGTACCTACGAGACCGAGGTCCTCGACGACGAGTGGACGGTGGTGACCGTCGACGGCAGCCGGGCCGCGCACTGGGAGCACACGGTAGCGGTCACCGAGGACGGCCCCCGTATCCTCACCGTCCGGCCGGAGTGACGCGAGCGGTCGTACTCCGCGGCGTCATACGTCGACGAGGATCGTGACCGGTCCGTCGTTGACGAGGCTCACCTCCATGTGGGCCCCGAACTTCCCGGTCTCCACCTTCGCGCCGAGATCTCGTAGAGCGTTCGCGAACGCATCGACGAGAGGTTCGGCGATCGGGCGGGGAGCGGCGGCCGACCACGACGGACGCCTGCTCTTCCTCGTGTCGGCCATGAGCGTGAACTGGCTGACCACCAGGATCGGGGCGTCGACGTCGGAGGCGGATCGCTCGTCCTCGAGGATGCGCATCGTCCACACCTTCCGGGCGAGCGTCGCGGCCTTGGCCTCGTCGTCGTCGTGCGTGACGCCGACCAGCACGAGCAGACCGTGACCGTCTTCGGCCGGCGTGATGCGAGCCACCTCGGCTCCGTCGACCGCCACCGCCGCCGTGGTCACCCGCTGGATCAACGCCCGCACGTGCGGTCCTCCTCCTGGTCGTGGGCACGAGTGTGCCGGAGCTCATTTGTCCTGGACGGTCAACTTCCCGTACCATTGATCGGTGGTGCGCGCTGCGCTCCGATCGGTCCCGTGTCGAATTCCTTCGAATCTCGGTTCGTGTCCGGTCCCGGAGTTGCCGAGCGTCACGGTAACGGATGCCGATGCAACCACAACGCCGAACAACGGATCGCGGAGGATATGGCTAAGAAAGACGGGGCAATCGAGGTCGAGGGCCGGGTAATCGAACCGCTGCCCAATGCGATGTTCCGCATCGAGCTGGAGAACGGGCACAAGGTTCTCGCCCACATCAGCGGAAAGATGCGTCAGCACTACATTCGTATCCTTCCCGAGGACCGCGTTGTCGTGGAGCTTTCTCCCTACGACCTCACGCGTGGACGCATCGTCTACCGCTACAAGTAACGAAGCTTCCCCGGCCACACGGTCGGGGAGAATCATGTCGCCGGGCCGGCTCTGCCGTGTCCGGCGGCGCACATACAGGAGATCGGACTTACGTGAAGGTTCAGCCTAGCGTCAAGAAGATCTGCGAGAAGTGCAAGGTGATCCGCCGTAACGGTCGGGTCATGGTGATCTGCGAGAACCTGCGTCACAAGCAGCGTCAGGGCTAGATCCACCTTCGTCTCGAAGATCTGCTTGGCAACAAGCACGAAGACCTTCCAGCACCAGTCGCGTGGTTACGATCCTCGACCCGTCGAGGAGCTGCGCGATCAACCCCCGGTACGGAGGCCGGGGCCCCACTGTGTTTTTGAATCACACAGTTCTTCGACGCAGGGGACGGGCTGGGAGCAGACCTCCGCACACCGAATAGGAATGCCACATGGCACGTCTCGCAGGTGTCGATCTTCCCCGCGAAAAGCGGATGGAGATCGCACTCACCTACATCTACGGCATCGGCCGTACCCGCTCCCAAGAGATCCTCGAGGCCACGGGTGTCAACCCGGACCTGCGCAGCAAGGATCTGACGGACGAGGACCTCGCCAAGCTCCGCGAGTACATCGAGGAGAGCTACAAGGTCGAGGGTGACCTCCGTCGCGAGGTTCAGGCGGACATCCGCCGCAAGATCGAGATCGGCTGCTACCAGGGCCTGCGACACCGTCGTGGTCTGCCCGTGCGTGGACAGCGCACCAAGACCAACGCCCGCACCCGCAAGGGTCCGAAGCGCACCGTCGCAGGAAAGAAGAAGTAATGCCTCCCAAGTCACGCAGCACCGGTCCGAAGAAGACCCAGAAGGCACGGCGCAGGGACAAGAAGAACGTTCCGCACGGTGCCGCTCACATCAAGAGCACGTTCAACAACACCATCGTGTCCATCACGGACCCGCAGGGCAACGTGATCTCCTGGGCGTCCTCCGGCCACGTCGGCTTCAAGGGTTCGCGCAAGTCGACCCCGTTCGCCGCACAGCTCGCCGCCGAGAACGCCGCCCGCAAGGCGCAGGAACACGGTGTCAAGAAGGTCGACGTCTTCGTCAAGGGCCCGGGCTCGGGCCGCGAGACGGCGATCCGTTCCCTCCAGGCCGCAGGCCTCGAGGTCGGCACCATCTCCGATGTCACCCCGCAGCCCCACAACGGTTGCCGTCCGCCCAAGCGGCGTCGCGTCTAACGGGAAAGGAAGGTAAAGAAAAATGGCTCGTTATACCGGTCCCGTTACCCGTAAGTCGCGTCGTCTCCGTGTCGACCTGGTCGGAGGCGATCAGGCCTTCGAGCGTCGCCCCTACCCGCCCGGCCAGCACGGCCGCGCGCGGATCAAGGAGAGCGAGTACCTGCTCCAGCTGCAGGAGAAGCAGAAGGCCCGCTTCTCGTACGGCGTCATGGAGAAGCAGTTCCGTCGCTACTACGAAGAGGCCGCAAGCCGCCCCGGCAAGACCGGTGAGGTTCTGCTGGTCATCCTCGAGTCGCGCCTGGACAACGTCGTCTACCGTGCCGGCCTCGCCCGCACGCGTCGTCAGGCCCGCCAGCTGGTGAGCCACGGCCACTTCCTGGTCAACGGCAAGAAGGTCGACATCCCCAGCTACCGCGTCTCGCAGTACGACATCATCGATGTCCGCGAGAAGTCGCTGAGCACGCTGCCCTTCCAGGTCGCCCGCGAGACCCAGGGCGAGCGCCCGGTTCCGGGTTGGCTGCAGGTCGTCGGCCCGCGTCTGCGAGTGCTGGTCCACCAGCTCCCCGAGCGCGCGCAGATCGACATCCCGCTGCAGGAACAGCTGATCGTCGAGTACTACTCGAAGTAAGACACCTCGGTGTCGTGGTGTCCTCCGGTCCGTCCGGGCGGGAGGACACCGCTCCATTCCACTAGGGCGTCATATGGCGGACGCCCACAAGGAGGCAACAGATGCTCATCTCTCAGCGACCCGCACTGACCGAAGAGGTCATCGCTGAAAACCGCTCGAAGTTCGTCATCGAGCCGCTCGAGCCTGGCTTCGGGTACACCCTCGGCAACTCGCTTCGTCGCACCCTGCTCTCGTCGATCCCGGGCGCCGCTGTCACCAGCATCCGCATCGACGGCGTTCTCCACGAGTTCACCACCGTTCCCGGGGTGAAGGAGGATGTCACCGACATCATCCTGAACCTCAAGGGTCTCGTGGTGAGCTCCGAAGAGGACGAGCCGGTCACCATGTACGTCCGCAAGCAGGGGCCGGGCACCGTCACGGCCGGCGACATCGTGCCCCCGGCCGGTGTCACCATCCACAACCCGGATCTGCACATCGCCACCCTGAACGACAAGGGCAAGCTGGAGATCGAGCTCGTCGTCGAGCGCGGTCGCGGCTACGTTCCTGCCGTGCAGAACAAGGCGTCCGGCGCCGAGATCGGCCGTATCCCGGTCGACTCGATCTACTCGCCGGTGCTCAAGGTGACGTACAAGGTGGAAGCGACCCGCGTCGAGCAGCGCACCGACTTCGATCGGCTCATTCTCGACGTGGAGACCAAGAACTCGATCAGCGCGCGGGACGCGCTCGCCTCGGCGGGCAAGACCCTCGTGGAGCTCTTCGGTCTGGCTCGTGAGCTGAACGTCGAAGCAGAAGGCATCGAGATCGGTCCCTCGCCCGCCGAGGCCGACCACATCGCCTCCTTCGGACTTCCGATCGAGGACCTCGACCTCACGGTCCGGTCCTACAACTGCCTCAAGCGCGAAGGTGTCCACACCGTCGGCGAGCTCGTGGCACGGACGGAATCCGACCTGCTCGACATCCGCAACTTCGGCCAGAAGTCCATCGACGAGGTCAAGGTCAAGCTGCACTCGCTCGGCCTGTCCCTCAAGGACAGCCCGGCATCGTTCGACCCCAGCACCGTCGCCGGCTACGACGCCGCGACCGGTACCTGGAGCGATACCGAGGCCGGCTCCTTCGGTGACAACGACGGCAACGAGGACTACGCCGAGACCGAGCAGCTGTAGCAGCTCACGGTCCGTTACTAGGAGAAAATCATGCCCAAGCCCAAGAAGGGCGCCCGCTTCGGCGGATCGGCCTCGCATCAGAAGGCGCTCATGGCCAACCTGGCCACCGCGCTCTTCGAGCACGGCCGCATCACCACCACCGAGGCCAAGGCCAAGGCCCTGCGCCCGTACGCCGAGAAGCTCGTCACGCACGCCAAGGCCGGCACGCTGGCCTCGCGTCGTGAGGTGCTGAAGGTCATCCGCAACAAGGACGTCGTCCACTCGCTGTTCGCGGAGATCGGTCCCTCCTTCGAGGACCGCAACGGCGGTTACACCCGCATCATCAAGACGATGCCGCGCAAGGGCGACAACGCCCCCATGGCCATCATCGAGCTGGTGCGCGAGAAGACCGTCACCTCCGAGGCCGACCGCGCTCGCCGCGTCGCCGCCTCGCAGGCACCCGCCGAGGACAACGCGGTCCAGGCCGTCGAGGCCGAGGCCACCGACGCCGAGGTCGCGAACGCCGACGCCGTCGTCGAGGGTGTCGAGGACACCAACGCCACGGCTGCCGACGCACCCGAGGCGGACGAGGCCAAGAAGGACTAATCCACTTGGTTTCGGCATCTGCTGAAGCTCACGAGCCCGCCGACCCTTCCGAGGGCGGCGGGCTCGTGGCTTCTCACGAGACAACCCGTCTGCGACTCGACATCGCGTACGACGGCACCGACTTCTCCGGCTGGGCACGGCAGCCCGGACGTCGCACGGTGTGCGGGGAGATCGAGGAGAAGCTCTCCGCGATCGTCCGCACCCCCGTGCTGCTCACCGTCGCCGGTCGCACCGACGCCGGCGTGCACGCTTCCGGGCAGGTCGCCCACGTCGACGTCCCCACCGCGGTGCTGCCCGACGATCCGTCGCGCTGGGTCCGCCGTCTCGCACGGTTCCTGCCCCGCGACGTGCGGGTCACCGGGATCTCCGTCGCCCCCGAACATTTCGACGCGCGTTTCTCGGCGATCCGGCGCCACTACGAATACCGCCTCACCACAGCGGTGTACGGCGCCGAGCCGCTGCGTGCCCGCGACACCGTCGCGTGGCCGAAGGCCGTCGATCTCGATGCGATGCAACGCGCGTCGCAGTCGCTGCTCGGCCTGCACGACTTCGCCGCCTTCTGCAAGCGGCGGGAGGGTGCGACGACCGTACGTGAACTGCAGCGATACGACTGGACCCGCGAAGGTGACATCCTCACCGCCTATGTCAGCGCCGACGCCTTCTGCTGGTCGATGGTGCGCAGCCTCGTCGGCGCGGCCCTGGCCGTGGGGGAGGGGCGTCGCAGCGTCGAGTGGATGACGGCCCTGCTCGACGAACGCGAACGTGCGGCGTCCGTCGCGGTGGCACCGGCCCACGGCCTGTCACTGGTTCGCGTCGACTACCCTGCTGACGAGGAACTCGCCGCGCGCAACGCTGCGACGCGGGAGATGCGCGGGCCCATCACGCCCGGCTGTTGCGGATGAAGGGAACGAATGTGCGCGCACGACGGTTTGCGTTGATGGGGACGATCGGGGCGCTCGCCGTCTCGTCGCTGGTCCTGTCCGGTGCCGCGGTCGCCCACGCCGAGGATCTCCCGGCCGCCGCGACCGGCGAGACCCGGTCGCAGAGCGCGACTGTCGAACGCATCGAGAAGCACACCGACCGCGATTGGTCGCTGTTCGTGTACTCGCCGTCGATGGAACGCACCATCGAGCTGCAGGTGCTGCGACCGGCCGACACGAGCGCGCCGCGACCGGTCTTCTACCTGCTCAACGGTGCCGGTGGGGGACTGGACCGGGCGACCTGGCGCGAGCAGACCGACATCGTGGAGTTCTTCGGCGACAAGAACGTCAACGTCGTCACTCCGGTCGGTGGCGCGTTCAGCTACTACACCGACTGGCTCGAGGACGATCCCGTTCTCGGACGCAACAAGTGGACGACCTTCCTCACCGAGGAGATCCCCTCCGTGGTCGACGAGACACTCGGTGCGAGCGGCCGCAACGCGATCGCCGGTGTGTCGATGTCGGCGACGTCGGCGCTGGCGCTCGCCCAGCAGGCGCCCGATCTCTACCAGGCGGTGGGTTCGTACAGTGGATGCGCCGAGACCGCGTCGGATATCGGTTCGCGCTATGCGGAGATCGTCGTCGCGTTCGGCGGGGGCGAGGTCGAGAACATGTGGGGACCGGTCGCCGGTGAGCACTGGACCGAACAGGACGTCGTGCTCAACGCCGAGAAGCTGCGCGGCAAGGCCGTGTACGTCTCCACGAGCAGCGGTGTCCCGGGTCCGTACGAATTGAAAGCATGGGAGCAGGACGGTGTCGCCGTCCTTCCCGATGTGGCTCTGCTCGGGCTCATCGAGGCCGGCGTGAACGATTGCACGACGCGACTGCGCGGTGCGCTGGACGCAGCCGGGGTCGAGGCGACCTACTCGGTCCGGCCCGACGGTACCCACACCTGGGGCTACTGGCAGGAGGCCCTGCACGAGTCGTGGCCCGTGCTCGGCGAGGCCATCGGCGCCTGAGCCGAGAGCGCTGCGCTCGAAAAGACACCCGGGGGGGGTGAGGTCCGCGACCTCACCCCCTCGGGCGTTCTCACATGCTCGTCGGATCAGCCAGTCCAGGACCTCGAGGACGTTGCTGATGAGCGCATCGAGCGAACCGGGAAGCGGCCGAGCGCCTCGGCGATCATGCGGTGGCCCTCGGCCTCGTAGCAGTCGTCGCCCACATGGAAGGCCCACACCGCGACCGCGACCGCCGCGCGGACACGTCGGCGGAACCAGGCGTCCTCCTCACGGGGATCCTCGCCGTAGCCACGCAGGAAGGCCTGCTCGGCACCGGGGACCCGGAGGAACTCGCGTACCGCGAGCCGCTCGAAGTCCTCACCCGCCGGGCGCATCGCGGCACGCCCGAAGTCGATCACCTTCACCACACCGATGTCGTCGGCGAGCCAGTTGCGGCTCTGCCAGTCGCCGTGGGTGGGCACCAGGGTGGCCGTCGGTGTCGGCCACCCCTCGACCATCGAGCGCAATCGGCCGGCGACGTCGGGACCGATACGGTGCGGCGCCGCGAGCCACCGCAGCGTCTTCGTGTTCGCCGATCGCTCGTACCCCTCGTCCACCACATGCTCCTGGCGATGGAACTGGGCGAGCAGCGCGCCGGCCTGTTCGTAGACGTCGAGACGGGACGACGCGGCGGTGCCCAGGACGAGCCGCCCCGGAAGGTATTCCGTCACGACGAGTTTCGTCGCGCGGTCGGCGAACACCATGCGGGCGGCCCGACCGCACCGTACCCACGGAGCGGTCCACCGCTCGTGCGCGCTGATCTCGCGGCCGATGTGCCGATCCGGAGTTCCGCCCGCCTTCACGACCAGCAGCCCGTCGTCGGTGTCGACCTCGAGGACAGTGGTCGACACCAGCCCCCAACTCATGTCGGAGACCACGACGATGCGGCCGAACCGCTGCGTCAGCAGGTGGCGTTGCTGTGGAGTGAGCCGCTCCAGGGCGTCCGGCATGAAGGCACTCTAGCGATCTTTCGCCGCGAAAACCCCTGTCGCTTCCGGCTTGCGATCGTTCACCCCGCGAGGGACCGCGCGATCACGAGTCGCTGAATCTGATTGGTGCCCTCGAAGATCTGCGTGATCTTTGCGTCGCGCATGAAGCGCTCGACCGGGAAGTCGCGGGTGTAGCCGTATCCACCGAGGACCTGCACAGCGTCGGTCGTGACCTTCATGGCGGCATCCGTCGCGACGAGCTTGGCCACCGACGCCTGCCGCGAGTAGGGCAGGCCGGCGTCCTTGCGCCGGGCAGCGTCGAGATAGGTGGCGCGGGCCGAGTCGACGGCGGCGGCCATGTCGGCGAGAACGAAGCCGAGGCCCTGGTGGTCGATGATGCGCTTGCCGAAGGCCTGCCGTTCCTTGGCGTAGGCCGTCGCCTCGTCGAGGGCGGCCTGGGCCAGACCCGTCGCGACGGCGGCGATCCCCAGGCGTCCGGAATCCAGTGCGCTGAACGCGATCGGCAGTCCCTGTCCCTCGGCGCCGATCCGGCGCTCGGCCGGGACGAAGGCGTCGTCGTAGTGGGCGGAGGTGGTGGGGATGGCGTGCAGGCCCATCTTCTCCTCGGGCTTGCCGAAGGACAGGCCCTCGGTGCCGGCGGGCACGAGGAAGCACGAGATGCCCTTGCTGCCGGTGTCGGCTGTGCGGGCGAACAGGGTGTAGAAGTCGGCCTTGCCGCCGTTGGTGATCCACGCCTTCGAGCCGGTGATGCGGTAGCCGCCGTCGACGGGTTTCGCACGGCACGCGAGGGCCGCGGCGTCGGATCCGGCCTGCGGCTCGGAGAGGCTGTACGCGCCGATCGTGTTGCCGCCCAGCATCTCCGGGAGCCACTTGTTCTTCTGCTCGTCGGTGCCGTGGGTGGCGAGCGCGAAGCACGACAGTCCGTGCACGCTCACCGCAACCGCCACGGCAGCCCAGTGGGCGCCGAGTTCCTCGAGGACCTGCAGGTAGACCTCGTAGGGTTGGTCGCCGCCGCCGAACTCCTCGGGGTACGGCAGGCTCAGCAGCCCTGCGGCGCCGAGTGCGGGGAAGACGCCCTCGGGGAAGGTCTCCTTGCGCTCGTGCTCGTCGACGCGCGGGGCGAGCACCTTGTCGGCGACGTCGCGGGTGAGGTCGATCAGGTCGTAGGCCTCGCGGGTGGGAAGCAGACGCTCGACGGGCACGGTGGTTCCTCCTGGAAGACTGGGGACCAAAAATAGTACTGAGGACGATACTGCAGTACTGTTCTCGGTATGGCAAGAGTCGGTAGCCGGCGGCCCACCGCCCGGCAGGCGCAACTGTTCGACGATCTGGTCGCGTTGTTCCTGGCAGAAGGCTTCGCGCACCTGACCCTCGACGACATCGCCGCGCGTCTGCGCTGCTCGAAATCGACGCTCTACGCACTCGCGGAGAACAAGGACCGGCTCGTCTACGCGGCGACCGTCCACTTCTTCAAGGGTGCTGCCGACCGGGTGGAGGCCGACGTCGCGCGGGCCGCGGACGCCCAGGCTCGCATCGGCGCCTATCTCGAGGCCGTGGGGCGCGAACTCGAACCCGCCTCCACGCGGTTCATGGAGGACATCGCCCACACGCCGGTCGCGCGCGAGGTCTACGAACGCAACACCCGGTTCGCCGCCGACCGCGTCCGCCAGCTCATCTCCGAGGGAGTTGCGGCCGGCGAACTGCGCGACGTCCACGCGGCCTTCGTCGCCGACGTCGTCGCCTCGGTCATGGTCCGCATCCAGCAACGACAGGTGGCCGAGACGACCGGTCTCGAGGACGCACGTGCCTACCGGGAACTCGCCGCACTGCTCGCGCACGGGCTCTCGACCGCACCGCACCTACGATCGACCCTATGACCACGGCTGCACCGAACGATCCGATCCGCCTCGAGGTCGTCGTCGCGAGTGTCCGCGCCGGTCGCATCGCGCCGGTCGTCGCAGACTGGTTCGCGGCCACCGCACGGCGTCGGCCCGAGTTCGACGTCGGCGTTCTCGATCTCGCCGAGACCCCGCTCCCGCACGACCTCTCGGGCGGTCCCGACGCCGACGCCTTCACCGGTCGCATCGGTGCTGCGGACGCCTTCGTGGTGGTGACCTCCGAGTACAACCACGGCTATCCCGCCGCGCTGAAGACGGCCATCGACACCGTCAAGCACGAATGGCGCACCAAGCCGGTCGGATTCGTCTCCTACGGTGGCCTGTCCGGCGGATTGCGCGCGGTCGAGCAGTTGCGGCAGGTCGTCGTCGAGGTCCACATGGTGCCGGTGCGGCAGTCGGTGAGCTTCCACCGCGTCAAGCACGCCTTCGCGGCCGACGGCACCACCACGGACGAGGCCGCGATCGACGGCGCGGAACGCATGCTCGACCAGATCGCCTGGTGGGCCCGCACCGTCCGCGCCGGAACCGCCCTCGACCGCTATCCCGGCTGAGGCGCCGGATCCGGCATGCGCGACCGGCCGAGATGGGTGCTCTCCGCCGCGATCGTCACGAGGGTGAGAGGCGTGCGTTCGCCGCCTACCGTGAGCACCACACGGTCCCCGGCCGCTCCGGGTTGGAGCAACGACACCGTGGGGCGCTCGCGCGGCCATCCGTCCGGGTGGATGTGCACGTGGATCGCGGTCGCGTGCGGCATGGACGAGGTGGGCGGGACGCCGTCGTAGACGACCGTGTCGAAATCGTGGTCGCCCGCGTACTCGCCCGCCAGACGCAGCCGGTCGGGTCCGGCCGCGGATCCGACCAGGCCGCGCCACGCACCGGACCGGTCGGTGTGGACGACGACCCGCGCCCCCACCGCGACGGCGCGGAAGACCACCTGCTGGGCGAGATACAACTCGCCCGCGATGTGGACCGAGCGGACTCCGGGACCGGTGAGACGCGCGGTGACGGCGCGACCGGCGTCGTCCGATCCGATGAGCTGCCCACACCCACCGGCCGGAAGAGCGAGGGCGTCGAGTTCCCCGCTACGCGATTCGCGCAAGGGAACCCGGTCTTCCAGTTGCGGAACCCCGAGGGGCAATGCCGCTGTGAGGAGTTCGGCGTGACGTCCGTACGCCGGGAACAGTCCGGCCACCGAGGGGACGTCTGCCTCGCGCGTGGTGAACCGTGCCAGCGCCCCGACCCGAACCGACCCGTCATCACCCGGTCGCAACCGGAGGACCAGTGTCGACGCCAAAGTTGGATGCGACCAGATCGCCGCCGTGTGGCGGCGGTCGATCCGACGTGGGTCGAAGGCGCCGCCCGAGTCGAACGCGGAGGCCAGGGCGACGTGCCGGCGCGTCGGGGCCCACTCCGTCGCCGGGACCCCGTGGGAGATGCGCAGCGCGGCCTGTTCGATCTCGCTCGCGGTGAGCAGTCGCGCACCGTACCCGGCGTCGCCGAGCGCGCGGATCACGCGCCGCGCCGCCGCGACGACGGTCCGGGCGGCACCCTCGGAGCCTCCGCCCCGACGGGCGGCAGCGGCCGCGCAGGACGTGACGTCGAGTCGGAGCACCACCCGCACCGTGCGTTCGGCCGCGGCGGGAAGCGGGCCCAGCAACTGTGCGTAGGCCTGCCCCGCGGGGGTCGAGTCGCGAACCCGGCGCCCCTGCACCACGACATCGATCCCGTCCAGGACGACGTCGTGCCGGTACAGGCAGGCGGCGATCGCGTCGAGGGGGAGCGTTCGCCCCGTCTCCTCGCTGTCGCGCCCGAGTCGGGTGATCGCACCGGCCGGTGAGAACGGTTCGAGAACCACGGTCGCGTACGGGCCGTCCCATAGCACCCCCACCGGGACTGCCGACCCGACGTGGAAGTCGCGGAGGACACCCGAGACGGAGACGTCGTCCGGGCGTCGGCGCAGAACGGTCGCGATCCATTCGGCTGTGCCGCGTCCGCCGATCCGCACGAGGCACAGCGCGGCCGGTGGCACGGCGATCGCGCAGGCCACCCACACGGACGCCCCCGACACCACCGCCAGCGTCCATACGAGGGCGGCGACGCACTGGGCACCCACGAGCCGCACGGCGACACGGCTTCTCGCATCACCTGCTGCTGTGCTGATCCGTGCACCGGTGGGCGCTGTGCTGACCCGTGAATCCCCCGACTCGAAGACGGTTCGTTGCATCGATCCCCCCGAACGACGGCCGGCAATGATTCCGGCGCGGTGCCGACCTTCCCCCTGACCGCGCGGAGCGCCTGTGGTGGACGCCCGACAGGACTGTACTGTGTTGCGCCAGAGAGCGTGCCGTACGGGGGGAGATCGATGGCAGCGCAACCGACCACGCGATGGCAGGTCAGTGGATACCGTTTCCTGGCACGACGCATGGATCATGCGTTGGTGCGGGGTGACGTACGAATGATCCACGATCCCATGCGTTCCCAGTTCCGGGCGTTCGTCGTCGGAGTCGTCGTCGCGTGTGTCGTGCTGGGAGGCTGTGCCGCCCTTGCCCTGTTCCGCCCCCAGGACCGGATCGGTGATGCTTCCGTCGTCGTCGGACGCGACTCCGGTGCGCTCTACGTCGCGATCGGCACGACCTTCCATCCCGTCCTGAATCTCGCGTCGGCCCGGCTGATCCTCGGATCGCCCACCGAACCGGCGGTCGTAGCCGACGAGGAACTGACGACACGACCACGCGGACCGCTGGTGGGGATCCCGGGTGCGCCGTCCTCCCTGGTCCATGATGCAGAGGAGGTGCCGTGGACGGTGTGCGACGTCGCCGACCCGAACGGTCTGCAGTCCTCGACCACCGCCGTGCTCGCCGGCACACCCGACCACCGGGCAGGCTCGGTGCTCGCCGACGACGAAGCGCTCCTCGTGGCCGCGGACGGCAGATACCACTTGCTCTACGAGGGCAGACGCGCCGAAATCGACCCGAACGACCGGTCGCTCGTGCGCCTGCTGGGCATCGACGTCTCCCGTGCGCGCCCCGCGAGTCCCGGACTGCTCGCCGCCGTGCCGGAATCGCCGAAGCTGGCGGCACCCCACATCACCGGCGCCGGAGGTGTCCCGGGCATGTCGATCCCGGGTGTGCGAGTCGGGTCGGTCGTCGCGGTGTCCGAACCGGACGGGCAGAGTTTCCACGTAGTGCTCGAGAACGGTGTGCAGGAGGTCTCGCGGGCCACCGCACATCTCATCCACTTCTCGGATTCGCAAGGAGCACCCGAGATTCCGGTGATCCCACCCGACGTCCTCGCAGCCGCGCCGGTCGTGCACGAACTGCCGGTCGACACCTTTCCCGAGGTCGTCCCGCGCATCGTCGATCCGGGGGAGAGGCCTGTGGCGTGCTCCACCTGGCAGCCCGGCACAGGCGAGAACGACCGGCACCGCTCGACTCTGCGGTTGTCCGCGGGGACGGCCCTGCCCACCGGCAAGGACGCCGTGCCGGTGGTCCCGGCCCAGGCGGACGATGCCGGACCGCAGGTCGACGCGATCCACATCCCGCCGGGCCGCGGCAGATACGTGCAGACCACCTCGCTGACCTCGGACACCGACCGTCTCGGTTCGTTGTTCTACGTCGCCGACACCGGCGTGCGGTACGGCATCACCGATGCGGACGCCGCTGCGGCACTCGGCTTCACGGATCCACCCGCCCGGGTCCCGTGGCCCATCCTGCAGTTGCTCGCTCCGGGACCCGCGCTCGGCCGGGAACAGGCGCTGCTCGCACACGACGGTGTCGCCGCCGACCCGGAGGCGGTCCCCGTCGGGGCGGGCAACTGATTCAGGTCCGTGATCGGGCGAGTCGTCGTGCCGGTGCAGTGAGGACGAGAACGAGGGCGGTCGCGGCGATCACGGCCGCAGCCGAGATCAGTGCGATGGTGCGCGGCCGGTGATCCGGTACCGGGGGAGGAGTCGGCTCGGCGACGGCAACCGCCGGCGTCGGCTCCGCGCGCCCGGCCGGCAGCGGCGCGGTGACGGCGGCGAGCGGGTCGACGACCCCGTGGCCCACCTGCGGATTCCATCCTTCCGCGGGGGAGTGGGCGGTGCTCTCGATGCGCGTCATCACCTCTCGGGCGGACAACTGCGGGTATCGCGAGCGCACCAGCGCGACCGTCGCCGCGACGAGCGGCGCCGCGAAACTCGTCCCGGACACCGGTCTGCCGCCCTGGGGGCCGGGGATCAGGTCGGCCAGACCGTCGGTGCCGGGATTGAGTGAGACGAGCCCGCTCCCGGGAGCGGCGACGTCGACCCAAGGCCCGGGCAGGCTGTACCCGGCCGGTGTGCCGTCGTCCTCGACCGCGCCGACGGTGAGGACGTACTCGTCGTACCAGGCCGGTGATGCCAGGGTGACGACCGAATCCCACGGATCCGCACCGGGATCGGCCGGATCCGCCGAGCGCGGATTGCCTTCGCGGCAGGTGTCGGTGTTGCCGGCCGCCGCGACGACGACCGCGTCGTGTACATCCGTCGCGTACTGCACTGCCGCTCCCAGCGGACCGTCGACGAGGCCTTCGGCGACCGTCCGGCAGGCGACCTCGGAGATGTTGACGACGGTGGCGCCGAGATCCACCGCCTGCCGGACGGCCGCCGCGAGGGTCCGTACGTCGCCGTATCCGGAGGCGTTGCGCGCGGCATCGTCGTCCGATCGGGAGCGGTCGGAGAAATGGCCGCTCGACTGGCGGATGGCGATGATCCCCACGTCGGGTGCGCCACCGGCGAAACCCGATCCGGGTGTCGGCCGCGCCGCGATCAGGCCGGCGACGAGGGTGCCGTGCGCGTCGCAGTCCTCGGTGCCGTCACCCGTGGACACGTAGTCGCCACCCGGCCTCGGGGCCGGCAACCGCGGATGCGGATGGACCCCGGTGTCGATGACGGCGACCACCTGCCCCGCTCCCCGGGTGATCGGCCACACGGACGCGAAGTCGAGGATGCGTTGTGCCCGAGGGATCTGCGGTCCGTCGGGAGCATCCGGCAGTTCTGCGCACAGCACCCGCATCTCGGTGGCCTCGGGAGGCGCAGGCGTCGCGCCGGCGGGCAGTTGCGCCGGATCGGGTACCGGGGGCGCGGCGGTCGCGAGACCCGGAGTAGTGGTCGCTATCAGGGCGGCGAGGGCCAGGACCGCGAACCGGTGTGACAGCCGCACCGTCACAGTCCGCGGATCGCTGCGTACACACCGGCGACCCAGCAGGCCAACGGCACGACGGTGGCGATGGTCGCGTACTCCGCGATCTCGGCGATCCGGCGTTGTACCGGGGTGAACGTCCGTCGCGGCGCGACCACACCGAAGAGGAAACCGGCACACGCGAGACCCGTAGCGGATGCGAACACCGCCCACGGCGGCAACGCTCCGCTCGCTGCCGCACCGACGAGCAGCCCGAGCAGCAGTACCGCGCCACCGGCCACGAGGGGAGCCGCCTGCGCGGTCGCGGTGTAGGTGCGGCCTCGGAAGACCAGGACCACGGCCGACGCCACGGCCAGTGCTACCGCGGGCACGGACACGTCTCCGTCCAACGGGAACGCGGCGCACCACGCTCCGCCCGCCGTGAGTAGGACGACGGCGTGGACGATTCCGGTGAGCGCGCTCCGTGCCCGATTCGCACGGTGCTCGAGCTCCGCCTGTGACGGCAACCCGGACACGCTGCTCTCGGGGGTCTCCGGTTCGAGCGGAGCGCCCGGAGCAGGGACCGGGGGGATGGGGAGTTTCGCGAGCATCGCCGCGAGGCGTGGTGCCGTGCCGGCGAGCAGCAGCGCCACCACCACCGTTCCGGCTCCGAGGGCGCGCGCCTCGAGTTCGGTGGTCGATGCGAGGGTGGCCGTCACGACGACGCCCGCGGCGGTCGCGGCGACCGCCGTGCACGGTGCGAGGCCGATGCGGGTGGCACGCACGGCGAGCACTGCGACCGCCCCGGTCAGTGCCGCGGCGAGGACGAGACGCGGCGCCGGCGATTCGCCGGGAACGAGCAGCGCCCCGGCCGTCGCTGCGAGCGGGAAGGCGCACCACAGCAGCGCGGTCGCGGTCCGTCGATCGTCGTGGAGCCGGGCGAGGATGCCTGCGGCGAGCAGCACCAGGAGAGGCAGCGCGGCGCACACGGCTCCGAGGGCGAGACGGCTCGCGCCGTCGGGCAGGAACAGCAACGGTACGCAGCCCGCGGCGAGGGCGACCGGACCCAGGACGGCCGCGATGAGACCCGACGGGCCCGCACCCCACGGCGTCGTGGTCCGGTCCGAGGCCGCGACGCTGTACATGACGTCGTCGAACAACGGTGGAGGAGCGGGGGATCCGGCGTCCTCCAGGACGAGGATCTCCCCGTCGCGGACGCCGTGCTCGTCGAGACTCAGCGCACCGGACAGCGGGGCCCGACCGATCCGGGCGAGCGCCCAGCCGTCGGGTTCCGTGCGTTCGGGTGTCGCGTCGAAGTCGTTGTCGGGCCGGTGGCCGGCGACGAGATTCACGATCCCCGGGAGCAGCAGCGCCACCGGAACGTCGAGGGGCAGTGCGAGATCGACCTCGGTGTGGCGGGCGAGCACGGTGATCCGGCACAGATCCGGGGCGCCCACCTGCCCCGGGGTCTCGGATCGCGCACGCACAGATGTCATCGGCCTCGGTTCCCCCCGTCACTGCAGTCCGAACGACGCAGACCATACGACATCGTCCCGACCGGTGTCGTGCCCGAGTTGTCCGTCGAGGGGCCGAGGGGCGAACAGGAGCACGGAAGGTCGCAGCCATGGGTTAGTCTTCCACGACCGTGGGGCCGTAGGGGGCGGCCGACGGCGTTCCGGGGGGGTGACGAACGTGAGTACCGTGCGTTTCGTACGCAGAGCACGGCGGGAGGCACCGCGCGCTCCCAGCGGCGAGGTGAGTGTCCAACCGCCACCGGACATTCCCCGGGCCACGCCCGGCAATCTGGTGACCAGACTGCTCCCGCTCGTGATGGTCGCGGCGATGATCGGGATGGTCGCGCTGATGTTCACCACCGGCGCCGCACGCAGCCCCATGGCGATGATCTTCCCGCTCATGATGGTCGTGTCCCTGGTGGGCATGCTCGCCAACGGTGGTCGCAGCGGGGGAACGAAGACCGCCGAGGCGAACGAGGACCGCAAGGACTATCTGCGCTATCTCGACCAGCTCCGGCGCGAGGTCACCGAGACGGCGCACGAACAACGTCGGGCGCTCGAATGGTCGCATCCCGACCCGGCCCTGCTGTGGACCCTCGCCGGCACCGTCCGGATGTGGGAGCGGCGCAGCACCGATCCCGACTTCGGTCACCTCAGGGTGGGGCGCGGCGGGCAGCGACTCGCGACCCGACTCGTGCCTCCGGACACCGGGCCGGTCGAGGATCTCGAACCCGTCGCCGCCCTGTCGCTGCGCAGGTTCGTGCGCGCGCACTCGGTGGTGCAGGCGCTGCCCACGGCTGTGTCGCTGCGGGGTTTCGCGGCGATCGGCCTCGAGGGCGATCGCAGCGCGGCGCGCTCGCTCGCTCGGGGGATGCTCGCGCAGGCGTGCACCTTCCACGGTCCCGACACACTGCAGGTCGCCGTCGTGTGCGGGCCCGACACCGCTGCGGAATGGGAATGGATCAAGTGGCTGCCGCATGCGCAGAACCCGGTCCTGCGCGACGGTGCGGGCAGTGCACGCACGGTGTTCGGTTCGCTGTTCGAACTCGAGACCGATCTCGCGGCGGTCCTCGCCGGTCGCAGCAGATTCGTCCGGAACGCCCCGGCCACCGAGGGTGCCGTGCACCTCGTCGTGGTCGTCGACGGCGGGGTCACGGGATCGGGTTCGGGGGTGCTCGACGACGGTCTCGACGCAGTGACCGTGCTCGACCTCTCCGGTTACGCCACGCGGCTCAGCGCGACGCGCGGCCTGCGCCTGGTGGTCGAGGAAGGACGGGTCGGGGTCGCCACCGGCACCGACGTCGACATCTTCGCCGATGCCGACGGCATCGGGACTCCGCAGGCACAGACGTTGGCCAGACTGCTCGCGCCGTACCGGGTGACGAGCGGAGCGGTGGACGAGAGCGCCGGCGACGACCGGCCGTCGAGCTGGCAGGAGCTGCTGGGCCTCGGGGACGTGGCCCGCTTCGACCCCGCGCAGGTATGGGTGCCACGCCGCGGGCGCGACCGCCTGCGGGTACCGATCGGTGTCGGCATCGACGGTGCGCCTGTCGAACTCGACCTCAAGGAGGCCGCCGAGAACGGGATGGGACCGCACGGACTGTGCATCGGCGCAACCGGATCGGGAAAGAGCGAGTTCCTGCGGACGCTGGTCCTCGGTCTCGTGGCGACGCACCCGCCGGAGGCACTCAACCTGGTCCTCGTGGACTTCAAGGGCGGCGCGACCTTCCTCGGTCTGGACCGGATCTCGCACGTCGCGGCGGTGATCACCAACCTCGCCGACGAGATCGCGATGGTCGACCGCATGAAGGACGCCCTCGAAGGCGAGATGAACCGCCGCCAGGAACTGCTCCGGACCGCAGGCAACTTCGCCAACGTCGGCGACTACGAGAAGGCCAGGGCGGCAGGTGCACCGCTCGACCCGCTGCCCGCGCTGTTCATCGTGGTCGACGAGTTCTCCGAACTGCTCTCTCAACAGCCCGAATTCGCCGACCTCTTCGCGGCGATCGGACGCCTGGGCCGGTCGCTGCACATGCACCTGCTGCTCGCCAGCCAACGACTCGACGAGGGTCGCCTCCGCGGTCTCGACAGCCACTTGTCGTACCGCATCGGCCTGAAGACCTTCTCCGCAAACGAATCGCGGAGCGTTCTCGGCGTTCCCGACGCCTACCACCTGCCGTCGACACCCGGCGCCGGATATCTGCGGACCGATTCCGCCGACATCCAGCGGTTCTCCGCGGCGTACGTCTCGGGGCCGTACGAGCCCGGCCGCCCCACCCGGCGCACCCGATCGGCGGTGCCGGCCGGCACGTCCCGGCCCCGGCTCTTCACCGCGCGGGCGGTGCCGGTCGACGCCGGTCCGCCCGCCCCGGTCACGGAGCCGCTCCCGGTTCTTCCCGCGGGTGACGGCCGGAGCGTGCTCGAGGTGGTCGTCGACCGGATGCGGGGGCACGGAACACCGGCGCACGAGGTGTGGCTTCCTCCGCTCGACGACTCCCCGTCGCTCGACATGCTGCTGCCCAGGTCGGTGCTCACCGGCGACGTGCCGCGTCACGCAACCTTGCGCACCGTCGTCGGTGTCGTCGACCGGCCGTTCGAGCAACGCCGCGACCCGCTGGTGGTCGATCTGTCCGGGTCGGCCGGCAACGTCGTGGTGGTCGGCGGCCCGCAGTCCGGGAAGTCCACACTGCTGCGCAGCCTCGTCCTGTCGATGGCCCTCACGCACAACGCCGAGCAGGTGCAGTTCTACGGTCTCGATTTCGGTGGTGGCACGTTGTCCGGTCTGGCCGGCCTGCCGCACGTCGGTTCCGTCGCGGGGCGGCACGACACCGACCGGGTGCGCCGCACGGTCGCGGAGATGATGTCGCTGCTGCGTCGTCGCGAACGGTCCTTCGCCGAGAACGGCATCGAGTCCATAGCTCAGCTGCGGCGGATGCGCGCCGACGCGGTCGCACCGGCCACCGGCGATCCGTTCGGCGACGTCTTTCTCGTCGTCGACGGTTGGCCGAGCATCCGGCAGGACTTCGAGGCGCTGGAACAGACGATCGGGATCCTCGCCGCCCAGGGTCTGTCCTACGGCATCCACGTGGTGCTCAGCGCCCCGCGCTGGGGTGACGTGAGGCCCGCCATGCGCGACCTGCTGGGTACGCGGCTCGAACTCCGCCTCGGCGACCCGTCCGACTCCGAGTACGGCCGAAAGAGAGCGGCGATGGTGCCGGAAGGGCGGCCGGGACGCGGTATCGACCGCGATGGCCTGCACATCCTGGGGGCGCTGCCGCGGGTGGACGGAAGCTCCGATCCGGCCGATCTCGCGGTCGGCGTCGCAGCGGCGGTCGAGGCCGTCCGTGCTGCCACGCCGGGGCGTTCGGCGCCACCGGTGCGCATGCTGCCCGAACGCATCGACCGGCCCGACCTTCTCACAGCTCTGCCCTCAGGGTGGCCGCCACCGGCCGACGCGTCCCCGGCGGCCCGGCTCTCCGTCCCGATCGGCATCGACGAATCCGAACTCGCGCCCGTATCGGTGGATTTCACCGACCATCCGCACCTGCTGATCTTCGGCGACTCGGAGTGCGGCAAGACCAATCTGCTGCGAGGGCTGTGCCGCGGACTGGTCGAAGCCGGCAGCGGTGCGCAGACCAGGATCATCGTCGGCGACTACCGCCGCACGCTGCTCGGTGTCGTGGGCGGCGACCATCTCGGGGGATACGCTGCGTCGGCAACGGTCCTCGCAGTCATGGTCCGCGAACTCGCCGGCATCTTCGAGCGCCGGCTGCCGGGCCCCGGCACGACGCAACAACAGCTGCGCGATCGATCGTGGTGGACCGGACCCGAAGTGTTCGTGGTGATCGACGACTACGACATGGTCGCCACCTCTGGCCAGAATCCGCTGCTGCCGTTGCTCGACTATCTCCCGCAGGGACGTGACATCGGCCTGCACCTGGTGGTCGCGCGTCGCTCGGGTGGTGCCGGACGCGCGATGTACGAACCGATCCTCGGGCGTCTGCGGGAGTTGTCGACTCCGGGTCTGATCATGAGCGGTAGCCGCGACGAGGGAGCGCTCGTCGGCGCGGTCCGTCCGTCGCCGGTGCCGCCGGGCCGCGGCACACTCGTACGACGCGACGGCACGGCGCTCGTCCAGACCGCGTGGGCGCCGGAGGTGTGATGGCGCTCCGGGACGAGACGGTCGTCGCGGTCGCGTTCACGCTGACACCCGGATCCGTCCACATCGGATGGCCCGGAACCACGCGCAGCGTGCCCGCTCTCGCCGCGGATCTCGGCGACCGACGGGTCTACGGAGCGGCAGCGGAGGAACCGTCGGAGCCGGCCGGCGTCGCAGGACTCGTGGATGTCACGGAACTCGTGGATGCGGCCGCGGTCGAAGGGGAAACCGAACTCGGAGAACTGCTGAGCGGGCTCGTCTCCTACGCCGCAGCGACCGTGGGTGCACCGGACATCGGCGGGGTGGCGTGCGCGATACACCCGACCTGGTGGAACGAGCGGCGCCGCGATCTCTTCCGGACCGCCGTGCGGCAGGTCGCAGGCGATACGATCCTGCTTCCGGCCGCGGTGGCCGCCGCGCGCGCCGCCGATCCTGCGCCGCACGAGCGGTGTGCGGTGCTCGAATTCGCCGCCGGGGGAGTCACCGCCGTGAGCATCGCTCCGCCGGGACCCGACGGGCCGACCGTCGAACGACTCGCACGCGATCCGGGTCTGTCGGTGCACTCCCCGGACGCCGCGATGCGACTCGAGAACCTGCTGACCTCGGTGTGCGGCGGGGCTGGGCCGGAGGTCGTGGTGGTGACCGGCGGCCCGGGCGAACCGTCCGGTGTCGAATTCTTCTCTCTCGCAGTTGATTTCGTGGGTTCGGGTCGGCGGGTCCTGCCCGTCGCGGCCTCGGAGATGCTCAGCGCCGTGACCGGCCCTCCGGCGCCACCGGCCGGAACCGGAGGGACCGCGAGAGCCCCGGCCATCGCTCCGACGACCGACGGACCCGACAGGACACTGCCGTGGCTCAGCGAGGTGCGCGCACGCCCGGATCCCCCTCGTGGCGGGCGGGCCGGCACGGTGCCCGCGCTGGTCGTCGCCGGGGCGGTGATTCCGTTCCTGCTCGCCGCTGCGATCTTCCTGTGGCCGCTTCTCACCGGAGAAGGTGGAGACGCGGAGGTCCCGGCTCCGCCGGAAGTCGTTGCTGCAGAGGAGCCGCCGACCGACGCTCGTGAGCCCGAGTCGGCCGCCGACGCCGGTCCCTCCCCGTCGACGCGGATCGACGCCGGTCCGCTGCACCTCGACCTGCCGGAGGGCTGGCGCGTCCGCGACCCCGCGACCGTGCCCGAGGGGCGCGCGGAACTGATACCGGTCGGCGGAACCGATCGCCGGATCCTGGTCGTGTACCGCGATCTTCCCGACGGGATCGACGAGCGCTCGGTCGCCTCCGCGTTGGCGGAGCGGGCCGCCGAACGTGCACCTGTCATCCGCGACCTCGACACCGACACGACCTTCGCCGACCGCAAGGTCGTGGCCTACACCGAAGTTCCCGACGACTACTCGGTGGTGCGGTGGTCGGTCCTGGTCTTCCCCGGACTTCAGGTCTCCGTGGGATGCCAGTACCTCGAGGGGGAATGGACCCGTATCCGGAGTGAATGCGAGCAGGCCGTCCACACCCTCCGGGGCGGGTGAGAAAAGAAGGTCCACGAATTTCGGAAGGCGCGGAACCGATACCGGATCGGGTGCGTCCAACCAGATGTAGGAGCCAGGACCGGCTCGACACCGAGCCGGATGATCCACGCACGAGCGAAGGAGTACGCCGTTGACCCAACCGACCGGCAATTCGAATCACCTCACCACCGATGTAGCGACCATGGAGGTCGTCGCGGGACAACTCCAGGACTCCCGCGCCGAACTCGACGCGATCCTCGGTCGTCTGACGGGCGTGGTGCAGTCCGCGCCGTCGGTCTGGCGGAGCCGCTCGGCGGAACAGTTCGCCGGAATCATGGAGCGCTGGAACGTCAACCACACCAAGCTGTCGAACGCCCTGGACGAACTGGCAGAAGCCGTGCGCACCAGTGGACGGTCGTACGCCGCTGCCGAGGACCAGCAGGCCCAGTCCTTGTCGGCGATCGACCCCGATGGCGGTTCGGTGCTCAACGGGTCGTTCACCTGATCCCCGGTCGCTCCGGCACACAGCCCTCCGGCACACATTCGAGAACAAGGAGAACGATCCGTGTCCGAGATCTATCAGAACTTCGCCGGCGTCGCCGACCTGCACGCCCAGCTCGTGTCCGGTCAGAAGGCGATCGAGGCGACGCTCGACCGCATCGAGGGGCAGGTGGCGCCCCTCATCGCCACCTGGGACAGTGGGGCGCAGGAGCGCTACGCCGCCACGCAGGCGCGCTGGAACGAGGCCGAGGCCGGCCTCATCCAGGTGCTGCACGACATCGGTCGGGTGGTCTCGACCGGTAACGACAACATGCAGGAGGTCGAGCGCCTGAACCAGCAGCGCTTCCCGGGCTGATCCGGGTCTGCCGGATCCGGACCGATCCGGCGCTGTCACGTCCCGGTGGTGGAGAGGCCGCCGGGACGTGCTGCTGCTTCCGGGGTGCTCCAGCGGAGGGTGCGCAAGGGCAGGGCTGCTGCGGCGCTTTGACCGGCCCGGCGTCCGCCCGGTAGAGTGTCCCCTCGGCGTGTCGCACGTCGTCGTGCCCTGTGGTGCGACGAACACCTCTCCCGGGTCCCAACTGGCCGCCGGGCGTGGCAACCGTCGGCATGCAGGCCAGCAGCGAAACGATAGACGAGGAAGATCTGTGTCTACGTACACACCGAAGGCCGGCGACGTGACCCATCAGTGGCACGTCATCGACGCCACCGACGTGGTGCTCGGCCGCCTCGCGGTGCAGGCGGCAAACCTGCTCCGCGGCAAGCACAAGCCCACATTCGCGCCGCACGTCGACGGTGGTGACTTCGTCGTCATCATCAACGCCGACAAGGTTGCCGTCTCCGGCAACAAGCGGACCGACAAGTTCCTCTACAGCCACTCCGGTCACCCGGGCGGTCTGCGGGCTCGTTCCGTCGGCGAGGTTCTCGAGAAGAACCCCGACCGCCTCGTGGAGAAGGCCGTCACCGGCATGCTCCCGAAGAACAAGCTCGGTCGCGCCATCGCGAAGAAGCTGAAGGTCTACGCGGGCCCGAACCACCCCCACGCCGCGCAGCAGCCGGTGCCGTTCGAGATCAAGCAGGTGGCACAGTGACGACGCCCGAGGAACAGAACGTGAACCCCGAAGAGTACGTCGAGAACGTCGAGGTCGCTGCAGACGAGTACGTCGAGGACGTCGTCGAGGCACCTGCTGCCCCGATCGTGTTCGACCGTCCGGTCCAGACCGTCGGTCGCCGTAAGGAGGCTGTCGTCCGCGTCCGCCTCGTGCCCGGCACCGGCAACTTCACCCTCAACGGCCGCACCATCGAGGACTACTTCCCGAACAAGGTGCACCAGCAGCTCGTGAAGTCGCCCCTGGTGACGGTCGAGCGCACCGAGTCGTTCGACATCCACGCACGCCTGCACGGCGGCGGTCCGTCCGGCCAGGCCGGCGCGCTGCGTCTCGCCATCGCGCGTGCACTCACCGAGGTCACCCCCGAGGATCGCCCCGCGCTCAAGCGTGCCGGCTTCCTCACGCGTGACCCGCGTGCCGTCGAGCGCAAGAAGTACGGCCTGAAGAAGGCCCGTAAGGCATCGCAGTACTCCAAGCGCTGATGTGCCGCCGACGCTGATTTCGTCAGAGTCGGCACCTGTTCCATCACGAGAGCAGGCGTCGGTAGACATCTCCTACCGGCGCCTGCTTTCGTGCATTCTGTCCTCTATCGACACCCGCGGCGGGGGCCGCACACGACTGGGAGGCTGTGTACATGGGTCGGTTGTTCGGCACCGACGGAGTCCGGGGCTTGGCCAACGCCGAGCTCACATTGGAGCTGGCAGTACGCCTGGCAGGCGCTGCGGCAGCGGTCCTGGCCCCGCAGGGTGCCGAGCGGCGACCGGTCGCGGTCGTGGGTCGAGACCCACGCGCGAGCGGGGAGATGCTCGAGGCGGCCGTCACGGCCGGACTCACCGCAGCCGGAGTCGACGTGGTGTCGGTGGGCGTACTGCCCACCCCAGCGGTCGCGTACCTCACGGGTGACTACGGCGCCGACCTCGGCGTGATGATCTCCGCGTCGCACAATCCGATGCCCGACAACGGCATCAAGATCTTCGCAGCCGGCGGGCACAAGCTCGACGACGAGGTCGAGGACCGGATCGAAGCGGTGCTGCACGGCGACGCCGAGAGCGCCGCACGCCCCACCGGCTCCGGTATCGGCCGGGTGCGCGTCGTGTCCGACGCCCTCGACCGTTATCTCGCGCATCTCGCGACGGCCGTGCACAAGCCGCTCACCGGTACGACCGTAGTGGTCGACTGCGCGCACGGCGCCGCCTCGCACGCCGGCCCGGCCGCCTACGCGGCCGCAGGTGCCACGGTCATCGCGATCAACGCCGAACCCGACGGACTGAACATCAACGACGGCTGCGGATCCACGCACCTGTCCGTGCTGCAGCAGGCCGTGCTCGAGCACGGCGCCGACCTCGGTCTCGCGCACGACGGCGACGCCGACCGCTGCCTCGCCGTCGATGCGACCGGCACGGTGGTCGACGGTGACGCGATCATGGCGATCCTCGCTCTCGGCATGCACGAAGCCGGTGAACTTCCCGACGACACCCTCGTCGCCACGGTGATGAGCAATCTCGGTCTGCATCTCGCGATGCGCGCGGCGGGGATCCAGGTGCGCACTGTCGGCGTGGGCGACCGCTACGTGCTCGAGGAGCTCCGCCGCGGTGGCTACGGCCTCGGCGGTGAGCAGTCCGGCCACATCGTCCTGCCCGCGCACGGTACGACCGGCGACGGCGTGCTCACGGGCCTGCGCCTGATGGAGCGGATCGCCACGACGGGTCTGCCGCTCGCGAAGCTCGCCTCGGTGATGACATCGCTTCCGCAGGTCCTCGTGAACGTGCGGGTCCACGACAAGGTCGCCGTCGCGAGCGATCCTGCGGTGGCGGACGCGGTCGCGGAGGCCGAGCGCGAACTCGGTGAGACCGGCCGGGTGCTGCTGCGTCCGTCGGGCACCGAGCAGCTCGTACGCGTCATGGTCGAAGCCGCCGACGACGATCACGCCCGGGCGGTCGCCGACCGTCTCGCGGGAGTCGTCGCCGCCGTCTGACCTGCGCGGTCCCTGCCCTTCGCTGCCGGTTTCCGCTCGCAGTCACGCTGCGGTGGAACCGGATCGTCCTGCGCTGCGTCCTAA
The DNA here is from genome assembly GCF_025290685.1 of Rhodococcus sp. PAE-6. Taxonomy (NCBI): domain Bacteria; kingdom Bacillati; phylum Actinomycetota; class Actinomycetes; order Mycobacteriales; family Nocardiaceae; genus Rhodococcus; species Rhodococcus sp. PAE-6. The sequence continues at coordinate 55,599 of NZ_JAOCLZ010000007.1, forward strand.
CCCTTCGAGAGGGTTCGGTGGGTGAAGGGCGGACATGGACACACAGCACAGCACGATCCAGGTCGACGGCGACGCGGTGCGAGCCGTCGCGGCACGACTCGAGGAGGTCGCCGAGGACGCCGACGACGAGATCCGTCGTGGCTTCGGCGGTCTCGTCTTCGACGGCTCCGGTGCCGGATCGACGCACCGGTCGGCCGGCGTTCGCGTCGAGACCGGATATCGCAGGATGCGTGCGACGTGTGAGAGCTGGGCGGCGACCGTGCAGGCGCAGGCCGACGCATTGCGCGCGGCGGCAGACAGATACCGGCACCAGGACGACGCGACCGGCATCGCCCTCACCGCTGTGACCGGTGCCGAACTCGACAGCGTCGGGTTCGGCGACGCAGGGACCCGGCAGCCGTGAGGACCCCTCCCGAGAGCGCAGGCGACATCCTCGACGCGGGAGCGCCCGGCCTGGCCCGTCTGACCGACCTCGTGCAGTCCCTGCATGCTCTCGGGCTCGAGTCCGGCTGTTGCGTCGCGGACGTCCGGGCACGCTACGACGAGGAACGAACCCTCTCGTTGCCCGCCCTCGCCGACGACGCCGCCACGACGCGCTCGCTCGCGACCTCGCTCGGTCGTCGGACCGACGAACAGCGTCGCCTCCTGCAGCAACTCGACGAGTCGTGGGACGGATCCGCCGCCGACCGGGCTCGCGCCGAGCTGACGGCCACCGTCCGTTCCGGAGTGGCGCTGTGTGCGTCGCTGACCGATCTCGCGGTCGCGCTGGAATCGGCGGCCACCGCGATCGCCGCAGCGTTGCGTGAGAAGGCCCGCGTCGTCGGGGAACTCGCGGAAGGCACCGTCGACGGTCGCACGAGGGACGAGATCGACACGATCGTCGCCGGAGCGAGCGGTGGCCCGCACGGACCGAGCCCGGAGGAGCATGCCCGCTGGTTCGGCAACCCGCCCGGTGGCGACGTGGGCGACCCGCCCGGTGGCAACCTGGGCGACCCGCCCGGTGGCGACGTGTCCGACCCTGCCGCCGAGTGCCGGAGATGGATGGAGGAACGTCTGGTCCCGGCGGTCCGGGACGCCGTCGACGTGGTGCTCGGGGCATGTGAGGAGGCCGTCCGCCGGATCGCGGGCAGCGTCACCGACCTGGCGACGACCACCGAACGCGTCGCCGATGATGCCGGGGCGGCGGCCGCGGGCGTATCCGGTGCCGGGACGGTGGCTCCCGTCGTCGACGACGGGTCGACGCAGCACGGACCGAGCGATCCGCCGAATCAAGGTGCACTGCTGACGGTTCCCGGGATCCGCCCGGGCGAACGCAGACGCGAACACACCCCAGGACCGGTCGAGGCCGACCGCCGGCAGGACGAGAACGACGAGGGCGGTGCAGGAGTCGTGCTCGCGGAAGCCGGACCGCTGTGACGCGAACGACGGAACGTCAGCGCCCGAGGAGCAGGTTGACCTGCGTGCCGAGATCGCGATCGACGACGTCGGGGTCGGAGATCACCGTGGAGCCGGGCAGCTCCGTGGTGAGGTCGGAGAAGATCGCGTACGTCTTGTCGCCCGTGAGACGGTGCAGCAGGAAGCCGGTGAGCAGCGCACGAGTGCGTTCCTGGGTGCGACGCTCGGCACCACCGACGCCGAGCGCTCCGAGCAGGCGGCGCCCCTCGACGAGTCCTTCGTCGTTCGCCTTCTCGACGACCCGCAGCTGCACGTCGTCACTGCCCCAGCCCCGGGCGACCGCGACGGCGTCGCTGGTCATCGACCCGATGCTCTTCTCACCGACGAGGACGAGGCCCGGTGCCCGCACGCGGCCCGCGGCTTCGGAGGCAGCGGGGGAGACGGGCGAGGGGTAGAGCGCGGCGACGGCCGCGACCTCACGCCTCGCAGCGGCGAGCACCGCCGCCCCGGCACCCGATCCGTGGCCCACCAGCGCGAGCTTCGACGGATGGACACTGATCCGCCCGGTACCGAGACGCACGCCGGTGCAGATGTCGAGGGTGGTGAGCAGGTCGGTCGACAAGCCGATCGCCGACGGCACCGGTCCGCGTTCGGTGTTGGGTGCGCCCACCACGATTCCCCAGGACGCGAGGTGCTCGAAGAGCTTCGTGTACTTCGTGACCCCGGTGAGCCAGCCGTGCCCGAACGCGATCGCGGGCAGGTCGAAGCCTTCCGCTGGGGTGTACACGACACCCGGCTGACCGGCGAGCGCCAGGTCGCCGCGCAGCACCGAGTGCGGGCCGCGCCGGGAGAGTTCCTGAGCCAGTTTCTTGGGGTTCGCCGCCACGGCCTGAACGTTAGCGGATGGCGCTGCCCGCCGGGGTCGGTGCGTACCGGACGGCGTGCCCCGATGCAGGTGTACGGGCTCACCGGTGTGTTGTTCCCGGGCGGGGGTCGACCAGTACCCTGCTAGGCATGTGCGGAATCGTGGGCTATGTCGGGCACCGTCGTGCTCTCGACGTCGTGGTGGAAGCGCTGCGGCGGATGGAGTACCGGGGTTACGACTCGGCGGGAATCGCCATCCTCGACGGCAAGGGTGGTCTGGCCGTCGAGCGGAAGGCGGGGCGGCTGGTCAATCTGGAGGCCGAGCTCGCCGAGATCGGCGAGGAGCACTTCGCCGGTACCGCGGGGATGGGGCATACCCGGTGGGCCACCCACGGTCGTCCCACCGACCGCAATGCGCATCCGCATCGCGACGCGACCGGCAAGGTCGCGGTGGTGCACAACGGCATCATCGAGAACTTCGCGCCGCTGCGTGAGGAGCTCGAGAAGTCGGGTGTGGAGCTGGCCAGCGACACCGACACCGAGGTCGCGGTGCATCTGGTGGCCCGCGCCTACGCCGAGGGTCCGACGGCGGGCAACTTCGTCGACAGCGCCCGCAGTGTGCTGCGCCGCCTGCAGGGTGCGTTCACACTGGTCTTCGCCCACGCCGATCATCCGGGCACGATCGTCGCGGCGCGCCGGTCGACGCCGCTGGTCGTCGGGGTCGGCGACGGTGAGATGTTCATCGCCTCGGACGTCGCGGCGTTCATCGAGTTCACCCGGGAGGCGGTCGAGCTCGGTCAGGACCAGGTCGTGGTGATCACGAACAACTCCTACGAGGTCACCGACTTCGACGGCAACACCGACGTGGCGACGCGGCCGTTCACCATCGACTGGGATCTCGCCGCCGCCGAGAAGGGCGGCCACGACTACTTCATGCTCAAGGAGATCGAGGAGCAGCCGGCCGCGGTCGCCGACACCCTGCGCGGTCACTTCGTCGACGGGTGCATCGTGCTCGACGAGCAGCGCCTGTCCGATCAGGAACTGCGCGACATCGACAAGGTGTTCGTCGTCGCCTGCGGCAGCTCGTACCACTCGGGCCTGGTCGCCAAGTACGCGATCGAGCACTGGACCCGCCTGCCCGTCGAGGTCGAGCTGGCCTCGGAGTTCCGCTACCGCGATCCGGTGCTCGACCGGTCGACGCTGGTCGTGGCGATCTCGCAGTCCGGGGAGACCGCCGACACCCTCGAAGCGGTCCGGCACGCCAAGGATCAGAAGGCGCGGGTGCTGGCGGTGTGCAACACCAACGGCGCGCAGATCCCGCGGGAGGCCGACGCGGTGCTCTACACCCGCACCGGCCCGGAGATCGGTGTGGCCTCGACGAAGGCGTTCCTGGCGCAGATGGCCGCGAACTACCTGGTGGGTCTGGCGCTGGCGCAGGCGCGCGGCACGAAGTATCCCGACGAGGTGGCCCGCGAGTACCAGGATCTGGCGGCGATGCCGGAGAAGATCGCCGAGCTGCTGACCGGGATGGAGCCGGTGCGGGCGCTGGCGCGGGAGCTGTCGGCCTCGCCGGCCGTGCTGTTCCTCGGTCGGCACGTGGGCTACCCGGTCGCGCTCGAGGGTGCGCTCAAGCTCAAGGAGCTGGCGTACATGCACGCCGAGGGTTTTGCGGCCGGTGAGCTCAAGCACGGCCCGATCGCGCTGATCGAGGACGGGCTGCCCGTCATCGTCGTGATGCCGTCGCCGAAGGGCCGCGCCGTGCTGCACAGCAAGCTGCTCAGCAACATCCGCGAGATCCAGGCCCGCGGGGCCGTCACCGTCGTCATCGCCGAGGAGGGCGACGAGACGGTCCGGCCGTTCGCCGATCACCTCGTCGAGATCCCGTCGTCGGCGTCGCTGCTGCAGCCGTTGTTGTCGACGGTGCCGTTGCAGGTCTTCGCCGCGGAGGTCGCGCAGGCCCGTGGTTACGACGTCGACAAGCCCCGCAACCTCGCCAAGTCGGTCACCGTCGAATAGCGACCCACCCGCCGGTGCAGGAGGGACGATGCGCAGTTTTCACCCGTCCGACGTGGTCCGCGCGGCGGAGGCGCCGCTGCTGAAGTCTCTCCCCGAGGGAACCCTCATGCGGCGCGCGGCCTACGGACTCGCGCGGGTCGTGGCTTCCGAACTGCGTGAACGCACCGGTGGGATCGCCGGTCGGCGGGTGAGCCTGCTCGTCGGGTCCGGCGACAACGGCGGCGACGCGCTGTGGGCGGGAACCTTCCTGCGCCGGCGGGGCGTGTCCGTCACTGCACTGCTGCTCGACCCCGACCGGGCGCACCCCGCGGGTCTGCGGGCACTGCGGAAGGCCGGCGGGCGGATCGTCCCGGCGACTCCAGAGCACCTCGGCGACCCGGACCTCGTGCTCGACGGCATCGTCGGCATCTCCGGGCGCGGACCGCTGCGACCGGCGGCGGCCGCGCTCGTGGACGAGATCACCGCGCCGATCATCGCCGTCGACATCCCGAGCGGTGTCGACCCCGATACCGGTGCCGTCGACGGACCGGCGATCACGGCCGCGGTGACCGTCACCTTCGGCGCCTACAAGCCGGTCCATGCACTCGGCGCCACGCGCTGCGGTCGCGTCGAACTCGTCGACATCGGACTCACACTCCCGGAGGCCGGGCTGGTCGCGGCGGAACCGTCCGAGATCGGCGCGATCTGGCCGGTGCCCGGCGCCGAGGACGACAAGTACTCCCAGGGTGTGGTGGGTGTCCGTGCCGGCAGCGCCCGGTATCCGGGGGCGGGTGTGCTGTGCACGGGAGCGGCCGTCGCCGCGACCTCCGGCATGGTGCGCTACGTCGGGTCGGGTGCCTCCGAGGTGCTCGCGCGGTTCCCCGAGGTCGTCGTGTCGCCCTCGGTGGCCGAGACCGGGCGGGTGCAGGCCTGGGTCGTGGGGCCGGGTGCCGGTACCGACGATGAGGCCTGCGCGAACCTGCGCGACATCCTCGCCACCGACCTGCCGGTGCTCGTCGACGCCGACGGACTCACGCTCCTCGCCCGCGAACCCGGTCTCGTGCGGGGCCGGTCCGCGCACACCCTGCTCACCCCGCACGCCGGCGAGTTCGCACGCCTGACCGGGAACCGCCCCGAACCGGACCGGGTCGCGGCGGTACGTTCCCTCGCCGCCGACTGGGGAGTGCACGTGCTGCTCAAGGGGCGCGCGACGCTCGTGGCACGGCCCGACGGGCACGTCTTCGTCAACGATGCGGGCGGTTCGTGGGCGTCGACCGCGGGTGCCGGGGACGTGTTGGCCGGTGTCATCGGGTCGTTGCTCTCGTCGGGCATGCCGGTGGACCTGGCCGCGGCGGCCGGTGCTCGGGCCCACGCCCTCGCCGCGAACCTGGCCGCGCAGGACCCGGAGTCCCCTGGAGCGGCGCCGACCTCGGCGAGCGCGATCCTCTCGCGACTCGGCGACTCGATTCGTCTGCTGCGCACCCACATTGCCGAATCGTGACGTGGTACACGGGGACACGACGTCGGCGTCCGACGGCGCAGTGGCAGGATCGACAGACGTGACCACGACCCAACGCACCCCGCGACCTGCACGTACCGTCCTTCCCCAAGCCGAAGCCCTCATCGATCTCGATGCCGTGGCGGAGAACGTACGAGCGCTCCGGGAGTACGCGGGTCCCGCTGCGGTCATGGCCGTCGTCAAAGCCGACGCCTACAACCACGGGGCCGTGCCGGTCGCGCGTGCCGCGCTCGCCGCAGGCGCCCGCGAACTGGGTGTGACGACGCTCGGCGAGGCCCTCGAACTCCGCGCCGCGGGTATCGAGGCTCCGATCCTGTCGTGGCTGCACACCGCCGACTCCGATTTCGCTCCCGCCGTCGAGGCCGGGATCGAACTGGGCGTGTCCTCGCCGCGGCATCTAGCGGCCGTCGTCGAGGCGGCGCGGCAGGTCGGGGTCACCGCGACCGTCACGGTCAAGGTCGACACCGGCCTCAACCGCAACGGTGTCGCCGTCGACGAGTGGGACGACATGGTGCGCGACCTGGGCCGGGCACAGGCCGAAGGTGTCGTGCGGCTGCGTGGAGCCTTTTCGCACCTCGCCCACGGCGACGAACCCGAGCATCCGGGCAACGCCGAGCAGCGCGACCGGCTGAGCGAGGCCGTCGCGGATCTGCGGCGGCACCATCTGGCTCCCGAAGTGGTGCACCTGTCGAATTCCGCGGCCACCGTCACCCGTCCCGACCTGCGATTCGACATGGTTCGGCCCGGAATTGCGATGTACGGGTTGACACCGATCCCGGAACTCGGCGACCTGGGCTTCCGGCCGGTGATGACCGTGCGGGCGAGGGTGGTGCTGGTGAAGAAGGTGAAGGCGGGAGACGGCGTGTCCTACGGGCACACCTGGACCGCTCCCGCGGATACGACGGTGGCGCTGCTGCCCATGGGATATGCGGACGGAATCCGCCGCAATCTCAGCGGGCGCATCGAGGTGCAGCTCGGCGGGCGCCGGTGCCCGCAGATCGGGCGCGTGTGCATGGATCAGGTCGTCGTCGACCTCGGCCCCGACGGGGCAGGAGTAAGCGAGGGCGACGAGGCGTTGTTCTTCGGTGACGGGCGTCATGGAGAACCGAACGCCCAGGACTGGGCCGACAAGCTGGACACGATCAACTACGAGATCGTGACCGGCATCGGCGGACGGACCGTCCGGACCTATGTCGGAGCGAAGGGAGCGTGACGTCATGTCCCTCGTGAACAGGATGGGACTCCTCGGTGCGAGCCTCGCGACGCTCGCATCGTCGGCGGGACTGTACGCGGTCAAGACCGCGGGCGCGCCCGCCCACGAGATCTATCAGAACGAGGACTTCGACGAGATCCTCCGGCTCCCGCGCCGCATCGTGACCACCGAGGACGGTGTGCCGCTCGTGGTCCGTGAGAGCGGCTCGTCGCTGGCTCCGCTCACGGTCGTGTTCGTCCACGGCTACTGCCTGCGCATGCAGTCCTGGCACATGCAGTACCGACACCTGCGCGAACAGTGGGGACGCGACGTGCGTGCCGTCTTCTACGACCAGCGTGGTCACGGCGAATCCGGTTTCTCCGGTGCCGCGACGTGCACCATCGCGCAGCTCGGCCGTGACCTGGGCCGGGTGATCGACGAGGTCGCGCCTACCGGTCCGGTGGTGGTCGTGGGCCACTCGATGGGCGGCATGACCGCGATCGCCCTCGCCTCCCAGCGACCCGACCTGTTCGGTGAACGCATCGTGGGCGTCGGGCTCCTGGCGACCACCGCGGCAGGTCTGAGCAAGACCGGTATCGGACGCAATCTCGAGAACCCGGTGATCGACGCGTTCCGGTACGCGGCGCGTACCGCACCGGGATTCGTGCAGTTCGCGCGCGGCGCGGCCCGTGCCGTCGTGACGCCGATCCTGCGTGCGGCGTCCTACGGCACGGTCGTGAGCCCCCGCCTGGTGAAGTTGTCCGACCGGATGCTCGACGAGACGTCGGTGCTCACCATCGTCAACTTCCTCCGCACCCTCGAACTGCACGACGAGTCCGCGGCGCTTCCGGTCCTGGGCACCGTGCCCGTGCTGGTGCTGTCCGGCGACGCCGACATGGTCATCCCGTACGCGAGTTCCGAGGCGCTGGCGGAGCAACTGCTCGATGTCGAACTCGAGCGGGTACGTGGTGCCGGGCACCTCGTGCAGCTGGAGTTCCCCGAGGTGGTCGACCGTGCCCTCGATCGTCTGATCCAGCGGAGTTTCACGCAGGGAGTGAACGGAAGGCAGATCGCAATTGGGTGATTCGCAATCGAGTGGGCCGCAGGTGGGGGAGCAGACCATCGAACTGCCGACCGTGGAGGACACCGAGGCGTTCGGGCGCAGGCTTGCAGCCGAGCTGCGGGCCGGCGACCTCGTCGTGCTCGACGGGCCGCTCGGCGCGGGAAAGACGGCACTGACCCGCGGAATCGCCGTCGGCCTCGGGGTGGAGGGACGCGTGACCTCCCCGACCTTCGTCATCGCCCGCGAACACCGTCCCGGTAGTCCGGAGGGACGCGAACCGGTCGGGCTCGTCCACGTCGACGCCTACCGTCTCGGCGACGGACCGAACGCCCTCGACGAACTCGACGCGCTCGACCTCGACACCGACCTGACCGACACCGTCGTGGTGGTCGAATGGGGCGGTGGCTTGGTCGAACAGCTCGCCGAACGGCATCTGAGGGTCCGGCTCCGGCGCGACCCGGGCACCGACGTCCGCCGTGCCTCGTGGGAATGGATCGGCTGAGCCACCGGCAGTCCGCATGCCGGTGGCTTCCGTCACTGCACACCGACCGGGCAGGTCGCGCGGGGTAAGCTGGTACATCGTGCTCGTGCTCGCTGTCGATACCGCCACCCCCGCCGTGACCTCGGGAGTCGTCCGTCTCGACCGCGGTCGGGACGATGCCCGACCCGAGACGGTCGCTGCGCGCGTGCTCGACAATCCGCGAGCGCACGCCGAAGTCCTCACCCCGCAGATCCTCGAATGCCTCGCCGAGGCCGGCGCTGCCCCCACCGATCTCGACGCGATCGTCGTCGGCATCGGACCCGGCCCGTTCACGGGTCTCCGCGTCGGCATGGCCACTGCTGCGTCCTTCGGTGATGCGCTCGGCATCCCCGTGCACGGTGTGTGCAGCCTCGACGCGATCGCCGCGGACGTCCACCGGGAACACGGTACGGACGACGATCTGCTCGTCGTCACCGACGCCCGTCGTCGCGAGATCTACTGGGCACGCTATTCCGGCGGCCGCCGCGTCGAAGGACCCGAGGTGCGCAAGCCCGCCGACGTGCCCCCCGAGCCGTCGGTGCGGGTGGCGGGCTCGTCGTCGCACGTCGCGCTGTTCGACCTTCCGGCGGTGGACGTGCAGACGCCGTCCCCGGCGGGCCTGGTGACAGTCGCGGCCGACGCCCTGCGCGCGGGCGCCGAACCGGAGCCGCTCGTGCCCCTGTACCTGCGCCGCCCCGACGCGGTGGAGACCGCGAATCGCCGAGCATGAACGCCACACCCGAGGAGAATACGGCCGCAGAGAACGCGGTCGTCATCGACGCACTGCGCCCCGAGGATGCACCCCGCTGCGCCGAACTCGAACAGATCCTGTTCCCCGGCGACGACCCGTGGAGCGCCGACGCCTTCCGTTCGGAGCTGGCCTCGCCCCACAACCGCTACTTCGCGGCCCGCGACCCGCAGGGCCGGCTGATCGGTTACGCGGGACTCGCGCGACTCGGTACGGCCATCGAACCCGAATCCGAGGTGCACACCATCGGTGTGGACCCCGTGGCGCGCCGCCGGGGGATCGGCGGAGCCCTCCTGGGGGAGTTGCTGGCCGTCGCCGACCGCTGGGGAGGGCCGGTCTTCCTCGAGGTGCGCACCGACAACGACGCGGCGATCGCCCTGTACCGGCGCGAGGGCTTCGAGATCGTCGGAATTAGGAAGCGTTACTACCAGCCGAGCGGCGCGGACGCGTACACGATGCGTCGTCCGGATCCGCGAGAGGAGTCACCGGCGTGAGCACCACCAGCCCCCGATTCGAGCTGCCCGAGCGCCCCGTCGTGATGGGCATCGAGAGTTCGTGCGACGAGACCGGTGTCGGCATCGTCCGCTGGGTGGGTGACGGCACCCTCGAGCTGATGGCCGACGCCGTGGCGTCGAGCGTGGACGAGCACGCCCGCTTCGGTGGTGTGGTGCCGGAGATCGCATCCCGCGCCCACCTCGAAGCCATGGTGCCGACGATGCGGCGCGCCCTCGACGAGGCCGGGATCGAGAAGCCGGACGCGGTGTGCGTAACCATCGGGCCGGGTCTCGCGGGAGCACTTCTCGTCGGTGTCGCCGCCGCCAAGGCCTACGCGGCAGCGTGGAACGTGCCGTTCTTCGCGATCAACCACCTCGCGGGCCACGTCGCGGTCGACACCCTCGAGCACGGACCGATGCCGCCCTGCGTGGCGCTGCTCGTCTCCGGTGGTCACACCCACCTGCTGCACGTCGAACATCTCGGCAAACCCATCGTCGAACTCGGCACCACCGTCGACGACGCCGCCGGGGAGGCCTTCGACAAGGTCGCGCGACTGCTGGGGCTCGGTTATCCGGGCGGTCCCGAGGTCGACAGGCTGGCCCGCCAGGGCGACCCCTCCGCGGTCGTCTTTCCGCGGGGTATGACCGGTCCGCGCGACGCGCGTCACGACTTCTCGTTCTCCGGTCTCAAGACCGCGGTGGCCCGCTTCGTCGAAGCGAAGGAACGTGAGGGCGAGCCGGTGCCGGTCGCCGATGTCGCCGCGGGCTTCCAGGAGGCGGTGGCGGACGTGCTCACCATGAAAGCTGTGCGGGCCGCCCAGGATCTCGGTGTCGACACGCTCGTCCTCGGTGGTGGAGCGACCGCCAACAGCCGGTTGCGCGCGCTCGCCGAGGAACGGTGCGCTGCCGCCGGTATCACCCTGCGTGTGCCGCGACCGAAGCTGTGCACCGACAACGGCGTCATGATCGCGTCGCTGGGCGCGCATCTCATCGCCGCGGGGGCGCAGCCGTCCTCGCTGGGCGCTGCGACGGATCCGGGCCTGTCGGTGTCGGTGTCGCAGGTCGTCGCCTGACCGTTCCCGACCGATCCGTCGCCCGAGGAGGGCGCTCCGCCTAGGTGGGGGCGATCTCCGAGGTTCCGGATCCGGTGGTGGTCTCCCCGGTGGTCGTGTCGCCCGTCGTGGTCTGTCCGGTGGACGGCACGGTCGTGCTCTCCTCCGTGACGGACGCGATCGTGGAGGACACGTCGGTCGGATATGCGCCGGTGGGCGACGCGGACGGCGTCTCGGTCGGCGATGTGGTCGACGGGGGGGTCGGGCTCACGCCGGTGCTCGGTTCGGTCGTCTCCGGATCGGTGGGCGCAGGGCTCGTCGTCTCCGGCGGCGTGGTCGGCTCGGTGGTGTCGGGAGCCGTCGTGTCCGGAGCTGTGGTGTCCGGAGCGGTCGTGTCCGGAGCCGTGGAGTCCGGATCGGGCCTCGGTGCGGTCTCGGAATCCGGCGACGTGAACGGTCGGTCCGTGTCGGACTCTTCCTCCGCTGTCGACCCGGGTGTCGGCACCTGATCGATCGGCGTGGGTGTCACGGTGGTGCTCGACGACTCGGGCGCGGTGGGCCACGGATCCTGGGTCGACGGAACGGTGTGCTCGACGGTCGGCAACGGCCAGGGAACCGTCGTGGGCGCGGGTGCGTCCTGGGTGCTCCGGGACGTCACGGGTTCGGGCGGCGGGTCGTGGGACGGGACGGCCGACTCGCCGGGACCGGCCTCCTGCGTGGGGACGTCGCCGCTCGTGAAACGCGGCGACACCTGGGCGTCGCTGCTGTCTCGTTCGGTGAAGTGCTGGGTGGCGAAGCCGGCCATGATCGCGCTGAGCACCAGGAGCCCGGCGACCGCACCGGAGACACGACCCGAGGATCGGTTGCCGGTGCGCGACAGGGCACCGACCACGGTGTATCCGACCGAGGACAGGGAATCGGCCGACAGCGCCGCACCGATCGCGGCAGCCGCTCCCGGTTCGGGGACGGTGACGATCTCGCCGTCGAACTCCGCCGAGATCGCCGCGGCGAGGACGGGGGACGCGGCCGCGCCTCCGATGAGGGCCATGGTCTCGGGAACCGGATCGGTGCTCGAGCAGATGCGCCGCGTGAACGCCGCCGCTTCGTCGGCGAGATCGGTCGTCAGTTCGTCCAGTTGCGCTCGGGTGAGGGTGACCGTCGCGTCGGGACCGGCCTCGGCGATGTCGATGCGGGTCGTCGTCGCCGAGGAGAGTGCCTCCTGGGCGCCCTGGCACCGGGCCGCCAGCAGGCCGGGGTCGATCTGCCGCCGGGTGCGCATCCGCTCGGTGGCGTTGCGGACATGATCGAGCACACGTGCGGTCAGGGCGTCGCCGCTGACGGTCTCGGTGCGTGCGGACCGCAGCAGGGTGCCGGTCGCGCGGTCGAGGACGGAGACGGTCGTGCCGGTGGCTCCGATGTCCACGAGCGCGATTGCGCCGGGTTCGCGACGGACCCCCACGGTGTAGAGGTATTCGAGGGCGGCGGTGGTCTCCGCAACGAGGCGGACCATGTGGCCCGTCCGCTCGGCGGCCGTGCGGATCTCGTTCGCCTGTTCCTCGGTGCGGTATGCGACTGTGATGATGTCCGGGCTGTCGGCTCCGCGGGCGGTTCCGCGAGGAGACGTGAGCGAGACGGCGTCGAAGACGAGATCTCCGAGATCGCGCCCGGGCTGCGACTCGGAGGCGAGTCTGCGGAATTCCGTTGCGGGCGCGTGTGCAGCATCGACGCGCAGGGCCGAGCCGACGCCGGAGGCGCCGACGGAGATGCCGAGCGACGTGGGCATTGTTCACCTTCCGTGCGTGATCGACGACCAGGCGTCCAGGGCCTACCTCGGCTGAGGTCACCGAACGATCACGCTCATGGGTTTCCGTTATTCAACCGTAACATGACGTCGGGTTCCACGCAGGTCGGCGTGTTTGCACCCGTTGCCCTTGAGCGCTGGCACTCTCGTGTATAGAGTGCTAGTGACACCGAGCGCCGGCCCGGCACCCGCGACGACGGGACGCGTGCGGAGTCACCGTGATGACTGAACACACCCGTGTCCGAGAACACCGGTTCTCGGACCCCATTACCCCTGAAAGTGGAGGGCTCATCGTGGCGAGCGTGAACATCAAGCCGCTCGAGGACAAGATCCTCGTCCAGGCCAACGAGGCCGAGACGACGACTGCCTCCGGCCTGGTCATCCCGGACACGGCGAAGGAGAAGCCCCAGGAGGGCACCGTCGTCGCCGTCGGCCCCGGCCGCTGGGACGAAGATGGCGACAAGCGCATCCCGCTGGACGTCAAGGAAGGCGACGTCGTCATCTACAGCAAGTACGGCGGAACCGAGATCAAGTACGCCGGCGAGGAGTACCTGATCCTGTCTGCGCGCGACGTCCTGGCTGTCGTCGCCAAGTAGGCCGCTTGCATTCCGCCCCGGTGTCCCGTTTCGGACCCGGGGCGGAATACGTTGGGGAACATCCGAGTCCAGGAGTAGTCGCAGAACATGTCCAAGCAAATCGAGTTCAACGAGACCGCGCGGCGGGCTCTCGAGCGCGGTGTCGACCAGCTGGCCGACGCTGTCAAGGTGACGCTCGGCCCGCGTGGCCGGCACGTCGTGCTCGCCAAGGCCTTCGGTGGTCCCACCGTCACGAACGACGGTGTGAGCATCGCCCGTGAGATCGAGCTGGAGGATCCGTTCGAGAACCTCGGCGCCCAGCTCGTCAAGAGTGTCGCGACCAAGACCAACGATGTCGCGGGTGACGGCACCACCACCGCGACTGTTCTCGCCCAGGCGCTCGTCAAGGCCGGCCTGAAGAACGTTGCCGCAGGCGCCAATCCGATCGCGCTCGGTGCCGGTATCGCCCAGGGTGCGGACAAGGTGAGCGAGGCTCTGCTCGCTGCCGCCACTCCCGTCGAGGGCAAGACCGCCATCGCACAGGTCGCTACCGTGTCCTCGCGCGACGAGGAGATCGGTGAGATGGTCGGCGAGGCGCTGACCCGCGTCGGGAAGAACGGTGTCGTCACCGTCGAGGAATCCTCCACGCTGAGCACCGAACTGGTCGTCACCGAGGGCGTGCAGTTCGACAAGGGCTTCCTGTCGCCCTACTTCATCACGGACATCGACGCGCAGGAAGCCGTCCTCGAGGACGCGCTCGTCCTGCTGTACCGCGAGAAGATCAGCTCGCTTCCCGACTTCCTCCCGCTCCTCGAGAAGATCGCAGAGTCCGGCAAGCCGGTCCTGATCATCGCCGAGGACATCGAGGGCGAGCCGCTGTCGACCCTGGTGGTCAACGCGATCCGCAAGACCCTCAAGGCCGTTGCCGTCAAGGCTCCGTACTTCGGTGATCGCCGGAAGGCCTTCCTCGAAGACCTCGCCGTCGTCACCGCGGGTACGGTCATCAACTCCGATCTGGGTCTGTCCCTCAAGGAGGCCGGACTCGACCTGCTCGGCTCGGCCCGCCGCGTCGTCGTCACGAAGGACAGCACCACGATCGTCGACGGTGCCGGTACCGCCGAGGACATCGAGGCGCGCGCCGCTCAGCTGCGTCGTGAGATCGAGGCCACCGAGTCCGACTGGGACCGCGAAAAGCTCGAAGAGCGCCTCGCGAAGCTCGCCGGTGGCGTCGCCGTCATCCGTGTGGGTGCGGCGACCGAAACGGACCTCAAGGAGCGCAAGTTCCGCGTCGAGGACGCAGTCAACGCCGCGAAGGCGGCCATCGAGGAGGGCATCGTCCCCGGTGGCGGGTCGGCTCTCGTACAGGCCGCACGCTCGCTCGAAGAGCTCCAGGCGTCCCTCTCCGGCGACGCCGCCACGGGCGTCGCCGCGCTGCGCACCGCGCTCACCGCGCCGCTGTACTGGATCGCCACGAACGCCGGCATCGACGGTGCGGTGGTCGTGAGCAAGGTCGAGGAGACGGGTAAGGGCTTCAACGCCGCGACCCTCTCCTACGGCGACCTCGTCGCCGAGGGCGTCGTCGACCCGGTGAAGGTGACGCGTTCCGCCGTCGTCAACGCCGCCTCGGTCGCACGCATGGTGCTCACCACCGAGAGCGCCGTCGTCGACAAGCCGGAGGAAGAGGCCGAGGCCGGGCACGGCCACGGTCACGCGCACTGAGCGACCGGTCAGGGCCGCGGACCCGCCGCCCGGCGGGTCCGTAGGTCGAGCCGGACGTGAAAGTCGTTCCGGACGGCACGAATACAGCGAGGCCCCGCAAGGAATGTTCGCATTCCCTGCGGGGCCTTCGTCGTATCGACGCAACTCCTCCAACCGGCCTCCCGGTCGTACCGTCACGGTCGTGTTGACATGGTCACGACCGTGACGGTGTTGACATGGTCACGACCGTGACGGTGTCGTCACGGGGCGGGTGACCGCCTCACACAGCGACCTTCCGCCGTCGTTGCCTCGTGTACATCTCCCGCTCGGTCTCCGACATGCCGCCCCAGATGCCGTACGGCTCGGCGACGGCGAGGGCGTGGTCGCGGCAACGGGCCAGCACGGGGCAGGTGCGGCACAGCTCCTTCGCGCGGTTCTCCCGCTGGGCGCGGGCACGACCGCGCTCTCCGTCGGGGTGGAAGAACACCGAGGAGTCCACACCACGACACTTACCGTGCATCTGCCAATCCCAGAGGTCCGCGTTGGGGCCGGGCAGTGTGTGTGGTGCGGGCATGTGGCACTCCTTTGCAGCAAGCTCGCGTGAATTGTGCGAGCGGACCGTGGACACATCGGGATTCCCGCTGTGATCCGAATCAAACAAACTCACCGTAGGATCTGTATCGATTCGTCGTCAATGTTTTCGATGAGTGGGATAGTCCATAACCGAACAGCCAAGATTTAACCGCGGAAATATTTACTTTCGTGAGGAGTCGTGCCTGTGCGCTGCGGGCGGGGGTGATCCGGGGTATCTTATGCTCCCGATGTGGGTAAAAAGCCCCTTACTCGCTGGTAACCCGGCCTTTCGGCGGCTGGATGCGGACTCCGACTCGGCCTCGGGGGTTGGGGGCGGCACCATACATGCACCACGCATGTTTTAACTCGATGTTTAACAAAATGTTCGGAAATGTCTTCTGTGCATCCCTGCGTTCCAATCATCGAGACTATTTGCGCTCGCGGTGATAATTTCTCTCCGACAAATGCCCGGCGTCGGCCCGGAGCCCCGCGTATCGTCGGTATCCGCTGGTGCGATGATTCCGCGATGGCACATTCCGACGCCCGCCGGCACACGGCACCGACACCGTCCGACCGCCACGCGATCCTGGTCGCCGCGGCCTTCGGCTCGTCCCCGGGGGCACATCCGCTCCCTGCGGCGCACGGACCCGAACAGAACTGGTTGCGGGCCGTCGCGCTCGGTGGGCAGGGACGTTACGCCGCCGCGCGGGCCGAGCTGGCCCGAGTGCGTGGAACCGGAGGAGTGTGGTCGTCGTTCGGAGCGAGCACCGAGGCCTCCCTTCTCCGTCAGTTGGGCGGACATCGCGCGGCCGCCGTCCTGGACGGACGTGCTCTCGCGGAGGCGGGGTCGCTGCGAACCAGCTCCGGGAGCACTGTCGCCGCACGGCGCGACGTCGGCACTGTCGCCGCACGGCGCGACGTCGGCACTGTCGCCGCACGGCGCGACGTCGATGTTGTCGCTGCATGGTGTGACGCCGCCACGGGGTTGGCGGCCGATGCGCTCGGGCGGGGCCGTCTCGCGGTGTGCGGGTCGCTGCTCGACCGATGCGCAGCCGCTCTCGACGCTGCCGAATCGGAAGCGGGGGAGAAGGCCTTCGTGCGACAGCGGATCCGTCTCGCATGGGTCGGGGCCGAATCCGCTCTCGCGGCAGGCGACTTCACCCGTGCGCGCAGCCGGGCGGACCGCGCGGTGGAACTTGCGGACGGATTCGGATCGATCCGGCACTCCGTGAAGTCGGACCTCGTTCGGTCGGCCTCTTTGACCGGACTGCCCGACCATGGTCCGGCTATGGATCTGGCCGCCGACGTCCTCGCGCGCGCGGAGGAACACGAACTCATTCCGTTGCAATGGGCCGCGGCGATGCTCCTCGACGGGCTGGGGGCAGGGAGAGACGCGGGTCGCGTCCGTGACTTCTGCGCGACCGTGATCAGGGGGCGTGGGGGTCGCTTCGTGACCTTGTCTGCCTGCTGAGTTCCATTCGCGCGCGGGGGGTGACCGGACCGGTCGGTCGTTGTAGTTACTCTGGGGGTGTTCCACGGTCAGGTGGAAGCCCGCCCGGGGGGTGGTGCCGTCTGTAACGCCAGGACTTGCGCAATCGATGACTGTTATGGGTGAGGAGTTGGACTCCGCGGTTGCTGCGGCTGCGCAAGGCGACCGGGCGGCTCTCGCTCAGGTTCTTGCAAGTGTCCGGCCCCTCGTCGTGCGGTACTGCCGCGCACGGGTCGGATCTGCAGAGCGCGGCCAGCTCTCTGCAGACGACGTTGCACAGGAGGTGTGCCTGGCCGTGATGACCGCTTTGCCGAGATATCAGGACCAAGGCCGCCCCTTCATGGCGTTCGTGTACGGGATCGCTGCTCACAAGGTCGCCGACGCGCACCGCAGTGCGGCGCGCAACCGCGCGGAACCCGTGGCGGATGTGCCGGAGGTGATGTCGCTCGACGACAGCCCCGAGGAATACGCGATCAACTCCGAGGCGGGCCGGCAGATGAAGCAGCTGCTGGGCATCCTCCCGGAGAAGCAGCGCGAGATCCTCATCCTCCGTCTCGTCATGGGATTGTCGGCCGAGGAGACGGCCGCAGCAGTGGGTAGTACTGCAGGAGCGATCAGGGTGGCCCAGCACCGGGCCATCGCGAGACTCAAGAAGGAAGTCACGAGAGCAGGTGAGCGGAATGGGTAGGGGGCGTTTCTCGGGCGACGGCTTCGACGACGAGTTTCCCGACGACGAAACCTCCGTGGACCTCGCCGCCGTGCGTCGTGACGACGCGCTGATCGATGCGATCTCCGGTAACGGGCTCGTCGAGACGAAGGACAACGAGGAGTACGAACTCGCCACTCTGCTCGCCGACTGGCGTGCAGAGATCCTCGCCGAACCGATGCCCGCCGGCCCCGACCTCGACGAAGTGGTCGCCGCCGTCCACCGGGAACTGGGAACACGGGAAACGCTCGCTCGGGCCCCGGAGGTCACCCCTCTGCGCCCGAGATCGAAGGGGCAACTCCGGTTGCTCCGTCCGCTCGCAGGTGCAGCAGCGCTCGTCGCCATCGCCGTCGGCAGCGCGACCGCCGTGTCCTACGGCGCCGAGCCCGGCGACCCGTTGTGGGGCGTCAAGCAGGTCGTGTTCAGTGAGCAGGCGCAATCCACCGAGGCCCGGATCGACACCACATCGACCCTGGAGCGTGCCGAACAACTCATCGCCGAGGGCAACACGGAGGAAGCACGCGAGTTGCTGACGTCCGCGGAGTCCCGTTCGGGCGACGTCCGGGACGCGGAGGAGCGCGATGCGCTCGGCGACTGGGTGCAACGCCTCGCCGAGGAACTCGGCCGGTTGGTGCCGCAGGTGCCTCCGCCGCCGGCAGCGCCGGTGGCACCCGAGGTGCCGGTGGTTCCCGGTGCCGTCGTGCCCCCGCCGGTCACGACGCCCGGCACGGATGGGCAGCAGCCTGCCCCGACGACCGGTGCGGAAACCGGCACGACCGTGCCGCCCACTTCCACGACGGTGGATCCGACCATCCTGCAAGCGCCGCCGCCTCCGGTTTCGAACACCACGACGCCGTCGCAGACCGCGCCACCGCCCCCGTCGAGCACGCCGGGTCCGTCGGTGCCCAGCGAGGCTCCTCCGTCGACCTCGGCTTCTTCCCCGACTCCCGCTCCGACGACGACGGCATCGTCGCCGCGGTCGACGCAGGACGGACCGGGAGCAGATTTCGCTCCGGGGTCCGTGACCACTTCGGAAGGCGGCTAGAAGTACAGAACGACCCGGGCCCGGCAGCATGTGCTGTCGGGCCCGGGTCGTTCGTGGAAGTGACGTGATGCGTGGTCCGCGTGGGGAACAGTCGGTCAGGAATCCAGACCGTAGGGGTCGACGGGAAGAGCCTCGTTCATGGACGCGTCCGCGTAGCCGCGGCAGTAGTCCCAAGTGACGTAGGCGTCGGGGGACGGATCGAAGGCCGGCTCGTGCGGTCTGACGGTGCCGTCGACGAGCAGCTGCAGCAGGTTCGCCCGCAGCATGTCCCAGTCGTGGTAGTGGTCCTGGTGGCAGTCCTCGCAGCACACCACGAGTCCGCGGACGCCGCGGGGAGCCAACAGCGCCTCGTAGACGGCCAGGTCTGCGAGGTCCTCTTCCACCGCGAGCCGCTCCGCAGGATCCAGGGGCTGGCCCGGCTCGATCGCGTCCAGTGCTGCGGACGGATCGTCGGGGTCTCCTGCGAACGGGTCCGGTGGGAGTCCGGGAGGCAACTGATCACGCACGACTCCACGGTACGCAGACCGAGGGGGTCTGCGCCAGCGGTCGCCAGGGGACACGCCGTGAAATCACACGGGGTGATGTGACGAACATCGGGGAACAGGGTGGGAGCCGAGCTTGTTCCCCGAACAGATAACATGAAGGGGTGCGTGCCGCTCTCCAACCGCCCGTCGGTGCGACGAGCGCGCACAGCCTTCATTCATTCCTGCTGTCGGACGGTTCTGCCGTCCGCTCCCATCGACTGTCACGGAGGGTCCGAACCGCATGAGTAGTACCGGAGGGCGCGTGCACACCGGCGGTGACGACCCGAACAAGGTCGCAATGCTGGGTCTGACCTTCGACGACGTGCTGCTGCTTCCCGCGGCTTCCGACGTCGTCCCGAGTCAGGTCGACACGTCGAGTCAGCTCACCCGCGAGATCCGCCTGCGGATCCCGCTGGTCAGCTCCGCGATGGACACCGTCACCGAGTCCCGCATGGCCATCGCGATGGCCCGGGCCGGTGGTATGGGTGTGTTGCACCGCAACATGCCCACCGAGGTGCAGGCCGCGCAGGTCGAGACCGTCAAGCGGTCGGAGGCCGGCATGGTCACCGATCCCGTCACCTGCAAGCCGACCGACACGCTGGCCGAGGTCGACGCGAAGTGCGCGCGATTCCGCATCTCGGGTCTGCCGGTCACCGACGACGAGGGTCAGCTCGTCGGCATCATCACCAACCGCGACATGCGCTTCGAGGTCGACCAGAACCGCCCGGTCGCCGAGGTCATGACGAAGGCTCCGCTGGTCACGGCCCGCGAAGGCGTCACCGCTGAGGCCGCGCTCGGTCTCCTGCGTCGCCACAAGATCGAGAAGCTGCCGATCGTCGACGGTCAGGGCAAGCTCACCGGCCTGATCACCGTCAAGGACTTCGTCAAGACCGAGCAGCACCCCAACGCCACGAAGGACCGCGACGGCCGTCTGCTCGTCGGTGCCGCCGTGGGCGTCGGCGACGACTCCTGGACCCGCGCCATGACGCTGGTCGATGCCGGAGCCGACGTTCTCGTCGTCGACAGCGCCCACGGCCACTCGGCCAACGTGCTGGCGATGATCTCGAAGCTCAAGAGCGAGGTCGGCGACCGCGTGCAGATCATCGGTGGCAACGTCGCGACCCGCGAGGGCACCGAGGCGCTCATCAACGCCGGCGTCGACGCGGTCAAGGTCGGTATCGGCCCCGGCTCGATCTGCACCACGCGTGTCGTCGCGGGTGTCGGCGCGCCGCAGATCACGGCGATCCTCGAGGCGTCCACGGTGGCGCGCGCCCACGGCGTGCCGGTCATCGCCGACGGCGGTATGCAGTTCTCCGGCGACGTCGCCAAGGCTCTGGCGGCCGGTGCGTCCACCGCGATGCTCGGTTCGCTGCTCGCCGGCACCACGGAGTCCCCGGGTGAGCTGATCCTGGTGAACGGCAAGCAGTTCAAGAGTTACCGCGGCATGGGCTCGCTGGGCGCGATGCAGAGCCGCGGCGAGGCCAAGTCGTACTCGAAGGACCGCTACTTCCAGGACGACGTGCTCTCCGAGGACAAGCTCGTGCCCGAGGGCATCGAGGGACGCGTGCCGTTCCGCGGCCCGCTGCAGCAGGTCACGCACCAGCTCATCGGTGGCCTGCGCGCAGCGATGGGTTACGCCGGTGCGACGACGATCGAGCAACTGCAGGAGGCGCAGTTCGTGCAGATCACCGCCGCCGGCCTCAAGGAGAGCCACCCGCACGACATCACGATCACTGCCGAGGCACCGAACTACGTGGTCCGGTAGTTTTCGCGTTCGCAGCAGGGTCCCGTTCCGATTAGGACGGGAGCATCGTCCAAGAGGAGAAAGGGGCGCGCGTGCGCGACCTCGTTGAAATCGGCATGGGTCGCACGGCCCGACGTACGTACGAGCTGGGCGACGTCGACATCGTCCCGTCGCGCCGGACGCGGTCGTCGAAGGAGGTGTCGACGGCCTGGCAGATCGACGCCTACCGTTTCGACATCCCGGTGCTGGCGCACCCCACCGACGCGCTGGTGTCGCCCACCTTCGCGATCGAGCTGGGCAAGGCCGGCGGTCTCGGTGTCATCAACGGCGAGGGCCTGTGGGGTCGTCATGCCGATGTCGACGCCGTCGTCACCCGTCTCGCGGAGATCGCGAGCACGGATCCGCGCGCAGCCGTCCGTTACCTGCAGGAACTGCACATGGCTCCGCTGCAGGGCGATCTGCTGGCCGCGGCCGTCGCGCAGGTGCGGGATGCCGGGGTGACCACCGCGGTCCGCGTCAGCCCGCAGAATGCGCGCGCCCTCACGCCCGAGCTCGTGAAGGCGGGCATCGATCTCCTCGTCGTCCAGGGCACCATCATCTCGGCCGAGCATGTGGCCCACGGTGAGGACGAGCCGCTGAACCTCAAGACGTTCATCTCGGAGCTCGACGTGCCGGTCATCGCCGGTGGTGTCAGCGACCACCGCACCGCGCTGCATCTGATGCGCACGGGTGCGGCCGGTGTCATCGTCGGCTTCGGCTCCACGAAGCAGGCGACCACCACGT
Source organism: Rhodococcus sp. PAE-6 (assembly GCF_025290685.1). Classification (NCBI taxonomy): domain Bacteria; kingdom Bacillati; phylum Actinomycetota; class Actinomycetes; order Mycobacteriales; family Nocardiaceae; genus Rhodococcus; species Rhodococcus sp. PAE-6. The sequence continues at coordinate 77,379 of NZ_JAOCLZ010000007.1, forward strand.
CCTCCTCGCTCGGTATCGGCATCCCGATGGCCACGGCCATCGCCGACGCCGCTGCGGCCCGGCGCGACTACCTCGACGAGACCGGGGGCCGTTACGTCCACGTGCTCGCCGACGGCGACATCGAGAACGCCGGCGACCTCGCGAAGGCGATCGCGTGCGGCGCCGACGCGGTGGTGCTCGGCGCGCCCCTGGCTCTCGCCGAGGAGGCCGCGGGTAAGGGCTGGTACTGGCCGTCCGTGGCCGGGCATCCGTCGATGCCGCGCGGCGCTGCGGTCCGGGTCGCCGAGGACGGGCGACCGGGCCTCGGCCGGGTGCTGTTCGGCCCGTCCGATGACCCCTCCGGTTCGCTCAATCTTGTGGGCGGCCTGCGTCGATCGATGGCGAAGGCCGGATACTCCGATCTGAAGGAATTCCAGAAGGTCGGTCTGTCGGTCCGCGGATAAGGACCTTCCCGGTACATCCCGATGGCCGGTCACAGCGTCGCAGGACGCGGTGACCGGCCATCGATTTTTCTCACACTTCGTTTTCGTGCAACTCCACGTAACGGGTAGAGTTGGGGCTGTGCCTGTAGTCACACCGCCGAAGTGCATACTTGCCGGTAACAACTCTCGCCGCTGGAGGTTCCATGGGTAAGCAACGGGTCACGGACTACGACGTCCTGATCGTCGGATCGGGTTTCGGTGGGAGCGTCACGGCGTTGCGCCTCGTGGAGAAGGGCTACAAGGTCGGCGTTCTCGAGGCCGGTCGCCGCTACGCCGACGCCGACTTCGCGAAGACCAGCTGGGACCTGCGCCGCTTCCTGTGGGCGCCCAAGCTCGGCTGCTTCGGCATTCAGCGCGTGCACCTGCTGCGCGACTGCCTGATCCTCGCCGGTGCCGGCGTGGGCGGCGGGTCGCTGAACTACGCGAACACCCTGTACAAGCCTCCGGCGCCGTTCTTCGAGGACCGCCAGTGGGCGCACATCACCGACTGGCAGGACGAACTGAGCCCGTACTACGACCAGGCGAAGCGGATGCTCGGCGTGGTGCAGTACGGCCGGATGACCGACGCCGACAAGGTGATCAAGTCGGTGGCCGACGACATGGGCGTCGGCGAGACCTTCATCCAGACGCCCGTGGGCGTGTTCTTCGGCGAACCCGGCCGCACGGTCGCCGATCCCTACTTCGGTGGCGTGGGTCCCGACCGCACCGGCTGCATCGAGTGCGGTGAGTGCATGACGGGATGCCGCCACGGTGCCAAGAACACCCTCGTGAAGAACTATCTGGGTCTCGCCGAGCGGGCGGGAGCCGAGATCGTCCCGCTGACCACCGTCACCGATCTCCGTCAGGCCGCCGACGGCACCTGGGACGTGATCACCGAACGCACCGGCGCGTGGGTCCGCAAGCGGCGGCGCACCTACTCGGCCGCGCACGTCGTCCTTGCCGCCGGAACGTGGGGCACGCAGCACCTGCTGCACCACCTCAAGGACACCGGTGCGCTGCCCGAACTGTCCGACAAGGTCGGCGAACTGACCCGCACCAACTCCGAATCGATCGTCGGCGCCGGGAAGATGCGGATCGATCCCGATCTGAAGCTCACCGAGGGCGTCGCGATCACGTCGTCGTTCCACCCCACCCCCGACACGCACATCGAACCCGTGCGGTACGGCAAGGGATCGAACGCGATGGGCTTGCTGCAGACCCTCATGACCGACGGCGACGGACGCACTCCGCGCTGGGTGAAGTTCCTCGGGCAGGTCGTGCGGAACCCCGTGAAGATGCTGCGGATGCTCTCGGTGCACCGGTGGAGCGAGCGCACCATCATCGCGCTGGTGATGCAGAACCTCGACAACTCCATCACCACCTACACGACCAAGGGTGTGTTGGGCCGCCGCAAGGTCACGAGCAAACAGGGCCACGGGCAGCCGAATCCCACCTGGATCCCGGCCGGCAACGAGGCCACGCGCCGCATCGCCGAGAAGATCGACGGTGTCGCGGGCGGCACGTGGGGTGAGATCTTCAACATTCCGCTCACCGCACACTTCCTCGGTGGCGCCGTGATCGGATCCGATCGTGACCACGGGGTCATCGATCCGTACCACCGCGTCCACGGCTACCCGACGCTGAGCGTCGTCGACGGCGCCGCGGTCTCCGCGAACCTCGGTGTGAACCCCTCGCTCACGATCGCGGCGCAGGCTGAACGCGCTGCGTCGTTGTGGCCCAACAAGGGTGAGGACGACCAGCGTCCCGAGCAGGGACAGCCCTACCGTCGTATCGCGCCGATCGAACCGAAGAACCCCGTGGTGCCCGTCGACGCACCTGGTGCGTTGCGACTGCCGGTCGTCGAGGTCAAGCACAGCGGCGTCGCGTAGCGACCCGGAAGTGATCGGATGAGCGGCCGCGTCGGGAACACCCGGCGCGGCCGCTTAGACTGTTCGGGTGTCGTCGCAAAGCCAGCAGTCCAGACCGGTCGTCGTCGTCGATTTCGGAGCTCAGTACGCGCAGCTGATCGCGCGGCGCGTTCGTGAGGCCAACGTCTACTCGGAGGTCGTGCCCCACACGGCCGGTGTCGAGGAGATCGCGGCGAAGAACCCGCGCGCGGTGGTGCTGTCCGGTGGCCCCGCCAGCGTGTACGAGGAGGGCGCACCGCGTCTCGATCCCACGCTGTTCGATCTCGACGTCCCCGTCTTCGGCATCTGCTACGGCTTCCAGGCGATGGCGCAGGCGCTCGGCGGCACGGTCGCGCACACCGGCTCGCGCGAGTACGGCCGCACCGAGCTGTCGGTCTCCGGAGGTGTGCTGCACGACGGTCTGCCCGAGACGCAGCCCGTCTGGATGAGCCACGGCGACGGCGTCACCGAGGCCCCCGAGGGCTTCGAGGTCACGGCGACCAGCGCCGGTGCCCCGGTCGCGGCGTTCGAGGACCGCGCCCGTCGCCTCGCCGGTGTCCAGTACCACCCCGAGGTGCTGCACTCGCCCCACGGCCAGCAGGTGCTGAGCCGGTTCCTGCACGACATCGCCGGAATCCCGGGCGACTGGACTGCAGCGAACATCGCCGACGCGCTCGTCGAGCAGGTCCGCGAGCAGATCGGCGACGGTCGTGCCATCTGCGGCCTGTCCGGCGGCGTCGACTCCGCCGTGGCGGCCGCGCTGGTGCAGCGCGCCATCGGCGACCGCCTGACCTGTGTGTTCGTCGACCACGGCCTCATGCGCGAGGGTGAACGGCAGCAGGTCGAGAAGGACTTCGTCGCCGCGACGGGTGCCCGTCTGGTCACCGTCGACGCATCCGAGACCTTCCTGCGCGAGCTCGCCGGCGTCACCGACCCCGAGACCAAGCGCAAGATCATCGGCCGCGAGTTCATCCGTTCCTTCGAGGGCGCGGTCTCCGAGGTGCTCGGCGAGGGTGCCGACAAGGGCGAGACCGTGAAGTTCCTCGTGCAGGGCACCCTGTACCCGGACGTCGTGGAGTCCGGCGGCGGTTCCGGCACCGCGAACATCAAGAGCCACCACAACGTCGGTGGACTTCCCGAGGACCTCGAGTTCGAGCTCGTCGAGCCGCTGCGCCTGCTGTTCAAGGACGAGGTGCGCGCGGTCGGACGTCAGCTCGGTCTGCCCGAGGAGATCGTCGGCCGCCAGCCGTTCCCCGGCCCCGGCCTCGGCATCCGCATCATCGGTGAGGTCACCCGCGAACGCCTCGAGATCCTGCGCCGCGCCGACTCGATCGCCCGCGAGGAACTCACCTCCGCCGGCCTCGACGGACAGATCTGGCAGTGCCCGGTCGTGCTGCTCGCCGACGTCCGCAGCGTGGGCGTGCAGGGCGACGGCCGCACCTACGGACACCCGATCGTGCTGCGTCCGGTCTCCAGCGAGGACGCGATGACCGCCGACTGGACGCGCCTGCCCTACGAGACCCTCGAGCGGATCTCCACTCGTATCACCAACGAGGTGGCGGAGGTCAACCGAGTGGTGCTCGACGTGACGAGCAAGCCCCCGGGAACGATCGAGTGGGAGTGATTTCCGCTCGCCGTAAGCGGTGAGACGACGTCCCCCGGACCGGTCAGGTCCGGGGGACGTCGCGTAGGTGGGGGTGGTTATCTCCGGCGGTTGGGGAGGAAGACCAGCACCGCTCCGATCAGCAGGGCCGCGCCCACCAGGACCCATCCGAGGTCGACGGCGGCGAGGAACTCGACGGAGAACGGCCCGATCATGGCCCATCCGCTCACGACCAGCGCTGCCAGTGCGGCGAGCAGGAGCAGGAGCGACGGTCCCTTGCAGGTGCGCTCGGTCCGATCCTCGGTGTGTGTTCCGGTTTCGTGATCAGCCACGACGCACCTCCAGAGATCCGAATTCCATGTTCGCGTTCAGGTCCAGGACCGGCCCGTCGTCGACTCCGTCGGCACCACCGTCGATGCCGGGGGCGGGGCATCCCCTGATCTCACCGGGACCGACCGTGCAGTCGGCGCGGACGTCCAGGTTCTCCGGCAACAGCACCTCGACGCTGCCGAACCGGCCGTCGACCTGCACCGTGCGGTCCTCGGTGAGTTCGAGTCCCCGCAGATCGAGGGTCATCGCCCCGAACTGGAAGCTGTATTCGGACTCGAGCTGATCGGTACTGGTCGGAGCCCAGGTCCGGTCGCCCCAGTTGGAGGTGTCGACCGGGCCGGCGATCGAGGCGAGGACGACGAATCCGAGGAGGGGGCCGGTGACGACGAGCAGTCCGTGCCCGCGGTGCAGGAACGCGCCGATCAGCAGGCCCAGACCGACGACCGCGAGGGCCGCGGCACCCACCCGGGCGGGGGTCACCCAGGCCAGGTCGGCGGCGGCACCGAGCGCGCCGGTCACCGCAGCGGCGATCACGGCCAGTCCGAGAACCGTCGTGGTCAGGCGCGAGCGTCGATTCGTGACGATCGCAGGTTCGTGCTTCGGTGCCGGTTCGGGCAGATCCCATGCGAACGGGGCGACCCCGAGGGGATCCCATGCCGGCGGTGCCGAACGGTGGGGGGAGAGCGCGTCGACATCCGGGAGCGGAACGTCGGTGTCCTTGCGGTCGGTGTCCTTGCGTAGGTCGGGCATCGGGGACGTCTTCCTCTCAGTCGTCTCGGTGGGCGCTGTGGAATCGGTGCCCGAAGCAGGGGTGTCCGAGGCGTCGGTGGTGCTCAGGACCTCCGTCGCGTCGGTGGTCTGCGCAGGCGGGGTTGCCGCTGTGCTGGTTGTCTTTGTGCCGGCTGCCTCTCCGCCCGGTGTCGTCGTGGCCGCCGGACCCGCCTGCATGTGCCATGCACCGGTGTGTGCGCCCCACGGCGAGCAGTACGCGTTCGTCACCGGAGGCTGAGGAAAGGCCGCCTGGGTGGGGAAGGAGGTTCCCTCGGGCGCCGGCAGCACCGGCGGTTCGGGACGCCGCTGATAGAGCAGCCACCAACCGCCGAGCAGCAGGAGCGTTCCGATGAATCCGGAACCGCCCGAACCCGCACCCACCGGACCGATGGCACCCGCCGCGATCGCCAGGGCCACGAGGAGTACGACGACCTTGGTGGTCGAGTCCGAGCTCGCACCCCGCCCGACGAGCGATTCGAGCGAGGAGACCTGGTCGCCGTGACGGGGGAACATCAGCCAGGCGGCCAGATAGAGGACGAGACCGCCACCGCCGAACAGCGCCGACGCGACGAAGACGACACGGAGCAGCACGGGATCGACGCCGTAGCGCACTCCGATACCCGAGCACACACCCGCGATGTGCCCCTCCTTCGGCAGACGCACGGGGCGGGTCCGCCACATGTCCGCCACCTGGTCCTGAAAGCTCCTCGTGTCCATGGCACCCATCCTGCTGGGCTTCCGCGCGCGGCACATCAGGGACCAACCCTGATTTCCGAGGGCCCGATCGGAACCCGGACATCAGGGTTCGTCCCCGATGCCGGGCCGGCGATCTCCGTGCCAGTATCGAGGTGTGCAACCGGTACCTGGATTACCCGTGACCGTTCCCCGCCTCGAACGACGGGTGGGCGGTCGCATCGTGGGCGGTGTGGCCGGCGGTGTCGCCGACCATCTCGGCATCGACGCCACCAAGGTGCGGGTCGCGTTCACAGTGCTCGCCGCCCTCGGCGGGTTCGGGATCGCGGCCTACGGCTTGCTGTGGATGTTCGTGCCCCCGGGCTCCGACACCGATCGCCCCACCGGCCCCGAACGGCGCCGAGCCATCGGCCTCGCCTTCATGGGTATCGGCCTGGCGGTGGGTCTTTCGTGGCTGTTCAGTGGTGGTGCCGCCGGGGTGGTGCTGCCGATCGTCGTGGTGGTCGTCGGTGCGGCGCTCGTATGGCGTGAATTCGACGTCGAAGGCCCCCGATCGGTACTCGGTCTGCCCGCACATCCGACGGTCCTCACATGGGCCCGCGTACTCGGCGGCCTGACCCTCGTCGTCACCGGACTCGGAGTGATGGTCATCGCGCAGGTCGACGTCGCGGCGCTGCGCTCGTCGCTGGTCGCCGTGGTGGTCACGCTGGTCGGTGCCGCCCTGCTGTCGGTGCCGCTGTGGATCCGGATGTGGCGTGCCCTCGAGACCGAGCGTGCCGCCCGGGTGCGCAACGAGGAGCGCGAGGAGATCGCGTCGCACCTGCACGACTCGGTACTCCAGACCCTCGCGCTCATCCAGAAGCAGGCCGGCGACCAGCAAGAGGTCGTGCGACTGGCGCGCAGCCAGGAACGCGAACTGCGCCGCTGGCTGTTCGGTGGGGACGAGACGCCGAGCACCTCGCTCGCCGAGACGCTGCGCACCATCGCCGGTGAGGTGGAGGACCAGTACGGTCTGTCCGTTCAACCCGTCATCGTCGGTGACGTCGCGCCGGATGACAGCGATCTGACCCCCGAGGCCGCGACCGCCGTGCTCGGCGCGACCCGCGAGGCTCTCGTCAACGCCGCCAAGCACGCCGGGGTGGACAGCGTCGACCTCTTCGCGGAGGTGGAACCGCATCAGGTGAGCGTGTTCGTGCGCGATCGCGGCGTCGGATTCGATCCCGACGAGGTGCCGGCCGATCGGCAGGGTCTGGCCAAGTCGATCCGGGCGCGCATCGAACGTCGCGGCGGCCGGACGGTCGTGAAGTCGAGTCCCGGAAAGGGAACCGAGGTGCGCATCCATGCACCGCGCGCCGGCCGGACGGAGACCGAACGCGAACAGGACACCGAGTCGACCTTAGAGTGGGGGGTGAACGACCCCCACCCCGAGGAGCAGACACAGTGACTTCGATTCCGGCGACATCGTCCGATGCCACCGAGAACAACCGTCCCTATCGTGTCTTCCTGGTGGACGACCATGCGGTCTTCCGCTCCGGAGTGCGCGCCGAACTGGGGCGCGAGGCCGACATGGAGATCGTCGGCGAGGCCGGGGGAGTCGCCGAGGCCGTCGCCGGGATCGAGGCGACCAAGCCGGATGTCGTGCTCCTCGACGTCCACATGCCCGACGGCGGCGGCGTCGCCGTCCTCCAGCGGATCCCGGACGGGCCGGTCTGCCTGGCGCTCAGCGTGTCCGACGCGGCCGAGGACGTCATTGCCGTCATCCGCGCCGGCGCCCGCGGGTACGTGACGAAGACGATTTCCGGTCCGGATCTGGCCGACGCCGTCCGGCGGGTCGCAGGGGGAGACGCCGTGTTCAGTCCGCGTCTGGCCGGTTTCGTGCTCGACTCGTTCACCGGCCGGTCGGCCGCGCCGGAACCGCCCCTCGATCCCGAGCTCGACTCGCTGACGCCGCGGGAACTCGAGGTGCTGCGCCTGCTCGCTCGCGGCTACACCTACCGTGAGATCGCCGAGGAACTCGTGATCTCGGTGAAGACCGTCGAGACGCACGCGTCGAACGTGTTGCGCAAGACGCAGCAGTCGAACCGCAACGCGCTGACCCGTTGGGCACACCGCCGCCGCATCGACTGAGCGTGACCGGTGCTCGTCGTGCCGATGCCGGCGGCGTGCAGTTCTCGTCGCTCGCGAGCGAAATCATCGACGAGGACTGCGCAGCCGGCGCGGATCAGACGACCAGCGCGATGATGACGGCGACGAGCAACGCCACCAGGATCACCGCGATCATCGCCGCCATCGCCAGGGGTGCATAGGCGACGATGCGGTCCTGCGGGTTGTCGGGCACGGGGCCCTTCGGGAGCAGGCGGTCGAGCAGATCCGCCGGGGCGAAACCCTTCGCCGACTTCTTCGGACCACCGGTGGCCTGCGTCGCGGCACCGAGGGGGCGGTCGACGAAGGAACCACGGGGGCGTGCGGGTTCGGTGAAGTGCGCGGAACGCTGTGCCCACGACGGGATCGTGCCGTCCTCGTTCTGGATGGGACGGCCGCGCAGGGCCGCCGCCGATCCGCTCGGTCCGAGGACCACGCGGGCGAGGAGATCGCGCGCCTGCGCCATCGTCGGGCGTCGCGCCGGATCGGGCTGGAGCATCTCGAGCAGGGGCTCGGTGAGCGGACCGGTGTGCGTGGGCATGATGATCTCCGCCCGCGCGACCCGGTGCAGCAACGCGATCGAGTCGGTCTCGAAGCCGAAGGGCGGTTGCCCCTCCACCGCGGTGTAGAGGGTGGCGCCGAGCGAGAAGACGTCGCTGGCCTCGGTGGGATCGTTGCCGCGCGCGACCTCGGGTGCGAAATAGGCGGGGGTGCCGATGATCACGCCGTCGGGGTCGTTGTCGCCCTTCGCGCGAGCGATGCCGAAGTCGCTGATCTTCACGATGCCGGCGTCGCGGCCGCGTTCGGCGATGAGGATGTTGCCGGGCTTGACGTCGCGGTGGACGATCCCGGCGGCGTGCGCGGCGGTGAGGGCGTCGGCGACGTTCGCGCCGATCTGCGCCACCACGTACGGCGGGAGAGTGTCGACGACGTTCATCACCTGCGCCAGGCTGCGGGACGGCAAGTGCTCCATGACGAGCCACGGTTCGCCGTAGTGCAGAGCCATGTCGTACATCGAGATGGCGTGCTCGTGGGCGAGTTGGGCGGCGGCCCGGCCCTCCCGGAGCGCGCGGCGGCGAAGATCCTCGGCCTCGTCGGGATCGAGGTCTGCGGTGGAGATCACCTGCTTGACGGCGACGTCGCGGCCCAGACGGTTGTCGCGGGCGAGCCAGACGGCACCCATGCCGCCACCGCCGAGCTTGGAGTCGAGCCGATATCGACCGGCCACCAAGTGATCCGGTCCTACGGCCCGTCCTGCCCATGCCTGCTCCGCCACTCGATCGAGAGTAGTCGATCGGAGGTGTTCGCCCCGGCCGAAAAACGTGTGAGCTGCACTGTAGTCACCGTCGGGGGCGGTGCTCCCGGCTTGACGGGAAGGATTCGAGTCGGTTCTACTTGATGGGGATCGAAAGTATGTTCGAATAGAGTGCGAGCCGGGCCACGACTTCCCCGTGGTCGGCCGGTCGTGTGTGTCAGGCGGCAGGCGGATGACAGGGGTGACAGTGGGCGAGGTGGCCGAATTTCCGGTGGACGACGAGGAAGCGGGTCGCGCGGAGCGGATCGAAGCGTTGCGACGTCGGATCGCGGCAGTGCCGGCGCGGGGCGAGGTCCAGTCCGTCGCGCGAGGCCGGGTCGAGGCCCCCTCCGACCGCGTCCTGCCCGTCCCGGCTCCGCTCGCGGAACTGTTGCCCCAGGGCGGATTGGTGCGTGGCAGCGTCGTCTCGGTCTCGGGGGCCACCTCCCTTCTCCTCGGGATGCTCGCGTCCGTGACTGCCTCGGGCGGATACGCCGCCGTGATCGGTCAGCGCCGGCTGGGTCTGCTCGCCGCCGCGGAGATGGGAGCCCGTCTGCACCGGTTGGCTGTGATCCCCGATCCCGGACCGGATCCCGTGGAGATCGCCGCGGTGCTGCTCGACGGGATCGACCTGGTGGTGTTGGGGCTCGGTGGGGCATCGGTGCCGCCGTCCCGCGCTCGTGCGGTCGCCGCCCGGGCGCGGAGCAAGCAGTCCGTCCTCGTGGTCACGGACGGTCGCTGGGAGGGTGCACACGTGCGACTGGAGGCGCGGGTCGACGGTTATCGGGGTGTGGACGGTCCCGGCCGGGACCGGCTGTGCGCGACCCGCTTGTCGGTCCGGGCGCACGGGCGTGCGTTTCCTCCGCGCGCCACCCGCGTGGAGGTGTGCGCCGGCCGCAGTGCCGTCGAATGGGCGAGTGAGGAGCGAAATCGGCTGGAGGACGGGCATTTCCGTAAAGCGGTCCGGTGAACGACTCGTCCTCTCGACGGGCGCCCGCGCGGGTCGTGGCCCTCTGGTGCCCAGACTGGCCCGCCGTCGCCGCCGCCACCGCCGCGGAGTTGCCCGCGACCGTCCCGGTGGCGGTGGTCTCGGCGAATCGTGTCGTCGCCTGCTCGGCCTCGGCGCGGGCCGCGGGTGTCCGGCGCGGCCTGAGACGACGTGAGGCGCAGGCACGCTGCCCGGAACTGCATGTGGCCCGCTCGGATCCCGACCTGGAAGCGCGGACGTTCGAGGCGGTGGTGGCCGCAATCGATGCGGTGGCCCCGGGCGTGGAGGTGCTGCGCCCGGGTCTGGTGGTCCTCGCCGCGCGCGGTGCAGTCCGGTGGTTCGGTTCGGAGGAGGCCGCCGCGGAGGCCCTGATCGACGCGGTCGCGGCGAACGGCGTGGAATGCCAGGTCGGTGTCGCCGACGAGTTGTCCACAGCGGTCCTCGCCGCGCGCCGGAACGCGCTGGTCCCGACGGGGAGGGGCGCCGAGTTCCTGGCGCCGCTGCCGGTCTCGTATCTCGCGGTGGAACCGGCGCTGGCGGCTCCTCGGCGGGCCGACACGGTGGATCTGTTGCGCCGTCTCGGTATCCGCACCATCGGAGCGTTCGCCGCGTTGTCCCCTATCGATGTTGCGTCACGCTTCGACGCGGACGTCGTCGCTGCGCACCGGAGCGCACGGGGCCTGCCGGAACGTCCCCCGTCGGGGCGGCCGATCCCTCCGGACCTGACGGTCGAGCAGCCCTGCGACCCGCCGGTGGAGCGGGTCGACGCCGCGGCCTTCGCCGGTCGCGCACTGGCCGAACTGCTCCACACCAGGCTCGCGGCAGCGGGAGTCGCATGCACGCGACTGCTCGTGACGGCACGCACCGGGGCCGGGGAGGAACTCGCGCGCACCTGGCGCTGCGCCGAGCCGCTCACCCCCGAGGGTACGGCCGATCGTGTGCGATGGCAGCTCGACGGATGGCTCACCGGCCGCAACACGAACCGGCCCACGGCGGGAATCGTGCTGCTACGTCTCGAACCGGTCGAGGTCGTGGCCGCCGGTGCGCTGCAGCTCGGGCTCTGGGGCGGTGTCGGCGACGAGGACGAACGCGCACGTCGGGCGCTCGTCCGAGTGCAGGGCCTGCTCGGTGGGGACGCCGTCCGGATCGGAGTGCTCGGCGGCGGCCGGGGACCCACCGAACGGATCGTCCTCGTGCCCGTCGGCGACGAGGCGATACCGCACTCCGACCCGGACGCACCGTGGCCGGGCCGGCTCCCGCCCCCGGCTCCCGCGCTGGTGTTGCACACACCTCCCTCGATCCGGCTGGACGACGACGTGGGGAATCCGGTCTCGGTGACCGAGCGCGGACTGCTCAGCGGGTCACCTGCTCGGCTGCGATGGGGAAGTCGCAGCTGGACGGTGATCGGATGGGCCGGTCCGTGGCCGGTGGACGAGTACTGGTGGGATCCGGCCGCCGCCCGGTGCGCCGCCCGTCTGCAGGTGCTGCTCGAGGAATCACGGGCCCTGCTGGTGTTCTTCGGTGCCGACGGCTGGCGGGTGGAGGGCGTCTACGACTGAGTAGGCTCGAGCATCATGAGATCTCCGGTCCTCACCGTCGCGCCGAACGGGGTCGCCCTGGCGTATCGCGAATACGCTGCGTCCCGCGAATCCGCGGGGTCCGCCGCCCGTTCCGTGCCCGTACTGCTGGTGCACGGGATGGGGGGTGACGGGCGCACATGGACCCGGTTCGCCGGAAACCTGGTGAAGGCGGGCCGACGGGTGATCACCGTCGACCTGCGCGGGCACGGACGCAGCGGCCGGGCCCCCTCGTACCGTTTCGACGAGTTCGCCGCCGACGTCGCCGGCCTGTGCGCCCACCTCGGTGTCGAGGCCGTCGATCTCGTCGGGCACTCGCTCGGCGGTCATGTGGGATCGCTGGTCGCGCAACAGAATCCCGGCCTCGTCCGGCGACTTGTTCTCGAGGAGACACCTCTGCCGTTGCGGGAGGGGGATCCGGTTCCGGAGGTGCCGGCCCACCGCCCGACTCCCGCGGAGTTGTGGCACGCCGCGACCAGCATGGCGCTCAACCCGCGCGCGGTCACCGCCTTCGACCGCTCGATGACGCCGTCGGTCGTCGCCCAGTTCCACACGCCGAATCCGGTGTGGTGGAAGCATCTTCCGTCCCTCGACGCTCCGACCCTGCTGTTGCGCGGAGCGCGCCGCGGCAGCATGGTCGACCCGCGCCTGCTGACGGCGGCAGTCGACGCGCTGCCTTCGGCCTCAGTGCGGGAGATCGGCTGCGGGCACAGCATCCACCGCGACCGTGCCCGCGATTTCGCAGCGGCCGTCGTCCCGTTCCTCACGGATCGAACGGTTGCCTAGACTGGACGATCGTGCGCATCGCGACCTTCAACATCAACGGAATCCGCGCCGCACAGCGCCGCGGATTCGAGGACTGGTTGCGTGAGCGCAACCCCGACGTGGTGGCCCTGCAGGAGGTACGCGCTCCGGCGGCTGCGATCCCGCAGGGAGTCTTCGGCAAGTACCACCTCGCCTACGACGAGGGCACCCTTCCCGGCCGCAACGGCGTCGGAATCCTGACCCTGCACGAACCTGCCGCCGTGCGCACCTGGAGCGGCACCGCACTGCTGCGACTTCCCGGTGAGGAACACGTCGACCGGATCGAGTTCGATCGGGGAGCGCTGGCACGCGGACTGTCCGAATTCGCCCACGAGGGGCGGTACGTCGAGGTGGATCTCGCCGACGCACCGATCACCGTGGCGTCGCTGTACCTGCCGAAGGGCGGGCTCCCGGCGCACCTCCAGAAGCCCGGGCGCATGCGCGACGAACCGGACGGTGGGATGCGCTACCAACGCAAGATGCGGTTCCTGTCGGCCTTCGCCCGGCAGCTGACCCGTAGCCGACTCGCGGCGCGCGCCCAGGGGCGGGAGTTCCTGATCATGGGTGATTTCAACGTCGCCCACACGCGCTACGACGTGCGCAACTGGCGGCGTCGCGGGCAGGCCGAGGGCTTCCTTCCCGAGGAACGCGCCTGGTTCGATTCACTGTTGTCGCCGCGCACGCTCGTCGACGTCGTCCGCCGGCATCATCCCGAGGTCGACGGTCCCTACTCGTGGTGGTCGTGGCTGGGGGAGTCGTTCGCCTCCGATTCCGGGTGGCGGATCGACTACCACCTCGCCACGCCGCGACTGGCCCGGACCGCGATCTCCGCAGGGACCGACCGCGATCCGGCGCCGGACCGGAGGATCAGCGATCACGCGCCGGTCGTCGTGGACTACGACATCTGAGTGACTGTCGTGGACTACGACATCTGAGTGACTGTCGTGGACTACGACATCTGAGTGACTGTCGTGGACTACGGCATCTGAGCTTGATATGTAGGGCTCGTGGTCAGTCCATGGTGAGGATCTGACGGAGGGCGGTTCCGTCGGCCAGGGCGTCCATCGCCTCGTTGATCCGACCCAGCGGCAGACGGTCGGTGACGAGTCGCTCGACCGGCAGTCGCCCCTCGCGCCACATGTCCACGAAGCGGGGGATGTCGCGGGCCGGGACGGCAGATCCGAGGTAGCTGCCCACCAGTGAGCGGCCCTCGCCGACGAGAGCGGTGGGCGAGATCTCGAGCCGGGCGTCGGGGGCGGGCAGGCCGACAGTGATCGTAGTGCCTCCCGGTCCGGTGAGCGCGACCGCCGTGGCGAGCGCGGGCACGCTCCCCGCGGCCTCGATGACCAGCCGCGCCTTCACGCCCTGTTCGACGGCCTCGTCCGGTGAGAGGACGCGTTCGGCTCCCAGCGACCGGGCCGTATCGCGCTTGTCCGGGGAGGTGTCGACGGCGATCACGGTGACGTCGTCGTGGGCCAGCGCCACGAGCAGCGCGGCCATCCCCACTCCGCCGAGACCGACGACGACCAGCGTGTCCCCGGCCTGAGGACGAGCAGTATTGACGACCGCACCGCCACCGGTCAGCACGGCGCAACCCATCAGCGCGGCGACCTCGGCGGGGACGTCGTCGCCGACACCGACGAGCGACCGCGTGTCGACGACGGCGTGGGTCGCGAAGGCCGATGCTCCCAGATGGTGGTGGACGTCGTTCCCGTCGCGGTGCAGCCGCCGGGCGCCCGACAGCAGGGTTCCCGCCGCGTTCGCGGCCGATCCCGGGATGCAGGGGCGGATGCCGTTGCTCGCGCAGCCCTCGCACTCACCGCAGCGGGGCATGAAGGTCATGACGACCCGCTCGCCGACGGAGAATCCGGTGGTGTCGTCGCCGAGTTCGACGATGCGTCCGGCCGCTTCGTGCCCGAGCAGCATGGGAACCGGACGAGGCCGGTTGCCGTCGACGACGGACAGATCGGAGTGGCACACACCGGCGCATTCGATCTCGACCAGTGCCTCACCCGGGCCTGGTGGGTCGAGTTCGAGAAGGTCCACGCTGAGCGGGGTGGACTCCTCGTACCGCCGTCGACGTCCGATCTCCTCCAGGACTGCTCCGGTGATCTGCACGGGTCTCCCTTCCGTAGAGTCGCGGATTCTCTGCCTTTAGCATCACGAGCATGACACTCACCCGGGCCGACCGCTTCCTCATCGGTGCTACCGCAGTCTTCCTCGTGTCCCAGGCGAACATCGGTCGGGTTCTCGGCTCCACGGCCCCGACGGTGGGCACCCTCCAGACCACCTTCTCGGCCGCGAAGTACCGAAAGATCCTCGACAATCTCGGTCCTGAGGAGATCGAGCGCTACCGGCAGCACTACTACTGGGACATGGTCCATCCGGCGACCTTCGCGATCGCATTGCGGGCCGGTGCACGATCGCTCGACGAACACCGCCCGCTGTCGCCGAGCACGCGTCGGATCCTGATGGCGGCGCCCGTCGTCGCCGCGGCGGGGGACTACGTCGAGAACGCCGTCGGCCTGTACCTGCTGGATCACCGCACCCGGATCGACGATCGGACGGTCCGGGCCGCCTCGACCGTCAGCGTCACCAAGTGGGTGCTGGCGCTGGGCAGTTTCGCGTACCTGTCGCAGGGATTCCTGCGGATGTGGGGCGGTGCGGCACAGCGGCTTCTTCGCCGCGGCTGACCGGTCACCGCGGGGTGCCGGGCCGTCACGAGGGTGTCCGGGCCACAATGTCCGCGTGACCACCATCTCCGTTCCCACCTGTTCCGCACTGTCCGCGCTCGACGAGCCGCTGCCCGGTACGGCGGCCACCGCGCCCGGCTACGTGTGCCTCGAGGTGCCGACGGGCTGGGGCCGCGACGTGCTCGACGGCACCGCCCTCGGCGCCGAGTTGTCGGACGAATTGTCCGCCCGGGCGAAGGCCGCGGACGTGCGGATCCTGTTCATCCGGAGACCCGGCCGCGACGTGGTGCGGGAGACCCGGACCGTCCTGCTGGCCCGCACCGAACCGGAGAACACCTGGTGCGAGCGGCTCGAGATCACCGAGCCGGCGGAGCTGCTCGACATCGTCCCCCGTGTGGTCGCAGGTCCGGCCCCCGGTCTCGGCACGGCCGTGCAGGACCCGATCGTCCTGGTGTGCGCTCACGGAAAGCGGGACCGGTGCTGCGCTGTGCTGGGGCGCCCGATCGCGGCCGCTCTGACCGCCGAGTTCGGGCAGGACGTGTGGGAGTGCTCGCACACCGGCGGACACCGTTTCGCGCCGTCGATGATCATGCTGCCCACCGGTTACACCTACGGGCGGCTCGACGAGGACGACAGTCTCGCCGCCGTCCGCGACGCCCGGAACGGGTATGTCCACGCGGGTGGCCTGCGGGGTCGCAGCACCTGGGGTGCGGCCGGGCAGGCCGCCGAGATCGCGGTGCGCGAGGCGATCGACGAGTTCGCGATCGACGGCGTGACGGTCGAGGGCGGGGACGAGCCGATCGTGCGTCATCGCGACGGCCGGGCATGGCAGGTCGGGGTGGAGACCTCGGAACTACCGGCCCGTCCGGCGAGCTGCGGTGCCGCGGCCAAGCCGGCGCGTCCCGTCGTCGCGACGACGATCACGCCGCTGTAGCGACACCCCGACCACCCGGCCGCTCTGCGGTTCAGTGATCCCGCCGCTCTGCGGTTCAGTGACCCGGCCGCTCTGCGGTCTAGTGATCCCGCCGCTCTGCGGTCTAGTGACCCAGTCCGACCTTCGCGTGCACGCGCTTCATCCACGCCGGTGCCCACCAGTTGGCCTCGCCCATGAGCTTGACCAGTGACGGCACGAGCAGCATGCGCACGATCGTTGCGTCGATGATCAGCGCGACGATCATGCCGACGCCGAGGAACCGCATGATCGACAGGCCGGAGATGGTGAAGGCCCCGGTGACCACGATCAGCAGCAGTGCAGCGGCGGTGACGACACGTCCGGTGCGGGCAATGCCGTACTCGACGGCTTCTACCGTCGTCGCTCCGGCCGCGCGGGCCTCCATCATGCGCGACATGAGGAACACCTCGTAGTCGGTCGACAGGCCGAACACCACGGCGAGGATGAGGACGACGAAGGTCGGCTCCATCGCCGCGGGAACGACGTGCAGCCACGAAGCACCGTGGCCCAGCTGGAATACCCAGGTCAGCACGCCGAAGGTCGCGGCGAGACTCAGTGCCGCCATGAGCACCGCCTTGATCGGCAGTGCCACCGACCCGAATGCCAGGAACAGCAGCACCAGGGTCGAGAGCACCATGATCGTGATCATCCAGGGGAGCGAATCCGAGACGGCCTGGTTGGCGTCGTCGACGAGAGCCCGGCCGCCGCCGACGAGCAGGTCGGTGCCGTCCGGCACGTCCAAGGCGCGCAGTTCGCCGGTGATCTCGCTCGCCCGTGCGGTGCCGTCCACGCCCTGAGCGTAGAGGCCTTGCAGGACCACCACGTCGGACTCCTGCCCGACGATGACGGTCTGCGAGATGCCGTCGACCTTGGCGACCTCGGTGGACACCGTGCGCACGGCAGTGCTGTCCGGGGCCTGTCCGTTCTCACCACGCAGGACGAGCGTGGCGCCGTTGCCGGTGCTCGGGAACTCGTCGAGCAAGGTCTGGGTGGCCGCGCGGGCCTGGCTGTCCTCGGGCAGGGCGGTGTATTCGATCTCCCCGAACCGTGCTTCGAACACGGGCGACGCGAGTACGAGGAGACCGCCGGTGATCACCACCGCGATCAGGGCGGGACGGCGCACGACCTTGCGGACGACCCCACCCCAGAAACGACGTGCCCGCGCTTCGGCGCGGGTGGAGGTCTCACGGTCCCAGGTCCACGCGTTGATGCGGTGGCCGAGCATCGTCAGCAGGGCGGGAACCGCGGTCAGCGACAGGACGGCGGCACCGAGGACGGCGGCCATGGCACCGAGGCCGAGCGACCGCAGCACCGTCTGCGGGAAGACGAGCATGCCTGCGAACGCGCAGATCAGCAGGGCAGCGGAGAACATCACGGTGTGACCGGCGGTGGACATCGTCCGCTTGACCGCCGAGGTGACGTCCGAACCGGCCGCGAGTTCCTCGCGGTAGCGGCTGACGATGAACAGGCCGTAGTCGATCGCCAGGCCCAGACCGATCAGCGACGTGATGTTCAGCGCGTACGACGACACCTCGGTGAAATTCGACAGCAGGCGCAGGGTGGCGAGGGACGAGAAGATCGCGAGCACACCCACGAAGACCGGGACCGCGGCGGCGACCACCCCGCCGAAGATGAACACCAGCAGCACCAGCGTGATGGGCACCGCGATGAGCTCGGACCGGACGAGATCGCTCTCCAGGGTGTCGGTGAACTCGATCGCGACCACGGTGTTGCCGGCGAACTGCGATTCCACGCCGGGCACCTCGAGCAGGTCGAGGGCTTCGGGGAAGCTCGCGGCGGTGAGCCCGGAGTTCGCGCCGAGCGTGATCGAGGCAGCCACGCTGCGTTGGTCGGTCGACAGCAGCAGCTGGTTCATCGGCGGCGGAGCGGTCCAGTAGGTCTGGATCGACTCGGCGGGGACGGCGTCCTGGAACTCGGCGAGGGTTCTTTCGATGTCGGGACGGATATCGTCGACCGTGCGTCCCTCGGGTGCGGTGTAGAGCGCGATGATGTCCGCGGCCTGCGACCCGAAGTTCTCGTAGATGATCTGCTCGACCTCGACGGCCTCGCTGTTCGGGTCGTAGTAGCCCGTGCCGGTCAGCTTGCCGAAGATCCCGACGCCCCAGGCGCCGGCGAAGAGCACGACGAGCAGCACGATCGCCAGTACCCATCGGCTCCTGGTGACGACGATCTCGGCCCAGCGACTCATGCCCACTCCCGGTTCCGCTGACGATTCTGACGATCGGCAACTGTACTGGCGTGGAGTGGGAGGGCTTCACCCTGCTCGGCCGGAACGGCCGCGAGATCAGGGGAGGAAGAAGGTGGACCGACGCGCCGGATGCCTCACGGCACGTTGCGCAACGTGGCTCCAGCCGGACGGTATTCCACGAAGGCGGTTTCTCATTGGCTCCGGGGCGTACGCGACGCGCCGATCCACACTCCTCAACAGGGGTGGGCAAGGATCCATTCCCGGCCCTGCCGGACGTGACCGGGTTCACCCGCCGTCGTGGGCATGGTGGGCGGTGCCGGCCGCCTGCGTCACGTCGTGCACCTCGTCGGCGCCGACCACCACGAACTGTCCCATCATGCCGCTGTCCTCGTGTTCGAGCAGGTGACAGTGGTACATGTACGGCATCGCCGGATCGGTGTGGCTACCGAACGGAACGAGCAGCCGCACGGTCGCCGCCGGCGGGACGAAGACGGTGTCCTTGCGACCGGCCAGGGACGGATGGTCGGGACTCACCCCGGTCATGCCGAGGATCTCGAACTGCACGTCGTGGATGTGGAAGTTGTGGATCGTGCCGCTGACGTTGCGCACCTCCCACAGTTCGGTGGTGCCGGCGACGACCACCTCGTCGATCCGGCCCATGTCCATCTCGCGATCGTTGATGGTCGTCGACGAGGTCAGGTCGATGCGGCGGGTGCTGCTCGGTTCCCCGAGCTCCGGAAGGGTGGTCAGCCTCTCCGGGATCGCGGCCGACGACCCGAGGACGGGTGCCGCCCGCAGCTCGAGGACGTCCATGCGGTCGTCGCCACCGGAGAAGCGGTCCTGCCAGAAGCCGGCCTTCAGCTCGGGCGGGGTGCTGCGCAGCACGTGCCTCGAACCTGCTTCCGGCCGGACGACGATCTCGGCGCGCTCGCCCGGCGACAGCTGGAGACTGCGGACGGCCCGCGGCTCCTCGAGCAGACCACCGTCGCTGCCGACGAGGAGGAACGGTATCCCGGTGTCGAACGAGAAGTTGTAGACGCGCGCGTTCGACGCGTTGAGCACCCGGAGCCGGACCGTCTCGGTGCCGACGTCCAGGAACGGCCGCGGTGTGCCGTTGACGAGGATCTCGTCGCCGAGCGTGCCGACGTCGGCGAAGATCGCGTTGCTGTCGTCGAGCTGGTCGCCGTCGAACTTCCGGTCCTGAACGATGAGGGGGATGTCGTCGACCCCGTAGTCGTGGGGGAGCGGCGACCTGCCGGGCTCGTCGATCAGGAACATGCCCGCGACGCCCCGGTACACGTGCGCGGCGGTGGAACCGTGCAGGTGCGGGTGGTACCAGAGGGTCGCGGCCGGCTGATCGACGGTCCAGTACGGCGACCATGTCGTTCCCGGCTCGATCGGCTGGTGCGGTCCGCCGTCCATCGCCGCGGGCAGGTGCATGCCGTGCCAGTGCATCGTGCTCGTCTCGCCGAGTTCGTTCGTGACGTTCACGCGCACGTTCTCGCCGCGCACGGCGCGGAGAGTGGGTCCGAGATAGCTGCCGTTCACGCCCCACGTCCGGGTGTCGGGGCCGTGCCCGAGGTCGGTCGTGCCGCGCTGCATGGTCAGGTCGAACACGCGCGTGCCGTCGGCCTCGACGGTGCCCGACTCGACGGGAGGGATGCGCAGGGCGGTGTCGAAGTCGACGCGTCCGGTGGTGTCGAGCGCGCGCGTGGTCCACGCGTGGACGGCCAGGCCACCGATGACCGCCACGAACGCGATGAAGAGCACGAAGGGTATGGCGAGCAGACGCACCAGGATTTTCACGACATCCATGCTCGTTCTCCCACACCCTCGGCACATCCGGCGTGGCACCGGATTTCGTGGTGGGGGAGAACCCTGACGGAACCTCAGGAAGCGCTGTGCAGTCGTGCTGCCTGCCGCACGAGATGGTCGCGTTCGGGCACGCTGGTCGCCGGGTGCGCGGCCTCCGCGTAGAGCCGAGCCGCCGTGACGGTGTCCACGGCGTCACTCCGTGACGGTGTCCACGGCGTCACTCCGTGACGGTGTCCACGGCGTCACTCCGTGACGGTCGGCGGCTCGGACATGAACGGGCGCACCTCCAGCCATTCGTGGATCGGCTTCCCACCGGCTCCCGGCGCGGCCGACAGTTCGCCGGCCAGTTCCAGTGCCCGGTCGTAGCTGTCGACGTCGATCACCATCCACCCGGCGATGAGATCCTTCGTCTCCGGGAACGGCCCGTCGGTGACCGGGGGACGTCCCTCGCCGTCGTAGCGGACGAAGGTGCCCTCCGGGGAGAGCGCCTGCGCGTCGACGAACTCGCCGGTGCTCTCGAGCCGGGCGGCGAAATCCTGCATGTACCGGATGTGGGCCGACACCTCGTCCGGCTCCCACTGATCCCTGGGTACGTCGTTCACCGCTGCCGGGGCGCCGCGGGAATGCTCGAGCAGCAGGTACTCGGCCATGATGTTCTCCTCCGTGCGGTACGGCCCATTGTGGCCGCGTTCGTGGAGGAGACGGAGCCGCTTCCGGATTCTCGACATCCCTCCGCGAGGGATTCGAGGTTAGGGTCGCGGCATGCGTATTCATCTCGGACCCGGCCACGACGAACACCTCGCCACCGCGATCGTCTCCGGCGGTGGAACCCTCTCCGAACTGGATGAGGCCGATGCCCTGGTGTGGGACGGCAGCGCCGAGGAGTTCCCGGATCTGCCCGATCGGGTGCGTTGGGTGCAGCTCACCTACGCGGGTATCGAACCGTTCTTCCGGGCGGGCGTGATCGACGACCGCCGGCTGTGGGCGAATGCGTCCGGTGTATACGCCGACAACGTGGCCGAGTACGCGGTGGGAGCACTGCTCGTGGGGTTGCGGCAGTTCCACGCCTCGGTCGTCGCGAAGCGGTGGACCAAGGACGTTCTCGACCCGCGGGTGCGGACCCTCCACGGCTCGACCGTGGCCATCGTCGGATGCGGCGGTATCGGCCGGGCGATGATCCCGCGCCTGCACGCCCTCGGCGCGGACGTCGTCGCGGTCAATCGTTCGGGCCGTCCCGTCGACGGCGCGAAGGTCACGCTGCCGGCCGACCGCACGCCGGAGGTGTGGTCGATGGCCGATCACTTCGTCGTCGCCGCACCCGCGACCGCCGAGACCGATCATCTCGTCGACGCTGCCGCGCTCGCGGCGATGCCCGGGTCGGCGTGGCTCGTGAACGTCGCGCGGGGCAACCTCGTCGACACCGACGCGCTGGTGAAGGCGCTCGGGGACGGTGCGATCGCCGGGGCGGTTCTCGACGTGACCGATCCCGAACCGTTGCCCGAGGGTCATCCGCTGTGGGATCTCGACAACGCCGTGATCACACCGCACATCGCCAATACACGCAGCCGGCTGACGCAGACGTTCGCGCCGACCCTCGAGGAGAACGTGCGCCGGTTCGTCGCGGGCGAGGAGTTGATCGCCCGGGTCGATCCGAACGCGGGTTACTGAGGCCGTTCGGCCGCCTTCTTGATCGCGGACAGGCGACGGTCCCAGCCTGTCCCCACGGCGTCGATCGCACGCCCGACCGCGCTCAGCCGCGATCCGACGGCGGAGAAGCGGATCTCCCGTCCGGCGCGCTCGGAGGTCACGAGACCGCACCGCTCGAGCACCGCCAGATGCTTGGCGATGGCCTGACGGGAGACCGTGAACTCGGCCGCGAGTCCGGACGCCGACGCCGGAGACCGGCCCAGTCGCTGCAGGATGCGCCATCGGGTGTCGTCGGCCAGGGCCGCGAAAACGGGATGCAGATCGGCGGAGAACTCAGCGTCGGGCAACGCTTTCGTCCTTCTCGAGATGGTGCTTGGCGATTTCCAGTTCGGCCGTCCAGCCGCGGGAGTTCTCCTCGAAGCGGGTGCGGCGTTCGCTCGCGTCGCCGGGCAGGGAGTCGAATCCGGTTTCCGTGACTCGTAATTCGGTTGTGCCGGTGTCGAGCGCGGTGAGCCGGAACTCGACGAGGGTGGACGGACTGTCGGGATCGGTGTGGTCGGCGAGCCAGCGGAAGGCGGCGTAGTGCGGTTCGTCGAGGGTCACGGTGCGGAAGACGAAGGCGCCGTGGACCGGATCGTGCACGGTGGTGAGATCTCCGTCGTGTTCGAGGCGGTGCTCGGTCCACTCGTTGTCGTTGATGTACCAGCCGGGTTCGGCCACGAGTGTCCATACCCGGTCCACGGGCGCGTCGATGGTGATGTCGCGTTCGATGCGGTCGAGTTCGTCGGTCATGACTGTCTCCTCCGATGGGAATGCAACTCCAGGGTTGCACCCCTATCGCCCATGGTGCAACCCCCTGATTGCAGTCGATTGTGCAGTTCTCGTCGACATGCCTGGATGCATCGACGAGACCTGCACGCGTTCGAGCATCGAACTCGAACACATGTGCGATACTGAACCGGTCGAGGAGGTGCCGGAGTGGGATGGGGAAACGGTCCGCCGACCTGGTCGGAGATGGAGCGCGTGCTCTCGGGACGACCCGGCACTTCCCGTCGCGATACCGAACATCCCGGCGACGGGAGCGACAGCCCGGCGTGGTCGCGCACCCGCGCCGAGTACGAGGCGCGGGTCCGACGTCCCGAGGGGCCGGTCGTGCCCTACGCCGAACTGCACACCCACTCCGCGTTCAGCTTCCTCGACGGTGCCTCCACGCCGGAGGAACTCGCCGAGGAGGCGGCACGACTCGGACTCGAGGCCCTCGCGGTGACCGACCACGACGGACTGTACGGAGCGGTGCGATTCGCCGAAGCCGCACGCGAACTCGACATCCGCACCGTCTTCGGAGCCGAGCTGGGCCTCGACGATGCGCACCTGCTCGTCCTCGCCCGCGGTCAGGAGGGCTATCGACGCCTGTCGCGGCAGATCGCCGACGCCCACCTCGCAGGAGGGGAGAAGAACAACCCGACGTACGACTACGACGCGCTCACCGACGCCGCCTGCGGGCACTGGCAGATCCTCACCGGTTGTCGTCGGGGGCACCTGCGACAAGCGTTCGACACGGGCGGGATCCCCGCCGCCGAAGCGGTATTGCTCGATCTCGTCGACCGGTTCGGTGCCGACCGCGTGACCGTCGAACTCACCCGTCACGGATATCCCGACGACCACGAACGCAACGCAGCCCTCTTCGAACTTGCCGGGCGACACGGAATTCCGTGCATCGCGAGCACGGCAGCGCACTTCGCGCACCCCCGTCGGCGACGCCTGGCAATGGCCGTGGCGGCGATCTCCGACCGGCAGAGCCTCGACGACGCCGTCGGCCGGATCCCGCCGACCGGAGGCGGACACCTGCGGTCGGGGGAGGAGATGGCGTGGCTGTTCGAGGCCTTTCCGGGTGTCGTGCACCGTGCCGCCGAACTCGGCCGTGAATGCGCCTTCGACCTGCGTCTCGTCGCCCCGAAACTGCCGCCCTTCGATGTTCCCGACGGGCACACCGAGTTCACCTGGCTGCGCGAACTCACCTACGACGGGGCGCATCGCCGCTACGGTCCGGTCGAGCGCCGCCCCGACGCCTATCGGCAGATCGAACACGAACTCGATGTCGTCGGCCGGCTGGGATTTCCGGGATACTTCCTCGTCGTCCACGACATCGTCGACTTCTGCAAGCGAAACGACATCCTGTGCCAGGGAAGAGGATCAGCCGCCAACTCGGCGGTCTGCTACGCGATCGGCATCACCAACGTCGATCCCGTCGGCAACAAGCTGCTGTTCGAACGCTTCCTGTCGCCCGAACGCGACGGCCCACCCGACATCGACCTCGACATCGAATCCGACCGGCGCGAGGAGGCGATCCAGTACGTCTACCGCAAGTACGGGCGGATCAATGCCGCGCAGGTCGCGAACGTCATCACCTACCGCGGTCGCTCCGCTGTCCGCGACATGGCCCGTGCCCTCGGATACTCGCAGGGACAGCAGGACGCGTGGAGCAAGCTCATCGGCCGGTGGGGTGGGGTGCGGGTCGAGACCGACGAACGGATCCCGGAGACGGTTCTCGATCTCGCCGAACAGATCGAAGGTCTCCCACGGCATCTCGGCATCCACTCGGGCGGAATGGTGATCTGCGACCGGGCCGTCGCCGACGTGTGCCCCGTCGAATGGGCGCGGATGGAAGGGCGCACCGTCCTGCAGTGGGACAAGGACGACTGTGCTGCAGCGGGTCTCGTGAAGTTCGATCTGCTCGGCCTCGGCATGCTCTCCGCGTTGCATTACATGATCGACCTCGTCGACGAACACGAAGGCGTCCGAGTCGACCTCGCACACCTCGATCTCTCCGAGCCGGGGGTCTACGAGATGTTGTGCCGCGCCGACTCGGTGGGGGTCTTCCAGGTGGAGTCGCGGGCGCAGATGGCCACTCTGCCGCGGTTGAAGCCGCGATGCTTCTACGATCTGGTCATCGAGGTGGCCATCATCCGGCCCGGCCCCATCCAGGGCGGTTCGGTGCACCCCTACATCCGGCGGCGCAACGGTCTCGAACCCGTCACCTACGACCATCCCTGCCTCGAGAAGGCCCTCGAACGCACCCTCGGCGTTCCGCTCTTCCAGGAGCAACTCATGCAGATGGCCGTCGACGCCGCGGGATTCACCGCGGCGGAGGCCGATCGATTACGTCGCGCCATGGGATCGAAACGCTCGACGGAGAAGATGGAACGTCTGCGCGGACGCCTCTATCAGGGCATGCGGGACCTGCACGGCATCACGGGGGACGTCGCCGACCGCATCTACGAGAAGCTCTACGCCTTCGCGAATTTCGGTTTTCCCGAGAGTCATTCGCAGAGCTTCGCCTCGCTGGTGTTCTATTCGGCATGGTTCAAACTGCACCATCCCGCAGCGTTCTGTGCGGGCCTGCTGCGTGCTCAGCCGATGGGTTTCTACTCGCCGCAATCGCTGGTCGCCGATGCCCGCCGTCATGGTGTGGTCGTCCACGGCCCCGACATCGCGGCGAGTCTCGCGCACGCCACCCTCGAGAACGAAGGGAAGGAGGTCCGGCTCGGCCTGGCCACGGTGCGGCACATCGGCGACGACCTCGCCGAACGCATCGTGACCGAACGCAGTGCCCACGGCCCGTACACCTCGCCCGCCGACCTCGCCGCCCGCGTCGGTCTCACCACCACGCAGGTCGAGGCGCTGGCCACCGCAGGAGCTTTCTCCTCGTTCGGCGTCACCCGCCGCGAAGCCCTCTGGGGTGTGGCGCCGGCCGCGGCACAACGCCCCGGGCGGCTCCCCGGGATCGGGACGGTGCCGACTCCGGCCCTGCCGGGGATGAGCGCTCTCGAACTCGCCGCCGCCGACGTCTGGGCCACGGGAATCTCGCCCGACAGCTATCCGACGCAGTTTCTGCGCGAGCGGCTCGACGAACTCGGGGTGATCCCGGCCGCGGAGTTGTGGCAGGTCCCCGACGGGACGCGCATCCTCGTCGGCGGGGCCGTGACACACCGGCAGCGACCTGCAACAGCCGCCGGTGTCACCTTCCTCAACCTCGAGGACGAGACCGGAATGGTGAACGTGGTGTGCTCGGTCGGTCTGTGGGCGCGCTACCGCACCGTGGCCCACACGGCTCCCGCCCTTCTCGTCCGCGGCCGGCTCCAGAACGCCGAGGGCGTGGTCACGCTCCTCGCCGACCATCTCGAAGCCATGGATCTGCGAATGCCGAGCAGATCACGCGACTTTCGCTAACATCGCCGGGTGTGAAACGCCTGTGGCCGGTCTCGTTGGCTCTGTTCGCTCTGGTCGTCACCGGCTGCGACGAGGGTGGTGGAGGCGAGGGCTCCTCGGCGTCCGCGCCTGCGATCTCGGCACCGGCGATCGTCGACGGCGGTCTCCACGAGTCGCAACCCGAAGAGGCCGACCGCAAGGAGGTCGTCACCGGCTACCTCGAGATGGATGCCGGCGATCCCGTGGCGACGGGCCGCCGGGTCGTGACGGTCGTCGAGGAAGCCGGTGGACGCGTCGACTCGCTCACCGAACAACCCGAGGCGAGCAGCGTGCTCACGGTGCGGGTGCCCGCCGACCGGCTCGACGAGGTCGTCGACGAGATCTGCACACTCGGCCGTGTCACCAGCCTGAGCACCACCCGCGACGACGTGACGATGCAGTACACCGACCTCGAAGCCCGGGTGGGTGCGTTGCGGGCCTCGGTGGACCGCCTGCGGGCACTGCTCGAGTCGTCGGCCGACGTCGAGGCGCTGATCGCTGCAGAGACCGCGCTGGCCGAACGACAGGCCGAACTCGACAGCCTCGAGGCGCAGCGACGGCAGCTGGGCGACCGGATCGAACTGTCCACGCTCACCGTCGACATCACCACCGACCGCCTTCCCTCCGAACAGGACAGTTTCTGGGACGGGCTGGTCGCAGGATGGAACAGCCTGTGGGCCGCGCTGGGGGCAGCGGTGGTCGGTATCGGCGCCGCGCTACCGTGGGTGGCGTTCCTGTTCGTGTGTGCAGGTGTCCTCTACCTGGTCATCCGGCTCATCACCCGACGGGGACGTTCGTCCGGAACCACCGGGACGCCCGATACCGAGAGGACCGACAGCGATGCGTGAGGTCGACCTGGCCGCACTCGAATCCGCGCTCACCGACGGGGCGACCGTCATCGACGTGCGTGAACGCGACGAATACGCCCAGGTGCGCGTACCCGGCGTCACGAACATCCCGCTCAGCGAGTTCGTCGCGCGGATCGACGAGATCCCCACCGAGGGCACCGTCTACGTCGTCTGCGCCGTGGGTGGCCGCAGCCTGCAGGCCGCGCAGTATCTCGCCGGTCGCGGTGTCGACGCCGTGTCCGTCGCGGGTGGCACCGACGGATGGGTCCGCTCGGGTCGTCCGGTGGAGAGCGGCGCCTAAACCCCTCCGGGGAAACCGTGCTGCCGCCACGCCTCGTAGCAGGCGACGGCTGCGGCGTTGGACAGATTCAGCGAACGCCGCCCGGGCAGCATGGGGATACGGATCTGCTCGGTGATGTGCGGGTCGGCGAGCACCTCTGGCGACAGCCCTGTCGGTTCGGGTCCGAACAGCAGCACGTCGCCGGCCCGGTACTCGATCTCCGCATAACTCGACGTGCCGTGCGCGGTGAACGCGAGTACCCGCTCGGGGACCAGCGCCGCCCACGCCGCCTCGAGGCTGCTGTGCACGGTGACCGACGCGAGATCGTGGTAGTCCAGGCCTGCGCGGCGCAGCTTCGGCTCGGACAGGTCGAAACCGAGGGGTTCCACCAGGTGCAGTTCCGCGCCGGTCGCGGCGACCATGCGTATGGCATTGCCGGTGTTGGGGGGAATGCGCGGCTCGTGGAACATCACTCTGAACACGATGCAGGTTAACAAGTCGGCACTGTGTGGCCCGGCTCGCACGCCCCGCCCACCCACCTGCCTCGGTGAGTTTTCCGAATCGGCGGTGTAACACACCGATCGGTACCGGCGACGTTCTGCGGAACGTATTCCTCAGAACGGATCGAGCATGAATCCTCCTCCTGCCGGTTGGCATCCCGACCCCTACGACCCGTCCATCGATCGCTACTGGGACGGTCAGCAGTGGACGAACCAGACCAGACCCAGGGGCAGCGGCGACCCCACTCAGGTGTTCGGGGCTGTCGGCCAGGGCGGCAATCCCCCTGCAGCAGGTGGGTCGAAGCGGCGCAAGTGGCCGTGGGCGCTCGGCGCCGGCCTCGTCGGACTCGTGGCGCTCGGCGCCGCTGTCGGTGACGAGGAACCGAAGACGGAAACCTCCTCGGTGGTGTCCACGACGAGCAGTTCGGTGGCTCCGACCACGACGACGGCGAAGCCCGCCACGACCACGCCCCGGACGACGACACCGGCGCCCACCACGACCTCCGACTCGCCTGCTGTGGTGCCGTTGGTTCCCCAGGTCGGAACGACCGTCGTGGAAACGACGACGGAGTACACCCCGCTGCCCGCTCCCGCCTACACCCCGCCGGCGACGACGGAGTACACGTCGCCGCCGGTGATGGAGCACACGCCGCCGCCGGTGACGCAGTACACGCCGCCGCCTGCTCCTGCGTACACGCCGCCGCCGGCTCCTGCTCAGCAATCGGGCGGCACTGTGCACGGCGGCTCGTTCTGTTCCACCCCGGGTGCCACCGGGGTCACGACCAAGGGGACTCCCATGGTGTGTGCTCCCGGCAAGGATGGTCGGGACCGTTGGCAGTCACCGAATTAGAACCACCACCTGCCGATGTTTGCCACCGGCGCTGAGGCAGGCGCATTGTGCGCAACGTGAGCGGAACCGGTGACAGGCCGGCAGCGCCCGTGGTCGAGTGTCGAACGGATATGTCGCCCGCCGAATCCCTCGGCGGGCGACGTACCCATGGACCCGAATTCCGCTGGAACCGAAGGCGAACCCCGCCCGATGTCGCACGGCACCGTCGAAACCCCATACACCGCAGCCGAGAATCGTTACGAGACGATTCCCTACCGGCGCTCGGGGCGGTCCGGGCTCGACCTGTCGGCCTTCTCGTTCGGCCTGTGGCAGAAATTCGGCACCGACTACCCGTTCGAGACGCAGCGGGAGATCATCCTCCACGCCTTCGACCTCGGAATCACCCACTTCGACAACGCCGACCGGTACGGTCCGCCGCACCGCGCCGCGCAGAAGAACTTCGGCCGCATCCTCGGCAGGGACCTCGCGCCCTACCGGGACGAAATCATCCTGTCGACGAAGGCCGGCAACCCGATCGGTCCCGGTCCCTACCAGAAGGGCGGGTCGCGCAAGTCGCTGCTGGGCTCGCTCGAGCACAGCCTGCGTGACCTCGGCACCGACTACGTCGACATCTTCTACAGCCACAGTCCCGACCTGACGGCCCCGCTCGAGGAGACCGTCGGGGCACTCGTCTCCGCCGTCGAGTAGGGGAAGGCGCTCTACGTCGGCATCTCGAACTACCAACCCGATCGTGCGCACGAAGCCGCGACACTTCTGCGGGAAGCCGGCGCCCCACGGCTCGTCCACCAGCCGCGCTACTCGATCTTCGACCGCAGCATCGAGCAGAACGGTCTGCTCGACGCGGCCGAGCAGGACGGCTTCGGACTCGTCGTGTATTCGCCGCTCGCACAGGGACTTCTGACGGACAAGTATCTCGAGACCATCCCGGACGGTGCGCGAGCGGTAAACAGTGCGTTCCTCTCCCCGGACGTGATCGACGAGACCTACCGGCAGCGCGTCACCGAACTCGACAAGCTCGCCCGGTCGCGTGGGCAGTCGCTGGCCCAGCGGGCACTGCAGTGGGTGCTCCGGCAGCCCGCCGCGACCTCGGCGCTCGTCGGCGCGAGCTCGACCTGGCAGCTCGACCACAACGTCGAGACACTGAGCTTCCCGCCGCTCACCGACGACGAGCTCGCGGTCATCGACGAGTACGGTGTCCACGGCACCGGCCTCGGTCTCTGACATGACCGCCATCCGGCTCTACGAGAAGCTGGGATTCACGTTGCGCGAGCGATCCGTGCCGACCCGCGTGCGCACACCGACGGTGTAGCCGGGAGACGCGTGCTTTCATTCTCGTGTCGGGTTCGATCCGGTCGGCCGCGGGAGATGTCATGGAATCGCCGATAGCGACGTATGTCTCGGCGGTACGCAGCTTCGCGGAGTTGGTCCGTGCCGTGCCGGAGGGCCGCTGGGACGGTCCGGGCCTGGGTGAGTGGGACCTCCGAGCACTGATCGGACACACCTCACGCTCGTTGACGACCGTCATGACCTATCTCGACAGTCCTGCCGACACCGAGGACCTCGCGAGCGCGGAGCAGTACTACGTCCACGTCAAGGAACTGACCTCGGTCCTCGGCGCGGAGGACATCGTCGAACGTGGACGGCGTGCCGGTGCCGACCTCGGTGACGACCCGGTGGCGACGATCGGTGCCCTGTCGGCTGCGGTGATCGAGCGGCTCGGTACCGGGGAGGATCGTCTGATCCGGGTGATCGGAGGATCGGGGATCCGGCTGCATTCCTACCTCCCGACACGCACCTTCGAACTCGCCGTCCACGGTCTCGACATCGCCGACGCCGCGGATGTTCCCTACGAACCTCCCGCCGAGGTTCTCGAGCAGTCCGCCCTGTTGGCGGCGAGAATCGCTCTGGCACTCGGCGACGGCACGACCGTGCTGCGGGCATTGACCGGTCGGATGGCGTTGCCGAACGGCTATTCCGTCGTGTGAGCGGAGAGGTTCAGCGCAGCCGGGACCGGAACATCCGATCCTCGAGCAGCGCGAGCACGGATGCCGGGGGAGGCAATCGTGAGATCTCGTCGCGCAATTGCTCGGCCCCGCGGCGGAGAGAACGCGAGGACAGCGCGTCGAGGGTGATCCCTCCGATCTTTGCCGAGGTTACGGTGACGGGATCGACCGTGGTCCCTGCGCCCAGCGCGACCAGCCGTCGGGCGTTGAGTTCCTGGTCCGCGCCCATCGGAAGCGCGACGACCGGAACGCCGTGGGTGAGCGCACCGATGACGCTGCCCGATCCGCCGTGGTTTACGACGACATCGACGTGCGGGAGCACGGCCGACTGGGGCACGAACCGCTCGATGCGGACGTTGCCGCCCGGTGACGGCAGGGTGGCCGGGTCGATGTCCCGGCCGACGGTGACGAGCACGCGCGCAGGTAGTCGGTGCAGCCCCCGGAGGAGACGGACGATGAGATCACCGGACTCGGTGTTGAAGACGGTACCCAGCGTGACGTACACGCGGTGGGGCTTCTCGCCGCTACGAAGCCAGTCGATCGCAGGGTGTTCGCGGGATGCGAGCGACGGGCCCGGCCCTGTCGAGACGGCTGTGGGAGGCAACGGGACATCAGGATCACGGAACGACGGTGGGAATGGTGAGATGACCAAATCCTGTGTCAGGAAAGAGCACTCGTGATCGGAAGGGAGGTCGTGGGCGGCCCGTAGTCGTCCCAGTGGCTCACGGATGCGGTCGATCCGGGTGAGTGCTCCGGACGCGATGACGGCGACCACCACGCGGGGAACGGCGGCGTGCTCGGCCGCCGTCATCGCACCGAAGTCCATCTCGTCGCAGATCACCAGATCCGGATGCCAGCGGTCGATGACATCGCGGACCAGGTCGAATCGTCGCGCCGCGAGCACACCGGCGAAGTGGGTGCCGATCACCGAGTACTCGTGGTCGAGGTCGGGAGGAGCGAGCGTGCCCGTGGACCGACCGGAAGGAGATGTCGTCTCCCCCTCGGGGAAGTGTGCGTCGAAGCCTTCGGTGCCTGCGAGGACGTCCGCCTCCCCGTACACGCCGAGACGGTGGCCGGCCCCGCGCAGGACGTCGGCGATCGGGAGCATCGGTGCGAGATGGCCGAGGCCGCCTGCGAACGAGAACAGGACGCGACGCACGGCCCGGCCTTGTGTACTGCCGGTCGTCGATCCGACTCGGTGCGCCATGGCCGAATTACACCGCTCCGCGCTCGTGTACGCGAATCGTCGACCGGGTGTGGCCCCGAGCGGTAACTGGTTCAATCGAGAGGCACGAGCAGCGGGCGACCCGGGAGAGAACCATCGCGATGACACGCCGACGCGGGATCAGACTGGCCGCGCGGGACGCGCTCCACGTCTTCGTGGGGGACACCGACCCCGAAGCTCCGCCGTCGACCATGGTGAGCTTCTACGTGTTCGACGCCCGGGGAGGCGAGGCCCCCATCCGCACACGTGGGGACGCCGTCACCTGGATCGGGGAGCGCCTGCATCGCACACCGGCGCTCACCCGACGCCTGCACCGCGTGCCGGCGAACCTCGACTTCCCGTACTGGGTCGAGACCGGCGTCGATCCGGACGATCACGTCCGGTACGAGACGATCGGACCGACCTCGCGCAGCGGGTTGCATCGACTGCTCGCGTCGATGAAGGAACGCTGCCTCGATCTGTCCGCACCGCCGTGGGAAGTGCACGTCCTGACCGACATCCGCGGTGTCGAGGACCTTCCCGAGGGCGCCACCATCGTCGCGTTGCTCCTGCACCACTCGGTGACCGACGGGCTCGGAGCCGTCGAGATCGCTCGTGCACTGCTCGACGATCCGGCTGCCGCCCCTTCGACGGGAGGACGCGTCGTCGCCGTGCCGGGACCGGTCCGCGCGGCGGTCTCGCTGCCCTTCCGGTACGCGAGGATGCTCCCGGCTCTGGTCGCAGCACGTCGCGCTCGACGAGCACTGGGTGGTCTCACCGCATCGGGGGAGATCACCGCCCCCCGGCCGCAGCGTCCCCGCACCCGCTTCGACACCGACGCCGGCAGCGCCTGGCAGCTCGGCGTCGTCCGTATGCCGTTGCCGGAGGTGCGTGCCGTCGCGCGCGCCACGGATACCTCGGTGAACGACGTGATCCTGACGGTCGTCTCGGGCGGACTACGCGCCTACCTCGCGTCCTACGAGGAAATTCCCGCCGATTCACCGGCGGCGATCGTTCCGGGATCCCTCCGGGACGGAGCGGGAGCGGAGTCGGAGAACAAGGTCACGCTCATGTATGTCGACCTGCACCTCGATCGGGCTGATCCGCGCGAGCGACTCCGCCGAGTCCACGAGTCGGCCGCTCTCGAGAAACAGCGCATCCGGCGTCCGGAGTCGGCTGCCTCCGTTGCGGCGGTGGATGCATCGCCCGCGTTCGACCTGGCGATGACGATCCGGAGAGCGCACCGCGGGCGGGTGGGGCCCACGGGAGACGTGGTGCCGCTGGCCAACACCACCGTGACGAATGTGCCGCGCGGGCCGGTCGAGGGCCTCCGATTCGGTGGCAGTCCCGCCGTCGAGGCGATCGGTACTCCGATGCTCAACCGGAACTACGGTCTCGTCCACTCCGTGACCTCGCTCGGCGAGGTTCTCACCTTGTCCTTTCTGGCCTCGGACTCTTGCATGCCCGACCCCGAGCAGTACGAGCGGCACCTCGCCGAAGCCTTCGCGGAACTATCCCGGGACTGCCTGCCTCCCGGCGCGCGGACGGTTTCCGGTACCGGCCGCGATTCGACGCCGGACGGGCGCCTGGAAGAATGAACGACGTGACTGCGACGATCCTGGACGGCAAAGCAACCCGCGACGAAATCTTCGAGGACCTGAAGGTCCGCGTGGATGCGCTGAAGGCCAAGGGCGTCACGCCCGGTCTCGGCACGATCCTCGTCGGCGACGATCCGGGATCCGCGGCCTATGTGCGCGGTAAGCACAACGACTGCGCGAAGGTCGGCATCACGTCGATCCGCAAGGATCTGCCCGCCGACATCACCCAGGAACAGCTGTTCGAGGCGATCGACGAGCTCAACGCCGACCCTGCCTGCACCGGCTACATAGTCCAGCTCCCGCTGCCGAAGCATCTCGACGAGAACGCGGCGCTCGAGCGCATGGATCCGGGCAAGGACGCCGACGGATTGCACCCGGTCAACCTCGGCCGGCTCGTGCTCGGCAAGGAGGCTCCGCTGCCCTGCACGCCGCGCGGCATCATCCACCTGCTGCGCCGCTACGACGTGGAGATCGCCGGCGCGCACGTGGTGGTGGTCGGTCGTGGCGTCACCGTCGGCCGCCCGATCGGTCTGCTGCTGACCCGTCGTTCGGAGAACGCGACGGTCACCCTCTGCCACACCGGCACTCGTGATCTCGCTGCAGAGGTGCGTCGCGCCGACATCATCGTCGCCGCCGCAGGTGTTCCCGGGCTGGTGACGGCGGACATGGTCAAGCCCGGCGCCGCTGTGCTGGACGTGGGTGTCTCCCGCACCGAGGACGGACTGCGCGGCGACGTCGCCGCGGACGTGCGCGAGGTCGCGGGCTTCGTGTCCCCGAACCCCGGTGGCGTTGGACCGCTCACCCGCGCCTTCCTGCTGACCAACGTCGTGGAGCGGGCCGAGCTGCTCGCGACCCGATAAGCGGGTCGACGACCCCGGGAGACGAGATGGCTCGGGCTATGCGATTCACGCGTCTGAACCTGCCGCTGCTCGCGGTCACCCTGGTGATCGCGGCAGCGGTGATCTTGGTGATCGCCGATCGGTGGCGACGCGGAGCGTTCGTCTTCGGCGGCGCCACCATCCTCGCCGGCCTGTTCCGCTGGGCTCTCGACGAGGACAAGGTCGGTGTCCTCGCGGTACGCGGCAAGGCGTTCGACGTCGCCTCGATGATGGTCGTCGGCGGAATCGTGGTGGCGCTCGCCGCGTCGATCGACCCGCTGGGAACCGACTAGCCCTCGGCGAGCTTCATCAGTTCGACGAGGAGCTTCGCGACCTCGTCGGCCTCGGTGAGGAATCCGTCGTGTCCGTCGCGGGAGACGAGCACACGCAGGTCGCCCGATCCCGGGAGCAGATCGGCGATCTCCTGCTGCAGGCGCAGCGGGTACAGGCGGTCGGAGTCGACGCCGGCGACGATCGTCGGGACCGGGGTGGACGCGAGTGCGGCCTCGACGCCGCCGCGTCCGCGCCCGACGTCGTGCCGGTTCATCACGTCGGACAACACCACGTAGGTACCGGGATCGAAACGCGCGACGAGCTTGCGCGCCTGGTGCTCGAGATAGCTCTGCACGGCGTACCGGCCGCCGCGCCACGGGTCCTCGTCGTCCTGGGGTAGATTCCCGAAGCGCGTGTCGAGTTCGAGTTCGGTCCGGTAGGTGAGGTGCGCGATGGTCCGGGCGATGGCGAGTCCGGCTTCGGGACGCCGCCCCGTGCCGTAGTAGTCGCCGCCCTGCCAGTCGGGGTCGGCCGTGATGGCAGCCATCTGCGCGGTCTGGGTGCCGATCTGGTCGGCGGTCGCGCGGGCACCGGTGGCGAGGACGAGCGACGCTCGCACCCGCTCCGGGTACGCGATGATCCACTCGAGGGTGCGCATGCCACCCATCGATCCGCCGGTCACGGCGGCGAGGACGTCGATGCCGAGCCTGTCGAGCAGCGCCACCTCGGCCGCCACCTGGTCGCGCACGGTGATCAGCGGGAAGCGGGATCCCCAGGCCTTGCCGTCGGGTGCGGTGCTGCCGGGGCCGGTGGTGCCGCGGCACCCGCCGAGAATGTTCGTCGAAACCACGCACCAGCGGTCGGTGTCGATCGGAGCACCGGGGCCGACCATGCCCGACCACCAGCCGGGGGACGGATGGTCCGGTCCGGCGGGGCCGGTGACGTGCGAGTCGCCGGTGAGGGCGTGTTCGACGAGCACCACGTTGTCGCGGGCGGGGGACAGTTCGCCCCACCTCTGCACGGCGACGGTGACGTTCGGCAGCGTCTCGCCGCTCTCGAGCGCGAGATCGCCGATGTCGATGGTGTCGAGGCGTCCGTCTGCCGGGGGCAGTTCGACGCGACGCCGCTCGGTGCCCGCCGTCAAGAGATGACCGCCTCGAGGCTCGCGGTGGGCTGGCAGCGCCGGCTGCGGATGTCGGTCATCGTGTCCTTCCGGCGGTGATGGGAGGTGTGATCGTGGCTTGCGTGCGACAACACATCATCATCTCAGTCCTCCCGACAACAGGCTTGTCGGTGGGGTTCCACCGACCGTGTCATCACCCGGAGCACCCCACCCCGGTCGGAGGGTTGCCGGCCAGCAAGCCGGGGCTTGACGCTGGCACTCATGACTTTCCCGGCAGTCTAGCGACTCTCCGTTGCAGGGTCTTTATGCACCCTCTGAACATCCCTGACCAGCAGGAAAGTTACCGGTCGGTAGGGCGTGAGGGTGGGACGAGGCGCTTTGCGGTCGTCGGCAATAGCAGTACGCTTGTCATGTTTGGCCGCGGTTCAGGACGTGGACACGGCCATGCTCGCTGCTCGCGAGCCGACGGCGACCGCACCCACAAAGTGCGGTCGATTGGGGACCTACAGAAACGTCCTAGGAGGACACGAAACGCATATGTCCAAGATCAAGGTTGAAGGTAAGGTCGTCGAGCTCGACGGCGACGAGATGACCCGCATCATCTGGCAGTTCATCAAGGACAAGCTGATCCACCCGTACCTGGACGTGGATCTCGAGTACTACGACCTCGGCGTGGAGAACCGCGACGCCACCGACGACCAGGTGACGGTCGATGCGGCGAACGCCATCAAGAAGCACAACGTCGGCGTCAAGTGCGCCACCATCACCCCCGACGAAGCGCGTGTCGAGGAGTTCGGCCTGAAGAAGATGTGGCGGTCGCCCAACGGCACCATCCGTAACATCCTCGGCGGCACCATCTTCCGCGCGCCCATCATCATCTCGAACGTGCCGCGTCTGGTGCCGGGCTGGACCAAGCCCGTCATCGTCGGCCGTCACGCGTTCGGCGATCAGTACCGCGCCACCGACTTCAAGGTCGACCGCCCGGGCACCGTCACCATCACCTTCACGCCCGAGGACGGCAGCGAGCCGATCCAGCACGAGGTCTGCCAGATCCCCGAGGACGGCGGCGTCGTGATGGGTATGTACAACTACAAGAAGTCCATCCAGGACTTCGCGCGCGCCTCGCTCTCGTACGGCCTGCAGCGCAACTACCCGGTCTACCTGTCGACCAAGAACACGATCCTGAAGGCCTACGACGGCATGTTCAAGGACGAGTTCCAGCGGATCTACGAGGAAGAGTTCAAGGCGGAGTTCGACGCCGCCGGTCTCACCTACGAGCACCGCCTCATCGACGACATGGTCGCATCGTCCCTCAAGTGGGAGGGCGGCTACGTCTGGGCCTGCAAGAACTACGACGGCGACGTCCAGTCCGACACCGTCGCGCAGGGCTACGGCTCGCTGGGGCTGATGACCTCCGTCCTGATGACCCCGGATGGCAAGACCGTCGAGGCGGAGGCCGCACACGGCACCGTCACCCGGCACTACCGTCAGCACCAGCAGGGCAAGCCGACGTCGACCAACCCGATCGCGTCGATCTTCGCCTGGACCCGTGGCCTCGAGCACCGCGGCAAGCTGGACAACACCCCCGAGGTCATCGAGTTCGCGCAGCAGCTCGAGGACGTCGTCATCAAGACCGTCGAAGCCGGTCAGATGACCAAGGACCTCGCCCTGCTCGTCGGCCCCGAGCAGGGCTGGCTGACCACCGAGGAGTTCCTCGCAGCACTCGACGAGAACCTGCAGAAGGCTCGCGCCTGATCTTCCGCTCCGTTCTCGACAGCACGTACACGGGACGCCCCAATCGGGCGTCCCGTGTCGTGTTCCCGAGCACTCCCGGCACCGGCTACCGTTTCGTGTACCACTGTCAGTCGCATCACCGTAGGGCTCGGGAGGAGGACGGCCGTGACCACCACTGCCACCGACTCCGAAGCCCGCGGCGGAGCGCACGCCCGCCGGCGGTTCTGGACCCGGGTATGGATGCTGATGTTCGGCTCGGCGCTGGCCTACCTGCCCGTCGCGCTCGCGCCGAATCTGATCCACGCGATCGCCCGCCGCACCGACGAACTGGCCTACGACCGGTCCACGCCGGTGCGCAGCGGCGTGCTCACCACCCTCACGATGGGTGAGGCCGCCGCCGTCCTCGGGGTGCTCGCCGCCCTCGTCATCGCGCTCAATCTCATCGCGTGGTCGCTCGGACCGGTCATCGCCGCCGAGGGTTCGTCCCGATCGACCGAGGCGTTGCGCCTCGAGCACCTCGAACTGTGCGGGTCGGTGTTCGGTGTCGGAGCGACGATGACCTTCGTCGCAGCGCTGCTCGACGGTCTCCCGCACTCCGTGGATCTGGCGGCGCTGCTGCTGTTCCCGGCGGTCTTCGTGATCGTGGTACTCAGCCAGGACCTGTTCCTCGCGACCCAACGCGGCGTCGGTGCCCGCCGTCGTCTGCGCCGGGAGGCGTCGCTGCTGCGCCGACGTGAACTGCTCGCCACGGCGGCGAGGCTGCGACCGGGCGACCCGCGGGTCGCCGGCCACCCCTTCGCGGCGCTCGCCGTCGAACTCGCGGTCCTGGCCGTCGTCACGGTGGTGACGGGGCTCCTCATGATCGTGGTGTTCGACGACGAGTCGGGCTCCGGGCCCTTCCTGGATTCCTCGGACATGGTCTTCGTGGTGGTCACGTCCGCGATCACGATGTTCACGGCCGTCGTCCTCGTGCTGTGGACGGTCCGCTGCTGGTTGCTCCGCCGATACGTCGGCGCGGTCCTGGCCGCGGCGTTGGGTGGCACCCTCTACGTCGTGGTCGGTGCGGGAATCGTGTGGGCGGCGCTCGACGAGGACGCCGTCGCCGAGGCGATCGCCTCCGCCGCCGTCCTGTACGCCTGGATAGTCCTGCCGGCCGCCGTCCTGCTCCTCGGCACCGTCGGGGTGGGCCGTCGGGGTCGCTTCCCGGGTGTCACCGCCGCCCTGCGCGCCGCGGTGCTGCGCGAGCGGTACCGGGTGCGGCGCGGCGAGCTCGACGGTGGTCGGAGGAACGGTCGAGCGGAGGGTTCCGTCCCGCCGCTCCGTCATCTGATCGTGCGGGCGCGCACCGTCGCCCGTGTCGCTCCGGCGGACCGGACATGACGACGGGGACGTCCTCCTCGGAGGACGGCCCCGTCGATCCACTCGTCTACCGGTGCGCGCCCACCGGATCGCGGTGCGGAGCGCGCTGCCGCTCCGTCTGCTCGGTCAGCAGGTGGCCGAACAGACCCCCGGCGCGCAGCCATTCCCACTCGAGGGGAATGTCGATCCGGGAGCGGCCAGTCCACCACCGTCGACTTGGGGAGCCCGGTGATCCCGACGAGTTCGCGCAGCGTCCGGATCGGGTGCTCGGCGTCGAATGCGTTGAGCAGATCGAACGCGCGGGCGACGCTCCGCACGCCGCCGTCGGCTCCGGCGACCGTCGATGCCTGTGTCATGCGAGTCACTCCAGGCCCACAGAACGGTTCGAACAATCCGCAGAATGGAACACATGAGTGTTTCCCCAGGAATACTCTCGGGACGTTCCGCTGAATGAGAGAAATTGGTGAATGTGTTCCGTCTTGTGGAACTCGCGGTCGTGGGGTGAGCCACTCTCACGGCAGGCTCCTTCCACGGTGGAGCAGCGGCATCGTCGGCGTCGGCTACGGTGACCCGGTGCCTCTCGTGATCACCACCGTGAACGTCAACGGCGTGCGCGCAGCCGCAGCCAAGGGTCTCGTCGACTGGCTCGCCTCGTCGGCCGCCGACATCGTGTGCCTGCAGGAGGTGCGGGCCACCGAGAAGCAGTTCCACGCCGCGATCGCCCCGGCGCTGGAGGCCGGATGGCACTGTGTCGGCGCGGAGTCCTCGGCCAAGGGCCGCGCCGGGGTGGCGATCCTCTCGCGTGTCCCGGCGGACGCCGTCCGCGTCGGATTCGACGTCGACGAGTTCGCCTCGGCCGGCCGCTACATCGAGGCCGACTTCGGCGACGTGACGGTGGGAAGCCTCTACCTGCCGACCGGTGAAGCACAGACGCCGAAGCAGGACGAGAAGGAACACTTCATGAAGAGCTTCGCGACCTACCTCGCCGAACGGTACGCCGCGGTGACGGCCGCAGGTCGCGACATGGTGGTGTGCGGCGACTGGAACATCGCCCCTACCGAGCGGGACATCAAGAACTGGAAGGGCAACGTCAAGAAGTCCGGCTTCCTGCCCGAGGAGCGCGCGTGGGTCGGCGACCTCCTCGAGACCGGCTGGCGCGACGTGGTGCGTGACCTCCACGGCGACGTCGCGGGCCCCTATTCGTGGTGGTCGTACCGCGGCAAGGCATTCGACACCGACGCAGGCTGGCGCATCGACTACCACCTCGTGACCCCGGGCCTGGCGGCCCGCGCGAGCGAGGCCCGCGTCGAACGCGCAGCGAGCTACGACCAGCGCTGGTCCGACCATGCACCGGTGACCGTGACCTTCGATCGCTGACCGCTTCTGCGGATCGGCGCAGAAGTGCCCACCTCGGTCGCAGCGCGGCGTGGCCTGCGTGGAATCATCGACGGCATGTCGAGCACTGCAGAACAGAACGCCACGAAGCCGAAGGCCCGCCCCCGTGTGCTGTCCGGCATCCAGCCCACCTCGGATTCGTTCCACCTCGGGAACTTCCTCGGGGCGCTGGCGCAGTGGGTTCCGGCGCAGGACGAGAACGACGCCTTCTACTTCATCCCCGATCTGCACGCGATCACCGTTCCGCACGAGCCGAAGCTGCTGCGCAAGCGAGTGCTCGTCTCCGTGGCGCAGTTGCTCGCGATCGGTATCGATCCGGAGAAGTCCGTGCTGTTCGTGCAGAGCCAGGTGCCCGAGCACGCCGAGCTCGCCTGGGTCCTGAGCTGCATCACCGGTTTCGGTGAGGCCAGCCGGATGACGCAGTTCAAGGACAAGTCGGCCAAGCAGGGCACCGAGCACGCCGGCGTCGGCCTGTTCACCTATCCGATCCTCATGGCCGCCGACATCCTGCTCTACCGCGCGAGCCACGTGCCGGTGGGGGAGGACCAGCGTCAGCACCTCGAACTCACGCGAGATCTCGCGCAGCGCTTCAACTCCCGCTTCGGCAAGACCTTCGTCGTCCCCGAGCCGACGATCGTGAAGGAGACCGCGAAGATCTACGATCTGCAGGATCCGACGTCGAAGATGAGCAAGTCCGCGACGACCGACGCGGGCCTGATCAATCTCCTCGACGATCCGAAGGTGTCGGCGAAGAAGATCCGCTCCGCGGTGACCGACAACGAGCGCGAGATCCGTTTCGACCGGGAGAACAAGCCCGGGGTGTCGAACCTGCTCACGATCCAGTCTGCGCTGTCGGGTCGCAGCGTCGACGAACTCGTCGCCGGCTACGAGGGCAAGGGTTACGGCGATCTGAAGGCCGACACCGCAGAGGTCCTCATCGAGTTCGTCACCCCGATCCGCACCAAGGTCGACGAGTACCTGGCCGACCCGGCCGAACTGAACCGCATTCTCGCGGGCGGCGCGGACCGCGCTCGCGAGGTCGCATCCCGCACCTTGGCGCAGGTCTATGACAAGGTGGGTTTCCTGCCGCGGACCTAGACGAAGGAGCACCCGGATGGCCGGCGAACCCGACGAGAAGCCGGGATTTCTCGAGCGTCAACGCGCGGCCCATCCCGTGCTCGACCGCATCCTCCGGGCCGGGGTTCGGTACCAGGAGAACAAGGGCGACTACTACGCGGCCGGTCTGACCTACTTCACGGTGCTGGCGATCGTCCCGATCATCATGGTCGTGTTCTCGCTGGCCGGTTTCGTGCTTGCCGGGCGACCCGAACTGCTCGACGAGATCCGGCAGGTCATCTCCGAGAACATTCCCGGTCAGCTCGGCGGCACCGTGCAGAGCCTGATCGACTCGGCGATCGAATCCCGCGGCGCGGTCGGCCTCATCGGCCTGCTCACCGCCTCGTATGCCGGTCTGGGCTGGATCACGAATCTTCGCGAAGCCCTCACCGCCATGTGGGAGCACCCGCGCGACAAGGGCAACTTCTTCGTAGTGAAGTTGCGCGACGGGGGCGCACTTCTCAGTCTCGGACTCGCGATGACCGTGTCGTTGGGGCTCTCGGCGCTGAGCAGCGGTCCGATCGCGCGCAGGATCGTCGAGCTGCTCAACATGGAGAATCTCGTCGGCATCGGCGTGGGTCTGCGAATTCTGGCTCTGGTGGCGGCCACTGCCGCCACCGGTCTGGTGTTCACCTGGGTGATCGCTCGCCTGCCCCGCGAACCCGTTCCGTTCCGCAGCGCGCTCGTCGCGGGTGCGATCGCCGGGATCGGTTTCGAACTGCTCAAGCAGACGGGTTCGATCTACCTCGAACGTGTGCTCAACGGC
The DNA here is from genome assembly GCF_025290685.1 of Rhodococcus sp. PAE-6. Classification (NCBI taxonomy): domain Bacteria; kingdom Bacillati; phylum Actinomycetota; class Actinomycetes; order Mycobacteriales; family Nocardiaceae; genus Rhodococcus; species Rhodococcus sp. PAE-6. The sequence goes on from NZ_JAOCLZ010000007.1 coordinate 119,440, forward strand.
CCGGCGGGCGTCGCCTTCGGCCCGATCCTCGGCATCCTCGTGTTCGGTAACCTCACGGCCCGCCTGGTGCTCTTCTGCACCGCGTTCGCAGCGACGTCCCGAGCGAGCCTCGCACTCGCACACCATCCCGCACCCACGGGGGCGGTCATCACGCCTCGCCTCGAGGTGCACGAGGGTCTCGACGCGCGCCGCGGCGCCGCAATCCTCGGTGCGGGCCTGGTCGGTGGACTCCTCGCCGGGCTGCGCTTCCGGAGGAAATGAGCGAACTCCCGGGGTGAAAACTCGGTTCGGGGGTGCCGATCGTGCCGCGGACGGGCGACGATGGAGGCGTGGCAAAACAGTCGCGATCCGCCGCGCCCCAACGCGCGTTCCGGGTGACTCCGCGCAGAGCGCTCGCGGCCGTCCTGGTCCTGCTCGCTGCGCTGTTCGTTCTCCAGAACCGCAACAGTACGAGCATCGACCTCTTCTGGATCTCGCTGCAGGCACCGCTGTGGCTGGTGCTCGTCATCATCTTCGCGGTCGGGTGGGTCGCGGGCTTCCTGTTCGCACGCGGACGCTGATCCGCATCGGTGCGACCACCGGCAACGGAGCACAGGGGAGTGGGCACAGCGGAGTGGGCACAGCGGAGTGGGCACAGCGGAGTGGGCACCGACGACAGCAGGCCCGTCCCCGAAGGGACGGACCTGCTGTCGTGCGAGGTGATCAGCGAGCGAACATGAGCGCGCGCTTGACCTCCTGGATCGCCTTCGTCACCTGGATGCCACGGGGGCACGCGTCGGTGCAGTTGAAGGTGGTGCGGCAGCGCCACACGCCTTCCTTGTCGTTGAGGATGTCCAGCCGCTCGGAGGCACCCTCGTCACGCGAATCGAAGATGAACCGGTGCGCGTTGACGATCGCGGCGGGGCCGAAGTAGCTGCCGTCGCTCCAGTACACCGGGCACGAGGTGGTGCAGCACGCGCACAGGATGCACTTGGTGGTGTCGTCGAACCGGGCACGGTCGGCCTGCGACTGGATACGCTCGCGGGTCGGCTCGTTGCCGGAGGCGATGAGGAACGGCTTCACGGCGCGGTAGGCGTCGAAGAAGGGCTCCATGTCGACGACGAGGTCCTTCTCGACCGGAAGGCCACGGATCGGCTCGATCGTGATCGTGACGTCCTTGCCGTTCTTGTCCAGCATGTCCTTCATGAGGATCTTGCAGGCGAGACGGTTGACGCCGTTGACACGCATCGCGTCCGAGCCGCACACGCCGTGGGCGCAGCTGCGACGGAAGGTGAGCGTGCCGTCGAGGTAACCCTTGACGTAGCCCAACAGGTTGAGCAGACGGTCGGACGGCAGCGCCGGCACCTGGAACGAATCCCAGTGCTGACCCTTGTCGTCCTCCGGGTTGAACCGGGCGATCTTGAGGGTGACCATCGTCGCGCCCTCGGGCACGGGTGGCAGTGTCGACGCGCCCGTGTCGGTCTTCTCGATGGTTGTCATCAGTACTTACGCTCCATGGGCTCGTACCGGGTCTGGACCACCGGCTTGTAGTCCAGGCGAATGTCGGAGATCAGTTCCTCGCCCACCTTGTACGCCATGGTGTGCTTGAGGAAGTTCTCGTCGTCGCGCTTCGGGTAGTCCTCGCGGGCGTGTCCGCCACGCGATTCCTTGCGGTTCAGCGCGCCGACGACGGTGACCTCGGCCATCTCGAGGAGGAAGCCGAGCTCCAGCGCCTCGAGCAGGTCGCTGTTGTAGCGCTTGCCCTTGTCGTGGACGGTGATCTCCTTGTAACGCTTCTTCAGCTCGTGGATGTCGTTGAGCGCCTGCGTCAACGTCTCCTCGGTGCGGAACACCGACGCGTTGTTGTCCATCGTCTGCTGCAGCTCGGTGCGGATGTCGGCCACCCGCTCCTTGCCGCCCTGGTGCAGGATCAGATCGAGCCAGTCGTCGACGTACTTCGTCGGCTGCTCGGGCATCTCGACGTGCTTCGTGCTGTTGGCGTACTCCGCGGCGGCGATGCCGGCGCGACGACCGAAGACGTTGATGTCGAGCAGCGAGTTGGTGCCGAGACGGTTGGCGCCGTGGACGGACACGCACGCGCACTCGCCGGCCGCGTACAGGCCGGGCACGACGTTCTCGTTGTCGCGGAGGACCTCGCCGTCGACGTTGGTCGGGATACCGCCCATGACGTAGTGGCAGGTCGGGAACACGGGCACGAGCTCGGTGACGGGGTCGACACCGAGGTAGGTGCGGGAGAACTCGGTGATGTCGGGGAGCTTCTCCTCGAGGACGTCCTCGCCGAGGTGGGTCACGTCGATGTAGACGTAATCCTTGTTCGGTCCGGCGCCGCGACCCTCGAGCACCTCGAGCACCATCGAGCGGGCGACGATGTCGCGGGGCGCGAGGTCCTTGATGGTGGGGGCGTAGCGCTCCATGAACCGCTCGCCGTCGGCGTTGCGGAGGATGCCGCCCTCACCGCGCACGGCCTCCGAGATGAGGATGCCGAGACCGGCCAGGCCCGTGGGATGGAACTGGTGGAACTCCATGTCCTCGAGCGGGAGGCCCTTGCGGAAGATGATGCCGAGGCCGTCACCGGTGAGGGTGTGGGCGTTCGACGTCGTCTTGTACATACGGCCCGAGCCGCCCGTCGCGAAGACGATGGCCTTGGCGTGGAAGACGTGGATCTCGCCGGTCGCGAGCTCGTACGCGACGACACCCGTCGCGACGGGACCGTTCTCGGTTTCGGTGAGGGTGATGTCGAGTGCGTAGAACTCGTTGAAGAACTCGACGTCGTGCTTGACGCAGTTCTGGTACAGCGTCTGCAGAATCATGTGGCCGGTGCGGTCGGCGGCGTAGCACGCGCGACGGACCGGGGCCTTACCGTGGTCGCGGGTGTGACCACCGAAGCGACGCTGGTCGATCTTGCCCTCGGGCGTCCGGTTGAACGGAAGACCCATCTTCTCGAGGTCGAGAACGGCGTCGATGGCCTCCTTGGCCATGATCTCCGCAGCGTCCTGGTCGACCAGGTAGTCGCCACCCTTGACGGTGTCGAAGGTGTGCCACTCCCAGTTGTCCTCTTCGACGTTCGCGAGGGCGGCGCACATGCCACCCTGAGCGGCGCCGGTGTGGCTGCGGGTGGGGTAGAGCTTCGTGAGCACTGCGGTGCGCGCACGCGGGCCGGCTTCGATGGCCGCACGCATGCCGGCGCCGCCGGCGCCGACGATGACTACGTCGTAACGATGTTCCTGCATGAAGGTTCGGCTCCCCTAGCTCGCCGTGATGTTCGGGTCGAAGGTGAAGATCACGTAGGTGCCCAGGCCCATGATCAGGATCATCGACACGACGAGGATCGTGTTGAGCCAGAACCGGGTGGAGTCCTTACGTGCGTAGTCCGCGATGACGGTGCGCAGACCGTTACCGCCGTGGAGCTGTGCGAGCCACAGCATCGACAGGTCCCAGAACTGCCAGAACGGGCTGGACCAGCGGCCTGCGACGAACGCGAAGTTGATGCGGTGCACGCCGTCATCGAGCATCAGCATGATGAAGAGGTGACCGAGGACCAGGATGATCAGGGCCAGGCCGGACAGGCGCATGAACAACCAGGCGTAGAGCTCGAAGTTGTTCTTCGCGGCACGCCGCGGCGTGCGCGGGTTGTCGAGGCCTGCGGGCCGGTCGTATTCCTTACCCAGAGTCTTCGCTTCGGTCATGTCAGTGCCCCGCAAACGTGTTGAAGAGGATGCGAACGGCCGCGGGGATCATCACCACGAACCAGATCGCGAGGATCGTCCAGAGCATCACGCGCTGGTACTTCGGGCCCTTCGACCAGAAGTCCACGAGCATGACCCGCAGGCCGTTGAGTGCGTGGTACAGGACCATCGCGACCAGGCCGAGCTCCATGAGGCCGACGATCGGGTTCTTGTACGTATCGATCACCGCGTCGTAGGTCTCGGGGTTGACCCGGACGAGTGCGGTGTCGAGGACGTGGACGAAAAGGAAGAAGAATGTCGCCACGCCCGTGATCCGGTGCAATACCCAGGACCACATGCCGGGGTCTCCCCGGTAAAGCGACCGTGTGCGCCCCGCCTTTGCGGGGGCGGCTTCAGTCGTGCTGCTCATCGAGTGCTGTGCCTCCAACGTCAATGGTGGACGCGTCGAGCTGCTCCTACCTGTGGGGGATTCCGCAGTACGGGCCCGACGTGAACCTGAACCGACTTGGATCGACTCTAGACCCATCCCAAACTCGGGAACCAATCTCCTGCGCCATTCGTACAGGCCCCAAAAGCGAAGTTAGGTTTGCCTTTCCAACTGTGATCTGGCGCAGTGGGGGTCGCCTACCGTCGTCCACGCCACCGTGACAGGATGGGGAACCATGCCGGACATCGACTGGAAAATGTTGCGCGCCAAAGCACATGAGGTGATGGGTCGAGCCTACGCCCCCTACTCCGGGTTCCCGGTGGGGGCTGCCGGCCTCACCGTCGACGGTCGGATGGTCCTCGGGTGCAATGTGGAAAATGTCTCACACGGACTGGGACTGTGTGCCGAATGTGTACTCGTCGGTAACTTGTTCGCCCAGGGTGGAGGGCGTCTGCGGGCCGTCGCCGTCTGCGACTCCCGAGGCCACGTCCTGACCCCCTGCGGCCGGTGCCGGCAGGTGCTTTTCGAACACGGCGGTCCCGATCTCGAGGTCGACGCCCAGGGTGGCCCGCGTCGCCTCTGCGAGCTCCTCCCCGACGCGTTCGGCCCCGACGATCTGGCGGCCGTGCGGGAGAACGAGGACCGCCGTGCCTGACATCGTCACCGTCATCCGCCGCAAGCGCGACGGACACGAGCTCTCCGGCGCCGAGATCGACTGGGTCATCGAGGCGTTCACCCACGAGATCGTCTCCGACGCCCAGATGTCGGCCCTGGCGATGGCAGTCTGGTTTCGCGGCATGAGCCGGGTCGAGACGGCACGCTGGACCACCGCCATGATCGACTCCGGTCGTCGTCTCGATTTCTCCGCTCTCGGCCTGCGCACCGTCGACAAACACTCGACAGGCGGTGTGGGGGACAAGATCACACTGCCGCTCGCACCGCTCGTCGCGGCCTGCGGCGTCGCGGTCCCGCAATTGTCGGGCCGCGGTCTCGGTCACACCGGCGGCACCCTGGACAAGCTCGAGGCGATCCCCGGCTGGAAGGCCGATCTGACCACCGCGGAGATCGCCGAGATTCTCAGCGACCCGGCCGTCGGTGCGGTCGTGTGCGCGGCGAGTGCCGATCTCGCCCCCGCCGACCGCAAGCTCTACGCGCTGCGCGACGTCACCGGGACCGTCGAGTCGATCCCGCTCATCGCCAGCTCGATCATGAGCAAGAAGATCGCCGAGGGCACCGGAGCCCTCGTCCTCGATGTGAAGGTCGGCAGCGGCGCCTTCATGAAGGAACTCGGCGAGGCCCGCGAGCTGGCGCGCACCATGGTCGAACTCGGCACCGACGAAGGGCTGCCCACGACGGCCCTGCTCACCCGCATGGACAGCCCGCTCGGGCGCACGGCGGGCAACGCGCTCGAGGTCCGGGAGGCCGTCGAGGTGCTCGCCGGCGGCGGACCCGACGACGTCGTCGAGCTGACCCTGGCCCTGGCCCGCGAGATGCTCGCCGCCGCCGGTGTCGACGATGTCGATCCCGCCGACCGACTGCGCGACGGCACCGCAATGGACCGGTGGAACGCGATGATCGCCGCCCAGGGCGGCGACCCCGCGGCGCCGTTGCCGGTCGCGACCCACACCGAGACCTTCCACGCCGACGCGGACGGGGTGGTCTCCGAACTCGACGCGTACAAGGTCGGTATCGCCGCCTGGCGGCTCGGAGCCGGTCGCGAACGGCAGGGTCAGGACGTGCAGCCCGGGGCCGGTATCGAACTGCACGCGGTCCTCGGTGATCGCGTCCGCGCGGGGCAGCCGATCGCGACGCTGCACACCGACACTCCGGGACGTATCCCCGACGCGCTCGCCGCCCTCCGCGGCGGTGTCCGAATCTCCGACACGGCCCCCGTTCGGCAGCCGCTCGTGATCGAACGGATCCGGGCGTAGGGGCTCGGTGGCCGGAGACCGAGCGGAACCGGCCGCCGCCGACTACCGTCCCGATCATGAACGGCCGTCTGACTCCCGAACTCGTTCGCACCGCACCCAAAGTGGTCCTACACGATCACCTGGACGGCGGACTCCGTCCCCGGACGGTCCTCGAACTCGCGGACGCGTGCGGGTGGTCGTTGCCCGCGGACACCGAAGCGGATCTCGCCCGCTGGTTCCGCGAATCCGCCGACAGTGGGTCGCTCGAGCGCTATCTCGAGACCTTCGAGCACACCGTCGCCGTGATGCAGACGGCAGAAGGACTCGAACGCGTCGCACGCGAGTGCGTCCTCGACCTCGCCGACGACGGCGTGGTGTACGCCGAGGTGCGGTTTGCGCCCGAGCAGCACCTGGAGAAGGGACTGTCTCTGGACGAGGTCGTCGAGCGCGTCCTCGAAGGCTTCCGAGCCGGGGAATCGGAGGTGGCCGCCGGTGGTCGTCGCATCCGGGTGCGCTGCCTGCTCACTGCGATGCGGCACGCTGCACGCTCGTTGGAGATCGCCGAACTCGCCGTGCGCTTCCGGGACCGCGGCGTGGCGGGATTCGACATCGCCGGCGCCGAAGCGGGCAACCCGCCCAGCCGTCATCTCGACGCCTTCGAGTACACCCGCGCGGCCAACGCGCACTTCACGATCCACGCCGGTGAGGCGTTCGGGCTCCCGTCCATCCACGAAGCGGTCGCCTTCTGCGGCACCGACAGACTCGGCCACGGTGTGCGCATCGTCGACGACATCGAAGTGCACGACGACGGAACCGCCACTCTGGGCCGGCTCGCGAACTACATCCGCGACAAGCGCATCCCCCTCGAACTGTGCCCGTCGTCGAACGTGCAGACCGGCGCGGTGCGCACGCTCGCCGAGCATCCCTTCGACCTGCTGGCCCGCCTGCGCTTCCGCGTCACCGTCAACACCGACAACCGGTTGATGAGCGACACCACGATGACGCAGGAGATGGTGCGGCTCGTCGAGACCTTCGACTACAGCTGGGTCGACCTCGAACGGTTCACGATCAACGCGATGAAGTCGGCCTTCCTCCCGTTCGACCAGCGACTGGAACTGATCGACGACGTCATCAAGCCTGGATACGCCGTCCTCGTCGGGTAGAGACCGCGACCCGAAGATACCTCTATGGGTGCGCGGGGCGGGAAATGGTCATCGGAGCGCGTTACAACGCGCTCTTGTGACCACTTCGCGCGCCGGAGTGCCCAAGTGGAGCTGCCGTCAGTGCCGACCCGACGCGACCCGCGTCAGTGCCGACGCAGTCGCGCTTCGAACTCGCGCTCGAGCTCGCGCCAGGCGAGGGATTCGGTGTCGAACGGCGGCTTGGGTGCCGTGCGTCCCGAGTCGGGTTCGATCACGTGGTTGACGAACCAGCCGAGTTCCGTGGACGCGGCGAGCGCGGCCTCCGTCGAGTCGTCGTCCGCGAAGTTCGCTGCGTCGACGAACAACTCGACCGCGAGTTCGAGCTGGTCGGGGTCGACGGCCGCAACACCCTGAGCGATGTCGTCGGCGATCCCGGTGAGCACATAGACGTTGTCGTCGGTGACCGTCACGTCGAGCGATCCGTCGACGGCGGCGAGCTGGATCTCCGTGTACGGCTCGAGCGTCGCGAGGTCGTGGTCGTGGTTGTCGGCGAGGTGGCGGGCCAGCGCGCGCTCGGACGGGAAGACGTCGATCGTGCCGTCGTGGCCGAGGAAGACGGCGTCGTCGTTCACGTAGCACCGCAGCGAGTACCAGGTGCCGTCGGTCGTGATGATCCGGATGGGATCGATGCCGACCCGGGCCCAGAACTCGTAGCCGTCGTCCTCGTCATCGGTGTCGATGAACTCGTACTCGTCGTCGGCGTCGACGTCCTCGACCGTGTCGTCGGCCTCGACCTCGTTCTCGTCGACCGCGACGAGCTCGGATTCGATCTCGGCGACCACGGCGGCATCGACGTCGGGAGTGGAGATCACGGCGTCGAGCGCGTCGATCACGCCGTCCCAGTCCTGCGCGACCGCGGTCCCGACGCGATTCCACAGGTCGAGGCCCTCACGCGTGCGGAAGGCCGAGACACCGTGCTGCAACAGGAGGTCGATCTCCTCGCGTTCGAAGAACTTCGTCACGACGTCGAGATCGCAGACGTCGCCGAGGATGCTCACGATGTCGAAGGTGTCCTGCAGCTCGGACACCGACACGGGATCCGGATCGTCGGCCACGAGTTCGGGGACGCCGACGAGGTCGTAGGTGTGCGGTTCGTCGGGTTCGAACTCCGAGGCCGCAAGCTTGGACACGATCGGCCACGCCTCGTGCTCGACGAGGTCGTTGTCGGCACCCGAACGCACGAACGCTACGAGCTCGGGGACCGACGGGAAGGCGTACAGATCGTCGCCGTGGCCGAGGAATGCCTCCCACTCGTCGTCGCCTTCGCGCCAGCGCGGCGCCCAGAGCGTCACGAGGTTGCCGTCGGTGAGACCGAGCTCGATCGGGACGATGTCTCCAGCCATGGCGCGAAGCCTAGCCATGTCGGCGCCGAGAATATAGCCGGGGGCGGCTCGCTATCGGTTTCATCGCGTTACCGGACGGTCGCCGACGGTGACCGGGTGGTGACCGACGGCGACCGGACCGGCGTCGCTCGCGTCGAGGGCCGCGCGGAGCTCGTCCATCGCGGAGACGCGCGCGGCAGCGGCCTGCCGTGCGGCGTCGTGCACGGTCGCGAGAATCACCGCGGCCAGTTCGCGGGGGTTGGTGCCGCCGATCGGCTCGGCCAGCTCGAGTCCTTCGAGCGCTCCCGAACCGTCCACACGGGCGGTCACGCGTCCGTCGGGACTGCTCGCGGTGCCCCGGACCGCGCCGAGCCTCTCCACCGTGCGTTCGAGCGCATCGAGCCGGACGTGGGCTCGGTCGACGATCGCCTCCACCATCGGTTCGCTCATCGAACGAGACTTCCACGACGATCGGTCGGTCCGTCCGCCAGGTCGGCGCGGGACGGCAGCCGCATCCGGTCGAGGATCTCGCGGGGGACACCTTCGGCGGCGAGGCGTTCGCCGCGGACCACCGCGGCCTCGAGAGCGGCCTGCCGGTTCAAGGCGAGGATCTGATCGGCCAGTTGCCTTGCTCCGTAACGTAACTCGCGGGGGTCGATGCGAAGGTCCACGGGTAGTCCACCGTCCGTCGTGCGCACCGAGATCGTCCCGGCCCGGTTGTGGGCAGTGGCCGTGATCGGTTCCGTCGTTGTGCTGTCCATATCGGGTTGGACGCAGCGCGAGCCCGGCCGGTTCCCGCCCGGTGCGGAGATTCTCCGGAATCAGCCGGCGGTCGGGCGGTAGACACCGTGGAAGGCCATTCCACCGTTGCTGGTGCGCATCGGCGTCACGGAGACGGGGTCGCCCGCCTCGACCATGAGGCCGTTGCCCACCACCATCGCCACGTGCCCGTCCCACACGACGAGGTCTCCGGGCAGGGCGGCCGCAGGATCCACCCGTGTGCCGACGTCCTGTTCCTGGGCCAACCGCGGCAGTTCGACCCCGGCCTGCGCGTAGGCGTACTGCGTCAGTCCGCTGCAGTCGAGGCCGGAGCCGGGACTCGTGCCGCCCCACACGTACGGGGTGCCCTGCTGGGCGAGGGCGTGACGCACCGCTGCCGCAGCGGTCTCGTTCGGTGCCAGGCTGACGCTGCCGTCCGGAAGCCGCACCTCCACGCCCGTCGAGAGCCCTCCACCGAAGGTGTGGAGCGAACGTGGCTCGTCGCCGGCCGGGTCGGGGCCGGGATGGTGGCCGGAGTCGATCGGGGGAGCGGAGGGCTCGGGTGGAAGGAGTGCGGACGCCCGATCCGTCAGCTCCGCGAGCGTTCCGGTCACCTGTGTCAGCACGTCCAGCCCGGCGACGAGGTGGTCGATCGCCACTGCGAGGAGCGCGAGCTGCCCCTGTGGAAGCGACGTCGCGGGTGCGGCCTGCTCGGCGAAGGTGACGAACGAGTCGACGAGACGAGCGATCTCGGCCGCACCGGTGACCACCGTGACGGTCGCCTCGAGCGCGATCCCGGCCAGTGCCGACCCACGATCGGCCGCCGCGAGGACGTCGGCGAGGACCTGCTCGGCACTCGCGATCGCCTGCGAGGCGGCCGGGCCACCCCAGGCCCAGGCGAGCTCGGCGACAGCGTCGCGCCCGGTCGCATGTACCTCCTCGGCCCACTGCGCACCGATGCGCACCATCTCGCCCGGATCGACGCCGGGTGGCAGCGCGGTGCCGAACGCGTCGAGCAGGCCGGTCAGCGGAGCGACGAGCAGATCCCCTCCGATCACAGTGACTCCACGACGGAGTCGAGTCGTGCGGCGGTGTCGTCGGTGGTGTGCTCGTAGGCGGCCACGGAGGCCTTCGCGGCGTCTCCCATTCCGCCGAGCAGGTCGCCGAGCCGGCCGAGATCGCGCACGTGCGCGGAGTGGGTCGCGGTGAGAGCGGCGAGCACGGGTGCCCCGATCGGACCCAGTGCGGCGCTCAGCGCCGAGGGGTCGCCGTGCCGTGTCCGTTCGGCGGCCTCGTGCAGGCGCGCGGCGAGTTCGACGGCGTCGTCGCCGAACCTCCCGACGGCACTCGTGTCGATCCGTATCGCGTCCCTACCGGAGTTCTCGGTCACCTCGTCGCCTCTCGCGTCGTTGATGTGGGATTCGGCACCTTCGGAGGGTTCCGTCCCTGCCTGGTTCGACGCACCCGACTGCCGATCGGTTCCGTCGTTCTATCCTTCGGACATGGATTCGCTCGTCGTCGACCATCCGCTCGCTGCTTCGCTCCTGACCATCCTTCGCGACGAACGCAGCGACAACGCTGCCTTCCGGCACGCGTTGAGGCGGCTCACCCAGATGCTCGTCTACGAGGCGGTGCGCGATGCGCCCACCGAGACGTTCGACGTCAAGACGCCGGTCGCGGTGACGACGGGGGTACGGTTGCAGCAGCCTCCGCTGCTCGTCCCGGTTCTTCGCGCCGGCCTCGGCATGGTCGAACAGGCCCACGCCCTGATTCCCCAGGCGCAGGTCGGTTTCGTCGGTCTCGCTCGTGACGAGAAGACCTTCGAGCCGGTGCCCTATCTGGAGTCGTTGCCGGAGGACCTGTCGGGTCTTCCCGTCTTCGTGCTCGACCCGATGCTCGCGACCGGGGGGTCGATGGTGCACACTCTCGACATCCTCGCCCAGCGCGGTGCCACGGATATCACCGCGATCTGTGTGGTCGCGGCGCCGCAGGGCGTCGAGGCCCTTGCTGCCTCGGGTCATCCGGTCCGGTTGGTCACGGCGTCGGTCGATGAAGGTCTCAACGAGAACAAGTACATCGTGCCGGGTCTCGGCGATGCGGGGGACAGGCAGTTCGGGCCGCGATAAACCGCGCGTCGTGTGTTACTCGTGTGACTGACGGTACGGATGTGACACCCGACCGCAGTCATCTCGTTATCGAAAAACAACCCGCAGGTCTCGATTTCTTCTTACGCTCGGTGTGCTCCGTGTGAAGTCCACTGCGTAGGTACAGCCAGAGATGGGGTCGGCGGAATGGCAAGAATCCTCTCCCGCAATCTGATTCGTGGAAGTGTCAGAGCGGCTTCGGTGGGCGCGGTCGCCGTCCTCGCCGCAGTGACGAGTCACGGCACGGCTGCGGCCGCTGTCGACAACTCGCGCATCCTCCCGTTGGACGGAGGGCACGCGATCGAAGTGATCCAGGCCGACACCTCGACACAGTCGGTGCCGCCGCTCGACAGCTCACCGCTGAGTGTCGAGTTCTTCCACGACGAGATTGCTACCGTTCGGATCACCGGTCCGAACGCGGCGAACTTCGTCGGGACGGCGGTGGAGGTCGGTTTCCAGGTCGGCTACCCGGTCGCGCTGCCGGGGGCGACGGTCACCGTCATCACTCCGAGCCTGTCCTGGGGTGTGGACAACGGTGCGGCCATCGGCCTCTCGCTCGACAACGAAGGTGGTGCCTCGCTCGATCTCGGCTTGGAGGCGGGTGGTTCGCTCAGCGGCGACATCATCCCGTCCCAGGAGATCGAGATCCCGCTCGAGCCGGGCGGCATCACGTCCGTCCCGATCGTCGAGGGCTTCGAGTTCGACGGCAGCTCGACGACCATCCGGATCGCCGGCGTGCACGGCTCGGTCTCGGGAGCCATCGGGCCGGTGATGATCCGTCCGTACCTGAAGGCTGTCACCGCCGACCGGAACACCGTCGTCACTTACGGTGTGCCGCAGCAGGTTTGATTGCAGCAGCAGGTCTGATCGAATCGGATCCTGACCCGGCCGGATCCGGCCGGGTCAGGGGTTCTCGTCACCGAGCGAGGCCGCCCATCCGCGCAGGGCGTCGAGTATCGCTTCCGCCGCCGGGCGGTCCCGCTCCGTGACCACCTCCAGGTAGACCTTGAGCTTCGGTTCGGTGCCCGAGGGGCGCACCACCACGCGCACCCTCGGCCCGCCCGCGACGTCCTCGCGACTCTCGAAGACGAGAGCGTCGGTGTGCATCGGTCCCGGGCTCTCGGCGAGATCGGTCGCGGTCACCTCCAGACCCGCGAGGGTCGTCGGCGGCTCCGCACGCAGTCGCGTCATCACGGTGCCGATGCGCTGCAGGTCGTCGACGCGGATCGACACCTGATCGCCGACGTGGACACCGAGTTCGCGATGCAGGTCGTCGAGTGCGTCGAGCAGTGTCCGGCCGGCCTGCTTCAAATCGGCCGCGTAGTCGGCGACCATGACGGCGGTCGCGATGCCGTCCTTGTCGCGCACAGCGTCCGGATCGACGCAGTGCCCGATCGCCTCCTCGTACGCGTAGACGAGGCCGTCACCGGCGCGGGCGAGCCACTTGAAACCCGTGAGCGTCTGCGCATATCGCGCGCCGCGTGCGGTCGCGAGTCGCCCCAGCATGGTCGACGAGACAATGGTGGTCGCGACCAGTGAGCCGGGCGGTGACGACGCGAGGATCCGGTCGCCGAGCAGGACCCCGGTCTCGTCGCCGCGCAGCATCGTCCATCCCCGCGGGCCCGGGACACCGACGGCGCAACGATCGGCATCGGGATCGAGCGCCAGGGCGATGTCGGCGTCGACCTCGGCCGCCAGCGCGAGCAGAGCCTCTGTTGCGCCCGGTTCCTCGGGGTTGGGGAAGGCGACGGTGGGAAACGCCGGGTCGGGTGCGAACTGGGACGCCACGACGTGGATGTCGTCGAATCCCGCGGAACGCAGGGCCGCGACTGCCATCTCGCCGCCGACACCGTGCAGTGCCGTCAGGGCGATGCGCATGCCTCGGTGCGGTGAGCGGGGGAGCGACGCGACCCGGGCGAGATAGCGGTCGACGAGGTCGTCACCCGACGGCGCGACCGGCATCCGGGGCACGTCCGCGGCGGAACCGACGGCGTCGATCGCCGTTTCGATCTCCCGATCGGCGGGTGCGGCCAGTTGCGCTCCGTCGGCGAGATAGACCTTGTACCCGTTGTCGGCGGCGGGATTGTGCGATGCCGTGATCTGCACGCCCGCAACGGCGCCCAGCGCCCGTACCGCGAAGGCGGTCACCGGGGTGGGGAGCGGCTCTCCGAAGGCGACGACCTCGAAGCCGGCCGCGGCGAGAACCTCTGCCGCGGCGGTGTGGAATTCCGCCGAGCCCGTACGGGCGTCGCGGCCGACGACGACGGTGCCGTCGCCCTGCCCGTTCGCCTCGAGCCACGCCGCGAGTCCGGCGGTGGTGCGGACGACGACGGGTACGTTCATGCAGTCCGGTCCGTCGCCGACCGGGCCGCGCAACCCCGCGGTGCCGAATCGCAGCGTCACAGCCGGGCCGCCAGATCGCGCAGAAGATCGCCCATCCGGGTCGCGGCCGCACGACCCGCGGCCAGTACCTCGGTGTGGTCGAGGGGAGCGCCGGTGATGCCGGCCGCGGCGTTGGTCACCAGCGAGACCGCGAGCACGCGCGCTCCGGCCGCGCGCGCCGCGATGGTCTCGTGGACCGTGGACATGCCGACGAGGTCGGCGCCGAGGGTGCGCAGCATCCGGATCTCCGCCGGGGTCTCGTAGTGCGGCCCGGGCAGACCGGCGTAGACCCCTTCGCGCAGCGACGGATCGATCTCGCAGGCGAGTGCACGAAGATCCGGCGAGTAGGCGTCGACGAGGTCGACGAACTGGGCACCCACCAGCGGCGAGCGACCGGTGAGATTGAGATGGTCCGAGATGAGAACCGGTTGTCCCACGGAGAACTCGGGATCGATGCCGCCCGCCGCATTGGTGAGGACGACGGTGCGGGCACCCGCTGCGACTGCCGTGCGCACGGGATGGACGACGCGGGCGAGGTCGTGCCCCTCGTAGGCGTGGATGCGGCCGGCGAGGACGAGGACGGCGTTGTCACCGGCGCGCACGGAGTGGATGTTCCCGGCATGCCCTGCCGCCGTCGGCGGTGCGAAGCCGGGCAGCTCGCTCATCGGGATCGTGGCGACGGGGATGCCGAAACTCTCGACTGCGGCCCGCCAGCCGGACCCGAGGACGACGGCGACGGAGTGTTCGGCGACCCCCGTCCGTTCGGCGAGAGCGGCGGCTGCGGCGTCGGCGGCCGCGGTGGGGTCGAAGACGTGATCGGGTTCTCCCATGGCATCGGACCCTAATCGCTCACAGCTTGTTACTCGTGGGTAAGTAGGCGCGGTATGCTGACGCGCATGCCTTACCTCGAACGTGACGGCGACGTCTTCGTCCTGCATCTCGGTGACCGTGACGCGGAGGTCTCCGAGAACCGGTTCCACCCCGATCGTCTCGCCGCGATCCACTCCCTCCTCGACGAGGTGGAAGCGCACGACGGACCCGCCGCCCTCGTGACCGCGGCGACCGGAAAGTTCTGGAGCAACGGACTCGACATCGACTGGGTCGGCGCGAACCTGCCGGATCTGCCGGGCTATCTGGACTCCGTCCACGCCCTCTATGTGCGGCTGCTCACCTTCCCGGCGGCGACGGTCGCGGCCGTGCAGGGGCACGCCTTCGGTGCCGGCGCGATGCTCGCGCTCGTGCACGACTTCCGGGTGATGCGCGGCGACCGCGGCTACTGGTGTCTGCCCGAGGTGCAGCTGAACATGCCGTTCACCGTCGGGATGTCCGCGCTGATCCGTTCCCGCCTGCCGATCCAGACGGCGGTCGAGGCCATCACCACCGGCCGTCGCTACGGCGGTGAGGACGCCGTGGCCGCGGGCATCGCCGAGCAGGCCGTCACCGGTGACGCCGTGCTCTCAACGGCGGTCGAGCGCGCAGCGGCGCTCACCGCCACCCGCGGGCCGAATCTGTCGGGCATCAAGCGCGGTCTGCACGCGCCGCTGATCTCGGCACTGGAGATCCGGACCGACGCGTCGAACTTCCGGTTCGGCTGATCGCCCCGCCGCGAAGTCGACGAACCGGTCGTACGCGCCGATCGATCGGGACGCGGTGAGCATGACAGACTGGACCCCGTGACGACCGACTACGCCACGGCGATCGAGGCTGCTTCCGACACCCTCGTCGGCCTGTCGCATTCCATCCACGCCGAACCGGAACTCGCGTTCGAGGAACACCGGAGCGCCGCAAAGATCGTCGAGGTGCTGCGCGACCACGATTTCGAGGTCACCACCGGCATCGCCGACCTGCCCACCGCCTTCGATGCGCGGTTCGGCAGCGGCGAACTCGTCCTCGCGTTCTGCGCCGAGTACGACGCACTGCCGGGCATCGGGCACGCGTGCGGCCACAACATCATCGCGGCGTCGGCCGTGGGCGCCGGGATCGGTCTCGCTGCGCTCGCCGACGAACTCGACGTGACCGTCCGCGTCATCGGAACCCCCGCGGAGGAAACCGGCGGCGGCAAGGTCCTCATGCTCGAACGCGGCGTCTTCGACGGCGTCGGTGCGGCGATGATGGTGCATCCCGGCCCGTTCGACATCACCGGGGCGACGTCGCTCGCCCTCGCCGACATCGCCGTCGAGTACGACGGCCGCGAGGCGCACGCCTCCGCGGCCCCCGAATACGGGCTCAACGCTGCCGACGCTGCGACCGTCGCCCAGGTCGCGGTCGGACTGCTGCGGCAGCACCTGCATCCCGGGCAACAGATCCACGGCATCGTCGCGCAGGGCGGGACGGCACCGAACATCGTGCCCAGCCACACCGAACTGCTGTACTACCTGCGGGCCGGGACGAGCGAACTCCTCGACGACCTCGTCGACCGCGCACGCAACTGCTTCGCCGCCGGGGCGCTGGCCACCGGATGCAACCACCGGATCCGGACGGTCTCGCCGACCTATACCGAACTCACTCCCGATCCGTGGCTGGTGCAGGCATATCGTGAGGAGATCATCGATCTCGGGCGCCGACCGCTGCCCGTCGAGGAGGAAGGAGCGCGCCCCCTGGGCAGTACCGACATGGGAAACGTGACGAACGTGGTGCCGGGAATCCATCCGGTCATCGGACTCGACTCCGGTGGCGCGGTGACACATCAGGCTGCATTCGCGGCCGCGTGTGTCACCGAGTCCGCCGATCGGGCAGTACTCGACGGAGCGCGTGCGCTCGCAGCGACCGCCGTACGCGCGGCGACCGATCCGGTCCACCGGGCACGGCTCCTCGAACAGGCCGGCCGTCGATGAACCCCTACGTCGAGAAGTGGTTGGACCGCCACACCGAGGACCTCTCGCTCTGGCGCCGTCACATCCATGCGAATCCCGAGCTCGCCCGGCAGGAGTACGCCACCACCGAGTTCGTCGCGAAGCACCTGCGCGCGGCCGGACTGGAGCCGAAGGTCCTGCCTCGCGGCACCGGCCTGATCTGCGATCTCGGTCCGACCGGCGGACCGCGCATCGCCCTGCGTGCAGACATGGACGCCCTGCCGATGCAGGAGGCCACCGGTCTGCCGTTCGAATCCACCGTCCCCGGTGTCTCGCACGTGTGTGGGCACGACGCCCACACCACCGTCGTGCTCGGTGCAGGTCTGGCGCTGGCCTCGATGCCCGAATTGCCGATCGGTGTCCGGCTGGTCTTCCAGCCCGCGGAGGAGGTCATGCCGGGCGGAGCGCTCGACGTCGTCGCGGCGGGCGGACTCGACGGGGTCGCGCGGATCTTCGCCTTGCACTGCGACCCTCGTCTCGAGGCGGGCAAGGTCGGTATGCGGGTCGGGGCGATCACCTCGGCGGCCGACACTGTCGAACTCGTCCTCGACTCACCCGGTGGGCACACCTCCCGGCCGCACCTGACCGGCGATCTCGTCTACGGCCTCGGTGCCGTCATCACGGGTCTTCCCGGCATGCTCAGCCGTCGCATCGATCCGCGCACCGGCACCGTCATGGTGTGGGGTGCGGTCAGCGCCGGCAAGGCACCGAACGCGATCCCGCGCACCGGCATGCTCGCGGGCACCGTCCGCACCGGCGACCACGACACCTGGCAGCTGCTCGAACCGATGGTCCGCGAGATCGTGCACGGTCTGCTCGCGCCCACCGGTGTCAGCTACGAACTGAACTATCGCCGCGGCGTGCCGCCGGTGGTCAACGACGAGGTGTCGGCGCGCATGTTCGAGGACGCGATCCGCGCGACCGGCCCCGACGCCCTCGCGGACACCCCACAATCCGGTGGGGGAGAAGACTTCTCGTGGTATCTCGAACACGTCCCCGGCGCCATGGGGCGGCTCGGGGTGTGGCCGGGGGTCGGGCCCGAACTCGACATCCACCAGCCCACCTTCGATCTCGACGAGCGGGCGCTGGCCGTGGGTGTGCGGGTGATGACGAATCTGGTTCTCGGCGCTGCGTGACGCAGCCCGAAATAAGCTCAGGCTTACCTGAACGGTAGGATGTGTGAGCTCACCCATACCAGGAGGAATCGATGTCCCTTCGACACCGGATCGGCGCAGGGCTGACGGCAGCCACGCTCGTCGCCGTTCTCGCCGCGTGCAGCGACAGCGGCTCGGGCGACACCACCCCGGACGCTTCGAACGGGGAGGCGCTCACGCTCTATTCCGGGCGTAGCGAGAACCTGGTGGGCCCGCTCGTCGAACAACTCGAAGGCACTCTCGGTTTCCCGATCGACGTCGTCTACGGCGGCACGCCGGAGATCACGGGCAAGCTCGTCGAAGAAGGTGCCGCATCGCCCGCCGATGTGGTCTTCAGCCAGGATGCCGGCGCGCTCGGTCTGCTCGACCGTTCGGGTCTGCTCGAGCAGCTGCCCGCGAGTGTGACGAATCAGGTGCCCGAGAACTACCGCGCGGAGGACGGCACCTGGGTCGCCACCTCTGCACGGGCTCGCGTCCTGGTCTACAACGACGACAAGGTGCAGCCGCAGGACCTGCCGAGCGGGATCGACGGGCTCCTCGACCCGAAGTGGAAGGGCCAGGTGGGCTTCGCGCCGACCAATGCGTCGTTCCAGTCGTTCGTGACCGGACTCCGTGTCTCCCGGGGCGAGGACGGTGCCCGCGAATGGCTCGAGGCGTTCAAGGCCAACGAACCGGTCGCCTTCGAAGGCAACGGACCTCTCATGGAGGGCGTCGACACCGGCCAGGTGACCCTCGGCCTCACCAATCACTACTACTGGTACGGGCTCGCGGACGAGAAGGGCGCCGACAACCTTGCCGTGCAGCTCCACTTCTTCGACGCGGGCGATCCCGGTGCCCTGGTGAACATCGCCGGCGCCGCGGTGCTCGCCACTACCGACCAGCGCGAGCAGGCCGAGCAGTTCGTGGCAGCGTTGCTCTCGCCCGAGTCGCAGACCTATTTCGCCGACGAGACCGCGGAGTATCCGATAGTCGAGGGGACCGAAACCCAGACCGACCTGCGTCCGCTCTCCGAGATCGGGACCTCCGACATCGAACTGGCCGAACTGGCGTCCTTGGCCGAGACACAGGCGCTCCTGCAGGAACTGGAATTCATCTGATCACCCTCGTTACCCCGCGCGACGGCACCCGACACGGCCGGCCGATCTTGGCCACGGCTGCGCTGGGTGTCGCCGTGTTCGCGCTCGCACCTGTCGTGCACCTGGTGATGCGCGCGTTCGCGGACGGCCCCGAGCGGGTCTTCTCGCTCGTGTTCCGGCCACGCACTCTCGAACTGGTGTGGCGCAGCGGCGCGCTCGCCGTGACGGTCACGGTGGCCTGCCTGATCCTGGGGCTCGCCGCAGCATGGTTGACGACCCGCACGGATCTCCCCGGCCGTCGCTGGTTCGCGTTGGCCCTGAGTCTGCCCTTGGCGATCCCCTCGTACGTGTCGGGCTTCGTCTGGATCGCCCAGTTCCCCGCGCTCGAAGGTTTCGTCGGTGCTGCCCTCGTCCTGACCTGCGCGTCCTTTCCTTACGTCTATCTGCCTGTGGCGGCGGCACTCGCCTCGGCCGACCCGGGGCTCGAGGAAGTGGCCCGCACTCTCGGCCGGTCCCGGCTGACCGCCATCCTCACCGTCACCTTGCGGCAGGTTTGGCCGACCGCGGCGGCGGGCGGACTGCTCGTCGCGCTCTACACGCTCAGCGACTTCGGCGCCGTCGCATTGATGCGCTACGAAGCGTTCACCCTGGCGATCTACGGAAGTTACCGGGGACTTCTCGATCGCACGCCCGCCGCTGTCTTCGGCCTCGTGCTGGTCGCGATCGCCGTGGTGCTGACGGTCGCCGAACGGAGAGCGCGCCGCGGCGCCACCGCGCGGATCGGATCCGGTACCGCGCGCACGGCCGAACCCGTGATGCTCGGCTCACGGCGATGGCCGGCGATCGGCTTCCTCGCCGCTCTGCTCGTCGTGAGCGTGGGAGTTCCGGTCGCGGGCCTGGCCCGCTGGTTGTGGAGGTCGCAGCAGATCGCGGTCGACTGGTCCGGTATCTGGACCGCCACCACCTACACTCTGTGGGTGTCCGCGCTCGGTGCGTTGCTGACCACGGTGCTCGCACTTCCGGTGGGCATCTACGCCGCACGGTCGCACTCCCGATTGTCCCGCTTCACCGAGAGCGCCGCCTACATCGGCTTCGCGCTGCCCGGCATCACCGTCGGTCTGGCGCTCGTGTTCTTCGGCATCCGACTGCTCCCGCAGTGGTACCAGCAGACCCCGATGCTGGTGATCGCCTACGCGGTCCTGTTCCTCCCTCTCGCGGTGGGGTCGATCCATGCGGCGGTCGCCGCGATCCCCCGGGGTCTCGAAGATGCGTCCGCAACTCTCGGTTCCGGACGATTGCTCACCGGACTGCGGGTGACGATCCCGATCGCCGCACCCGGCGTGGTCGCCGGTGCGGCATTGGCATTCCTGACCATCGCCAAGGAACTGCCTGCGACGCTGCTGCTCGTCCCCATCGGGCACGACACGCTCGCGACTGGGATGTGGCGACATACCGAAACCCTCGCGTACGGCTCGGCAGCACCCTATGCGGTGATCCTCGTCCTCATCGCGGCACTGCCGTCGCTCGTGCTGGGACGTCTGTTGCGCGGCCGGGTCGACGCGGAAAGTGGAGGCGAAGAGTGACCGGTCTGACCATCGAGAATGTATCCGCGCGATACGGCGCCGCCGAAGTCGTCACCGATGTGACCCTCGACGTGCCGCGCGGCGACCTGCTCGCCGTCCTCGGACCGTCGGGTGGCGGCAAGACCACACTGTTGCGAGTGGCGGCTGGGCTGCATCCCGCAGCGTCGGGACGGGTCTCCGTAGACGACGTGACCGTGACCGACGTGCCGCCCGAACGTCGCGGGGTGGGCCTCGTGCCGCAGGAAGGCGCGTTGTTCCCGCATCTGAACGTGGCGCGCAACATCGGCTACGGTCTGGGGCGAGCGAACCGGCCGTGGCGCGGAGGTGCGCGGGAGGAACATCGACGCCGGGTCGAGGAGCTACTGGATCTCGTCGGTCTTCCGCGAGTCGGGCACCGTAAGCCGAGCGCGCTCTCCGGCGGGCAACAGCAGCGGATCGCTCTGGCTCGTGCACTGGCACCGCGACCGTCCGTGGTCCTGCTCGACGAGCCGTTCAGCGCGCTCGACGCCGGTCTGCGCGCGAGTCTGCGCGCGGATGTCCGTACGCTGCTGCGCGAACAGTCGGTCGCGGCGGTGCTCGTGACCCACGACCAGACGGAGGCCTTGGCCATGGCCGACAGGCTGGCGGTGATGCTCGACGGCCGGATCGCCCAGGTGGGCTCGCCCGAGGAGGTCTACGGGAGACCGGCATCCGTCGCGGTGGGCGAGTTCGTGGGGGAGGCGATCATACTCGAGGCCGAGGCGTTCGGCGACTGCGCGCAGACCCCGCTCGGGAAGGTTCAGCTCGTCTCACCCGGACACGGCGTGGGTCGCGTCCTGCTGCGACCGGAACAGATCGAAGTCGGGGCAGCGCCGACGAAGTGCCCTGCTGCCGGATCGTTCACTGTGCGCGACACGGCATTCGGCGGCGCACACAGCGAAGTGCGGGTCGAGGGGATGGGAATCGCCGTCCGTGCCCTGTGCACCACCCTGCACGGTCTGCAGGCGGGCGACCCGGTGACGGTGAGCGTCCGGCGACCGGTGCCCTTCTATCCCGGAGGGTAGGAAGGCCGGCGTCTAGAAGCCGTCGGGACGCCCCGGACCCACATTGCGACTGTTGCGGGTACGCAGATCCCGAACGTATTCGGCGGGGGCCCCGGCGATCTCGGCCGCGTCGGCCATCACGCCCAGATAGCGTGCCGACGGCAGGCCGCCCTCGTATCCGTCGACGACGTACAGCCACGCGAGGACCGGACCGTCGGCCGTGTCGACGCGCACGCGGATCTTGCGGTGGAAACCGAGTTCGGCTCCCTCCCAGCGGTCGAGGCTGCGTTCGTCGTCCTCCGGCACGTCGTAGAGCACGACGAACACCTTCGCGTCCGAATCCTCGACGACTGTCGCGAGGGCGCCCTCCCAGCCGATGTCGGCGCCGGCGAAGGTCAGTCGCCAACCGTGCAACCACCCGGTTCCCGCCATCGGCGAATGCGGGCAGCGCGTCAGCATCTGCTCCGGATGCATGTTGGACCCGTAGGCGGCGTAGATCGGCACGAGGATAAGGCTAACCCGTCGTCCACCGGAGTCGTCGGAGGGGCGGCGCAGGGACGGACGAGGAGTTATCGGGGGGCCGTTGCGTGCCGGGTCCACCGGTCCCTGTGCGCGAGGTGGGGGCATTGGCATAGCGTTGAGACCACGTGTGTGCCCACCAGGCGCTCACGTGCAGCCCGACCCGGCACCCTTCGGAATCGATACAGAGGAGAACAATGACCCGGATCGTCATCATCGGCGGCGGCCCCGCAGGATACGAGGCGGCGCTGGTGGCCTCCCAGTACGGCGCGACGGTGTCACTGATCGATTCGGACGGGATCGGTGGCGCCTGCGTGCTCTTCGACTGCGTCCCCTCCAAGACCTTCATCGCCTCGACCGGCGTGCGCACCGACATGCGCCGCGCCGCCGACCTGGGCATCGAACTCGACCGTGCCGAGGTGTCGTTGCCGCAGGTGCACGGCCGTGTGAAGAGCCTCGCCCGCGCGCAGTCCTCCGACATCCGCACCAAGCTCGAGGCCGCCGGGGTGAAGTTGTTCTCCGGTTACGGCGAACTCGTCGACGCGCAGCCCGGCATGGCCGCCCATCAGGTGCGCGCCAAGCTGCTGACCGGCGAGGAAAAGGTGCTCGACGCCGACGTCGTGCTGATCGCCACCGGCGCGAGCCCGCGTGTCCTGCCGGGCGCGGAGCCGGACGGTGAGCGGATCCTCACCTGGCGTCAGCTCTACGACCTCGAGAAGCTTCCCGAGCACCTCGTCGTCGTCGGTTCGGGTGTCACCGGCGCCGAGTTCGTCTCCGCCTACACCGAGGTCGGCGTGCAGGTCACCGTCGTGTCGAGCCGCGACCGGATCCTGCCGCACGAGGACGAGGACGCGGCTCTCGTGCTCGAGGACGTCCTCACCGAGCGCGGTGTGACCCTCGTCAAGCACGCCCGCGCCGACCGGGTCGAACGCACCGAGGACGGCGTCCGCGTGCTCCTCGCCGACGGCCGCATCGTCGAGGGCAGCCATGTGCTGATGACCGTCGGCTCGGTGCCCAACACCCGGGATCTCGGTCTCGACAAGGTCGGGCTCGAACTCGACCGGGGCGGTTACCTTCCCGTCGACCGCGTCTCCCGTACCGCCGTCCCCGGCATCTACGCCGCGGGCGACTGCACCGGACTGCTGCCGCTCGCGTCGGTCGCGGCCATGCAGGGCCGCATCGCGATCTACCACGCGCTCGGCGAAGGCGTGAGCCCCATCAAGCTGAAAACCGTTGCGGCCGCAGTGTTCACGCGTCCCGAGATCGCCGCCGTCGGTGTCAGTCAGGCGACGATCGACAAGGGCGAGGTGCCCGCCCGCACAGTCATGCTCCCGCTCAACACCAACCCGCGCGCCAAGATGTCCGGCCTGCGGCGCGGTTTCGTGAAGATCTTCTGCCGCCCCGCGACCGGTGTGGTCATCGGCGGTGTGGTCGTCGCCCCGACCGCGTCCGAGCTCATCCTTCCCATAGCGTTGGCGGTGCAGAACAACCTGTCGGTCAACGACCTCGCGCAGACCTTCTCGGTCTACCCGTCGCTGAGCGGATCGGTCACCGAGGCCGCCCGCCAGCTGATGCGCCACGACGATCTGGACTAGGCACCGGACGGGGCGGGATTCGCGGCGATCCCGCCCTGCTCAGGCCCAGTCGTAGGTGCGTTCGACCGCCTTGTTCCATTCGCCGAACAGGCGCTCGCGTTCGTCGACCGGCATCGCCGGCTCCCACGTGCGGTCCGCGGTCCAGTTGCGGCGGATGTCCTCCTCGTCCTCCCAGAAGCCGACGGCGAGACCGGCCGCGTAGGCGGCGCCGAGTGCGGTGGTCTCGGAAACGGTGGGTCGTACCACCGGCACACCGAGGATGTCGGACTGGAACTGCATGAGCAGATCGTTGGCGACCATGCCGCCGTCGACCTTGAGGGTGCGCAGGTCGACCCCGGAGTCGGCGTTCATCGCCTCGATGACCTCCCGCGTCTGGTAGGCCGTCGCCTCGAGCGCCGCCCGCGCGAGGTGGCCCTTCTCGACGAAGCGCGTCAGGCCGGCGATGACGCCGCGGGCGTCGGGTCGCCAGCGCGGCGCGAACAATCCCGAGAAGGCCGGCACGAAATACGCCCCGCCGTTGTCGGGGACGCTCGTGGCGAGCGCTTCGATCTCGTCGGCGGACCGGATCAACCCGAGATTGTCGCGCAGCCACTGCACGAGCGAACCGGTCACGGCCACCGAACCTTCGAGGGCGTAGACCGCGGGGGCGTCACCTATGCGATAACAGACGGTGGTGATCAAGCCGTGCTCGCTGCGCACCGGGGTCGTGCCGGTGTTGAGCAGCAGGAAGTTGCCGGTGCCGTAGGTGTTCTTCGCCTCGCCGGGGGACAGGCAGCCCTGGCCGAAGGTCGCGGCCTGCTGGTCGCCGAGGATGCCGGCGACCGGGACCCCGGCGAGCGGTCCGCGCTCGCGGGCGTGCCCGTACACCTCCGACGAACTGCGGATCTCAGGCAGCATCGACTCCGGGATGCCGAGTTCGGCACAGATCGCCGGATCCCACTGCTGTGTCCCGAGATTCATCAGCAGCGTCCGGGAGGCGTTGGTCACATCGGTGATGTGCAGTCCGGGTGGCTGACCCTCCTCGCCGACACCACCGGTGAGATTCCACAGTATCCAGCTGTCGATGGTGCCGAACGCGAGGTCGCCGGCCTCGGCGCGCTCTCGGGCACCGTCGACGTTGTCGAGGATCCACCGCACCTTCGGTCCGGCGAAATAGGTCGACAGCGGTAGTCCGGTGATCTCGCGGTAGCGGTCGGGCCCGGCGTCGCCGGCAAGCTCCTCGACGAGCCTGTCGGTGCGGGTGTCCTGCCAGACGATCGCGTTGTACACCGGTTTTCCGGTGGTGCGGTCCCACACCACCGTGGTCTCGCGCTGGTTCGTCAGGCCGATCGCCGCGACGTCGTTGCGTCGCAGATCCGCTTTGGCGAGTGCTGCGGCGACCACTTCACGGGTGTTGAGCCACAGCTCTTCCGGGTCGTGTTCGACCCATCCCGACCGCGGGAGGAACTGGCGGTGTTCCTTCTGCGCGAGCGAGACGATGCGCCCGTCGTGGTCGAAGATGATGCACCGGCTGGACGTGGTGCCCTGGTCGATCGCCGCGATGAACTGGTTCACAGGTGATCCTCGGGTGAAGGGGACGGCTCGGTTCGGCAACGCTTCCGCTGCGCGCTGCGGGTCCGAAGCTACTACCCTTGATCGGGATACGTCGACGACTCACGGGAGCAGGTGCGGTGACCAACCAATCGGGTGTGCAACTCCTCGGACCGCAACAGCGCGCCGACGCCTGGCGTCGTCTCGCCACCGAACAGTTCGACGTCGTCGTCATCGGCGGTGGTGTCGTCGGGGCGGGAGCAGCACTCGACGCCGCGACCCGGGGCCTGCGAGTCGCTCTCGTCGAGGCCCGCGACTTCGCGTCCGGCACGTCGAGCCGGTCGTCGAAGATGTTCCACGGCGGCCTGCGCTATCTCGAACAGCTCGAATTCGGTCTGGTGCGAGAAGCCTTGCGCGAGCGCGAACTCGCATTGACGACCCTGGCCCCGCACCTGGTCAGGCCGTTGAAGTTCCTCTTCCCGCTCACCCATCGGGTGTGGGAGCGGCCCTACGTCGCGGCGGGCATCTTCCTCTACGACCGTCTCGGTGGCGCGAAGTCCGTTCCGGCGCAGAAGCACCTGACCCGCTCGGGCGCCCTACGGATGGTTCCCGGTCTCAAGCGCAATTCGCTCGTCGGCGGAATCCGCTACTACGACACGGTCGTCGACGACGCCCGGCACACCATGACCGTCGCGCGGACGGCCGCGCACTACGGTGCGGTGGTGCGTACGTCGACGCAGGTCGTCGGTTTCCTGCGCGAGGCCGACCGCGTGTCGGGTGTGCGGGTGCGCGACAGCGAGGACGGTTCGGTCACCGAGGTGCGAGCGCACGCGGTGATCAACGCGACCGGTGTGTGGACCGACGAGATCCAGTCGTTGTCGCGGCAGCGCGGCCCATTCCGGGTCCGCGCGTCGAAGGGCGTGCACATCGTCGTGCCCCGCGACCGGATCGTCAGCGATTCGGCGATCATCCTGCGTACCGAGAAGTCGGTGCTGTTCGTCATCCCGTGGGGCAACCACTGGATCATCGGCACCACCGACACCGACTGGAATCTCGACCTGGCGCACCCGGCGGCGACGAAGGCCGACATCGACTACATCCTCGACCACGTCAACCGCGTACTCGTCGTCCCGCTCACCCACGACGACATCGACGGTGTCTACGCTGGTCTGCGCCCGCTGCTGGCGGGGGAGAGCGACGAGACGTCCAAGCTCTCGCGTGAACACGCCGTCGCGCGGGTGGCGCCGGGGCTCGTGGCGATCGCCGGTGGCAAGTACACGACCTACCGCGTCATGGCCGAGGACGCCGTCGATCTCGCGGCCGAGGACATCCCGGCCCGGATCGCGTCGTCGATCACCGAGAAGGTGCCCCTTGTCGGGGCCGACGGGTACTTCGCGCTGGTCAACCAGACCATGCATCTCGCCGAGCAGTACGGTCTGCATCCCTACCGCGTCAAGCATCTGCTCGACCGCTACGGCTCCCTCGTCGAGGACGTGCTGAGCCTTGCGAAGGGCCGGCCCGAGTTGCTCGAACCGCTGACCGATGCCCCCCAGTACCTGCAGGTCGAGATGGTCTACGGCGCTGCGGCCGAAGGAGCCCTACATCTCGAGGACCTCCTGGCGCGCCGGACCCGGATCTCGATCGAATACCCGCACCGCGGGCTGCACTGTGCGGAGCAGACGGCCCGGCTGGTCGCTCCGGTCCTCGGCTGGGACGACGCGACGATCGACCGGGAAGTCGCGACCTACCGGGCGCGCGTCGAGGCGGAGATCGAGTCGCAGAACCGACCCGACGACGAATCCGCGGACGCGCTCCGGGCAGCGGCCCCGGAGGCCCGGCCGGAGATCCTCGAACCGGTGCCCATCACGTAGCCGCGGGCGGTTCGTGACGGGTGTCGGTGCGTGAGCACCGCCTTCTCGGCGGTCGGTGCGTGACACCGCCTTCTCGGCGGTCAGTGCGTGACACCGCCTTCTCGGCGGTCAGTGTGTGAGCACGACCTTCACGACGACCACGACCGTCGCGATCAGAGCCACCCCCACCGCGGCCGCCACGGTCCGGTGGGTCGGGCTGCGATTCTGTAACCGGCGCACGACGAATACGGTCGAGCCGATACGGATCAGCACGGCGACCTCGGCGAGGATGTGGGCCGTCCGGGGCTCGAGCCAGCCGACCCAGGCCGTGGCGAGCACGAGACAGGGCAATACCGCCGACGACAGGATGGGAACGGAGTCGCGGAGTTCCTCGATGCGTTCGCTGCGCGTGAGTTGAGCACCCGAACGAACGGACTGAGCGACCGACTCCGCGAAGACATGGGCGATGAACGTCGAGAGTGCGGTGCCGATCACGATCGCGATCCCGATGTACTCGGGCGAGGTCGTGATGGGGACGAGCGCGGCCAGCACCAGGATGTTGCCGTAGACGTAGGCGCTGATGCGGGAGGCCGCCGACTCCGGGGACAGAGGGCGGCGCCGTCCGGACGACAGGTACGAGGGCGTGGACACCTCGCTAGCGTGACACAGAACGCCCTCGTCGACGCCGCTACCGGAAGGGTGCGTCAGGGTGAAACAGAAGTGGGACGGTGGCGATCCGTCACCTTCGGGCTGTAGTGCATCCGCGGGTGGTAGCGGTATCGCCACGGAACGAGTTTCGTGCCGAGTCCGATGGCGCGACCGACGAGAGCGTGCAGTGCCGCCTCCGGTCGGCTCCATCGGTAGCCGAGCAGCTCGCGCACCGGCGGGTCGTACAACCCGACGGTGAGCCACAGGAAACCGGCCGTCACCAGCGGGCGGATCAACTTCCACACCTCTTCGGGGAACCACCGCAGGAAGGGCGGACGGTCGAGATTCGACAGGTCGAGCACGTCTCGGGTGGCCTTGTTGTCCTCGAGCACGGTGCGGCACTGCGGTCCCAGTACTCGAGGAAGTCCTCCCAGGATGCGGGGACCGAGTGCATCGGCATGCCGTACAGCCGGTACCACTGCACGTGCTCGTCGAACAGGCGGTGCTTCTGTTCGAGGGTGAGCGGGCCGTCGAACCACTCGATGGAGACGACGAGGCTGTAGAAGAAGGTCGCGTGCGCCCAGTAGAAGGTGTCGGGGTCGAGTGTGTGGTACCTGCGGCCCTTCTTGTCGATCCCCTTGATGGTGTTGTGGTAGCCGCGCACCTTCGCTGCGGTCTCCGGGGCGGGGGGGACCGTCGAAGACGACGCCGTAGATCGGGTACAGCGATCGGTAGAGCCGTTCCCACCGTTCGTCGAAGAACTTCGAGTGCTCTTCGACCCCGGCGCCGAGTCCGGGATGCATGTTCTGCATCGACCCCGCCCACGGCCCGAAGAGCATGCCGCGCCGGCCGCCGAAGTATCGCCAGGTCAACGAATCGGGGCCCAGGGGTTCCGGTGGTTCCGGCCGCGCAGGGCGCGGTGCCGCGTGGTGCGACGACTCGGCGGTGTCCGGCCCGACAACGACGGGAAGCGACAAGGTGGACACCACGCGCCGCAGCTGGGCGGGCGTCGACCTGCTCGGAACGCCCGACGGCGCGGCAGCGAACGTCAGGGCCGTGTGCCGGGCCGCCGAACTCACCGAACGGTACTTCTACGAGAGCTTCACCGACCGCGACACCTTCGTCCGCGAGGTCTACGCCCACGTCGCCGACCGCGCCCGCGACGCGCTGACCGAGGCGGTACTGTCCGCCCCCACCCTCGGCCGGGCCGAGGCCGCGGTGCGGGCGTTCGTCGAGCTCATGGTCGACGACCCCGCGAAGGGACGCGTGCTCCTCCTCGCCCCGCTGCGCGAACCCACAATCAGTCGGCGCGGTATCGAACTCGCCCCGGCCTTCGTCGCGCTGGTCCGCGACCAACTACCCCCGGGTGGCGACGAGGGACAGCGCCACATGGTGGCCGTCGGTGCCGTCGGCGCCCTCACCAGCCTGTTCATGAGGTACCTCGAAGGCGACCTCGCCGTGTCGCGAGACACCCTCGTCCGGCACTGCGTCGCGCTCGTCGAGGACGCCGGCAGGGCGGCGTGTCTACAGGGCGATCAGGGCGGGGATCCTTCCGGGCGCGGCTGACATCGCGGGCACCGGTAGACCACCCGCTCGGGATCGGTCGCGGTGCCGATCTCGCCGAACCGGATCGGGGTATGGCAGCGTCTGCACGGCTTCCCGCGACGCCCGTAGACCCACAGATTGCGGCCCGGACGACGGTCGCCGGTGGTGATACGGGTCGTCCGGTCGCGGTTCGCGACCAGCAACCGATGCGTGAGGTCGACCCACGCAGCGGGATCCCCGGCCTGCGCGACCGGGGTCCACGGATCGACGCCCCGCAGGAAGCACAATTCGGAGCGGTACACGTTCCCGACGCCGGCCATGATGCGCTGATCGAGCAGGGCCACCCCGATCGGACGGTCCGGGTCGCGCACGAGATTCGCCGCCGCACGCTCGGGATCCCAATCGGGACCGAGCAGATCCGGCCCGAGATGGCCCACGGCGTCGTCCTCCCGGTCACGGGCGAGCACCTCGACGATGCCGAGTTCGAAACCCACCGCCTGCACGTCCTCGGTGCCGAGCACGATGCGCGCCTTGTATCCGGGCTTGCGCCACCGTGTTCCGCGCGGATAGACGTGCCATTCGCCTTCCATCTTCAGGTGCGAATGGATCGAGACGTCGGCGACGCGGACGAGTAGGTGCTTGCCCCGCGAGACCACTTCGTCGACCGTGCACCCGGTGAAATCGGCCGTGGCGAAACGCGGAACGCGGAAGTCCGTCTCTGTGAGCACCTTTCCCTCCAGTGCCGTTCGGAGGCGGTGCGCGGCGCGGAACACGGTGTCTCCCTCGGGCACGTCAGAACCTCAGCCGGTAGCCGCGCGGGGTCGCCGAGAATCCCGCTTCGGCAAGATATCCGGCGAACTCGTGCCCATGGATCGTCTCACCGTCGACCTTCTCGACGACGATCTTGTCGACACCACCGCGTTTGACGCTCGCAGCGAGCGACGCGCATGCGCTGCGCAACCGGCCCGGATCGTCGTCGAAGGTGAGCAGCGTGCGTCCGCCGCGTTCGACGAACAGCACGAGCGCCCCGTCGACGAGCACCACGAGTCCACCGGCCTTGCGGCCCGGCCGGTGCCGCGGCGCGTCGTCGTCGGCCGACGACTTCGGCCACGGCAGTGCCGCACCGTACGGGTTGGCCGGATCGCACGCCGCGAGGGTGACGGCCGCGGTCTCCGAGTGCCGGCCCTCGATCGAATCCGAGAACGACCGGAGACGGTCGACGACCGACGGTGTCGAGAACTGCGCTCCGCCCAGCGAATCGACGAAGTAACCGCGGCGGCACCGGCCCGTCTCCTCGAACCGGCTGAGCACCTTGTACATCGTCGCGAATCCGCCGGGCACACCCTCGCCGACGACGACACCGCGGGTGACCACGCCGTACCGCTCGAGCAGCAGTTCGGCGGTGGTGTGTGCGCGGACCGTCGCGTCGGTCTCGCGTTCGGGCAGCATCGACCAGCGCCCGCTCACGGTCGGTGGCCCGGTGCGGCTCGGCAGCGTGGGCCGGGCCCGGTACATCCGGGCGCGCGGCGCCCGGCGCGGGGTGCGGTGGGCGGGCTTGGCACGGGAGGTGTCGCCGATCAGGGCGCGCAGCGGGGCGAGGGTGTCGCCCGCGATATGCCCGCTCCACACCAGCTCCCACAGGGCGTCGGCGACCGTCGTGTCGCTCGCCGTGGTGTGGAGGACGGTGACGGCGTCGACGAGTTGCCGGAAGAAGTACGCGCCGCCGCCCGAGAGCGACTCGAGGATCGCCCGGTGCACCGGCCCCAGCTCGATGTCGTCGACCGAAGCGAGGCTCGCCGGGGCCAGATCGGCCGGATGCAGTGCCACCCAGCCGTCCTTCCCGGAGATGGACCCGGCACCCGACCACAGGACCTCACCGGTCGTGGTGAGTTCGTCGAGCATCGTCGGGGTGTAGTCGCGCACGCGGGGAGCGAGGATCAGCGGTTCGAGGGCGCTCGCGGGCACCGGTACCCCGGCGAGTTGTTCGACGACGGTGAGGACACCGTCGATGCCGTAGAGCGCACTCGTGCCCGGGCCGGTGCCGAGGTGGTGCCAGTCGGGCAGGAATCGTCCGAGGGTCGTGGTGCTGACGGGTTCGACGTCCTGCCGGGCGGCGGCGAGCGACCGGCGCCGCAGCCTTCGGAGCACCTCCGTGTCGCACCATTCCGATCCGCTCGCACCCGGGCGGAATTCGCCTGCCGTGACGCGCTTCTCGGACGCGAGCCGGCCGAGGACGGATTCGACGACCGCCGTGCCCAGTCCGAACCGGGCGGCGGCCTGCGCGGTGGTGAACGGGCCGTGGGTGCGGGCGTGCCGGGCGATCAGATCGCCGAGCGGGTCGGGGACCGGTTCGACGAACACCGTCGGGACCCCGATCGGCAGGGGCACGCCCAGCGCGTCGCGCAGGCGTGAGGCGTCCTCGACCGCCGCCCATCGGTGCTCACCCGCGTACGAGACACGCAACGCGCGGCGTTGCG
Organism: Rhodococcus sp. PAE-6; assembly: GCF_025290685.1. Classification (NCBI taxonomy): domain Bacteria; kingdom Bacillati; phylum Actinomycetota; class Actinomycetes; order Mycobacteriales; family Nocardiaceae; genus Rhodococcus; species Rhodococcus sp. PAE-6. Next base: position 151,123 of record NZ_JAOCLZ010000007.1, read on the forward strand.
CTTCGAGATCCTCGATCCAGGACGTCGGGTCGTCGGTGGTGCGCTCGCGCAGCTCGGCCTCGGTGAGCGGACCGAGCAGACGCAGCAGATCGGCGACGCCCTCGGCGTCGCGTGCGCGTCGCTGCGGGGTCAGGCGTTGCAGTTCGTGCTCGGCCTCGGTGATGACGTCGGCGTCGAGCAGTTCGCGCAGCTCGACCCGGCCGAGAAGTTCGGCGAGCAGCGTCGAGTCGAGCGACAGTGCCGCGGCCCGACGTTCGGCGAGCGGGCTGTCGCCCTCGTACAGGAACTCACCCACATAGGAGAACAGCAGCGACGTCGCGAACGGTGAGGCCGTGGGGGTCTCGACCTCCACCAGCCGGATCTTGCGCTGGGCGATGCTGCCGAGCAGGTCGCGCAGAGCAGGCAGGTCGTAGACGTCCTGCAGGCACTCGCGCACCGTCTCGAGCAGGATCGGGAAGTCGGGAAAGCGGCGAGCGACGTCGAGCAGTTGCGCCGATCGTTGGCGCTGCTGCCACAGCGGGGCGCGCTTGCCCGGGTTGCGGCGGGGCAGGAGCAGGGCCCGCGCCGCGCACTCCCGGAAGCGGGACGCGAACAACGCGGAGCCGCCGACCTGTTCGGTGACGATGTCGTCGATCTCCTCGGTGTCGAAGACGAAGATCTCCGAGCCGGGCGGGGCGTCGTCGGTGTCGGGCAGTCGGACGATGATGCCGTCGTCGGACGGGGTGGGGTGCGATTCGATGCCGTAGCGTTCGAGCAGTCGCGCGCCCACCGCGAGCGCCCACGGCGCGTGCACTCGCAACCCGAACGGCGAGTGCAGCACCAGCCGCCAGTCGCCGAGTTCGTCGCGGAACCGTTCGACGACGAGTGTTCGGTCGGTGGGCAGGTGACCGGTGGCGGTGCGCTGCTCGTCGAGCAGACGGATGAGATTTCCGGTGGCGTAGTCGTCGAGACCACCTTTGCGGCAGCGGGTCTCGGCGTCCTCCGGCGAGGCGTGGCCCATCTCGCGCAGGAATGCGCCGAGCGCGGCACCGAGTTCGGCGGGTCGACCCTGACTGTCGCCGTGCCAGAAGGGCAACCGGCCGGGCCGGCCGTAGGCGGGGGAGACCAGCACCCGGTCGAAGGTGATCTCCTCGATCCGCCAGCTGGTGGCACCGAGCGCGAAGACGTCACCCACTCGCGACTCGTAGACCATCTCCTCGTCGAGTTCGCCCACCCGCGTGTTCTTCTCGCCGACCATGTACACGGTGAACAGGCCGCGGTCGGGGATCGTGCCGCCGGAGGTGACGGCGAGCCGTTGGGCGCCGGGCCTGCCGATGAGGGTGCCGGCCGTGCGGTCCCATACCACCCGGGGACGGAGCTCGGCGAACTCGTCGGACGGATAGCGGCCGGCGAGCAGGTCGAGGACGGATTCGTAGACGCCGCGGGAGAGCGTCGCGAACGATCCGCTGCGCCGCACCGTGTCGAACCAGTCGTCGACGTCGACGGGTTCGAGGGCCGTGGCCGCGACCGTCTGCTGGGCGAGCACGTCCAGTGGATTCGCCGGGACCTGCAGCGCCTCGATGTGTCCCTCGACCATCCGCTCGACGGTCACCGCGCAGTGCACGAGATCGGTGCGGTGCTTGGGGAACAGCACGCCGCGTGAGGTCTCGCCCACCTGGTGCCCGGCGCGACCGACGCGCTGCAGACCGCTGGCCACCGAGGGCGGAGCCTCGACCTGGATCACGAGATCGACCGCACCCATGTCGATGCCGAGTTCGAGACTCGACGTCGCCACCACGCACCGCAACCGGCCCGACTTGAGATCGTCCTCGATCAGAGCGCGCTGGTCCTTGCTCACCGACCCGTGGTGGGCGCGGGCGAGCACGGGTGCAGCGCCGGCGGTGGTCTCGGTGGGCGATCCGAGCTGCGAAGGCGGTGCGCCCTCGCGGTCCACCTGCTCGCCGAGGCGTTCGGCCTGGATCTCGTTGAGCCGGGCGGTGAGACGTTCGGACAGTCGCCGGGAATTGGCGAACACGATCGTCGACCGGTGCTCGGTGATGAGATCGACGATCTGCTCCTCGACGTGCGGCCAGATCGACCCGGCCTGCGGTGTGGGTGAGAACGATTCCTCGTCGGGCTCGGAAACCCCGAGTTCGGTCATGTCCTCGACCGGTACGCGCACCGCGAGATCCCACGTCTTCGCCGAGGGCGGCGCGACGATCCGGATGGGGGCGGAACCGGCGAGGAACCGGCCGACCTCCTCGTGCGGTCGCACGGTGGCCGACAACCCGATGCGTTGGGCCGGCGCGCGCAGGAGCTGGTCGAGACGCTCGAGCGACAGCGCGAGATGCGCCCCGCGTTTCGTCCCCGCCACCGCGTGGACCTCGTCGACGATCACCGTCTCGACACCGACGAGGTTCTCCCGCGCGGACGAGGTGAGCATGAGGAAGAGCGACTCGGGCGTCGTGATGAGGATGTCCGGTGGCGTGCGCGCCATGGCGCGACGATCGGCCTGGGAGGTGTCGCCGGAACGCACACCGACGGTGATGTCGGGTGGCGTCAGACCGAGCCGTTTCGCGGTCTGGGTGATGCCGACGAGCGGAGACCGCAGGTTGCGCTCGACGTCGACGGCGAGGGCCTTGAGCGGCGAGACGTACAGCACGCGGGTGCGGTGCTCGCGCGCGGCGTGCTCGTCGGCCGGGGTGGACGAGAGCCGGTCGAGCGACCACAGGAACGCCGACAGGGTCTTGCCCGAGCCGGTGGGGGCGACGACGAGCGTGTGGGCTCCCGAGGAGATCGAATCCCACGCGCCGAGCTGGGCCGGGGTCGGGGACTCGAACGCCCCGGCGAACCACGCCCGGGTCGGCGCGGAGAAACGATCGAGGATGTCGGTCACCATCCCATCGTCTACCCGCCGACCGACACACTCAGTCGCCGCACGTGAACCCACTCAGTCGTCGTACGCGAACCGGGCGATCTGCCGGCAGTGATCGTCGGCCCAGGAGTTGCGGCCGCCGCGCATCAGTTCCGTTACGAGCGCCCGCGCCGGGGCCCGCCACGGCAGCGCCTCGAACTGCTCCCGCGCGGCGGGTTCGTCGCTCCACACCACGGACACCACGGAGCCCTCGTCGATGAAGGAGAGGCCGGGGGAGTCCGCCGCGAGCTGCTCGCGGGTCGAACCCGACGCCTTCTCCAGCTCGGCCCCCGACACACGGACGTAGCCGGCGAGGCTCCGCTGCCCGTCGGAGAGGTCGAGGAACATCCCTGCGACCGCCATGTTGCCGGCGTGCACCGACACCAGCGGCTTCCGCGGGTCGTCCGGCTCGCCGGCGGGAAGACACACGACGGACCAGTACTCGCATTCGCTCATGCGGGCGTTGGGCACGATCGACGACACGACGTCGCGGAGCCAGGCCGTGACGGAGCCGAACTCTGGATACTGTTCGAGCTCGCGGTACTTGGTCTCGCGCAGCGGCAGGGCGGTCGTTGACGGGGGCACACGGGTGTTCACGCGACGATTATGACCGCAGCCGATGTGGTGTGGGTCATCAGATCACCACGCCGGGATTCAGGATCGCGTTCGGGTCGAGCGCGGCTTTGATCCGCTCGGTCAACGCCATCACGTCCGGTCCCACCTGATCGGGTAGCCAGGCCTTCTTGAGCCGGCCGACACCGTGTTCACCGGTGATGGTGCCGCCGAGTTCGATCGCGAGATCCATGATCTTCCCGAAGACCGTCTGCGCCCGCGCCGTCATGTCCTCGTCGGCGGGGTCGTAGACGATCAGCGGGTGGGTGTTGCCGTCCCCGGCGTGGGCGATCACGGCGACGGTGACGTCGTGTCGGGTTGCGAGATCGGCGATTCTGCTCACCAGTTCCGGCAGTGCGGGGATCGGCACCCCGACGTCCTCGAGCAACAGGCTGCCGGTGCGCTCGACGGCCGGGATCGCCATGCGGCGGGCGACGGTGAACGCCTCACCCTCCTCGGGGTCGTCGGTCGCGAAGACGTCGTCGGCGCCGGCCTCGCGGCAGGCCCGCACCATGATCTCGATCTCCTCCGCGGCCGCGTTGCCGGGTGCGTCGGAGCGTGCGATGAGCATGGCCTCGGCGGTGCGGTCGAGCCCCATGCGCAGCATGTCCTCCACCGCCCCGATCGACGCCCTGTCCATGAATTCGAGCATCGCCGGTCGCAGGACCGCGGTGATCGCGACGACCGCGTCGGCGGCGGCCTGCACGGTGGCGAAGGTCGCGACCATCGTGGACGCCGGTGGCGGCGGTGGGACGAGGCGCAAGGTCACCTCGGTGATGACCCCGAGAGTGCCCTCGCTGCCGACGAACAGCTTCGTCAGCGACAGGCCCGCGACGTCCTTGACCCGCGGACCGCCGAGCCGCACCGCGGTACCGTCGGCGAGGACCACCTCGAGTCCGAGCACGTAGTCGGTCGTCACCCCGTACTTCACGCAGCACAGCCCACCGGCATTGGTGGCCGCGTTGCCGCCGATCGTGCAGATCTCGAACGACGACGGATCGGGTGGATACCAGAGTCCGTGTTCGGCCGCGGCCTGCTTCACCTCGACGTTGAGCAGACCGGGCTGGACGACGGCGGTGCGGGTCGCGGTGTCGAGGGTGATCGCCCGCATCTTCTCGGTGCTGAGCACGATCCCGTCGGCGAGCCCGCCGGACCCGCCGGACAGACTCGTGCCGGCACCGCGGGGCACTACCGGCACCCGGTGGGCGTTCGCCCACCGCAGTGTCGCCTGCACGTCCGCGGTGGATGTGGCCCGTACGAGCGCGAGGGGAACCGCGGCGTCCGGGTCCTGCGCCCGGTCCTGCCGGTAGCCGGCGAGGATGTCGGGATCGATGATCAGTGCGCCGGCGGGCAGCTGCCCGCGGAGTTCGTCGAGCAGGTTCCCTGGATACACGCCCCAGGTCTACCACACGATGTGTCACAGGCCACAGATCCTCTGATTGGGTGAAGTGTCGTCGGGTACCCCTTCCGCAGGACACGGAAAGGAGAAGACGATGCCGAATCCGTCGATCAAGAACGAGAAGATGTACGAGGACCTGCGCGAGGACGGTGCCTCCAAGGAGAAGGCGGCCCGGATCTCCAACGCGGCTGCGAACGAGGGTAAGTCGCAGGTCGGGAAGAAGGGTGGCAAGTCCGGCTCCTACGACGACTGGACGGTCGACGACCTGAAGAAGCGTGCGAAGGAACTGGGCATGACCGGTTACTCCGACATGAAGAAGGACGAACTGATCGACGCACTGCGCAACCACTAGCCAGCCGCCCGGACCCCCGAGTTCGGGATCAGCCGAACTCGACACCCTGGGCGAGCGGCAGCTCCGTCGAGTAGTTGACAGTGTTCGTCGCCCGCCGCATGTATGCCTTCCACGCATCCGATCCGGATTCGCGCCCGCCACCGGTGTGCTTCTCCCCACCGAACGCGCCACCGATCTCGGCACCCGAGGTGCCGATGTTGACGTTGGCGATCCCGCAGTCCGATCGGGCGAGGAACAGTTCCGCCTCGCGCTGGTCGAGCGTGAATATCGCCGACGACAGGCCCTGTGGTACACCGTTGTGCAAGGCGATCGCCTCGTCGAGGTCGTCGTAGTCGAGGACGTACAGGATCGGGGCGAAGGTCTCTTCGCACACCACCTCGGTCTGCGCCGGCATCCGGACCAGTGCGGGGGAGACGTACACGCCACCACCGGCGACCTCCACTCGGTCGCCGCCGACGACGAGCGTGCCCCCGTCGGCCTGCGCGCGGTCGAGCGCCGCGGTCATCGTCTCGTAGGACCGTTCTGAGATGAGCGGACCCACGAGGACACCCTCGTCCAGCGGATTCCCCACCCGCAGACGCGAGTACGCCTTCACGATGCGCTCGACGAACTCGTCGGCGATCGACCGGTGCACGATCAGCCGGCGCAAGGTGGTGCAGCGCTGGCCCGCTGTTCCGGCGGCCGCGAACACGACGCCCCGGACGGCGAGGTCCTGATCGGCGGACGGAGCGACGATCGCCGCGTTGTTGCCGCCGAGTTCGAGCAGGCTCCGGCCGAACCGGGCCGCGACGCGCGGTCCGACGATCCGTCCCATCCGGCTGGAGCCGGTCGCACTGACCAGCGCGATGCGGGGGTCGTCGACGAGCGCTTCACCCACCGTGTGGTCGCCGAGAAGAAGATGGTGGAGCCCTTCGGGGGCGCCGACATCGGTGGCGGCGCGGCGCAGCAGCGCGTCGCAGGCGAGCGCGGTGAGCGGGGTGGTCTCCGACGGCTTCCACACCACCGGATCGCCGCATACCAGCGCGATCGCGGTGTTCCACGACCACACGGCCACGGGGAAGTTGAACGCGGAGATCACGCCCACCACGCCGAGCGGATGCCAGATCTCCATGAGCCGGTGCCCGGGGCGCTCGGATGGCATCGTCCGCCCGTAGAGCTGCCGCGACAGACCGACGGCGAACTCGCAGACGTCGATCATCTCCTGCACCTCGCCCGCGGCCTCCGACGGGATCTTCCCGGCCTCGAGGGTGACGAGTTCGGCGAGATGCGACTTGTGTTCGACGAGAAGTTCCCCGAGCCGTCGCACCACGCGGCCGCGCACCGGAGCGGGGACGTCGCGCCACTGTTCGAAGGCCTGTGCCGCCGCCGTGATCGTCGCGTCGACCTCGGCGGCCGAGTGGACCGGAAGGTGTCCGATCACGCTGCCGTCGATCGGGCTGGTCACCGCGAGCGCCGCGTCGTCGGGCAGGGCGCCGACACCGCACTGTCTCAGAGCGGTCGCCGCGCGATCGGCGAGATCGGTGGTCGCATTCATCGGTGAGCTCCTTTACTGCTCGGATACCCTGCGCTGGTGCCCGAATCCTCGAGAAACGACTCGTCGAAGGAGTCGCTGGACGACATCGATCGGATGCTGCTGCGCGAACTGGTCGCCGACGGTCGCGCGACGCTCGCGGCGCTCGCCGAGAAGGCAGGATTGTCCGTCTCGGCCGTGCAGTCGCGGGTGCGTCGACTCGAGGCGCGCAACGTGATCCGCGGATACAGCGCGCGCGTCGATCCCGAAGCGCTCGGGCTGATGTTGTCGGCGTTCGTGGCGATCACCCCTCTCGACCCGTCGCAACCCGACGATGCACCGGCCCGCCTCCGGCACATCTCCGCGATCGAATCGTGTCACTCGGTGGCGGGCGACGAAAGCTACATCCTCCTCGTGCGTGTCGAGTCTCCTCGCGCTCTCGAGCGGTTGCTGCAGGAGATCCGCGCGACCGCGAACGTCGCCACCCGCAGCACCGTCGTTCTGCAAACATTTTACGAACGATAGGACCCTGCGCCGTAAGTGTTGCTGTGATACCAGGTTTGTCCCGTTGATTCTCGCGTACGGTGGGGTCATGAGCACTGCATTCCGAAACCCGGACGGTGCCGAGAACCTCGCCCCCGACCGGGTACACAGCATCCTCGGCCGGCACATGCTCGCCGACGGTTTCGACCTCGTCCTCGATCTCGACCGTTCCCGCGGAGTACGCCTCGTCGACGTCCGGGACGGGACCACCTGGCTCGACATGTTCGGGTTCTTCGCGTCGTCCACGCTCGGAATGAATCATCCTGCGCTGACCGATCCGGAGGCAGCGCACGAACTCGCCGCCGTCGCGGCGAACAAGCCCAGCAACTCCGACATCTACACCGTGCCCATGGCGCGCTTCGTCGAGACCTTCGTGCGCGTTCTCGGCGACCCGGCGCTCCCGCACCTGTTCTTCGTCGACGGTGGTGGGCTCGCCGTGGAGAACGCACTCAAGGTCGCGTTCGACTGGAAGAGCCGTCTCAACGAATCCCGCGGTCTGCCCGCCCACCTGGGCGGATCGGTGCTGCACCTGACCGAGGCCTTCCACGGCCGCACCGGGTACACGCTGTCGCTGACCAACACCGATCCGGTCAAGACCGACCGGTTCCCCAAGTTCGACTGGCCGCGCATCGACGCGCCCTATCTCACCGAGGGGCGCGACGTCGCCGCGGCCGAGGAGAAGGCCCTCGAGCAGGCACGCCGCGCCTTCGCCGAACGTCCCCACGACATCGCGTGCTTCATCGCCGAACCGATCCAGGGCGAGGGCGGCGACCACCACTTCCGTCCCGAGTTCTTCCGGGCGATCGCGCAGTTGTGCCGGGAGAACGATGCCCTGATGATCTTCGACGAGGTGCAGACCGGTGCCGGCACGACCGGCACCGCGTGGGCCTACCAGCAGCTCGGCGTCACCCCCGACATCGTCGCCTTCGGCAAGAAGACGCAGGTGTGCGGCATCATGGCCGGCGAACGCATCGACGAGGTGCCCGACAACGTGTTCGCCGTGAGCTCGCGGATCAACTCGACATGGGGCGGCAATCTCACCGACATGGTGCGGGCCCGTCGCATCCTCGAGGTCGTCGAGCACGACCGGCTCATCGAACGTGCCCGGTTGAGTGGAGCGCACCTGCTGTCGGGGTTGCAGCAACTCGCCACGCGACGACCGGTCGTCACCGAGCCGCGCGGACGCGGACTGATGTGCGCGGTCGACCTCCCGACTCCGGAGATCCGCGACGAGGTGCTGCGACGGCTGTACCGCGACGAGCACGTCCTCGTGATCGGGACGGGCACGCGCGGCATCCGCTTCCGGCCGCCGCTCGTCGTCACCACCCACGAGCTCGACGAGGCCGTCGACGCGCTCGACAGGGTGACCTCGCAGTACGAATGAGGTGTGGGTCCCCCTGTTCGCGGCCGGACGGCGGTAGCTTGTCGGACATGGCCGATGCACTGGACGAAACCGTGACCGGCGGCGAATCCTTCGCGATTCCGTCGCTGGTCAACCTGAGGGACATCGGCGGTTGCCGGAGTTCGTTCGGCGGCGTGGTCCGCACCGGAGTGGTCTTCCGCTCGACGGACCTCAGCCGCCTGACCGACACCGACGTCGAGACCCTCGACGCCCTGAGCATCGCGACGGTCTTCGACCTGCGCACGCTCGAGGAGCAGCAGCGCCGTCCCGATCGCGTCCCCGACGGTGCCCGGCACCTCGGGCTCGACGTTCTCGCCGACCGGCAGAGTGGATCGATCGCGGCCGCGCTGCCGGAACTCGTGTCCGATCCGGAGTTGGTGGCCCAGACGCTCGGGGACGGTCGTGCCGTCGAGTACCTGCGGCAGAGCTACCGCGAGTTCGTCACGCTGCCGAGCGCAGTGGCGTCGTACCGGACCCTGGCGAGTACCGTCGCGCACGGCGAGGTCCCGGCGCTCGTGCACTGCAGTGCCGGCAAGGACCGCACCGGCTGGGCGGCGGCCTCGCTGCTCATGTTCGCCGGCGCCGACCAGGACGCCGTGTTCGCCGACTACCTGCGCACGAACGACGAACTGCTCCCGCATTTCGACGACTTCTTCGCCCGGTTCGCATCGCTCGGCGGCGATCCGGACCTGATCACGCCCCTGCTCGGTGTGCGCCGCGAGTACCTCGAGGTGGCGATCGACGAGGCGTTGTCGCGCTACGGAACCATCGAGCAGTACTTCGCCGCCGGACTCGGTCTCGACGACGACACCCTGCAGGCCTTGCGGACCCGGCTCGTCGATTCGAACGTGACCGCCTGACCGTCACCTCGGCGCCGGCGTGCTCAGGGTCGGCACGGGGACCGGACCGTAGCGTCGCCACCGCGGTCCGGGTGCGTAGGAGCGCAGCTCGTCGACTCGGCGTGCGACAGCGTCGGGATCGGCGAGTTCGGCGCGGGCGTCGGGGTCGCGGAGATAGTGGTCGAGCACGGCGTCGAGGAGTTCGGGTGCGATCTCGAACCGGCGCCGGTCGATGCGGGCGGAGTAGCCGGGGGCACGACGGGACGAGACGTGCAGATCGTTGCGCTTCCGGTCGTCGAGGATCCGCCACGGCAACGGAACTCGTGCGCTCGTCCCGGCGCCCCACTGCCGCAGGGCGACCAGCACGACGTACAGAGGATCGGGTTGAACGCCGGATGCCGTGGCGTTCCAGGGTATCCAGGTGTCGGTGGCGTGATCGCTGAAGCGGATTCCGTCCACGGAGAGTGCGATCCGGCCGGGGCGCAGCGTCCGCCGGGCGACGAAGAAGTAGAAACCGACCTGCCACGAGCAGACGACGATCGTCATGATCACGTTCTCGCTCGTCCGGTCTCCGGCGTTCGGGGTCGTCCAGACGGCGGCGAGCAACATCAGCGTCAGCATCCCGATCTGAACGGGAGCGGCCCAGAAGACCGAAGGTGACTGTCGCAGAACCAAGGCCGGGGAGTCGGTTTCGGTTTCCGCGACGATGTGCTCCGCTCGGGTGCGTGGGCTGTACATGAGGAAACCGATCACCGGATACACCAGAACGGTCGCTCCCAGAGCCAACAGGAAGGTCGTGCCGGTGGGTGCTTCGAGTGGCATTCCTGCTGTTGCCTGTTCGACAAAGACGCCGACGAGAAGTGCGGGGAACAACAGGCCGACGACGGCTGTGAAGACGATGACGTACAGTGCCCGCGGATTTCCGTATGTGCGGAGGTCGGAACCGTCAGAAAACTGCATCGAGAACTCCTCGTCCCAGTCGCGTCACTCCACCGACGGTCGCGCCGAGGAGATCAGCCGTAGCGTCTGCTGCACTTCCGAGTTCGTTCACCCCGGCCATGATCGTTCCCAAGGCGGAGGTCGTGCCCGACTCGTAGATGTGGTCGACCATGCCGGATGTGAAGATTCCGCCGGCGGTTCCCGCCAGCACACCGATTACAGTGCCGACAGCGGTCCCGGCAATGGGAACGACCGATCCGATTGCGGCTCCTACCGCGGCGCCGGTCGTCATCGATGCCATCAGGCCCGCGCTGTTGGAGGCCACAGCCTGTTCGAGCGACTCGCCACCGGCGAAATAGTCCAGCCCTACGCCGGCGACGAAACCGAGAGCGTTTGCGGCCCCTGCGACTCTGGCGGCAGTTCGGGACAGCGGTACCGCGTCGTCGAGGTGTCTGCCTGTGTCGGCGAGGTCTTGAAGCGGTTGCTGAGCGATATCGAACAGACGTCGCAGTTCACCGTAGGGTGTGCCGTCCGGCAGTGCGAGAAATCGTTCCATCGACAGGAGTGCTGCGTTACGAAGATTTTCCTGAAGCTCGAGCAATGCCTTCACCCGACCACTCCGGTACAGGTCGGCGGAGTCGAACCCGGTGGTTGTCAGAAAAGTCGCGGACCACACGTGTCCGGTCCAGGTGTTCACGGCAGTTGCGATTGCGACCGACCAGCGAGCGTGCACCGCCTCGGCGGCTGCGTTCGCTTCTTGATACGCCAAGGTCCTTCGGAAAGCGGCTTCGTCGTCACCCGGGGGAGGATTACCGATCGTGTTGCATACGACCGACAGTCCCGCGGCCGCGGCGCGAGCGCGGATGTCGGCCATGTCGGACAGGGCGCGCGACAGTTCGCCCGCCAGGCCCGCGAAGACATCGGCGGTCTTCGATATCCGCGCGTGGAAATCGTCGATGGCGTGGACGTGTTCGCTCGACCTGTCGAGGTAGGTCTCGGAAGCGTCGCCCTCCCAAGCGTCGTCGGCGATGCGACGCGCCCGGGCCGCGGCGTCGGCGACGTTCCCGATCGTGGTGCCCAGCGTCGTGCGGATCCAGTCCTCGACCCGTCGGATATCGGTGGGGCTGCCGGCGATGAAGGTGTCGATCGGCACGGTCACTCCGACCAGGCCCGGACGAGCGCGGCGGCGGTCTCGTCGTCGGCGTCCCGGTACGTCTGCGCTGTGGTCGTCAGCAGGCCACCCGTTCCGCCGAGGAGCTCGACCATGCCGGCGAGGTCGGTGACGATCTGCGCAAGCATGCCGGTGAGCGGGCCGGTCGCGAGACCCGCGTCCACGCTCGTGGGGCAGGTGTCGACGAGATCCGCGGTGTCCGTGGCCGCACCCGTGTAGACGCCTGCAGCCCGATCGAGTTCGTCGGGATCGACGTACAGGCTCATTTCGCGTCTCCGGAGGCCGGGTGTCGACGTTCCGATTCGGATATCGGGACGTCGAGCAGCAGCGAATCCCACGGCTGTGCCTCACGCAGTCGCGGGAGCACGTGCGTGGGCAGCACCAGCCACGGTTGGCCGGCGCCGCAACAGGAGTGGAGACGGTCGAGTGCCGTGTAGGCGAGCAGCGCGATGCGGCCGTCGCTGAGATACCGATAGTCGACGGTGGCATCGGCCGGATCCGAGACCACTTCCGCGCAGGGTAGATAGAGATACGGCGGAAGCACCGTCGGTAGTGCGTCCGCGATCTGTTCCTGCGACATTCGTTCCCCCGTGAGCAGCCCGTCCGATCCCCCGTCGGACTGTCGGCGCGGAGGAGGCTACCAGCGGCAGGTTTTGTGACGAATCACGGGTTGATGCTTACGGTTTCGACCGCGTGCGAGAACGTGAGTTGACGACGGCCGCGACGGCGAGGCCGATCGCAACGCCGACGAGATCGGCGCACCAGTCCCAGAACGATCCGGAGCGCCGGACCGCGACGGTGGCCTGGAGGATCTCCGTCAGCACGCCGTAGAGGCCCAGCCACACCAGGGTGACGACGGGGGAGATGCGGGCGTAGCGAGAGCAGAGCGCGAGGGCCAGGAACATCAGTGCGTGTGTGACCTTGTCGGCGTGTGGCGGGCCGCTCGGCACGGTGCCGCCGGGGGAGAGCAGCATCGCAGTGATGACGACGACCGCGACGATCAGCGGCAGAGCGCGGTGCCGGAGGAGCGTGGACGGCACGGTTCAGGCGTTCTTCTTCTCGTCCCGCCGGGCGTTGGTGCTGCCGTCCTCGGTACTGTGCCCGTCCCGGTCGCGACCGGCGAACAGGACGATGCCCACGGCGGGGATCAGCAGGAAGAACAACCACGTGTCGAACGTGAAGAACAACACGAGCGCGACGAGCGGGGTCAGCCCCATCACGACCTCGCGCCAGCGATCGGGAGCCTTCTTCGGGGCGATCACCGGAAGGTCGTCGCGGGTCGTGGTGGGCAGCTCGGTGACGTGGGCGGGCAGGTCGGTGAACAGCACCTGGAGATCACCCCGCGTCGTCGCGGCCGACGCCTTCGCGCTGCGTTCGTCGAACTCCGACAGCGTCAGCCGGCCGAGCGCGAAGTGCTCGCCGAGCAGGTCGAGCGCCTCACTGCGTTCTGCGTTGCCGATCCGGATGTCGGGGTGTTCGGGCATGCCGGCCACACTAACCTGTGCCGTCGGACCGGCAACAGCCACGGGCACCTCTCGAAGGGCTGTGATCTCCACTACAGGATCTCCGCAACAGGATCTCCGCAAAAGCAGGAGGACGCGGCCGGGTACCGCGAGGTCAGGACGGCCCGCGGCCCTCGCCGAGGAGCCGGTAGGCCCGGCGACCCGCGACGAACAGCACACCGAAGGCGATGAGCAGCGCGATCGGGTGCCGGAAGACGACGATCACGAGCAGCGCGACCAGGATGAACGGAACCAACGTGAGCAGCTGTTCCGCCAGATCGCGTGGCCCGGTGGTGGCCATCGCGGCCGGCGCCGAGGGCAGGTCGGCGAAGAGGGGGATCAGGTCTCCGCGCACCGTGGCCTGCGTGGCGAGTGCGACCCGCTCGTCGAATTCCGCCAGGCTGAGACGGCCCGCGGCGAAGTGCTCGCCGAGCAGCGCTACGGCTTCTTCACGCTCGGCGGTGCCGATGCGGATGTCGGGGCGGTCGGCCATGACTCCAGGCTAGTGGTTTTTCGCGCGCATGAGCCGGTCACGGGGGCCCGATACGGCGAGGTCCCCCGCATCGTGAGCGATGCGGGGGACCGTCGGCCGTACTGCTCGAGCGTTGCTCGGGCGGGGTCCTACTTGATCTCGGTGAGCACGGTGCCCTGGGTGACCGCGGCACCCGGCTCGACCGCCAGGCCGGTGACGACGCCCGCCTTGTGGGCGTTGACCGGGTTCTCCATCTTCATGGCCTCGAGCACGGCGATGAGCTCGCCCTCGGCGACCTCCTGGCCCTCGGCAACCGCGACCTTGACGACGGTGCCCTGCATGGGTGCGGTCACCGCGTCGCCCGACGCCTTGCCGGCGCCGCCGCCACCGCGCTTGCGGGGCTTGGGCTTCTTGCGGATCACGCCGGCGCCGCCGCCGTTACCGCCGAGCGAGAACTGCCCGGGCAGCGACACCTCGACGCGGCGTCCGCCGACCTCGACGACGACGGTCTGCCGCGGCAGGGCCTCGTCCTCGTCCTCGATCGGGGCACCACCGGTGTACGGCTCGATGGTGTTGTCCCACTCGTTCTCGATCCACTTGGTGTAGACGTCGAACTTCTCGCCGTCGCCCACGAACGCCGGGTTCTCGACAATGTGGCGGTGGAACGGGATGACCGTGGCCAGGCCCTCGACCTCGAACTCGGCCAGCGCGCGGGCAGCACGCTGCAGCGCCTGCTCGCGGGTCTCACCGGTGACGATCAGCTTGGCGAGCATCGAGTCGAACTGGCCGCCGATGACGTCGCCGGCGACGACACCCGAGTCGACACGCACGCCGGGGCCCGTGGGCTCCTTGTAGACGGTGATCGGGCCGGGAGCGGGGAGGAAGCCGCGACCGGCGTCCTCACCGTTGATGCGGAACTCGAAGCTGTGGCCGCGCGGGGTCGGATCCTCGGTGAGCTCGAGCTTCTCGCCGTTGGCGATGCGGAACTGCTGACGCACGAGGTCGATGCCGGCGGTCTCCTCGGTGACCGGGTGCTCGACCTGCAGGCGGGTGTTGACCTCGAGGAAGGAGACGGTGTCGCCCTGCACGAGGTACTCGACCGTGCCGGCGCCGTAGTAACCGGCCTCGCGGCAGATGGCCTTGGCGGAGTCGTGGATGCGCTTGCGCTGCTCGTCGGTCAGGAACGGCGCGGGGGCCTCCTCGACGAGCTTCTGGAAGCGGCGCTGCAGCGAGCAGTCGCGAGTGCCGGCGACGATGACGTTGCCGTGCTGGTCGGCGATGACCTGGGCCTCGACGTGGCGGGCCTTGTCGAGGTACTGCTCGACGAAGCACTCGCCGCGACCGAAGGCGGCGACGGCCTCACGGGTGGCCGACTCGAACAGCTCGGG
This sequence comes from Rhodococcus sp. PAE-6, assembly GCF_025290685.1. NCBI lineage: Bacteria > Bacillati > Actinomycetota > Actinomycetes > Mycobacteriales > Nocardiaceae > Rhodococcus > Rhodococcus sp. PAE-6. The sequence goes on from NZ_JAOCLZ010000007.1 coordinate 166,145, forward strand.
GATCTCCTCGATGGTCTGCGCGACCTTCATGCCGCGTCCACCACCGCCGAAAGCGGCCTTGATCGCGACCGGCACGCCGTACTTCTCGGCGAACTCGACGACCTCGTCGGCGTTCTTGACCGGGTCCTTGGTGCCGGCCGCCATCGGAGCCTTGGCGCGCTCGGCGATGTGGCGGGCGGTGACCTTGTCGCCGAGGTCGCGGATGGACTGCGGCGAGGGGCCGATCCAGATGAGGCCGGCGTCGATCACGGCCTGGGCGAAGTCGGCGTTCTCGGAGAGGAAGCCGTAGCCGGGGTGGATGGCGTCGGCGCCGGACTTGGCCGCGGCGTCGAGGATCTTGTCGAACACCAGGTAGGACTCGGCCGAGGTGTTGCCGCCCAGTGCGAACGCCTCGTCGGCGAGCTTCACGAACTGTGCGTCTGCGTCCGGTTCGGCGTAGACGGCGACACTGCCGTAGCCTGCGTCCTTGGCGGCTCGGATGACCCGCACAGCGATTTCGCCGCGATTCGCGACGAGCACCTTCGTGATCTGCGCGCTGGCATGACTGGGCACGGAGCCTCCTGTTGATCGATCGTTAGGTTATTTCCGTCGACGGGCAGTCTAAGCGCCATTCGGATCGACGATGTAACCGGATGCCCGTATACATTACGGCGGCCGTTCGAGTGCACAATGCTACTCACCGGTAGGTGGGACTGCCGCCGTTTCCGGCCGTGCGATCCACGGTCCACCCACCGCGACCTCGTGCATCAGTTCGCGGGTGCGCGTCAGAAGGCTCGGGACGTTCTTGTCCGCGACCGTATTGTCTGGAAATCGCGCCGACATGTTCACACCCTCGGGCGTGCGGTTGATCCAGACGTAGACGTCGTGGGTGAAGCTGCGGCTGCGCAGCGCCTGAGCGTTCCATTCGGGCCACTGGGCGGCCATCGGTACGAACCGCACGTCCATGTACGAGACGACGAAACGTGGACGGATGGGCACGCCGAGGAGTTCGCCCACCCGCGCGAACGGCACTCGTGCGCTCGCGCGGGTGCGGTGCAGTTCGTCGCCGGCCCGCATCGCCAGGGTCTCGAAATCCGTTGTGTCCGTGAGTTTCAGATCGATCGGACGCAGGCCGACGAACCATCCGAGCGAACCCGCCCAGATCGGCCCGGCGCGGGTGTGCGCGGGCGCGACGGTCCGGAACCGATCCGCACCGGTGAGTTCGGCCGTCGCCCGGCCGAAGCACGCCAGCACGCCGGCGAAGAATCCCGTCCCGGCGCGTCGGCAGCATGCGGAGAAGGCGCTCGCCTCGTCGTCGTCGAACCAGCGTTCCGACAGTCGTTGCTGGGGTGTGGCGTGCGCGGGTCGCGCCCCGATCGGGAGGGGGAAGGCGGGCGGTTCGCCGCCGCATTCGGTGAGGGTCCGCCGCCAGATCTGCACGGCCTCGTCGTCGTCGTCGAGATGCGCGGACTCGTCGCGTTCGGCGGCGCCGAAGTCGATGTAGCTGCCCACCGGGAACAGGTCGGCGGCGCGACCGGTGCGCTCCTCCTCGTAGAGCGCCGAGATCTCGTGCGCCACGAGCACCACCGAGTACCCGTCGATGATGGAGTGGTCGGCGCCGAAGAAGACTGTGAACCGCTCGTCGGTGTCCTTCGCGCTTTCTGCGCTGTCGGGATCCCCGTCCGGTGTCCGCTCGAGCGTCGCGAAGACGTAGGACGGCCACAAGTGCGGGGTCGTGTAGTCGTCGAACAGACCGAGCAGGTGCTCGTGGATGGTGTCGGGATCGGCGGGATCGTGCCGGATGGGTCGCACCGACACCCGGCCGGGGGGAGCGGTGCGCCGCACCAGACCGCCGCCGCTTTGCTCCTCGTCGAGGTGCGCGTGGCTGCGCAGCGGTTCGTGCCGATCGATCCAGCGCTGCAGGGCCCGCCGGAACCGCTCGGTGTCGAGGGGCCCGGGGACCTCGAAGGCCGTGCCGAGCCAGGAGTCGCGGCCCCCGCCGTACCGGACCCCCGAGGTGCGCCTGAGATGCGCCTCGTGGATGTACGAGGCGGGACGAGGGTCCTCGCGCCAGTCGTCCTCGGCCGCACACGGCAGCCATTCGGTGAGAACGCCCGGGGGGATCCGGTAGTCGGCGAGCTCGGTGAACTCCATGACCGCGTCAGGTTCGGAGATGCCGCTTGATGCGCGTGAGCATCGCGCTCATCCCTCGCAGCCGCAGCGGGCTGACCGCCTCGGCGAGACCGAGCGAGGCATAGAAGTCGTCGGGCACGTCGAGGATCTCCTGTGCGCTGAGACCGTCGAGTCCCTGCTGCAGGATCGATGCGAATCCGCGGGTGGTCGGGGCTTCGGCGGGTGCGCTGAAGTGGAGCTTCACCTGCGACCGGTCGGATGCGTCGACGGACAGGAACAGCGGCGACTGGCACTCGGGCACCGGCTCCATCGCCGCTTCCTCGAGTTCGGCGGGAAGCGGCGGGAGCTCGCGGCTGAATTCGAGAAGCAACTGCAGCTTGTCCTGACCTTCGACGGCAGCGAAGTCGTCGACGATCTCGGCGAGGGGGGCGGGAATGCTCATGCGGCCGGCGCTTCTCCGGGCTCGTCGCCCTTGGCGATGGGCACGCGGACGGCGTTGCCCCACTCGGTCCACGAACCGTCGTAGTTGCGCACGTTCGAGTATCCGAGCAGGTAGGTGAGGACGAACCAGGTGTGGCTCGAGCGCTCGCCGATCCGGCAGTAGGCGATCACGTCGGCGTCCTGGTCGATGTCGCCGTAGATCTCCTCGAGTTCGGGCCGCGCACGGAACCGGCCGTCGGGCGCCGCTGCCTTCGCCCACGGGATCGACACCGCGGTGGGGATGTGGCCACCGCGCAGGGCGCCTTCCTCCGGGTAGTCGGGCATGTGGGTGCGCTCGCCGGTGTACTCCTGCGGCGACCGCACGTCGACCAGCGGGCCCTTGCCCAGGTGCGCGAGGACATCGTCCTTGAATGCGCGGATCCGGGCGTCGTTGCGCTCGACGACCGGGTAACCGCTCGTCGTGGCGGCGGGGATGTCGAGGGTGGTGTCGCGGTTCTCGGAGATCCACGCGTCGCGTCCACCGTCGAGCAGGCGGACGTCCTCGTGGCCGAAGAGGGTGAAGACCCACAGTGCGTAGGCGGCCCACCAGTTGGACTTGTCGCCGTAGATGATCACGGTGTCGGTGCGGCGGATGCCCTTGCGATCCATGAGCGCGGCGAACTGCTCGCCGTCGATGTAGTCGCGGGTGACGGGGTCGTTGAGATCGAGATGCCAGTCGATCTTCACCGCACCGGGGATGTGCCCCACGTCGTAGAGCAGGACGTCCTCGTCGGACTCTACGACCTTCACTTCGGGATGACCGAGATGAGCGGACAACCACTCCGTCGACACGAGACGGTTGGGATCGGCGTATACCGCGAACGAAGGGTTGCTATCGGGTGCGACGGGCACATGGGCTCCTGAGGCTGTGGTGGCAGGTGCGCCGTCGATTCTAGGCGGTACCGTGACGGGACGTGACCCGCAGTGACACCCACGGCGACCGGCCGGCCCCGGTCGAGCTCGCATCGCGGGAGCACATCGACCTGCTGGTCCGGCGGTTCTACGAACGGGCCCTCGACGATCCCGTGCTCGCGCCGGCCTTCGACGTCCTCGCCGTGATCGGACTCGACGACCATCTGGTAGTGGTCGGCGACTTCTGGGAGCAGATCCTCTTCCGCACCACCCGCTATCGCGGAGCGTTCGTGCCGGTGCACCGGGCGCTGCACGGACACCACGGACTGACCCCCGCCCGGTTCGAGCGGTGGTTGCAGTTGTGGTGCGGGACCGTGGACGAGATGTTCCACGGCGTGGATGCCGAACGTGCGAAGACCAAGGCCGAGGCGATGGTGGGCTCGTTGCAGAAGACCTTGTACGGCGGCACGGCCCGATAGTGCCTGGTACGGCTCAGTTCTCGAGCGCCTCGACGGGGATCGCGGCGTTCTCGGCCCACAACCGGGCGACGGAGATGCCGACCTCGGCGAGGAGGCGCCGCACCAGCGGGAGCCCGATGCCGATCACCGACGACGGATCGCCTTCGATGCCCTCGACGAACCAGCCCCCGTGACCGTCGAGCGTGAAGGCCCCGGCCACCTCGAGCGGCTCACCGCTGTCGAGATAGGCCTCGAGTTCCTCGTCCGTGGGGATGCCGAAGTGCACCACGGTGCCGCTGTGGTCGGCGGCCTCCGCGACGACCTCGTCGTCGCGGAGACGGAGCACGGCATGACCGGTGAGCAGCTCGCCGCTGCGGCCGGCCATCGCCCGCCAGCGCTCGCGGGCCGCCTCGACGGTGCCGGGCTTGCCCTGCAGAGCGCCGTCGATCAGCAGCATCGAGTCGCAGCCGATGACGACGGCGTCGCGCAGCTTCTGCTCGCGCAGGACGGGCAGGATGTCGGTGGCCTTGGCGCGGGCAAGCTCGGTGACCACCTGTGCCGGCGGCGTGCCGGGGCCGAGGGACGCGATGAGCGCGTCCTCGTCGACCTCCGACACCTGCACCAACGGCTTCACGCCCGCCGCGTGGAGAACCGCGAGGCGGGCGGGTGAAGCCGAGGCCAGAACGAGCCGGGGCATGTCAGCCGCGGTTCGGGTACGAATACGGCGAGAACGGCGCCCACTGCCGGTGCGTCCGCGTCGGATCGCCCCAGGTCTCGGGCGGCCGGGTGTCGACCACCTCGTCGCCCGCCGACGCAGCGGCGGCGGCGAGCACGGCGACGAGAGCCGCGATCTCCTCGTCGGCGGGGTTGCCCTTGACGATGCGGATGGCAGCCGCGGTTTCGGCGACCGCGGTGCTCTCCTGGGCGGCTTCGGTCGCGTCGTCGGCGGCCGTGGCCTCGACCGCGGGCGGCTGCTCTTCGACCTCGAACTCGGTGATGATCTTGTCCTCTGCCGTCGCTGTCACAGGGCACCCCCCGGGTACGCGTCCACACAGGCATCGGATGCCCACCGGGTCGCTGTCATGTCGATCCCTCTCTCGGGTTCATCGCACGTCGTCGGCGACGTGCTACGCCGTACGGTCGCGGCAGGACCGAGCTGCGCCCGGTCCTGCCGCCGAGCGTCACAGCGGAATGTTTCCATGCTTCTTCGGCGGGAGCGAAACCATCTTCCGCTCGAGCAGGCGCAGCGCGGAGACGATCTGTCCGCGCGTGTGCGACGGCGGGATCACCGCATCGACGTAACCGCGCTCGGCGGCGACGTACGGGTTCACCAGGGTGTCCTCGTACTCGTTCTGCAGCTCGAGGCGCAGCGCGTCGACGTCCTGACCGTTCTTGGCGGCCTCGAGCAGGCGCTTGCGGTAGACGAAGCCGACGGCGCCGGAGGCACCCATGACGGCGATCTGCGCGGTGGGCCATGCGAGGTTGACGTCGGCACCCATGTGCTTGGAACCCATGACGTCGTACGCGCCGCCGTAGGCCTTGCGGGTGATGACCGTGATCTTGCCGACGGTCGCCTCGCCGTAGGCGTAGAGCAGCTTGGCGCCGCGGCGGATGATGCCGTTGTACTCCTGCTCGGTGCCGGGCAGGAAGCCGGGAACGTCGACGAGCGTGATGATCGGCACGTTGAACGCGTCGCAGGTGCGGACGAAGCGCGCGGCCTTCTCGGACGCGTCGATGTCGAGGCAGCCGGCGAACTGCGTGGGCTGGTTGGCGACGATGCCGACGCTGCGGCCGTCGACGCGCCCGAAGCCGACGATGATGTTCTTCGCGCGCTCGGCCTGGACCTCGAGGAACTCGTCGTCGTCGAGCAGGCGACGAATGACCTCGTGCATGTCGTACGGCTGGTTCGGTGAATCCGGGATGAGCGTGTCGAGCTCGATGTCCTCGGCGGTGAGGGAGTCCTCGATCGCACCCTCGATCGGGTCGCTCGGCGCGAGGCGCGGTGCAGCGGCCTGGTTGTTGCTCGGCAGGTAGGACAGCAGGTCCTTGACGTAGTCCAGGGCGTCCTGCTCGCCGTCGGCGACGTAGTGCGCGACACCCGACTTGACCATGTGGGTGTGGGCGCCGCCGAGGTCCTCCATCGTGACGTCCTCGCCGGTGACGGTCTTGATGACGTCCGGGCCGGTGACGAACATCTGGCTGGTCTGGTCGACCATCACGACGAAGTCGGTGAGAGCGGGGGAGTAGACGTGACCACCGGCCGCGGGGCCCATGATCAGCGAGATCTGCGGGATGACACCGGAGGCCTGCACGTTGCGGTGGAAGATCTCACCGTAGAGACCGAGGGAGACGACACCTTCCTGGATGCGCGCGCCGGCGCCTTCGTTGATGCCGATCAGCGGACGACCGGTCTTGAGGGCCAGGTCCATGACCTTGACGATCTTCTCGCCGTAGACCTCGCCGAGGCTGCCGCCGAAGACGGTGGCGTCCTGCGAGAAGACGCAGACGTCGCGGCCGTCGATCGTGCCGTAGCCGGTGACGACGCCGTCGCCGAGCGGACGGTTGTCGGCCAGGCCGAAGTTGGTGCTGCGGTGGCGAGCGAGGGCGTCGAGTTCGACGAACGATCCTTCGTCGAGGAGCGCCTGGATGCGCTCGCGAGCGGTCAGCTTGCCCTTGGCGTGAACCTTCTCGACTGCGGCCTCACCGACCGGGACCTTGGCCTGTGCTTGACGGTTGCGCAGGTCGGCCAGCTTGCCGGCGGTGGTGTGGATATCGGGCGTACTCGCCGCCTCGGGCGCGGACGGCTCCTGGACAGTGGTCATGGCCAGTCAGCTTAGCGATCGTCATACAAGGCCGCTGCATCGAGGTCCCGAAGGCCGGACCACCGCTCCGGACCTACCGGCGGGTAGGTGGCGAAGGCCCACTTTAGGCTGTGTACATGGCATCCGACCGGCCCACGACCGATCTCGTCGCCCTCCGCACACCGCTCGACGAGGCGGCGTTGCGCGATGCCCTCGTCGGCGTCGAGCGCGAAGGTTTCTACACACGTCTCGACGTCGTCGCCGACACGGCCTCGACGAACGCGGATCTGCTCGCCGTCGCCGCGACCGGCGACGACCGTCGCGTGCTGCTCGCCGAGTTCCAGCACGGCGGCCGCGGTCGCCACTCCCGCACCTGGAACGGTGTGCCCGGCGCGCAGGTCATCGTGTCGGTCCTGCTGCGGCTGCCCGAGTGCCCGCTGCAGAACCTCGGTTGGCTCCCGCTGTTGTGCGGCATCGCCGCCGTCGACGCTGTGCGATCCGTGACCGGCGTTGCGGCACAACTGAAGTGGCCCAACGACGTCCTCGTCGACGGACGCAAGCTCGCCGGGATCCTCGTGGAGGTCGCGGCCACCTCGCCGGTGCCCACGGTCGTCGCTGGCATCGGCATCAACGCCACCCTCGGACGCGACGAACTGCCCGTCCCCACCGCCACCTCGCTGCTGCTCGAGGACGCCACCGAACTCGATCGCACGCCGCTCGCGCAGGCGCTGCTCGCCGGCTTCGGCGAGCGGATCCGGGCGTGGGCCCGGGCGGGATGGGACACCACCGAACTCGCCGCGGCCTACCGCGAACGATGCGGCACGGTCGGGCAGCGCGTCCGTGCGATCCTGCCCGGCGACACCGAACTGCACGGCGTCGCGACCGACGTCGACGACCAGGGACGGATCGTGATCCGCCCCGACGGCGGGGAAGAGTCCGTGGCGGTCGCTGCGGGCGACATCACACATCTGCGACCGGTCTGAGCACCCTGCGACTGCTCGCATCGGTACAAGACCGACATATGCCATCGTGGGCGGTATGGGATACCCGGAGGACGCCCTCGCACCCGAGGAAGAGTTGCTGCTGCACCGGCATCCGCACTGGAAGTCTCTCGTACTGCCGACGGCCACCTTCCTCGTGTCGACGATGGTCGCCGGTTTCCTGGTGGGACTCGTCCAGGCGCGGCTCGACGGTGCCGCCGCGACCTGGTGTGGCCTCGCCGTGGCCGCGGCGTGGATCGGCCTCGTCGGCTGGCGGTGCGTCCCTCCCTTCGTCGGGTGGCTCACCACGCACTTCATCGTCACCGACCGGCGCGTCCTCGTCCGCACCGGTGTGCTCACCCACACGGGTATCGACATCCCGATGGGCCGGATCAGCAACGTCCAGTTCCGGCACGGCCTCGTCGACCGGATGCTCCGGACCGGCACGCTCGTCGTGGTGTCCGCCGCCGACGATCCCATCGAGTTCGACGACATCCCTGACGTCCAGCAGGTGCACGCCCTGCTCTACCGGCAGGCCTTCGACGCGCAGAACCAGCGCCCCGGTGACCGTCACACCACCCGCTACCGGCGCGACGAGCACGGGCACGAGCACCGCAAGGCGTGGTGACCGCGAGTCGCAGGTGCGCCGACGCGAGTCGCAGGTGCGCCGACACGACCCGCCGGTAATCCCGACAAAGCGACCCGCGATCCGTACGCTGGCGTGGTGACTGCCGTTCTACTCGCCGAAGACGACGACGCAATCGCTGCACCGCTGTCCCGCGCGCTGGGACGCGAAGGATACGACGTGACCGTCGAGGACAACGGTCCGGCCGCGCTCGAACAGGCACTGTCGGGCAGGTTCGAACTGCTCATCCTCGACCTCGGTCTACCTGGGATGGACGGACTCGAAGTGTGTCGCCAGATCCGGGCGAGCCGCTCCGATCTGGCCGTGCTCATGCTCACCGCCCGCACCGACGAGGTCGACTTCGTCGTCGGTCTCGATGCCGGCGCCGACGACTACGTCGGCAAACCGTTCCGTCTCGCTGAGCTCATGGCGCGTGTGCGCGCGCTGTTGCGCCGGCGCGGCGGCCCGGAGAACGACGACATCGTGGACGTCGCCGGGATCCGGCTCGAACGTGCCGCGCGCCGTGTCCTCGTGGACGGCTCCGAGGTGACGCTCGCCAACAAGGAGTACGAGCTCCTGCGTGTGCTGCTCGAGCACGCGGGGCAGGTCGTCTCCCGCGACGCGATCCTCGAGGAGGTGTGGGGCGACGCCGACCTGCGCGGTTCGAAGACGCTCGACATGCACATGTCGTGGTTGCGCCGCAAGATCGGCGACGAGGGGCCGGCCGGGGAACGTCGCATCGCCACGGTGCGCGGTGTCGGTTTCCGGCTGAACACCGACTAGCGTCTCCGGCGTGCGCAGCCGCATCCTCAACGCCGTCCTGGCGACCGTGCTGCTCGTCGCGCTGTTGCTCGGCATTCCGCTGGCCTACACGGCGTTCCTGTTCGTCGAGGACACCGCCCGCCGCGACCTGCAGAACCGGCTCGAACGCATGGCCGACGAGATCATCGCCCAGGAGGGCACCGACGGATTCGTCGTCGGTGGTCTCGACACGAGTTCCCTGCGTCTGCTCGTCCCCACCGACGGGCGGGCTGTCGTGGTCTACCCGACACCCGAGAACGTCGCGGCGCGGCTGGACATCGGCACGCCGGTGCTCGGGGCGTCGATCGTCGAGTCGTTGTCGATGGGGACGTCCGGCTCGCTGCTCATCGAGGTGCCCTCGGAGAGCATGCGAACTTTGCAGCAGCAGGTGCTCGCCGCGGTGAGCCTGCTGGTGCTGCTGTCCGTCGCGGCCGGGGCGCTGGTCGCGGTGGCGACCGCCCGAAGACTCGCCGACCCGCTGCGCGACGTGGCGAACCGGGCGGCCCGTCTCGCCGAGGGCGACTTCCGCCCGGTGGCCCGGCGGCACGGTATCCCCGAACTCGATCGCGTCTCCGACGTGCTGGATTCGGCCGCCGTCGAGATTTCGCACCGCCTGCAGCGCGAGCACGCGCTCGTCGGCGACGTCTCGCATCAGCTCCGCTCCCGGATGACCGCGATCCGGCTGCGGCTCGACGAGTTGTCCACCCACGAGGATCCTGCCGTGGTGGAGGAGGCCGAGGCGGCCATGGCACAGGTGGACCGGCTGACCACCGCGATCGACGGTCTCGTGCGCCAGTCCCGCGACACCAGTGCCGACCAGCGCACCGACGTCTCGGTGGTCGGCGAACTCACCGGTGTCGTCGCCGACTGGCGCGGTCCCTACGAGGAGGCGGGACGGGAGCTGGTGTTGCGCGGCGATCCGTCGTTGCGGGCGGCGGTGACCGGTTCGCGGTTGCGTGAGGCGGTGGCGGTGCTGGTCGACAACGCGCTCGTGCACGGAGGAGGCACGTGCACGGTCTCGGTGCGGCAGGTCGCGACCCGCGGCGACGTCACGGTGTGTGTCGAGGTGGCCGACGAGGGAGAGGGTGTCAGCGACGAGGTCGCGCCGTACGTCTTCGACCGCGGCTTCTCCGGGGGCGGGTCGACCGGGGTGGGACTGGCGCTCGCACGTGCCCTCGCGGAGGCCGACGGCGGTCGCCTCGAACTGCAGCGACGCCGGCCGGCACTGTTTGCGCTGTTCCTCGGCGCGCCCCGCGATCGGGACACCTGTACGCCGACCGGCACGCGCGAACCCCGCTAGACCTTCTTCCCGTCAGGAGCGGTCGAGCTGCTCGCTGGGCTCGCCCAGGGGGGCGTCCGGGACCATCTCCTCCGGAAAGACGAACTTCTTGAAGCAGTAGAAGCGGAAGATCATCTGCAGCAGGTTGCCGATGATGTACGCGCTGACGAAGTCGGCGATGTTCTCCGTCGCGAGGCTCACCTCAGGTACGCGCAGGTCGAAGACGTAACTCGAGATCCATAGCGGGATGAACGAGAGCACGACGCCGATACCGCTGACGAAGAAGAACAGGAACGCCTCGTGGGCGCGCTCGCGACCGCCGCGATTACGGAAGGACCATTCGCGGTTGAGGATGTACGAGCAGATCACCGCGACGACACCGGCGATGATCTTGGCGGTCACCGGCTTCTCGGACAGAACTGTGAGCTTGAGCGTGTAGAAGATCGCCGAGTCGATCACGAAGGTGGTGCCGCCGACGATGGCGAATTTGATCAATTCGCGATGCCGGAGCAACAGCCCCCGGAAAGGCTGGGGAACTCTGCTCAACGCTTCATCGACGATTGTCACTTGGAGAAGTGTACGAAACGAAGAGGTGAATTTCCGAAACCCGACCGCACATGTCGGCATTCCCACACCGCTGGGCGGGCCGGTGGGAGGTCCCTCGACGCTCGGCGGGGGAGCAGCGGAACGACGTCACGACATGCTGTGACACCATGGACAGCCGTGACAGGCAGACCTGAATCGTCCCCCAGATCCGATACGCCCCGCACCCTGACGACGGGCATGCCGGTCGTCACGATGATCGGTGGTGGACAGCTCGCGCGGATGACCCATCAGGCGGCGATCGCGCTCGGCCAGACGCTCCGCGTCCTCGCCGGGAGCGCCGACGAACCCGCCGCGCAGGTCAGCCCGAATGTGGTGCTCGGCAGCCATGACGACCTCGACGCCCTCCGCCGCGCCGCGACCGGCGCGCACGCGCTGACCTTCGATCACGAGGGTGTCCCGACCGAACATCTCGAGGTCCTGCAGCGCGAAGGCGTCGCGGTGCTGCCGCCCCCGCAGGCCCTGATCTACGCCCAGGACAAGATCGCGATGCGCAAGCGGCTCGGTGAGCTCGGCGCACCGATGCCGAAGTTCGCGGAGATCACCTCCGTCGAGGATGCCCGCGCCGCCCTCGACGCGCTCGGCGATCCGTACGTGCTCAAGGCCGCACGCGGTGGCTACGACGGCCGTGGCGTGTGGATTCTCGACGACCACGCCGAACTCGAGCGGGTCGTCGCCGACCAGCTCGCTGCCGGTGTCCCGCTCCTCGCCGAGGAGAAGGTCGAGTGGACGCGCGAGCTGTCGGCGATGGTCGCGCGGTCCCCGTTCGGCCAGGGCGCGTCGTGGCCGGTCGTCGAGACCGTCCAGCGCGACGGCCAGTGCGCCGTCGTCATCGCACCCGCCCCGAACCTGCCCGAGGACGTCGCCACCGCCGCCGAGCAGCTCGCGCTGCGCATCGCCGGTGAGCTCGGCGTCGTCGGTGTCATGGCGGTCGAGCTGTTCGAGACGCGCTCCGGTGAGCTGATCGTCAACGAACTGGCGATGCGTCCGCACAACTCCGGTCACTGGGGCATGGACGGTGCCCGCACCGGCCAGTTCGAACAGCACCTGCGCGCCGTGCTCGACTACCCGCTCGGCGACACGAGCCCGATCGCGCCGGTGACGGTGATGGCGAACGTGCTCGGCGCGCCCGAGGCGCCGGCGATGAGCATGGACGAGCGACTGCACCACCTGTTCGCCCGGATGCCCGACGTGCACGTGCACCTCTACGGCAAGGGTGAGCGCAAGGACCGCAAGATCGGCCACGTCAACGTACTCGGCGCGCCGTCCGGGTCGATCGACGATCCCGAGTACGTCGCCGCCGTGCGCGAACGCGCGGAACGCGCGGCGCACTGGCTCTCGCACGCGGTGTGGACCGACGGTTGGAACGAACACACGGGAGAAATCGGTGAGTGACGTGGCACAGGGTGCACAGGTCGGCCTGATCATGGGCAGCGACTCGGACTGGCCGACCATGCAGGCCGCGGCCGAGGCGCTGGTCGAGTTCGGGATCCGCTTCGAGGTGGGTGTCGTCTCGGCGCACCGCACGCCGCAGCGGATGCTCGACTACGCCAAGGACGCCGCCGGCCGCGGGATCAAGGTCATCATCGCGGGCGCCGGCGGCGCCGCCCACCTACCCGGCATGGTCGCCTCGGCGACCCCGCTGCCGGTGATCGGCGTTCCGGTGCCGCTGAAGTACCTCGACGGTATGGACTCGCTCCTGTCGATCGTGCAGATGCCCGCCGGTGTCCCCGTCGCCACCGTCTCGATCGGCGGCGCCCGCAACGCGGGTCTGCTCGCCGCGCGCATCCTCGGTGCCTCCGATCCGGCGCTGCGCGAGCAGATGGAGAAGTTCCAGGCGGGTCTCGAGCAGATGGTGCTCGAGAAGGACGAGGCGCTGCGGCAGAAGCTGCTCGGCTGACGGAGCGTCGCCGTGCAGACGACCCCGCTGCTCGAACGCTGGAACCGGTGGGTCCGCGGGCACACCGGAGTGATCGACGGGGCGTTGGCCGCGGTGCTCGCCCTGTTCGGGGTCGCCCTGCACGTGGCGGACGCGCGATCGGTGGCGGGTCTGTTCGTCACCCTCGCGCTCACGCTGCCGCTGGCCTGGCGCAGGACCCGCCCGGTGGTGGCGGGTTCGCTCGTCGCGCTCGCCGCCTACGCGCACCTGCTCGTCCTGCCGGAGGTCCTGCCGATCGCGGCGATCGCGGTGCCGATCGCGGTGTACGCGCTCGCCGCCTACGCTCCGCGGTGGGCCGCCAACACCGCGCTGCCCGTCGCGGTGGTTGGGGGCGCACTCGCCGGAGTGCTCTATTTCGGCTACGACGGCCGCACCGCGCTCGAAGCGTTCGTGACGGCCACCTTCGTCGCGGTCTTCCTCGCTGGTGTGTGGGCGTTCGGCCGGGTCCGCGGGTTGCGTTTGCGCGAGATGGATTCGCTCACCGAGCGCAACCGGTTGCTCGAACTCGAACGCCTCAAGGAGGCCGAACTGGCCGCCACCCAGGAGCGCACCCGCATCGCCCGGGAGATGCACGACATCGTCGCGCACTCGCTCACGGCGATCATCGCGCAGGCCGACGGTGGTCGCTACGCCGCCGCGACGAACCCGGAGGCGGCCGCAGGGGCGTTGACCACCATCGCCGAGACCGGGCGTCGCGCGTTGACCGACATGCGCGGGTTGCTGTCGGTGCTCCGTGAGGACACGCCGCGCGAGTTCACCACCACACCAGGCGTCGGCGACGTGCCGGCGCTCGTCGAGCAGATGCGCACGAGCGGGCTCGAGGTCGAGTTCTCGGTCGACGGGCAGAGCCGCGAGGTGCCCGAGGGACTGGGGCTGTCGGTTTACCGGATCGTGCAGGAATCGCTCACCAATGTCCTCAAGCACGCGGGTCCCCGCGCCCGCACCCACGTCCGTCTCGACTGGCGGCCCGACACGCTCGTCGTCGAGATCGTCGACGACGGCAGGGGAGCGGCGGCGCTCGTCGAGGCCCGCCCGGGTGGGCAGGGGCTGACCGGTATCGAGGAGCGGGCCCGGCTGCACGGCGGTCGCGCGGCGGCCGGTCCGAGGGACGGTGGCGGCTACCGGGTCCGTGCCGAACTGCCCGCACCGGCGGTCTCCCCCTAGGGTGGCGTCCGTGACCGAACCCGCCCGCGACACCCGATCCGACACGACTATCCGTATCGGGCTCGTCGACGACCAGCAACTCGTGCGCGCCGGTTTCCGCATGGTGCTCGAATCGCAGCCGGACATCGAGGTCGTCGTCGAGGCGTCCGACGGCGAGGCCGCCGTCGCCGAACTCGAACGGGTCCGCGCCGACGTCGTGCTGATGGACGTGCAGATGCCGCGGGTCGACGGGATCTCGGCGACGCGGTCGTTGCTGCGCTCGGCCGACGCGCCGAAGGTCGTGGTGCTCACAACCTTCGACAACGACGACTACATCGTCCAGGCGATCGCCGCCGGTGCGAGCGGCTTCCTGCTCAAGGACGCGCCGCCCGAGGACCTGCTGGCCGCGGTACGGACGGTGCACCGCGGTGACGCCGTGATGGCCCCGCGCGCCACCCGCTCACTGCTGCACCATGTCTCGCCGTTGCTCGACGGTGCGGAGCGGCGCGCGGTGCCGGTCGCGGTGCCCGAGGATCTGACTCCACGCGAACTCGAGGTGCTCGTCGCGATGGCACACGGCCTGACCAACGGGGAGATCGCCGAGCGGTTCGTGCTCTCCGAGACGACCGTCAAGACCCACGTGGGCCGGGTGCTGGCGAAGACGGGATCGCGCGACCGCGTGCAGGCGGTGCTGTTCGCCTTCCGCGCCGGTCTCGTGCATCCCGACGATCTGCTCGGCTCGGGGGAGTAGGACCGTGGTGCCATCCCGGAGACGACCGGTCCTCCCGGGGTAGGACACCGGGGCGGCGAAGATCGACTCGCGGGTCGATGTGCGTGCGCCGCATCGTTTCTAGCGTCGAAACATGACTTCGATCAGCTCTTTCGTACCGGCATGTTCGGCTCAGGGGGTCGCCCGCGTCTACGGGCGCGGCGACGCCGAGGTGCGTGCCCTCGACGGGGTGTCCGTCGCCTTCGCGCGGGGACGCTTCACCGCGATCATGGGACCGTCCGGATCCGGCAAGTCGACACTCATGCACACCCTCGCCGGTCTCGACGGTGTCGATTCCGGGCGCGTGATCCTCCACGGCGACGGCCGCCGCGCCGACGTCGAGATCAGCACCGCCCCCGATGCGGTGCTCACCGAACTGCGCCGCGACCGCATCGGATTCGTCTTCCAAGCGTTCAATCTGCTGCCCGTGCTCACCGCCCGCGACAACATCCTGCTGCCGATGCGGCTGGCCGGCGCGCGCCCGACGCCCGAGTGGTTCGACGAGGTGACCGGCCGGCTCGGTCTGACCGACCGGCTCGACCACCTTCCCCACGAGATGTCCGGCGGTCAGCAGCAACGCGTCGCCGTCGCGCGGGCGCTCCTGCCGCAGCCCGACGTGATCTTCGCCGACGAACCCACCGGAAACCTCGACTCGCAGTCCGGCGGGGAGGTGCTCTCGATGCTCCGGTCGAGCGTGCGGGAGACCGGTCAGACCGTGGTGATGGTGACGCACGATCCGGTCGCGGCCTCCTACTCCGATCGGGTGGTGCTGCTCGCCGACGGCCGGCTCGCCGGTGAGATCGCGCAACCCACAGCGGATTCGGTGATCGATGCGATGCGCGACCTGCGCACATCCCGAACGGTGGTGCCGGTCCGATGAGGCATCTCGTCCTGGCCCAGGCCCGCGCCCATCGGGGGCGGTACGTCGCGTCCGTGCTGGCGGTCTTCGTCGCGGTCGCGTTCGTCGTCACCACCCTCGTGCTCGGCGACACGGTGAGTGCGTCGGTCTCGAAATCCACGGCGGCCCGGTATGAGGGGGTCGCGGCAGTCGCTCTTCCCGCCGACTCCACCGTCGCACCCGACGAGGTGCTCACGCTGGTCGCTACGACACCGGGCGTCGAGGCGGCGGCGCTCGACGTCAGCGGTCCCGTCCGGCTGATCGGAGCCGACGGGTCGTCCTCGAACGGCACCGCGACGAGCATCGCACCCGAGGGCGCCCTGCGGTGGCAGCAGCTCGGGGACGGACGCTGGCCGTCGAACCCGGGTGAGGTCGCCGTCGGCTCGTCGTCCGGCCGGGCGATCGGTGACGAGATCACCGTCGCCGGCCCGACGGGTTCCGTCCCCCCGACCACCGTGGAGGTCGTCGGTGTCGTCGATCTCGACGGATCACCGCTCGCCCTGAGCCCGGGATCGGTCTTCGGCGACGCCGCGCAGGTGCGGTCGTGGTCCGGGGACACGACGGACTGGGAGGTCCGTGCAGTCGGTGACGCCGACGCCGTGCGAGCGGCACTCGCGCCGGTGCCGGGCGTCGACGTCGTGCCGGGTGCCGATCGCGCCACGGCGGTCGCCGACGACTACGTCGGGGACGTCGCCCTGCTGCGCAACGTCCTGTTGTGCTTCGCGGCGATCTCGGTGGTCGTGGCCGGCCTGGTCATCGCCAACACCTTCTCCGTCCTGCTCGCCGCGCGCACCCGCGAACTGGCCCTGATGCGCTGCGTGGGCGTGACGTCCACCCAGGTCCGCCGCAGTGTCCGCGGTGAGGCGTTCGTCGTCGGCCTCGTCGCGGCCGTCCTCGGCGTGCTCGGCGGGTCCGGACTCGCCGCGGCCGTGGTGTCCGCGGCGCGGGCCGTGGACGCCCCGATCCCGCTCACGTCGGTCTCGGTGACGGCCACCACGGTGATCGCGGGTCTGATCGTGGGAACGGGCATGACAGTGGTCGCCGCGAACGGTGCCGCGCGGGCGGCGACCCGCGTGCGGGCGCTCGCGGCCCTGCAGCCCCTCGAGACCCGCCCCGAACCGGTG
This sequence comes from Rhodococcus sp. PAE-6, assembly GCF_025290685.1. Classification (NCBI taxonomy): domain Bacteria; kingdom Bacillati; phylum Actinomycetota; class Actinomycetes; order Mycobacteriales; family Nocardiaceae; genus Rhodococcus; species Rhodococcus sp. PAE-6. The sequence goes on from NZ_JAOCLZ010000007.1 coordinate 183,009, forward strand.
CGCGATTCGTGGGTGCGCCGCATCTGTGCCGCGCTGGCGATCGTCGGGGGCACGGCCCTGCTCGGTCTCGGGGTCGTCATGGCGAACGTGCTCGTCGCGTGCCCGGGTGGACTGCTGCTGTTCGTCGGTGTGGTGCTCGCCTCCCGCCGTCTCGTGCCCGCCGCGGTCGGTGCGGTGGGGGACGTGCTCGCCCGTGCCGGTGGCCCGCTCGCGGTGCTCGCCGCCGGCAACGCCCGGCGCAATCCGCGCCGCACCGCGTCGACGGCCACCGCGCTGTTCATCGGCGTGACGTTGACCTCGACCCTCGTCGTGGGGATCGGCACGCTCGAGGCCGGGGCGCCGGACGTGATCGACGAGCAGTTCCCCGTCGACATGGCCGTGACCGCGCCCGAACGCGACGGGCTCGCACCGGAGGTGACCGAGCGGCTGACGGCGGTCGACCGGGTGAGCAGCGGCGCCGAGCTCGCGGCGGTCGACCTCACGATCGGCGGCACGGAGGCGTCGGTCCTCGGCGTCGATCCCGCGGCGATGGCCTCGACCGTCCGGACCGACGTGCGCCTGCCCGAGGCCGGGACGATCGTGCTCGAACGCTCTCTGGCGAGGTCGGTGGGCGTGGACGACGGAGCCGTCATCACCGTCGGCGGCCCGGTGGGCACCCGCGAGCTGACCGTCGCCACGACCGAGCCGGGGATGCCCGACATGATCGAGTGGAGCGACCTGACCGCCGTCGCCGGCCCCGTCACGGCGGACACCGTGTGGCTGAAACTCGATCGGGGAATGTCGGACGAGGACCTCGTCGCCGTTTCCGACGACCTGTCTCGGGTCGCCGCGGCCGAGGTTCCGGGCAGCGAGGTGGTCGGTGCGGTGCAGATGCGGCAGATGCTCGAGAAGATCCTCGACACGATGCTGCTGATCGTCGGCGGGCTGCTGTCCGTGGCCGTGGTGATCGCCCTGATCGGCGTGGGCAACACGATGGCGTTGTCCGTGCTCGAGCGGCGACGGGAGACCGCGATGCTGCGCTCGGTGGGTCTCTCGCGGGCCGGTGTGCGGAGTCTGCTCGTGCGGGAGGCGTCGATCATAGCCGGCGTGGCGTCGCTGCTCGGCGTGGTGCTCGGCCTGCTGCTCGGGGCGGCCGGCACGGCCTCGGTAATCGGCCCGGGCCACATCGCACCAGGTTCGGTGCCGTGGTGGCAGCTTGCGGCGATCGTCCTGGTGGGCGGTGTGGCGGGCGTCGTCGCCTCGCTCGTCCCCGCCCAGCGCGCGAGCCGGGTGTCGCCGGTCGCGGCGATGGCGGGGTGACGGTCGGTCCTCCGCCCGACGGTACTCCCGGTCGACCGGAACGCGCCCGAGTCCTTCCGCGGCTCGGGGGCGTTCGTCGTCGAATCGGCGGTTCGAGACGACCGGCCGACAACTAGGCCGACGAAGTCGGCAGAGAATCAGGCCGACGAAGTCGGCAGAGGATCGGACCGATCGAGTCGGCGTAGGCTCGAGCCGTGTCGGGACGGGGCCGGAAGCGTGCCAGGGCGATACGGGTGTCGCGCGGGGTCCCGTCGGTGCGGTTCGTCACCGCGCTCGCGACGGTGTGGGGCAGGGCCTGGGGCGGCTCGGTGTCCTTCGACGACGAGTTCGGCTTGTTCGTCTGCAGCGGTATGCGCGGTGGCTTCGCGCGCGGCGGCACCACCGTCGGCGGTGTCTTCCTCACCCGTAGGCCACCGACGCGGGCGCTGCTGCGCCACGAATCCGTGCACGCGGACCAGTGGGCCCGTTACGGCATCGGCTTCGCGGTGCGTTATCTGTGGGAGGAACTCCGCAACCCGGGGTCCCGCAACAGGTTCGAGATCGAGGCGGGACTCGCCGATGGCGGCTACCGCGCGGAGCGCGGGATCACCCGTCCAGACGAACCGTGATCTTCTCGCTCGCGACGCGGCGTTCGGTGGCCTCCGGGTCGGGATTGCTCACCTGTACCAGCGACGCCCGGGCCGCGAGCACCGCGAGCAGTCCGGCGACGAGAGCGTCGGGCTGCGACCAGGACCGGGACGACAACACGCGGTCGCCGCTGCCGATACCCGCCGCCGACGCCGACTCCGTGGCGGCAGCGAGCACGTCCGACTGCGAACGTCCGGCGAGCACCGCGTCGCCCGCACCGGAGGATCGGAACTGGTCGCCGTGCATCCGCACGTCCGTCGCATAGTCCGTGATCCCTGGCGGCAGGTCGCGCACGGGGGCACCGAAGGCGTCGAGCGACAACGCCGCGACCTCGGCAACCGTGTCGACCTCGTCCAACCGGTCGGGGGTGACGAGAGCGAGATCGGCATCCGGGTCGGCGTCGAGGACGACCTCGGCCCCTGCCCACCACACGCCCAGCAGGACCGCGGCGCTCTGCCAGTGGGCGGGAAGCAGCACCGCCACCCGACCTCCCGGAAGGACTCCGAACTGGTCGCGAATCATATTGGCCGTCTTGGCAGCCCAGTTGGCGAGGGTGAGCGCCGACAGTTCGATCCGCGCGCCGGTCGCGTCGTCGTACCAGGTGATCCGCGGACCCGCCGGATCTTCGGCGAGGATCGGGTCGAGCAGGGCGTCGGTCAGGGTGGTCACGATGTCCTTCTTCTCGGATTCTGTTCGCGCGACTGTCGGTTCACACAGGTGTCAGTTCACGCAGCGCGGGCCGTCGGAGCCCGCATCGATGGGCGGTGCGGCGGGAGCCGGGGTGGCGGTGCCACCGGCCGGGCTCACGCCGATGTCGGAGGCGGATGCGGCGGTGGACGAACCGGAGTACGACGACGAGCCGGGGCCGGTGTAGTCGCCGGCGAGCACGACCCGCACGGTGCCGGCCGGGAGCGAGGGATCGGACTCGGTGGCGAGACCACCGAGCGCCGCGGCCACCGCGCGGGTCTCGTCGGAGTCCTCGTCGGCACCGAAGACCGTCGACGTGCCCACACCGGAACCGGTGTAGTTGCCCACCTCGCCCTCGACGTAGCCCTCCTCGGACAGAGCCGTGGAGACCTGGGAGGCCAGGCCGGACACGGATCCGGCGTTCGCGACGTCGACCGTAACGGTCGACGCGTCGATGTCGGGAGCGGGCACCGGGGTCGAGGTGGTCTCGCTGCCGTCCGGTTCGCGGCCGATCAACTCGGCGACGAAGGAGCGCACCTCGTCCGGATCGACCTGCACGACCGACTCGCCGTAGTCGGTCATCGCGTTGATGTCCTGCACCGGGATCGTCGAGAAGGTCACGTCGCCACCGGCGAGGCCCTGCAACTGCGTCGCGAGCGCCATGATGTCCCAATCGGAGTCGAGCACCACCGAGCGCTGCACTGCGGCGGTCAGCTGACTCACCTTCGACGGGTTGGACAACGTCTTGGCGCTGAGCACCTTCTGTGCCAGCGACGCCATGAACACCTGCTGCCGCACGATCCGGTCGAGATCGCCGCGCGGCAGGTCGTGACGCTGGCGGACGAAGCTCAGTGCGTCCGATCCCTGCAGGGTCTGCTCACCGGCATCGAAACGGGCACCCGACAGCGGCTCGTCGACCGGTGCGTTCAGGCACACCTCGACACCGCCGACGGCGTCGGTGAGCAGCACGAAGCCGAGGAGTCCGACCTCGGCGTAGTGGTCCACCGTCACACCCGTCAGGTCGGCGACCGACTCGATGAGCGCCTCCCGGCCTGCCTGGGTCGATTCCTTCTCGAGTTCGGCCTCGGTCGCGTCGGCGTCCGCTTCGACGAGCTCGGCGCGCCGGTTCGCCTTCGTGGCGCCGTAGGCCGCGTTGATCTTCGACATCCCGATCTCGGGCACCTCGACGTAGGTGTCGCGGGGGATCGACATCGCAGTGGCCGACCGGCCGTCGTTCGGCACGCGGATCAGGATGATCGTGTCGGTGTTGTTCGCTACTTCCTCACCCGCGCGCAACGCGTCGAGCTCGCGCTGGGAGAGAGGATTGCCGTGCGCGTCGGTGCGGCTGTCCGTGCCCACCAGCAGGATGTCGACGGCGCCGTCCTCGCCGTCGCCGAGGGCCAGGCCGCGGACCGAGGCCAGCGACGACTGCAGCGCGTCGACGCTGCGCCACGCCGCACCGGTGACGACCAGCACGAGGCACGCCGCGATCGCGACGGCGATCTGCCACGGCCTTCCGCTGTACACCCGTGCCTCCGCCGGTGCTCCGGGGCTGCGTGAGGGCGGCTCGCGACGCGCGGAACGCCGGGACTGCCGGGGACCGGGATCCGACCCGTACCTGCCGTCGGCAGCTGTCGGATCGCCCGCGCGGGTGCGACGTCCCGTCGGATCGGGACGTCGGCCGGTGCGGCGACGCGGCTCTGGCGGCACCTGGTACTCCTCCTGTGGGTGGTACGGGGTCTGTGTATGTAGCTCTCGGGTTGAAGGCTACTGGTGGGGACGCTCGCCCGGCGCGCACCACTCCGGCGTGCCAGACTTCTCCGAGTGCGTAGCGTTCTCGTCACCGGAGCCCGTGGCCAGCTCGGCCGTCATCTCGTGAACCGCGGCACCGCGGCGGGGATACCGATCCGCGGTGTCGGATCGTCCGAGGTGGACATCACCGATCCACAGGCCGTGGCCGCCGCGGTCGAACCGGGATCCGTGGTGATCAACGCCGCCGCGTACACCGCCGTCGACGCGGCCGAGACCGACGAGGACCGGGCCGCTGTGGTGAACGGCACGGGCCCGGGCGTGTTGGCCGCCGTCTGTGCCGACAAAGGTGCCCGTCTCGTCCATGTCTCCACCGACTACGTCTTCGCCGGCGACGCGACCGAGCCCTACTGCGTGGACGCGCCGACCGGCCCGCGCACGGCCTATGGCCGCACCAAACTCGCCGGTGAACGGGCGGTGCTGGAGGTGCTTCCCACTGCGCACGTCGTGCGCACCGCCTGGGTGTACACCGGCGACGGCAACGACTTCGTCGCGACCATGCGGCGGCTCGAGGGCGAGCGGGAGACCCTGCGCGTCGTCGACGACCAACGTGGTTGCCCCACCTACGCGCGCGACCTGGCCGACGGACTGATCGAACTCGCCGAGCACGGTGACCGGATCCCCGGTGGGATTCTGCATGCCACGAACGCCGGAGAAGCGACGTGGTTCGACCTCGCCCGGGCGGTCTTCGAGGAGATCGGCGCCGACCCGGAGCGGGTGCAGCCCTGTGGCAGCGACGAGTTCGTCCGCCCCGCGCCGCGGCCGGCCTATTCGGTGCTCGACGACAGTGCCTGGATCGGTGCCGGCCTGACGCGCTTCCGTCCCTGGCGGGAGGCACTGCACGAGGCGATCGCCGGTGGCGGAACCGTGCCGCCCGCGCGATGACGTGTGAGGAAACGGCCCGTGAGGTGTCGCACACCGTCGAGGTCGCTAAGGTGACCGGCGTGGATTCGACGCTGGCCGTGGTGACGGTGACCTATTCGCCCGGTGAGCACCTCGAGAACTTTCTCACCTCGCTCACCTCCGCGACCGTTCTGCCGACGCAGGTGATCCTGGCCGACAACGGTTCGATCGACGGTGCTCCCGAGGCCGCCGACGCGGCACACGAGAACGTGCGACTGCTCCGGACCGGGGGAAACATCGGATACGGCGGGGCGATCAATCGCGCGGTCGCCGAGATCGACCCGTCCGCGGAGTTCGTGATCGTCGCGAACCCGGACGTCCGGTGGCACCCCGGTTCGATCGACGAACTGCTCGAGGCGGCGCGTCGCTGGCCGCGAGCCGGCTCGCTCGGGCCGCTGATCCACGAACCCGACGGAAGCGTCTACCCCTCGGCACGCACCGTCCCCACCCTCGCCTCCGGTGCCGGTCACGCGCTGCTCGGCACCGTCTGGCCGGCCAATCCGTGGACGCGTCGCTACCGGCAGGAGAACGAGGAGATCAGCGAACGCCCCGTGGGCTGGCTGTCCGGATCGTGCCTGCTGCTACGGCGAGCGGCCTTCGATTCGATCGACGGCTTCGATTCGAGGTACTTCATGTACATGGAGGACGTGGACCTGGGCGACCGGCTCGGACGAGCGGGCTGGCTCAACGTGTACGTGCCGTCCGCGGTGGTCACGCACGCCAAGGGCCACGCGGCCGGACGGCACCCCGAACTGATGCTTCCGGCACATCATGAGAGTGCCTACCGCTTCCAGGCGGACCGTCACCCCCACGGGTGGCAGGCACCGCTGCGGTGGGCTCTGCGGGCCGGGCTCGCAGTGCGATCGCGAGTGGCGGTCGCAGCGGCCGTGCGGGAGCGTCGGAACGGGAGGACCGACCGGAACATTCGGGTCGGCACGACAGTGAACAGGGGAGACGATGACGAGTGAGTCGGCACCGCACACCGATGCGGTGATTCTGGTCGGCGGACAGGGCACGCGGCTACGCCCGTTGACGCTGTCGGCACCCAAGCCGATGCTGCCCACCGCGGGGGTGCCTTTCCTCACCCATCTGCTCGCGCGGATCCGTGAGGCAGGCATCAAACACGTCGTCCTCGGCACCTCGTTCAAGGCCGAGGTCTTCGAGCAGCACTTCGCCGACGGTTCCGACTTCGGTCTCGAGATCGAGTACGTCACCGAGACCGAGCCGCTCGGCACCGGCGGCGGTATCCGCAACGTGCTGCCGAAGCTGCGCGCCGACAACGTCATGGTCTTCAACGGCGACGTGCTCGGTGGCACCGATCTCGGTGCGGTGCTCGACACCCACGTGCGCACCGAGGCGGACGTGACCCTGCACCTGGTGCGGGTGAGCGATCCGCGTGCCTTCGGCTGTGTGCCGACCGACGAGGACGGCCGGGTGACCGCCTTCCTCGAGAAGACTCAGGATCCGCCGACCGATCAGATCAACGCCGGTTGCTACGTCTTCCGCCGCGAGATCATCGAGCAGATCCCCGAAGGCCGTCCGGTGTCGGTGGAGCGCGAGGTGTTCCCGGCGCTGCTGACCGAGGGCAAGAAGGTGTTCGGGCACGTCGACGCGGCCTATTGGCGCGACATGGGCACCCCGGAGGATTTCGTCCGCGGCTCGGCCGATCTGGTCCGCGGTATCGCTCCGTCCCCGGCGCTCCCGCCGCAGCGCGGCGAGTCGCTCGTGCATCCGGGTGCCTCCGTGGCCCCGGGCGCCCTGCTCATCGGGGGCACGGTCGTCGGCCGCGGCGCCGAGATCGGTGCGGGTGCCCGCCTGGACGGCGCGGTGATCTTCGACGGTGCGCGGGTCGAGGCCGGTGCGGTGGTCGAACGGAGCATCATCGGTTTCGGTGTACGGGTCGGTCCGCGGGCCTTGATCCGCGACGGTGTGATCGGTGACGGCGCCGATATCGGTGCGCGATGCGAGCTGCTGCGCGGTGCCCGGGTGTGGCCGGGAGTGAAGATCCCCGACGGCGGTATCCGGTTCAGTACCGACGTGTGAGTCGAGAGGTCGAAGTGGGTTTCGAAAGATACGTGGCCCTCGGTGATTCGTTCACCGAGGGAGTCGGCGACCCGGATCCGGCGCGTGCCAACGGGCTGCGCGGTTGGGCCGATCTCGTCGCCGGTGAGCTGGCGCGGCACTCGGAGAGCTTCGCGTACGCGAACCTCGCCATCCGGGGCCGGTTGCTGCGACCGATCATCGACGAGCAGCTCGAGACCGCCGTGGCGATGCGTCCCGATCTCGTGACGATCTATGCCGGCGGCAACGACCTCATGCGTCCGAAGCTCGACCTCGACGCGCTCGCGGCGGAATACGACGAGGCGATCGGCAAGCTCGCCGCGACCGGCGCCCGCATCCTGATGTGGACGGCCTACGACGGCAGCTGGGCGCCGGTCTTCGGGATGCTGCGCGGCCGCTGGGCCGTGTACAACGAACTCGTCCGGGCGATCGCCGATCGACACGGGGCGACCATCGTCGACTTCTGGAGGTTCGACGAGTACCGCGATCTGCGCATGTGGGACTTCGACCGGCTGCACATGTCCGCGGCCGGCCACCACAACATGGCGATCCGGGTGCTCGATCTGCTGGGCGTCGCACACGGTCTCGGACCGGTGGAGTTCGACGAGGCACCCGTCCTCACACGGGCCCAGGAACGCGCCGCGGACCGCGCGTGGATGCGCGAGTTCCTCGTCCCCTGGGTGGGCCGGCGGCTGCGCGGAGTATCCTCCGGCGACGGCATCACCCCGAAATACCCCGACCTCGGCCCTGTCCGGTTCTGACCTCACGGCCCGGTTCCGACCTCACGCTCGTCCCGGCAACCCACCGGGACGAGCGTGGTCGTCTCAGGCCCGTCAGGCCCCGTCGTCTCAGGCCCGTCGGGCCCCGTCGTCTCAGGCCCGTCGGGCCGCGGCGAGCCGGACCATGTGCGCGATGGTCTCGTGCTCGGCCTCCGGCGGAAGCGCGTCGACGGGCCACCACTGCAGGTCGGTGGATTCGTCGCTGCGTACCGGCCGGGCACCGACGGGTGCGGTCACCAGGAACCGCAGGTCGAGGTGACGGGTGGGCACGCCGAGGGAGCACGTGATCGGATGCGTGTGCGCCGACAGCAGTTCCGGATCGATCACCAGATCGGCGATGCCGGATTCCTCGGTGGCCTCGCGCAGGGCCGCGTCGACGACCGTGTCGTCCGACGGCTCGCAGTGACCGCCGAGCTGGATCCACCGCCCCACCCGCGGATGCAGGGTGAGCAACACGTTGCGGTGGTCGGCGTCGAGCACGATCGACGACGCCGTGATGTGGCCGGGCACGTGTTCGCGCAGGCACCCGTCGGGCGCTGAATCGAGGAACGCCAGCATCGTGTGCCGCAGCGATTCGGCGTCTTCCGAGTCGGTGCGCCAGGCGGTGAGCCGGTCGATCGCCGAGGCGTGCAGGGAACGCGCCGACACGACTACAGCTCCACGAGGGCGTCGCCCGGGTCCGCGGGTTCGCGCGGTTCCGGTTCGGTGAGCGGGTAACCGACGGCGACCGCCCCGAGCGGCGACCACTCGGCGGGAAGACCGAGTTCCTCGCGGACCACCTCGGGAGCGAAGATCGTCGAACCGATCCAGCAGCTGCCGAGCCCGCGGGTGGCCAGGGACACGAGCAGGCCCTGCACCGCGGCGCCGGCGGCGACGGTGAACATCGTCGCCTCGGCCGCGGTGCGACGGGCATCCGGATAGTGGTGTGCGCCGTCGGGCACCCAGAAGGGGACGATCACCTCGGGTGCGTCGTAGAGGATCGCGCCGCGGGAGATCCGGCGTTCGACGGCCACCGGGTCGAGTCCGTCGCCGTGGAGATCCTCGGCCCACCTGTCGCGCATGCGGTCGAGGAGCCGGCGGCGCACCTGCTCGGTGCGCACCCACACGAACCGGACCGGACGGGTGTGATGAGGTGCGGGTGCGGTGAGGGCCTCGGCGACCGCCTCGCGCAGATCCTCGGGATCGACGGGCTCGGAGGCGAACTGCCGCACCGACCGGCGCAGCAGCAGCGCCTCGCGCCGACCGCGTTCGAGAGCCTCCTCGGTGCCGAGCCAGAACAGGTCGTCCTCGCCGCTGCGGATCAGGGCGCGGGCGGTGGATCCGTCGTCGGGCAGGTCGAGTCCGCGCACCACGGCGACGGGCACACCGCCGAGCTTGCCCTTGACCAGATCGCCTGCGGCGGCGATCTCGTCGGCGACCGCCACGGACGTCACCTGCAGTTCGTTGCCCTGCGAGTCGTGGGAGCCGGCGTAGCCGTGCAGGACTGGAAGCCCGGACGAGCCGATCGCGGCGTCGGTCTGGCCGTTGCGCCAGGCGCGGCCCATGGTGTCGGTGACCACCACGGCGACCCGGACGCCGAGCAGCGCACCGATCCGTTCGCGGAGCGCCGCTGCGCTCGCATCGGGGTTCTCGGGCAGCAGCGCGAGTTCGGCGCTGTCGACATTGGATCCGTCGATGCCGGAGGCTGCCTGCACGATGCCGAGCTTGTTCTCTGTGATGAGGGTGCGGCCCTTGCGTGCCAGCACGCGCACCGCTTCCTGGTTCACCAGGCGCCGGCGGAGCGCGTCGCGGGCGTCGGGATCGGTGGGCGCGAACACGATCCGTCCCTCGACCTTCGAGACCACTTTGCTGGTGACGACGAGGACGTCCCCGTCGGCCAGCCACGGTGCGGCCTGCGCGACGGCTGCGGCCAGGTCGTCGCCGGGCCGGAATTCGGGAAGCCCGGCGACGGGCAGGATCTCGATCGGGCCGCCCGGCGCGTGGTCGCGCACTGCAGGGTCGGCGACGGCGTCCGGCATCACAGGGTCACTCCGGCGAGGTCGAGGGCGGCGCGGGCCATCTCGGCCGTCGCGTCGGTGTCGGTCATGAGCAGGGGAACGGATCGGACCTCGACGCCTGGCACCTCGGCGTTGTCGGTCGAGTGCACGAGCCAGCCGTCGAGAATGCCTGTGCCCGAGCGGGCGCCGTAGTACCGGCCGACCGCCTCGGCGGTGGTATCCACTCCGATGACGTCCAGGCACGCATCGGCCATGCCGCGCAGGGGCTTGCCGTCGATGACGGGGGACAGGCCGACGACCTTCGCCGACGTGGTGCGCAGCGCCCCACGGATACCGGGGATCGCGAGGATCGCTCCGACGCTCACGACGGGGTTCGACGGGGCCAGGACGACGGCGTCGGCGTTCTCGATCGCCTCGAGCACACCGGGAGCGGGCTCTGCCTCCTCTGCGCCGATGTGGGCGAAGCTGTGGGTGGGCACCTGGGCGCGGTGGCGGACCCACCATTCCTCGAAGTGCACGGCCCGCTGTTCACCGTCCTCGGGATCGGTGATGACGACATGGGTCTCGCTGCGGTCGTCGGAGACCGGCAGCAGGGTCACACCCGGCTTCCACCGCGTGCACAGTGCTTCGGTGATCGCGGAGAGCGGATAGCCGGTCCGCAGCATCTGCGTCCGGATGAGGTGGGTGGCGATGTCGCGGTCGCCGAGACCGAACCAGTCGGGGATCGCCCCGTAGGCGGCGAGTTCCTCCTTGGCGTTCCAGGTCTCACCGGCGCGGCCCCAGCCGCGTTCGGTGTCGATCCCACCGCCGAGGGTGTACATGCAGGTGTCGAGATCCGGACAGATCCTCAGGCCGTGCATCCACACGTCGTCGCCGACGTTGACGATCGCGGTGATGCGGTGTGCCGCGTCCGGATTCGGCTCCACGCCCGGAGAAATATCGAGAAGCCGGCGCAAACCTGAGAGAAAACGCGCCCCACCGACACCTCCGACCAATACAGTCACATTCACGGCCCAAGCCTAAGCGGTGCGTCGCCTACCCGGTCGCGCACCGTCCGAAACGCGTTTCGGCAAAGCGGCCGATGATATGTGAACAACGCCGCTCCGCTTGACCGCGACACACCCGAAGTGTCTAATCACATACATGTCATTCGATAATCGAATTCGAGATCCCTTGCGGTGAACCCGCATTCGAACGAGTATTCGAAGGATGGCAGCGGGTTGATCCCCGGTCATGATTCGGCGCTGCAGGTGAGGAGGAACAATGGCCGGCGAGCGCGACAGCTTCGAGCTCACTCGAAGCGATACTGCAGTCGAGGCTGTCTGTGACTACCCGGACGTCGGGGTGCCCGTCCTGAGTTTGATCTCGGGATTCGGTGACCCAGCGGACGGCGAGGAGCAGTGGCAGGAGCGTGCGCTCTGTGCGCAGACCGATCCGGAGGCATTCTTCCCCGAGAAGGGTGGCTCCACCAGAGAGGCCAAGCGCATCTGCATGGGGTGTGAGGTCCGGGACGAATGTCTCGAATACGCTCTCGCTCACGACGAGCGGTTCGGTATCTGGGGCGGGCTCTCCGAGAGGGAACGCCGTCGCCTCAAGCGCGGAATAGTCTGACGAGGAGTTCGGCCCGGTACGGGGAGTGCGGGACCGAGTGAAACACCGAATCGGATGACGAAGGCCGGGTTGCGGCCGTGGGGGACGAGCAACCCGGCCTTCGTCATGTATCCGGAACGTTTCTCAGCCCTCGTCGTCCTCGTCGAGTGTCGGATCCACCACTTCCGGTTCGACGCCGAGATAGGTGGCCACCTGGTGCACGAGGACGTCGTGCACCAGATCCGTCAGATCGTCCGGATCCTTCGCGCGCACCTCGAGAGGTCGGCGGAACAACACGATCCGCGCCCGGGTGGCAGCGCCTCGTCGATCGATCCCCGCCGGCACGAGCCGGGACAGCGGCACCGGCCCGTCGGCAACCACCTCGTCCGGCCAGTTGACCGAGTCGGGGTCGCGTGCCCGGATCTTCGGGACCTCGTCGACGGCAATGTCGAGCTTGGTGAGGCGGTCGTGCCAGCGCGCGTCGATCGGCGCGAACGCCCCCAATACGAGCAGGTCGAATTTCTCTGCGCGTGTCTTCCACGCCGGCAGGCTCTGCGGGAACAGGGGACCGCGGATTCCCCTGCCGCGGCGTGCCACGGCACGGGACGACACAGGGCGGGAACGTCGTGCGCGGACCATGCCATGGACACTACGACACGAAAATCGCTCCACCCTTTCGGTGTGTCCGAATAGTCCTGGCGCGTCCGGCGCGCTACGCTCCCAGTCGTGAGAACACTGCGTCGATGCTGCCGGCCTGGGTGCAAGAACCCTGCTGTTGCGACGCTGACCTACGTGTACTCGGACTCCACTGCCGTTGTCGGTCCCCTGGCGACCGTCGCGGAACCGCACTCGTGGGATCTCTGCGAGATGCACGGTTCGCGCATCACGGCACCCAAGGGCTGGGAACTCGTCCGATACGAGGGAGCGTTCTCGTCGGCCACCCCCGACGAGGACGATCTGACCGCCCTCGCCGAGGCCGTACGCGAGGCCGGCCTGGGGGAGCGTTCCCGTTCCGACGCGAGCGACGACGACGCCGAGCAACCCCAACGGGCCGTCGTGCCTCCCACCGCACGCACCGGCCGACGCGGTCACCTGCGTGTTCTTCCCGATCCCACGTCCTGAGCCGTTCGCACTAGGCTGAGCGAGTGCGATGGCGCGGAGGACGGTATCGCACGAGTCGAGTTCAGGAGCTAATACAGTGGCGAGAGCTGCCGAGTCGGTGTCAGCAGTCATCAAGGCCTACGACGTACGGGGTGTCGTCGGAGAGCAGATCGACGAAGAGTTCGTCCGCGAGGTCGGAGCGTCGTTCGCACGCCTGTTGCGCAGTGAGGGCAGCGCGGACCGTGTGGTGATCGGGCACGACATGCGCGCCTCGTCCCCCTCGCTCTCGCAGGCCTTCGCCGACGGGGTCACCGCCCAGGGACTCGACGTGGTGCTGATCGGCCTCGCATCCACCGACCAGCTCTACTTCGCGTCGGGCCTGCTCGACGCACCCGGCGCGATGTTCACGGCCAGCCACAATCCCGCGAAGTACAACGGCATCAAGCTCTGCCGTGCCGGTGCCAAGCCCGTCGGTCAGGACACCGGTCTGGCGCAGATCTCCGCCGACCTCGTCGAGGGGGTGCCCGCCTACGACGGCGAGCGCGGCAGCATCACCGAGCAGGACGTCCTCGAGGACTACGCCTCGTTCGTCCGCGGCCTGGTCGATCTCGCGGAGATGCGTCCGCTGAAGGTGGCGGTCGACGCCGGCAACGGCATGGGAGGCCACACCGTCCCCGCCGTCTTCGGTGCCCTGCCCGTCGATCTCGTGCCGCTGTACTTCGAACTCGACGGCACCTTCCCGAACCACGAGGCCAACCCCCTCGACCCCGCCAACCTCGTCGACCTCCAGCGTCTGGTCGTCGAGTCCGGTGCCGACGTGGGCCTGGCCTTCGACGGCGACGCCGACCGCTGCTTCGTCGTCGACGAGCGCGGCGAGCCGGTCACCCCGTCCGCGGTCACGGCGCTCGTCGCCGCCCGCGAACTCGCCAAGGAACCCGGCTCGACGATCATCCACAACCTCATCACCTCGCGCGTGGTGCCCGAACTCGTCGCCGAGCAGGGCGGCAAGCCGGTGCGCACCCGGGTCGGGCATTCGTTCATCAAGCAGCAGATGGCCGAGACCGGTGCCGTCTTCGGCGGGGAACACTCGGCGCACTACTACTTCCGCGACTTCTGGGGTGCCGACTCCGGCATGCTCGCGGCGCTGCACGTCCTCGCCGCACTCGCCTCGCAGGACGGTCCGCTCTCCGAGCTGATGAGCTCCTACAACCGGTACGCGGCGTCGGGCGAGATCAACTCGACGGTCGCCGATGCTGCCGAGCGCACCGAGGCCGTCGTCGCGGCGTTCGAGGACCGCGCGGTATCGATCGACCGGCTCGACGGTGTCACCGTCGACCTGCCCGACAACGCATGGTTCAACCTGCGCGCGTCCAACACCGAGCCGTTGCTGCGGCTCAACGTGGAGGCCCGCACGGACGGTGAGGTCGAGGCATTGGTGAAGGAGATCCTTTCCGTCGTTCGTGCGTAGGCGGAGGGACAACGGGAATAATCGAAGTGCCGGGACAGGTCGTGCCGGTGTCGGTTCGGCGGAGCACCGATCTCGGGTCGGTGGCCCCACCGGGCCCTGTCAGCCGGCCCGCCGAGGTCGCGGCGGCGGAAGGAAGGTGATGCGGTCGTGACGGCACCCTCACCGCTGTTCGACTTCGACGATGCGGGCGGTGTTCTCGCCGCCGATGTCGACGGCATCCTCAGGAGCGCGGCCCTCGGCGGCGCCCAGATCCGCGCGGTCGCCGCGGCGGTCGACGAAGGTCTGCTCGGCCGGCTCACCGACATGCACCCCCGCAGTGTGGTCTTCGTCGGCACCGACGCCCGCGCCCGCTCGGCAGCGGAACTGGTCGTCGCGATGTTCGGTGGGCAGGCCGGTGTACCGCTGATCTCCGCGCCGGCCACACCGCCGTGGGTCGGCGCGCTCGATGTCGTGGTGGTCTCGGGAAACGACGCCGGCGATCCAGAGCTGGCGCGCAGCATCGACGCCGGACTGCGTCGCAGCGCTGAGGTCGTCGTCGACGCCCCCGACGAAGGTCCGGTGCGGGCGGTCTCGGCCGGTCGCGCGATGTTGTTGCCGCCGCGCGTCCGGGTCCAGACCCGGTACGTGCTCGCCCGGCACGTCGCGGTGTTCTGTGCGGTGCTCGGCGTGTTGCAGCGCGCCGTCCGGATCACCGGTGTCCCGCCGCTCGCCGAGGTCGCCGACACGGCCGACGAGGAAGCGGCGCGCAATCATCCGGCGAACGAGGTCTTCCACAATCCCGCAAAGTCGCTCGCGGTGCGCATGCAGTCGCGTCGCGTGGCGTTCGCGGGAGACTCCGCCGCGACGACGGTGCTCGCACGGCACGCGTCGGAGGCCCTGCTCCAGGAGGCGGGTGTGGTCGCCGGCGCTGCGGCACTGAGCGACGTGCTGGTCGCGCGCGACCGGCTTACGAATGTGGTCACCGCGAGCGGTGAGAACTACGACCCGTTCTTCCACGACGAGGAGCTGGACGGACCGGCGCCGATCGCACCGGCACGGGTGTTCGTGCTCAGCACCGACCCCGACCGCTCGGCGGCGCAGCGCAGGACGGCGGCACTTCCGGATGTGGAATTGATGTCCGTGATCGGGGAATTCGAATCGAGCACGGTTCCGACCGTGCTGGAACAGGTGGCAGTGTTGACCGTCCGCACAGAGATGGCGGCCGCATATCTCGGATTGGCAGGGGGGAGATAGTGCACCGACTCGAAGGTGCGGTGCGCTCGTACGCCTGGGGATCGCGGACCGCGATCGCCACCCTGCGTGGCCGCAATGTGCCGTCCCATCATCCCGAGGCCGAGTTGTGGCTCGGTGCGCACCCGGCCGATCCCGCCAGGCTGGTGGATCCGGACGGCGACGAGCACTCGCTGCTCGACGTGTTGTCGGCCGATCCGCAGCGACACCTCGGTGATCGCACGGTGGGGGCGTTCGGTCCCCGCCTGCCCTTCCTGCTCAAGCTACTGGCGGCGGAGGAGCCGCTGTCGCTGCAGGCGCATCCCAGCGCCGGCCAGGCGGCCGAGGGCTTCGCTCGTGAGGAAGCACTCGGCATCCCGATCGACTCGCCCGTCCGCAACTACAAGGACGCCAGCCACAAGCCCGAACTCGTGGTGGCGCTGACCCGGTTCGAGGCCCTGGCCGGCTTCCGTGACCCGAAACGGACCGTGGAGCTGTTCGAGGCGCTGGCCGTGCCGGAACTCGACCCCTATGTGGGACTGCTCGCGGGCCAACCCGATTCGAGCGGTCTGCGGGCGCTGTTCACCACCTGGATCACGTTGCCCCCGCCCGCTCTCGCAGCGTTGCTGCCGCGTGTGCTCGACGGTTGCGTCACCTATCTCGCGGCCGGACGGGACGGCGAACGCGATTTCGTTCCGGAGGTACGCACGGCCCTGCAGCTGGCGGACTTCTATCCCGGCGACGCCGGAGTGCTCGCCTCGCTGCTGCTCAACCGCATCACCCTGCAGCCGGGCGAGGGCCTGTACCTCGACGCGGGAAATCTGCACGCCTACCTGCACGGCATGGGTGTCGAGGTCATGGCGAACTCCGACAACGTGCTGCGCGGTGGTCTCACCCCGAAGCACGTGGACGTGCCCGAACTGCTGCGGGTGCTCGACTTCGGTGCGGCCTCGGTGCCGATTCTCGAAGCCGTGCCGGAGGCCTCGGCGGAGACCGGGTCGGGGCAGAGTCCGATCGAACGCCGCTACCGCACCCCGGCACCGGAGTTCGCGTTGTCCCGCATCGATCTCGGCGCGGGCGACGCCCTCGGGGTCGGTGCCGACGGACCACAGATCCTGCTGTGCACCGCAGGCGATGCCCGCGTCGAGTGCGACGGCGAGTCGGTGACGCTGAGGCCCGGCGACTCGGCGTGGTTGTCGGCGTGCGACCGGAATCCGACCGTCCACGGTTGTGCCGCGGACACCCAGGTCTTCCGGGCCCGGCTCGGGGAGATACCGGGATCGGCGACCGACGAGTCCTGAAGCGGAGTCCCGGTAGGGACGGAATCGAACCGAAGGCGAGCCCGCACGGGCTCGCCTTCGTCGTTTCCGGATGCACCTTCGTGAGATTTACAAAATCGCCTATATGTCTAGACCTAGGACGAACAGTGGCCTAGAGTCAAGATATGAGTGGTGTGCGTCACCGTGCGGTGGCGTGCCCGGCGCCATCAACGGTGATGAAGGAGACCCGACATGAGTACGGCATCCGCGGATTCGGTGGATCGACCCGACCTTCAGTGGCGCGACCGGAAACGCCATCTGTGGCTTCTGGGGCTGGTGCCCCCGACGGCGCTGTTCGTCGCCGCCGCCCTGGTGTGGGGCGGTAACGAACTCGGTCTGCAGAGCGTCACCCCGGTCCTGTGGTGGATAGGCCCCCTGCTGGTCTACGTACTCGTCCCGCTGCTCGACCTGTTCGTCGGCCCCGACGGCGAGAACCCACCCGACGAGTTGTTCGAGCAACTCGAGAACGACCGCTTCTACCGCTACTGCACCTACCTCTACTTGCCCTTCCAGTTCGCCTCGCTGGTCTTCGCCTGCTACCTCTGGTCGGCCGGCGACCTGTCCTGGCTCGGCATCGACGGCGGGCTCGGCGTGATGTCGAAGATCGGACTCGCGATCTCGGTCGGGGTGGTCGCGGGCATCGGTATCAACACGGCACACGAACTCGGCCACAAGAAGATCGAATTCGAACGGCGACTGTCGAAGTGGGCGCTCGCCCCGTCGTTCTACGGGCACTTCTACATCGAGCACAATCGCGGCCACCACGTGCGGGTCGCCACCCCGGAGGATCCGGCCTCTGCCCGGTTCGGGGAGAGCTTCTGGCGATTCCTGCCCCGCAGCGTCGTCGGCAGCCTGCGGTCGGCGTGGCGCCTCGAACGGGCCCGCCTCGAACGGCTCGACAAGCCGGTGTGGAGCGTGCACAACGACGTCCTCAACGCGTGGGCGATCTCCGTCGCGCTGTACGCGGTGCTCCTCGGTGTCTTCGGTCTGTCGATCGCGCCGTACCTCGTGATCCAGGCGGTGTTCGGGTTCTCGTTGCTCGAGGCCGTGAACTATCTCGAGCACTACGGTCTGCTGCGGCAGAAGACCGCGAAGGGGCGCTACGAGCGCTGCTCGCCCGCGCACAGCTGGAACAGTGACCACCTGGTGACGAACATCTTCCTGTACCACCTGCAGCGGCACAGCGACCATCACGCCAACCCCACGCGGCGCTACCAGACCCTGCGCAGCATGGAGATCTCACCGCAACTGCCCGCGGGTTACGCGACGATGATCACCCTCGCCTACATCCCGCCGCTGTGGCGCAAGGTCATGGACCACCGCGTGCTCGACCACTACGACGGCGACATCACCCGCGTCAACATCGAACCGCGTCGACGCGAGAAGATCCTGGCCCGCTACGGAGCATCGGATCCCACTACTGCGGAAGGGGAGTGATCGTGGCGTCCTACCGCTGTCCCGTCTGTGAGTTCGTGTACGACGAGACCGCCGGCGTTCCCCGTGAGGGCTTTCCGGCCGGCACCCCGTGGTCCGACGTGCCCGACGACTGGCCGTGTCCCGACTGCGGAGTCCGGGAGAAGACCGATTTCGAGGAGTACACCCAGTGAGTGCCGACTACCGTCTGTTCCGTTGTCTCGTCTGCGGATTCGAATACGACGAGGCCGAAGGGTGGCCCGACGAGGGCATCGGACCCGGCACCCGGTGGGAGGACATCCCCGACGACTGGTCGTGCCCGGACTGCGGCGCCGCCAAGGCCGACTTCGAGATGGTCGAGATCGTCCGCCGGTGAACCGCTGCACGGGGGATCACTACCCGTCTTGCTTTGACGAGCACATCCGTGCGTGAGAGCGTTCCCACCATGCCGAACGCGCGGGTTCCCTTCCACGAGGCAAGTCGGGTGCTGCTGCGCTCGACGATCCTCGACGCCATGCGCGAGCTGCTACACGAACGCGACTGGTCGGCCGTCACCATGAGCGACGTCGCCCGAGCCGCCGGTATCAGCCGGCAGACCCTGTACAAGGAGTTCTCCTCCCGGCAGGGGCTCGCCCAGGGATATGCGCTGCGTCTGGTCGACGAGTTCGTCGATGCGGTGGCCGATTCGGTGTACGCCCACGTCGGCGACGCGCGGGCCGCGCTCGTGGACGGATTCACCTTCTTCTTCGAGGCGTCCGCCGCCGACCCCCTGGTGAAGTCGCTGCTGAGCGGGGAGGCCAAACCCGACCTGCTGCGGTTGATCACCACCGACGCCGCCCCCATCCTCGAGCGGGGCGCGGGTCGCCTCACGGAGACCTTCCACCACAGCTGGATCGCGGCGTCCGAATCCGACGCGGGGATCCTCGCGCGCGCTGTCGTGCGGGTCGCGCTGAGCTTCGTCTCGATGCCCCCGGCCTCGGGGCGTGATGTCGCCGCCGACCTCGCCGATCTGCTCGTGCCGTTCGTCGAACGGGCCGCCATACGCGGTTGACGTCCGGGCGTCGTACCGGAAGGTGCGGCGGACGGATCCCGTCGGGGGACGATCTGCCGGGCCTCTTCTTGCGCAGGTTGTATAGCCTGGAACCAACATCGTCTGCCGACAGGAAGAGGCATCTGCACGTGTCTGACACCACGCTCGTAGCCGACCGGGTCAACGGTCTCGATTTCAAGGTCGCCGATCTGTCCCTCGCCGAGTTCGGGCGCAAGGAGATCCGGCTCGCCGAACACGAGATGCCGGGCCTGATGGCGCTGCGTCGCGAGTACGCGGAGGTGCAGCCGCTGAAGGGCGCACGGATCTCCGGCTCGCTGCACATGACGGTCCAGACCGCTGTGCTCATCGAAACGCTCGTCTCCCTCGGCGCGCAGGTGCGCTGGGCGTCATGCAACATCTTCTCCACCCAGGACCACGCCGCCGCGGCCGTCGTCGTCGGCCCGCACGGCACCCCCGAGGAGCCCAAGGGCGTCCCGGTGTTCGCCTGGAAGGGCGAGACCCTCGAAGAGTACTGGTGGGCGGCCGAGCAGATGCTCACCTGGCCCGGCGAACCCGCCAACATGATCCTCGACGACGGCGGCGACGCCACGATGCTCGTGCTCAAGGGCGCCCAGTTCGAGAAGGCCGGCGTCGTCCCGCCGAGCGACGAAGAGCAGGACTCCGCAGAGTACAAGGTCTTCCTCGAGCTGCTGCGCCGCTCGCTCGCGGCCGACTCGAAGAAGTGGACCACCGTCGCCGAGTCCGTCAAGGGCGTCACGGAGGAGACCACCACGGGCGTCCTGCGCCTGTACCAGCTCTCCGCGGCCGGCGAGCTCGCGTTCCCCGCGATCAACGTCAACGACTCGGTCACCAAGAGCAAGTTCGACAACAAGTACGGCACCCGGCACTCGCTGCTCGACGGCATCAACCGCGGCACCGACGTCCTCATCGGCGGCAAGGCCGCGCTCGTGTGCGGTTACGGCGACGTCGGCAAGGGCTGCGCCGAGGCCCTGCGCGGCCAGGGCGCACGCGTCTCGGTCACCGAGGTCGACCCGATCAACGCCCTGCAGGCCATGATGGACGGCTACGACGTCGTGACGGTCGAGGACTTCATCGGCCAGGCCGACATCGTCATCACCGCCACGGGCAACAAGGACATCATCACCTTCGAGCACATGAAGGCGATGAAGCACCAGGCCATCCTCGGCAACATCGGCCACTTCGACAACGAGATCGACATGGCCGGCCTCGAGCGGGCCGCCGACGTCACGCGGATCAACATCAAGCCGCAGGTCGACGAGTTCACCTTCGCCGACGGCCATTCGATCATCGTCCTGTCGGAGGGCCGCCTGCTCAACCTGGGCAACGCCACGGGCCACCCCTCCTTCGTGATGAGCAACTCGTTCGCCAACCAGGTGATCGCCCAGATCGAGCTGTGGACCAAGCCCGACCAGTACGACAACGAGGTCTACCGCCTGCCCAAGCACCTCGACGAGAAGGTCGCGAAGATCCACGTCGAGGCGCTCGGCGGACAGATCACGAAGCTGACCAAGGAGCAGGCCGAGTACATCGGCGTCGACGTCGAGGGCCCGTACAAGCCCGAGCACTACCGCTACTGATCCCGGCAACGCGACGGGAACGCAGAGCGCATGAGTGATCGGAAATCACAGGGCACATGGGTGATCTGATCGTCGTCGAGGGTCTCGATGGGGCCGGCAAGCGGACCTTGTCCGCCGGTCTCGTCGAGACCTGGCGCGAGGCCGGACGGAAGGTCGCGACGCTGGCCTTCCCGCGGTACGGGCAGTCGATCCACGCCGATCTGGGCGCGGAGGCGTTGCGCGGGCAGCACGGCGACACCGCCTCGAGCGTCGAGGCGATGGCGTTGCTGTGGGCGCTCGACCGTCGCGATGCTGCCGACGAGCTGCGGAAGCTGCTCGCCGACAACGATATCGTGCTGCTCGACCGGTACGTCGCGTCCAACGCCGCGTACACCGCGGCGCGCCGGAACCAGGATGTGACCGGCCCGGCGGTGGAGTGGATCCGCCGTCTCGAGTTCGAACGGTTCGGGCTTCCGGTGCCCGATCTGCAGGTGCTGCTCCGCGTTCCGGTCGCCCTCGCCGCCGAGCGTGCCCGTAACCGCGCCGCGACCGAGGTCGACCGCGATCGCGACGCCTACGAGCGCGATGCCGGTCTGCAGGAGCGCACCGGCGCGGTCTACGACGGGCTCGCGCAGCAGCAGTGGATGTCTCCGTGGGAGGTCGCAGGCCCGCAGACCTCCCCGCGACAACTCGCCGTTGACATCTCAAATCTGCTTCACGACGCTCGAGGGGTGACACGATAGAGGCTATGAAGCCGAGGATTCTGGTAGTCGACGACGACACCGCGCTGGCCGAGATGCTCACGATCGTGCTGCGCGGCGAGGGATTCGAACCGTTCGTGGTGGGGGACGGCACTCAGGCGCTGGGTGCCGTGCGCGAGATCCGGCCCGACCTCGTCCTGCTCGATCTCATGCTCCCCGGCATGAACGGCATCGACGTGTGCCGTGTGCTCCGCGCGGATTCCGGTGTGCCGATCGTGATGCTCACCGCCAAGTCCGACACCGTCGACGTCGTGCTCGGCCTCGAATCGGGCGCCGACGACTACATCGTCAAGCCGTTCAAGCCGAAGGAGCTCGTCGCACGCGTGCGGGCCCGGCTGCGTCGCACCGAGCAGGAACCGGCGGAGGTCCTGAACATCGGGGACATCACCATCGACGTCCCCGCCCACAAGGTCACCCGCGGCGACGAGGCGATCTCGCTCACGCCCCTCGAGTTCGACCTGCTCGTGGCGCTCGCACGCAAGCCGCGCCAGGTGTTCACCCGTGAGGTCCTGCTCGAGCAGGTCTGGGGTTACCGGCACGCCGCCGACACCCGGCTCGTGAACGTCCACGTCCAGCGTCTGCGCGCGAAGGTCGAGAAGGATCCCGAGAATCCCGAGGCGGTGCTCACGGTGCGGGGGGTCGGCTACAAGGCCGGACCGCCGTGATTCGAACCTACCGGCTTCGGCGGCGTATCACGCGTAGGACGCTGCCGCTGGTGAGGTGGTCGCGGTCGATGAGCAGCCGACTCGCGCACACCTGGCGACGATCCCTGCAGCTCCGGGTCGTGACCTCGACCCTCACGCTGTCGCTGATCGTCATGTTCGTGCTCGGAGTGGTACTCACGAGCCAGATCACCGACCGACTGCTCGAAGTGAAGATCGACGCGGCGACCGAGGAGATGGATCGCTCGCGCGCACTCGTCGAGGGACAACTCGCGGGCGCCGACGACTCCGGCTCGCTCGCGGTCCGCCTCGACGGTGCCGCGGCGATCCTCACCAGCCGTGGCAGCGACGGGGGACAGGACACCGGCGTCGCCGGAACCTTCGACCCCGTCCTGATCGTTCCCGGCGACGGTCCGCGGGCCCCCACCTCGAGCGGGCCCGCCGACCAGATCCCGCAGAACCTGCGTGCCTTCGTCCAGAACGGGCAGATCGCGTACCAGTTCGCGACGGTCGCCGATCCCGACGGCTACACCGGGCCGGCCCTGATCATGGGCAGCCCCACCGACTCCGACATCTCCACACTCGAGCTGTATCTCGTCTTCCCGCTCGGCGGTGAGGAACGCACCCTCGCCCTCGTCCGCGGCACCCTGCTCGTCGGTGCCGTGGTCCTGCTCGTGCTGCTGGCCGCGATCTCGATGATCGTCGCGCGGCAGGTCGTGCTGCCCATCCGGTCGGCCTCCCGGATCGCCGTGCGCTTCGCCGACGGACGGCTCAAGGAACGCATGCCGGTCCGCGGTGAGGACGACATGGCGCGCCTGGCGATGTCGTTCAACGAGATGGCCGAGAGCCTGTCGCGGCAGATCACCCAGCTCGAGGAGTACGGCAACCTGCAGAAACGGTTCACCTCCGATGTGAGCCACGAACTGCGCACCCCGCTCACGACCGTCCGTATGGCCGCCGACCTCATCCACGACGGCAGCGACGAGCTCGACCCCGTCCTCAAGCGGTCCTCCGAACTGCTCGTCGCCGAACTCGACCGCTTCGAGAGCCTCCTCAACGATCTGCTCGAGATCAGCCGGCACGACGCGGGTGTCGCCGAACTCGCCTCCGAACGACTCGATCTGCGGATGTGCGCGCGTGCCGCCGTCTCGACCGTGCGGCACCTCGCCCGCGAGACCGCCACCGAGCTCATCGTCGACCTTCCGGACGAGTCCGTCGAGGCCGACGTCGATCCGCGCCGCGTCGAACGCATCCTGCGCAACCTGCTCGCCAACGCGATCGATCACGGCGAGGGCAAACCCATCCTGCTGCGGTTGCGCGCCGACGACGCGGCCGCGGCCTTCGTCGTGCGCGATCAGGGCGTGGGCCTGCGACCGGGGGAGGAGAAACTCGTCTTCAACCGGTTCTGGCGCTCCGATCCGTCGCGGGTCCGGCGCTCCGGCGGCACCGGCCTCGGTCTCGCGATCAGCGTCGAGGACGCCAACCTGCACAACGGCAAGCTCGAAGCGTGGGGCGAACCGGGACGAGGTGCCAGCTTCCGGCTCACCCTCCCGCGCGAACGCGGACGTAAGGTGGGTCGCAGCCCCCTGCCTCTCGTGCCCAGCGCCGCGAAGGCCGTGCAGGGCAAGCCCCCGCCGGGTGACGACACCCCGGAGCGGCCTTCGACGGGAGAGATCCCGACCGACCCTGCGAGCACATCGTCCGAAGGAGCCAATACATGAGCCGCTCGACTCCGCGTGCAGCGGGCGTGCTCGTCGTACTCCTGACCGTGGCCGGACTCGTGCTGTCGGGGTGCGCCACGCTGCCGGATTCGTCGTCACCGCAGGCCATCGGAACCCTTGAACGCGGCCCCGCGACCACCGAGGTCGCCGCTCCCGTGCCCGGTCGCGAACCCGACCTGCTCCTGCGCGACTTCCTGCAGGCGAGCACGGATCCGACCAACCGCCACCGCGCGGCCCGGCAGTTCCTCACCCCCACGATGTCCGAGTCCTGGGACGACGCGGCGAGCGCGACGATCGTCGACAAGGTCGACGTCCTCGTCGAGGAACGCGACGGCGACAGCGCCACCTACGTGGTGCGGGCCAGCACCGTCGGCTACCTCGAGGAGGGTGGCATCTACCGTCCCGCCGACGGGGAGTTCGAGGCGCGGTTCTCCCTGGTCCGCACGGACGGGGAGTGGCGCATCGACCGGTTGCCGGCCGGCGTCATCATGGACCGCCCGCGCTTCCTCAACACCTATCAGCGCCGCTCGCTGTACTTCCTCGACCCGACCGGCACCGCCGTCGTCCCCGACCCCCGCTGGATCACGGGTACCCCCGAACAGACGGCGTCGCAGTTGATCGGGTTGCTCGTCGAAGGGCCGAAAGAGGTCCTCGCGCCTGCGGTCAAGAATCTCCTCGAGGACGTCACCGTCATCGGCTCGGTGACGAAGGCGGACGGCCGCACGACCGACGTCGGCGTCGGACTCGGCGGTATCCGCATCGACTTCCAGGGGGTCGGCTCGATGGGCCGGCAGGATCGCGAACTGCTCGCCGCGCAGGTGATCTGGACCCTCGCCAACGCAGACATCAGCGGCCCGTACCAGCTCCTCGCCGACGGCCAGCCCCTCGACGAACGGTTCCCGAACGGGTGGACCACCGCCGACGTGGCATCGATGAACCCCCTTGCCGCATCGAGCGTGACGGTGGGCCTGCACGCGCTGCTCGACGGGACGCTGGTGAGCGTCGCCGAGACCGGCGTGACACCGGTCCGCAGCTTCTTCGGCATGTCCGACGATCTGCAGTCCGTCGCCTTGTCGCTGGACGGGGAACTCGTCGCCGCCGTCGAGAACACCGGGAA
Source organism: Rhodococcus sp. PAE-6 (assembly GCF_025290685.1). Taxonomy (NCBI): domain Bacteria; kingdom Bacillati; phylum Actinomycetota; class Actinomycetes; order Mycobacteriales; family Nocardiaceae; genus Rhodococcus; species Rhodococcus sp. PAE-6. The sequence continues at coordinate 208,160 of NZ_JAOCLZ010000007.1, forward strand.
ACCGGCACCGGAGCCGGCCGTGCAGCTGATGGTCGGTGCCTACAGCGAAGGCGCTGCCGAACCCGCGGTCGACGGCGAGTCGATCACCCGGCCGTCCTGGTCACCGAACAACAACTCGGTGTGGGCCGTCGTCAACGGCACGGCGGTAGTGCGTGCGGTGCGCGAGCCCGGCACGGGGCGGGTCACCGTGGTCGGCGTCGAAGCGGGTGCGATCCGTGCCCTCGGGGGCCGCATCACCGAGCTGCGCCTGTCGCGCGACGGTGTCCGCGCCGCCCTGATCATCGACGGACGGGTCTTCGTCGCGACGGTCGTACCGACCACGACCGGCGAATACTCGCTCGCCAACCCGCGCGAGATCGGCTTCGGCCTCGGCGGTCCCGCGCTCGCCTTGGACTGGAGCACGGCCGACACGATCGTCGTCTCCCGAGCGTCGGCCGACGTGCCCGTCGTGCAGGTCGCGGTGGACGGCTCACGCATCGACGCACTGCCGAGCCGCAATCTCACGCCCCCGGTGGTGGCGGTCGAGGCGTCCACGGCGAGCGAGTTCGTCGCGGATTCCCGGACGGTCTTCCAGCTCAACAACCGCGACCCCGCCGGCGACCGGTACTGGCGGGAGGTACCCGGACTGGCCGGGATGGCGGCGATCCCGGTCCTTCCCGGCTAGAGCGTGCCGACGGTGACGCCCAGGCGTCGGTGACTTCGGGCACACTCCCGGTGTGCTCACCGCCTTTCTCGATCTCGTCCTGCCCGCCCGGTGCGGTGGGTGCGCCGCTCCCGGAGCGAGCTGGTGCCGGGCGTGCGCACGCGAGCTCTCCGATCACCTCGTGGCCGTCGCGCCGCGCGTCGACCCCGGGACCCCGGTGTGGAGCCTGGGCCCGTACACCGGCCCCAGGCGCCGCGCTGTGATCGTCGCGAAGGAGCGTGCCCGCCGGGATCTCGCCGAGCCGCTCGGGCTCGCGTGGGCCGTCGCGATCGCGCGGCTGCGCCGATGGAGCGAGCTGCCCGAGGGTCCCTTGATCGTGACGCCCGCCCCCACCCGGACGCGTGCGGCGCGGGCACGCGGAGGCGATCCCGTCACGCGTGCCGCCCGGGCCGCCGCGACCCACGACCGTCGCCTCCACGTGCATCCGATCCTGAGTGTGGCGGCCGGGGTGCGTGATTCGGTGGGGCTCTCGGCAGCCGACAGGCAGCGCAACCTTGCCGGCCGTGTCGGGGTGCGCGCCGACGGTCTGCCGCGCACGATCCCGGTCCTCGTCGTCGACGACGTGCTCACCACCGGAACCACCGCGCGCGAGTCGGTGCGGGCACTCCGACGCGCCGGATTCGACCCTCTCGGAGTGCTCGTGATCGCCCACGCGTGAGCCCGCGGACGGGCCCGGAAAGTACCTCACCGAGTGACCGGAAGGCGACGCGATGGGAAATCGCGCGGGAACGGTGGCACACCTCCGCGTTACGTACTACCGTCGCCATCAGACCCGGAAACAACAAGGTAGACGGGTGGAAACGCCTGTTCTTCCGATTCCGGGTGAGCGCGCTCTCGCGCTCATACATCATGCCGGCGCGCGGGCTGCGCCGGCCGTAACTCGGGAGGTACGCGTGACGACCCCTTCGAAGTCCAGAGGTTCCGTTGCAGAGGCCGATGCAGCCACGGAAGGCCCACGTGCCGACGTTGTCGTGAAAGGACGCAACGTCGAGGTCCCCGATCACTTCCGGATCTACGTCTCCGAGAAACTCGCTCGGCTCGAACGTTTCGATCCGACGATCTTCATCTTCGACGTCGAGTTGCAGCACGAACGCAACAGGCGTCAGAGGAAGAGTTGTCAGCGGGTCGAGATCACTGCCCGCGGAAAGGGACCTGTCGTACGCGCCGAGGCCAGTGCCGACAGCTTCTACGCTGCCTTCGAGTCTGTGATCAGCAAGCTCGAATCGCGCCTGCGACGGACGAAGGAGCGCCGCAAGGTCTCTTACGGTGAGAAGACGCCCGTGTCCGTGGCGGAAGCCACCGCGGCCCTCGCCCAGGATGACGAGCTCGCGATCTCGCCCGACCTGTCGCTCGGCGACAGCGAGAAGGAGCCTCAGGACGGTCCCGGTCGCATCGTCCGGACGAAGGAACACAACGCTGCGCCGATGACCGTCGACGACGCCCTCTACGAGATGGAACTCGTCGGTCACGACTTCTACCTGTTCCACGACAAGGAGACGGACAAGCCGTCCGTGGTCTACCGGCGACACGCCTTCGACTACGGTCTGATCAGGCTCGTGTGACACTGCCGGGAGTGACCGAAGGCACCTCGCCATCGCGGTCACTCCCGCGCAGCGCCTACCATGGAATCCGGCCGGGGTCCGACAAGGCCTCGGCCGGATTTCTTGTCCGTGCAGGTACCCGAGATTGAGGACGAACACACCAGTGCTGTCGCTGACGAAGCTGCTCCGGATCGGTGAAGGTCGCATGGTCAAGCGGCTCAAGCACATCGCCGAGCATGTCGATTCCCTCTCCCCGGACTTCGAGGCCCTGACCGACGCCGAGCTCCGGGCCAAGACGGACGAGTTCCGGAGCCGCTACCAGGACGGCGAGACGCTCGACGATCTGCTTCCGGAAGCCTTCGCGACCGCCCGGGAGGCGTCCTACCGTGTGCTCGGCCAGAAGCACTATCTCGTCCAGATCATGGGTGGCGCGGCGCTGCACTTCGGCAACATCTCCGAGATGAAGACCGGTGAGGGCAAGACCCTCACCTGCGTGCTGCCGGCCTACCTCAACGCAATCTCCGGCGACGGCGTCCACGTCGTCACCGTGAACGACTACCTCGCCAAGCGCGACGCCGAGTGGATGGGCCGCGTGCACCGTTCCCTCGGACTCGAGACCGACGTGATCCTGTCCGGCATGACCCCGGCCCAGCGCCGCGCGGCCTACTCCGCGGACATCACCTACGGCACCAACAACGAGTTCGGTTTCGACTACCTGCGCGACAACATGACGCACTCGCTCGACGACCTCGTCCAGCGTGGCCACAACTTCGCGATCGTCGACGAGGTCGATTCGATCCTCATCGACGAGGCCCGGACCCCGCTGATCATCTCGGGTCCCGCCGACGCGTCGAGCAAGTGGTACTCCGAGTTCGCGCGCATCGCCAAGCTGCTCAAGCCCGAGGTGCACTACGAGATCGACATCCGCAAGCGGACCGTCGGTGTGCACGAGGCCGGCGTCGAGTTCGTCGAGGACCAGCTCGGCATCGACAACCTGTACGAGGCGGCCAACTCGCCGCTGGTGAGCTACCTCAACAACGCCATCAAGGCCAAGGAGCTCTACGCCAAGGACAAGGACTACATCGTCCGCAACGGCGAGGTCGTCATCGTCGACGAGTTCACCGGCCGCGTCCTGTCGGGCCGCCGCTACAACGAGGGCATGCACCAGGCGATCGAGGCCAAGGAAGGCGTCGAGATCAAGGCCGAGAACCAGACGCTCGCCACGATCACGCTGCAGAACTACTTCCGCCTGTACGACAAGCTGTCGGGCATGACCGGTACGGCCGAGACCGAGGCCGCCGAGCTCCACCAGATCTACAGCCTGGGTGTCATCCCGATCCCGACCAACCGCCCGATGGTGCGCGTCGACCAGGGCGATCTGATCTACAAGACCGAGGAAGCGAAGTTCGCGGCCGTCGTCGACGACGTCGTCGAGCGTCACGAGAAGGGCCAGCCGGTCCTCATCGGTACGACGAGCGTCGAGCGGTCGGAATACCTGTCGCGACAGTTCACCAAGCGCGGTGTGCCGCACAGCGTGCTCAACGCGAAGTTCCACGAGCAGGAAGCGCAGATCATCGCGCAGGCCGGCCGGTCCGGCGCGGTGACGGTCGCGACGAACATGGCCGGTCGCGGTACCGACGTCGTGCTCGGCGGCAACCCCGACATCCTCGCCGACATCGAGCTGCGCAAGCGCGGCCTCGACCCGGTCAACACGCCGGACGAGTACGAGGCGGCCTGGGACGAGACCCTCGAGCGGATCAAGGCCGAGTCGAAGGCCGACGCCGAGAAGGTGCGAGCGGCCGGTGGCCTGTATGTGCTCGGCACCGAACGGCACGAGTCGCGTCGTATCGACAACCAGCTCCGTGGCCGTTCCGGTCGTCAGGGCGATCCGGGCGAGTCACGGTTCTACCTCTCGCTCGGCGACGAGTTGATGCGACGCTTCAACGGCGCCGCGCTCGAGTCGATCATGACGCGACTGAACCTGCCCGACGACGTGCCGATCGAGGCGAAGATGGTCTCCAAGGCCATCAAGAGCGCGCAGACGCAGGTCGAGCAGCAGAACTTCGAGATCCGCAAGAACGTCCTCAAGTACGACGAGGTGATGAACCAGCAGCGCACCGTCATCTACGAGGAGCGTCGCCGGATCCTGCGCGGCGAGGACCTCGAGGGTCAGGTGCAGCACATGCTCACCGACGTGATCACCGCCTACGTCGACGGTGCGACCGCCGAGGGCTACGTCGAGGACTGGGATCTCGAGCAGCTGTGGACGGCGCTCAAGACCCTCTACCCGGTGGGTGTCGACCACAAGACGCTCGTCGCCGAGAACGAGGACCTCGACCGCAACGGTCTGCTCGAGGTCCTTCTCGAGGACGCCCGCGCCGCCTACGCACGTCGCGAGGCCGAACTCGAGGCCATTGCCGGTGAGAACGCGATGCGCGAACTCGAGCGTCGCGTGCTGTTGTCGGTTCTCGACCGCAAGTGGCGCGAGCACCTCTACGAGATGGACTACCTCAAGGAGGGCATCGGCCTGCGCGCGATGGCGCAGCGTGATCCGCTCGTCGAGTACCAGCGCGAGGGCTTCGACATGTTCACCGCGATGCTCGAGGGCCTGAAGGAGGAATCGGTCGGATTCCTGTTCAACCTCCAGGTCGAGGCCGCGCAACAGCAGCAGTCCGCGGGTGTGGCGGTCACGCCGGCCTCTGCGGCGGCCGCCGCGCAGGCGGCCCCGAGCCTCGCCAAGGCTGCTCCCGCGCGATCCGCACAGCCGGCCCCGGCGGCACAACAGGCACAGCCGGCCCCGACGGCACAACAGGCACAGCCGGCTCCGGCGGCGCAGGCGGAGCCCGCACCGGCCGCGCTGCGGGCCAAGGGTCTCGACGAGACCGAGCGGCGTCTGACCTACACCGGTCCCGACGAGGACGGCCGCGCCCACGTCGCGCGTACGACCGCCGGTTCCGACGCGCGCTCCGCGCCCAGGCAGGCGGGCACCCGCAAGGAGCGTCGTGCCGCGGCCCGGCGCGATGCGAAGACCAACCGACGACGCTGAACGCGCTGAGTCGAAGACTCACGTAGGCGTTGAGTCGAAGACTCACGTAGGCGTTGAGTCGAAGACTCACGTAGGCGCTGAGTCGAGGACTCACGATCACCCCACGACCCTGTGGCTCACCCGAGCCACAGGGTCGTGATCGTCCAGCGGTGCGGAGCACGAGGACGGGGACGCTTGCGCACCATCCGGCCGGCGAAGGCGAACACCCGGTCCCCGCGACCGTAGCTGCCGAACAGTTCCACGGTGTCGGCGTCGACGGGACGCACCCGCGTCCGCAGCAGTATCGCGGTGCTGTGTCCGGCACGCGGAGGCCGGCCCGCGGTGATCGTCGCGACGAGACGCGGATCGAGGACCGTGGTGGACTGCACCGCGGGACGGCGGCCGTCGACGACCTCGAGGACCAGGCGCACCGCCGTCTCCGCGACCCGCACGACACCCGGATCGAGCACGATCGCGGGTCGGTCGCTCGGCCCCGTGGCCGGACCTTCGATGCTCGGGCCCTCGGCCGGACGTCCGGTTCCGTCGCGGCGGAGCGTGGCGCGTCCCGAGCGTCCGTCGTGCGGCGTGGGCCGACGGGCGACGTGGCTGCGGGGACGGTGGCAGCTCTCCTCGACCGGAGGTTCGAGGCGGGTGAGGCGGCGCACGTAGCGCCCGGTGTGATGCGACATGGGCTCTCCCGAAGGGCATGAGAACGGATCGTCACGGTGACACCGTGACGGCGGATCGGTTCGGGAGAGGACGAACCGCGCACATGATGCCACATCTCCGGGCGACGGTCCCGGTTCGACGCGCGCGGGATGCGCTGCGCGAGCAGGACGTCCAGGACCTACGGTGGTGTCGTGATGCGAGGACTCGTACTCGACGTCGGTGGCGTCCTGGTCGGGCCGGGAAGCGACCCCGACACCTTCGGCGCGGCCGTGACGGTCCTGCGTGCACGCGGTGTGCGGACCGCTCTGTTGAGCAACGACCCCGGGGGGCCCGGCGCGCAGTGGCTGCGCGATCTCGAGGGCCCGTTCGTCGACCGCGTGGTGCTCTCGGGGGACGCACGTGTCGCCAAACCCGACCCCGAGAGCTACCTGCTGGTCGCCCGGCTGCTGGACCTCGAACCCGGCGAGTGCGTATTCGTCGACGATTCGGTCGGCAATGTGCGAGGCGCCGCCGCTGCGGGGATGGTCGGCGTACACCATGATGGTTCACACGACGCGCCGGGCGAACTGGCCGTACTCTTCGATCTCGATCCCGAGGAGATCGGGAGCGGAGCCACGGACGGCGCCGAGTCGTGGTGGCGATGTTCGGGAGGTTCGGGTCAGGAGGGGGAACGGGGTCGATGACGAGCCGGATGACGGCGCAGGACGCGTCGTACTACTACCTGGAGACGAGCAACACGCCGATGCACGTCGGGTCGCTCGCGATCCTCGAACCCCCCGAGGGCGGTCTCGACTACGAGAGCGTGCTGCGGTTGGTCGAGCAGCGACTGCCCGAGGTGCCCCGTTACCGGAAGAAGGTGCGGGAGGTCGCATTCGGGCTCTCGCGACCCGTGTGGGTCGACGACCGCGATTTCGACATCACCTACCACGTGCGGCGCTCCGCGCTGCCGAAACCCGGCTCCGACGAACAGCTGCACGACCTCGTCGCGCGTCTGGTCTCGCGACCGCTCGACCGCACGCGACCGCTCTGGGAGATGTATCTCGTCGAGGGGCTCGCGAACGATCGGGTGGCGCTGTTCACGAAGTCGCATTCGGCGCTCGTCGACGGCGAGGAGGCCCTCGACATCGTCCAGGTGCTCTTCGACAAGGAGCCGGTGCCGCGTGAGGTCCCCGAGGAATTGTGGATGCCCGAACGCGAACCGTCGGAGTCCGCTCTGCTCGTCGGAGCGCTCGCCGAACTCGTCGCGCGCCCGGGGGAGGGGATCGCCGCCGTGCGATCGGCCGTGGGCGATCTCACGGCGACCCTCACCGAGACCGTCGACGCCGTCGGCCGGATCGCCCGCACGGCAGCGCAGTCGGCGCCCGAGACTCCGCTGAACACGCAGATCTCGAGGAGCCGTCGGTTCTCCGTGGTGCGCTCCGATCTGGAGCCCTACCGCAAGATCCACTCCCGCTACGGCTGCACGATCAACGACGTGGTGCTCGCGGTCCTCGCCGGCGCGTTGCGGTACTGGCTGCTCTCCCGCGGGGAGCCGGTCACCGAGGCGACGGTGGTGCGGGCGATGGTCCCGATGTCGGTGTACACCCAGGCTCCGGACGACTGCGGCGACAACGACACGATCCAGGTGCACCCGCAGGGCGAGGTGTCGTCCTTCCTGCTGGATCTGCCGGTGGGGGAGCCGAACGCGGTGGTCCGGTTGTCGCACATCGCGCATGCGGGCGAGGCCTACTCGCGGCAGCGGCGGCGGGTGGCGGCGCAGACGATGGTCCGCTTGTCGGGCTTCGCCCCGGCGACGATGCACGCGGTGGGAGCCCGGGTCGCGATGGGTTTCTCGCAGCGGATGTTCAACCTCATGATCACCAATGCGCCCGGTCCGCAGCACCCGCTCTACCTCACCGGAGCCCGGCTGCTCGAGATATTCCCGGTCTCGCCGCTGCTGAAGAATCAGGCCCTGAGCATCGCGTTGACGTCCTACGACGGCAAGATCTACTACGGTTTGAATGCGGATCGTGATGCGATGCCCGATGTGGACGTGGCAGCGACGCTGATCCAGGAATCTCTCGAGGAGTTGACGGATGCCGGCAGGTGAGAAGTGACGCGTGTCTATGTACCGGCAACGCTCGCGATGTTGCAGGGCCTCGTCGCCGACGGTGAGGTCGACGTGGTGGGCCGGACGGCCTTCGCGGTGACCCCCGCTCTGCGCGAGGCCTACACGGCGGGCGACGACGAGGAGCTCGCCGAGGTCGCTATGGCCGAGGCGGCACGCGCGTCGCTGCGGTTGCTCGGGTCGGAGGAGCCGAACGATCATCCGTCCTTCGCGTCGCGTCGGGTGGTGATCGCGGCCGACGTCGACGAGGTGAAGCCGCGGCCGGATCTCGACGATGCGGTCGTCAAGCTCGCCGGGCCGATCACGATGCGTGCGGTCGCGTCGGTGCACATCGACCTGCAGGAGGCGGAGGCCGACGTCGCGCGGGCACGCGAGATCGTCGATGCCGCCGAACTGGGCGACGAGGAGGCCGAGTTCGTCCTCGGCGACGCGGAGGACCACGAACTGGCGTGGTACGCGGCCCAGGAACTGCCCTTCCTCCTCGAACTGCTCTGACCTCGCATATCGCCACGTCATAGGTGTGACGACCGTCTCTCGCTCAACCTACGCTTCCGTAACCTCTGATAACCTACGGAGCCGTAACCGGAGTGAGGAGAAACGGTCGGATGGGCCTGAAGGAATGGATCGAGAAGCCTGCGGCACACGTCGCGCCAGGGGAGAAGTCGCTCTCCAACGTCCTGCGTGGCGCGGTGGCCCGGCTGACCACCCCTCTGCTCCCCGACGACTACCTGCATCTGGTCAACCCGCTGTGGTCCGCCCGTGAACTGCGCGGGCGCATCGTCTCGGTGCGCCAGGAGACCCCCGATTCCGCGACGATCGTCATCCGTCCCGGCTGGGGCTTCGACTTCGGATACGCGCCCGGCCAGTACATCGGCATCGGTCTGCATGTCGACGGTCGCTGGCACTGGCGCTCCTACTCGCTGACCTCCTCGCCCACCTGGGACGACAAGGTCATCTCCATCGCCGTGAAGGCGATGCCCGAGGGTTTTCTGTCCAGCCACCTCGTCGGTGGGGTTCCCGAGGGCACCGTCGTGCGCCTCGCCGCCCCGAAGGGCGATTTCGTCCTGCCCGACCCGCCGCCGGCGAAGATCCTCTTCCTCACGGCCGGCAGTGGCATCACGCCGATCATGTCGATGCTGCGGACGCTCGACCGGCGTGCGGTCGAGCGCGAACTCGACCTGCCCGACGTCGTGCACATCCACTCCGCGCCGACGGCCGAGAACGTGATGTTCCGGTCCGAACTCGAGCGTTTCGACGCCACCCACGATCGCTTCCGCGTGCACGTGCGTCACACCCGTGAGAAGGGCAAGTTCGCGCTCTCGGAGCTCGACGAGGTGTGCCCCGACTGGCGCGAGCGTCAGACCTGGGCGTGCGGTCCCCAGCAGATGCTCGACGACATCACTGCGCACTGGGCCGCGGAGGGCATCGAGGATCAGGTCCACCTCGAGCGCTTCGCCGTCAGCCGCGCCGACACCTCTGGCTCGGGCGGAACGATCACGTTCGCGAAGTCCGGCAAGACCGTCACTGTGGACGGCGCCACGACGATTCTCGAGGCCGGTGAGAGCGTCGGTGCGCTGATGCCTTTCGGTTGCCGCATGGGAATCTGTCAGACTTGTGTTGTGCCGCTCGAGAAGGGGCACGTCGTCGATCTGCGATCCGGCAAGGAGCACGCAGAAGGCGAACGCGTCCAGACCTGCATCTCCGCCGCTGCCGGCGACTGCACACTGGACGTGTAGACACCGACAGCAAACCTCCGAAGGATCCCGCTTGGCCATCACCGACATCCGCGCGTTCTCTCATCTGACCGAAGACGACATCGTTGCTCTTGCAAACGAATTCGACGCGATTCGACGGGATGTGGAGAATTCGCGCGGCCCGCGGGACGCCCGCTACATCCATTCCGTCATCCGTGCGCAGCGTGTGCTGGAGGTGGTCGGACGCTGCGCGCTGTTCGGTTCGCGTCGACGGTCGCGCTGGATCATCGGTACCGCTGCGCTGTCGCTCGCGAAGATCATCGAGAACATGGAACTCGGGCACAACGTGATGCACGGGCAGTGGGACTGGATGAACGACCCCGAGATCCACTCGACATCGTGGGAATGGGATCAGACCGGTCCGTCCGAGCACTGGAAGCGCGCCCACAACTACGCGCACCACACCTACACGAACATCGTGGGCATGGACGAGGACGTGGGATTCGGCATCCTGCGGATGACGCGCGACGAGAAGTGGCGTCCGCGCAATCTCGCGCAGCCGATCGCGAACATCGTCCTCGCGCTGACCTTCGAGTGGGGGATCGCGCTGCACGACCTCTCGGCGAAGAAGGAACTCGAGGGCGTCCCGCCCGTGCAGTGGAATTCGGGGCCCAACAAGGAATTCGCAGCGAAGGCCGGCCGGCAGGTCGTCAAGGACCTGGTGTTCTTCCCGGCGCTCACCGGGCCGGCCTGGCGCAGCACGTTGTCGGCGAACCTCACCGCGAACGTGATCCGCAACATCTGGGCGTATCTCGTGATCTTCTGCGGCCACTTCCCCGACGGCGCAGAGAAGTTCACGACCGAGCACTACGAGAACGAGACGCGCGGAGAGTGGTATCTGCGCCAGTTGCTCGGTAGCGCAAACATTTCCGGTGGGCGTGCGATGGATTTCCTCACCGGGAATCTCAGTTATCAGATCGAGCATCACCTGTTCCCGGACCTGCCGAGCAACCGCTACCCGGAGATCGCCGCCCGTGTACGGGCGCTGTGCGGCAAGTACGACCTGCCGTACACGACCGGTTCGCTCGCCCGGCAGTACTGGCTCGCCCTGCGCACGATCCACAAGCTCGCGTTGCCCGACCGATTCCTCAAGGCGACGGCCGACGACGCCCCCGAGACCTCCTCCGAGCGCAAGTTCGACAGGTGGCGCCCGGAGGCGCCCGCGGTGGTCACTGAGGCGTCCACCGGACGTCGCCGGGGTCTGCTCACGGCGCTGCGGATCCATGCCGAGCATGCGGTAGCAGAACGTCGTCGTCGCCTGGTGAATCGGGTCACCGGCGACCTTCCGTCACTCTGTGATTCGCGCCACAGCTCCGAATCCGGCTAACCTACGGGACCGTAACCTACGGTAGAGTAGCCCGCATGGCGATATCGGATGTCAAGGAGTACGCGCACCTGACGGAGGCGGACGTCGAGGCCATCGGCCGCGAACTCGACGCCATCCGGCACGATATCGAGGAGTCCCGCGGTGAGCGCGACGCTCGGTACGTCCGCAACACGATCCGGCTGCAGCGCGGCCTCGAGATCGGCGGGCGCCTCGTGCTGCTCGGCTCGAACAAGCGTCCGCTGTGGCTGCTGGGCACGGGCATGCTCTCCCTGTCGAAGATCATCGAGAACATGGAACTCGGGCACAATGTGATGCACGGGCAGTGGGACTGGATGAACGACCCCGAGGTGCACTCGGCCAACTGGGAGTGGGACAACGTCGACCCGTCGGCGCACTGGAAGATCACCCACAACTACCTGCATCACAAGTACACCAACATCCTCGGCATGGACGACGATGTGGGATACGGCCTGCTGCGCGTCACCCGCGACCAGCGATGGAAGCCGTTCTACCTCGGCAACGTCGCGTACAACGCCATCCTCGCAGCGCTGTTCCAGTACGGCATCGCCATCCAGCTGCTCGAGCTCGGCAAGGTCATCCAGGGGCGCGACGACCGCGAGCTCACCAAGGCACGCGGCAAGGAGGTGCTCGCCAAGCTCGGCAAACAGCACCTCAAGGACTACGTGATCTATCCGGCGCTCACCGGCAAGTCCTGGAAGTCCACGATGAGGGCCAACGCCACGGCCAACTTCGTGCGCAACATCTGGACCAACGCGGTGATCTTCTGCGGTCACTTCCCGGACGGTGCGGAGAAGTTCACGAAGCAGGACATCGAGACAGAGACGCGTGCCGAGTGGTACCTGCGTCAGATGCTCGGCTCCGCGAACATCTCCGGCGGCAAGGTCATGGACTTCATGACCGGCAACCTGAGCTACCAGATCGAGCACCACATCTACCCCGACCTGCCGTCCAACCGGTACGCGGAGATCGCGGTGCGCGTGCGTGAGCTGTGCGAGAAGTACGACCTGCCGTACACCACCGGCCCGCTCGCGGTGCAGTACTGGAAGTCCTGGCGCACCATCGCCAAGCTGTCGCTGCCCGACAAGTACCTCAAGGACGACCGCGACGCCGCCCCGGAGACCGCTTCCGAGCGGGGCTTCGGCGGAGCGCCGGAGATCGATCCGGCCACCGGCCGCCGCGTGGGTCTGGCCACCACCATCGAGAAGACACGCAAGCGCGGATTCGTCCGCCGCGCGCTCGGCATGCGCTGACGGTCACGAGAACGAGCACGAACCCCGGCACCTACAGGTGCCGGGGTTCGTGCGTTCGGCCGGGGTTCGTCGGTTCACCAGGGGTCGTTGGACGCGAGCGCCGTGAGCAGTTCGCGCACGGCCATCGCCCGGTTGTGCGACTTGCCCTCCAACGAGTCGAAGGCACATTCGGGATCGGCGGGCGGGCCGAGATGCGTGCACCCGCGCGGGCAGTCCTCGACCGCTTCGGCCAGGTCCCCGAACGCCGCGACGACGTCGTCGGGCCCGATGTGCGCGAGCCCGAACGACCGGATGCCCGGGGTGTCGACCACCCACCCGCCCTCGGGCAGATGCAGGGCCACCGACTGGGTGGAGGTGTGACGTCCCTTGCCCACCCCGGAGACCTCGCCGGTGGCGCGGTCGGCGTCGGGGACGAGCCTGTTCACCAGTGTCGACTTGCCGACCCCCGAGTGCCCGATCAGGGCGGTCACGCGACCGTCGATCCGCTCGTGCAGGGCGGTGAGATCGTCGTCCTGACCGACGAGCAGCACCGGGATGTCGAGATCCGCGAAGTGCGCGGCGAACTCGTCGGGATCGGCGAGGTCGCTCTTGGTCAGTCCCAGCAGGGGAGCGAGACCGCCGGCATAGGCCGCGACGAGTGCGCGTTCGACGAGTCCGGTCCGTGGTGGGGGATCGGCGAGCGCGACCACGATGAGCAGCTGTTCGGCATTGGCGACGACGATGCGCTCGAACGGATCGGTGTCGTCGGCCGTGCGCCGCAGGACGGTGCTGCGGTCCTCGACCCGCACGATGCGCGCGAGCGTGTCGGGGCGACCGGAGAGATCGCCGACGACACCCACCTGATCGCCCACCACGATCGGGGTCCGGCCGAGCTCGCGTGCCCGCATCGTCGTCACGATCCGGTCGGGATCACCGCCGAGCGCGACACCCCACCGCCCGCGGTCGACGGAGACGACCATGCCCTCCTCGGCATTGCGGTGGGCCGGGCGGTCCTTCGTGCGCGGCCGCGAGCCGCGCCCGGGGCGGACCCGGACGTCGGACTCGTCGTACTCCCGCCGCCTCAGGAGTCGCTCCCCGTCAGCAGCGACTCCCACAGGCCTTCGAAATCGGGGAGCGTCTTGGCGGTGGTGCCGATGTCCTCGACCTCGATCCCGTCGACGACGAGCCCGAGGATCGCACCGGCCGTGGCCATCCGGTGGTCGGCGTAGGAGTGCCAGATACCACCGTGCAGCGGCGTCGGCTCGATGTGCAGGCCGTCCTCGGTCTCGGTGATCGAACCCCCGAGACGACCGATCTCGGTGGCGAGCGCCGCCAGCCGGTCGGTCTCGTGACCGCGCAGGTGCGCGATACCGCGCAGGTCGGAGGGCGAGGCGGCGACCGCGGCGAGGGCCGCGACGGTCGGCGCCAGCTCGCCGACGTCGTGCAGGTCCACGTCGATGCCTCGCAATTCGCCCGGGCCGCGCACGGTCAGCGTCCCGTCTGCCCACGTCACCTCGGCGCCCATCTGCTCGAGGATGCCGCGGATCGCGTCGCCGGCCTGGGTGGTCGACTCGGGCCACAGGGGCACCGAGACGACACCACCGGTGACCGCCGCGGCCGCGAGGAAGGGCGTGGCGTTCGACAGGTCGGGCTCGACGGTGACGTCGACGGCCTTGATCGTCGTCGGGGGCACCCGCCAGGTGTCGGTCTCGGAGGTGTCGACGGGGACCCCGGCCGTTCGGAGCATCTCGACCGTCATCTCGATGTGCGGCATCGACGGCACCGGTTCACCGGCGTGGCGGACCACCACACCCTCGTCGAAGGCGGCCCCGGACAGCAGCAGACCCGAGACGAACTGCGAGGACGCGGAGGCGTCGATGGTCACGGAACCGCCGCGCACCGCACCGCGGCCGTGCACGGTGAAGGGCAGCCGGTCGCCGTCGATGTCGGCGCCGAGGGCGCGCAGGGCGTCGAGCACGGTGCTCATCGGGCGGACGCGGGCCTGTTCGTCGCCGTCGAACCGCACGTCGCCGTCGGCCAGTGCGGCCAGCGGCGGTACGAACCGCATGACGGTGCCGGCCAGTCCGCAGGCGACCTCGCCTCCGCGCAGGGGGCCGGGGGTCACGTCGAGGGTGGTGCCGCCGTCGCGCTCGGTGACGGTCGTGCCCAGCGTGCGCAGGGCCCCGATCATCAGGTCGGTGTCGCGGCTGCGCAGCGCGCCGGTCAGGGTGGACGGCCCGTCGGCGAGTGCGGCCAGGATCAGGGCACGGTTGGTGATCGACTTCGATCCCGGCAGCGTCACCGACGCTCGAACCGGGGACACGGCGCGGGGTGCTCTCCACAGACTCACCCGACCATCTTCGCCCATCCGGACCGGTGCGGGCACCCTCGCCCACCCGGTGCGCGCCGGTGTCGGTTCCGTCACCCGGCGATGCCACACTCGACGGCATGTGCGGAAGGTATGTCTCCACCGCCGACCCGGCGACGCTCGCCGTCGAACTCGACGCACTCGACGAGACCGGCGACGACAGCAGCCGGGACGGGCGGGGGCCCGACTACAACGTCGCGCCGACGACCGAGGTGCTCACCGTTGTCGCCCGGCACGACGGGGAAGATCCCGACGGTCCCGTCCGCCGCCGTATCCGCCGCATGCGCTGGGGACTCGTGCCGCACTTCGCCGAAGAGGTGGGCGGAAGCGCACCACTGATCAACGCGCGATCCGAATCGGTCGCCACCAAGCCGAGCTTCGCGCGGTCGCTGCGCTACAAGCGGTGCCTCGTCCCGATGGACGGCTGGTACGAATGGCAGGTCGAACCCGCGCCGGACGGCAAGCCTCGCAAGGTGCCGTACTTCATGGCGCCGGCCGACGGATCGCGGATCTGCATGGCCGGGGTGTGGGCGGAGTGGCGCGACCCGCGGAACCCGAAGGCACCGCCGCTGTCGAGCACGGCGATCCTCACCGCGCAGTCGGTCGAGCAACTCGGCAACGTGCACGAACGGATGCCGCTGATCCTCCCGCCGGAGCGGTGGGATGCGTGGCTCGACCCCGACAGTCTCGGCCATCCGGATCTGATCGTGCCGAGCGTCGACGCGATCTCGGCGATCGAGATCCGCCGCGTGTCCGCGAAGGTCAACAGCATCCGCAACAATGGCCCCGAACTGCTGCAACCCGACGACGGCGCCGGCGATCAGATGGTGCTGTTGTAGGCGCTGCCGGAGCGGACGGGCCCTACGGACCGGCCGTGATCGGTGCCACGACGGCGCCGGTCAGCCGGATCAGATCGTGCGGATCCAGTTCGATCTCGAGCCCTCGCCGACCCGCGCTGCACAGCACCCGGTCCCACTGCTCGGCGGAGACGTCGATCACGGTGCGCAGACGCTTGCGCTGCCCGAGCGGGGAGATGCCGCCGACGACGTACCCGGTCGCGCGTTCGGCGGCGGTGTGATCGGCCATCACGGCCTTGCCGCCGCCCAGCGCCCCGGCTGCGGCCTTGAGCGACAGCGTCGCCGGGACCGGGATCACCGCGACGGCGAGCTTACCGTCGGACAGCGACACCACCAGCGTCTTGAAGATCTGTTCGGCGGAAACCCCGAGGTGTGTGCCGAGTTCCTCGACGGCTTCGGCGCCGAAGGACGACGACCTCGGGTCATGTGCGTATTCGTGGACCCGGTGCGCGACCTTCTCGCGCTTCAACAACACCGTCGCGGGAGTGGATGTCGAGGCCATCCGATCACTCTAGAGAACCGGAGGTGGGGAACAAGCGCGGTGGGCACGGCGTTGCACACCGACGGGTGGATCCACCGGCCACCCGAGACCCGACGATCGGAGAATTCGTGGCAGTGCTGTGCCCGCCTCGACCGGACGCCATCGGACGTCCCCCCGATCCGGACGCCGTCGGACCGGTAGCCTTCTCGACAGGCGTCGATGAAGGGATCGGTGTGATCGAGGAGTCTGTGGAAGAACTGACCGAGCGGTTCGAGCGGGACGCGCTTCCCCTGCTCGATCAGCTCTACGGCGCTGCGCTGCGGATGACCCGCAATCCCTCCGACGCCGAGGACCTCGTACAGGAGACCTACATCAAGGCGTTCTCCGCCTTCCGGTCGTTCCGCGAGGGCACCAACCTCAAGGCCTGGCTGTACCGGATCCTCACCAACACCTACATCAACTCGTACCGGAAGCGTCAGCGGCAACCCGCGCAGTACCCGACCGACGAGATCACCGACTGGCAGCTCGCCGCCACGGCCGAGCATTCGTCGACCGGTCTGCGGTCCGCGGAGGTCGAGGCACTCGACGCGCTTCCCGACGACGACATCAAGGCGGCGTTGCAGGAGCTTCCCGAGGAGTTCCGCATGGCCGTCTACTACGCCGACGTCGAAGGGTTCCCCTACAAGGAGATCGCCGAGATCATGGGGACGCCGATCGGCACCGTGATGTCGAGACTGCACCGGGGTCGCAAGCAGCTGCGGGGCCTGTTGGCCGACGTGGCGCGCGATCGCGGTTTCATGCGGGAGAAGGCCGTGGACGCCACAACCGGAACATCGGATCAGCCCGAGAGCGGAAAGGGAGCACCGCAGTGAGCGAACCCGACTTCGATCGACTCGACTGCTCGGCGGTCATCGCGGACGTCTACCTGCTTCTCGACTCCGAATGCGACGCCGGTTCCCGCGAGAAGCTGCAGCGGCACCTCGACGAGTGCGGCACCTGCCTCGAGGCCTACGGGATCGAGGAGAAGATCAAATCGCTGCTCAGCCGCAAGTGCGGCGGGGAACACGCACCCGAGGGCCTGCGGGAGCGGCTCATGCTGCAGATCCGCCGCACCGTGGTGATCACCGAGACGGACAGCGCCGAGTCGTAGGCGAGTTCACTCGTACCGAGTCGTAGGCGAGTTCACTCGTACCGAGTCCTGGGTGAGACCCCCGAACGTGACAGGGGCCGGAAAGCTGCTGCTTTCCGGCCCCTGTCCGCGTCTCAGGCGTTGGGACGCTTGCCGTGGTTGGCGGCGTTACCCTTGCGGCTGCGCTTCTTGCGACCTCGCTTACCCATGGTGGGATCTCCTTTCTCGTTCATTACAGTGTTTCACGTGCGGTCGAGTGGTCCTGTCGGCAGGTCCGCCGCCGGAGCGTGAAACGAGGTGTTCGATGGCGGAAGACGTACGCGCGGAGATGGTATCGACCGTGTTCGAGGTCGTCGTGCGAGAGGGTGACGTGGTGGCCGAGGGCGACACGCTGGTGATCCTCGAGTCGATGAAGATGGAGATTCCCGTGCTCGCCGAGTCGGCGGGCACCGTGACCTCCGTCGGAGTCTCGGTCGGGGATGTCATCCAGCAGGGCGACCTCATCGCCGTGATCTCCTGACGGCGGGTATCTCCTGAGTACGAAAGCGGTTCCCGTGTCCACACTCAGTTCGTTGCTCGCGAGGTACACGGATCTTCCGGGCGCGGCCGTCGATCACCTCCAACGTGTCGTGGGCGAGTGGCAGTTGCTCGCCGACCTGTCGTTCGCCGACGTCCTCCTGTGGGTCGACGCGGCGCCGTCCGGAATCGTGTGCGTCGCACAGTGCCGACCCACCACCGCCTCGACGGTGATCCCCGAGGACGCCGTCGGCACGCTCGTCTCCGACAACGAACATCCTTACGTCCGTAAGGCTTTCGAAACCGGAGAGATCGTCGACGTCAAGTCGTCCCCGGGCGCCGGGATCAACATCCGTCAGGCCGTGCCGGTGCGCTGGGACGGTCGGGTCGTCGCGGTGCTCAGCCGCGACGCCGCCCGCGTGTCGCGGCGGTCGGCCAGCGCGCTCGAGACGGCCTATCTCGAATGCGCCGACGACCTCTACCGGATGATCAGCGAGGGCACTTTCCCGACGCCCGAGGCGCGCTCGGACACCAAGTCGAGTCCACGTGCGGGCGACGGATTCATCCGGCTCGACCGGAAGGGCAAGGTCGTCTACGCGAGCCCCAACGCGCTGTCGGCCTATCACCGGATGGGTCTGAACTCCGACCTGATCGGTCAGGATCTCGTCGAGACGACCCGCGCACTGGTCACCGACCCCTTCGAGAGTCGCGACGTCACCGACTACCTCCGCGGGGCCGTGGAGGGCCGTCTGGGGCAGCGCATGGAGATCGAGGCACTCGGGGCCACCGTTCTGATCCGTGCGTTGGTCCTGAACCCGGGAGGGAAGATCCGGGGCGCCGCGGTGATCGTCCGCGACGTCACCGAGGTCAAGCGACGCGACCGGGCACTGCTGAGCAAGGACGCGACCATCCGCGAGATCCACCACCGTGTCAAGAACAACCTGCAGACGGTCGCCGCGCTGCTGCGACTGCAGGCGCGCCGAACCGGGAACGCGGAAGCCCAGCAGGCCCTGGGGGAGGCGGTCCGTCGCGTGACATCCATCGCCCTGGTCCATGAGGCGCTGTCGATGTCAGTGGACGAGGAGGTCGATCTCGACGGTGTGTTCGACCAGCTGATCCCCATCGTCGTCGACGTGTCGACGGTCGGCAGCCAGATCCGGGTGGTGCGGGAGGGGAATCTCGGCGTGTTCCCCGCGGATCGCGCCACGCCTCTGGTCATGGTGCTGACCGAACTCGTCCAGAACGCCGTCGAGCACGCCTTCGATCCGGGCGTGAACGGCACGGTCACCGTCAATGCCCAGCGTTCGGCCCGCATGCTCGACGTCGTGGTCCGCGACGAGGGGAAGGGTCTTCCCGAGGGGTTCAGCCTCGAGGCGTCGAACCGGCTCGGTCTGCAGATCGTCCGGACCCTCGTGGCTGCCGAGCTCGGCGGATCGTTGGAGTTGACGTCCAACGAGGTCGGCGGGACCGATGCACGCCTGCAACTACCGCTGGGCAAGGTGCCGGTCGCCTGATCGTCCTTACGACCGTGCACGTAAGAAGGCCCGGCCTCCCCCCGTAGGGGAGCCGGGCCTTCGAACGTCTATCGGAGTTGCTCAGACCGCCGTACGAGCGCGGGTGCGGGCGTTGCGACGCTTGAGGGCGCGGCGCTCGTCCTCGCTCATACCGCCCCAGACGCCGGCATCCTGGCCGGATTCGAGCGCCCAGGAGAGGCATTCGGCGGTGACGGGGCAACGGTTGCACACGAGCTTGGCATCCGCGATCTGCGCGAGAGCCGGGCCGCTGTTTCCCACGGGGAAGAACAGTTCCGGATCCTCGTCGCGGCAGATGGCCTTGTGGCGCCAGTCCATGCTTCTACTCTCCTTCGATGGTGCGTGTGCACCGGCTGATTGGTCAATGCGTGTTCACGCCTGTGGCACGGAGTGTTTCCGCGCGGTTACTTGTGAATGCTTTCACGAACGAGCGTGGAGTCAATAGAATCGACCACGATCGTGGGGAAGCTCACGCTGGTGTGGGCTACGAGTTCGCCAATCCCTCTTTCTACTCCCCTCGAGCCGAGAAGGTAGTGGCAATCACAGAATTCGTGCTTCTCTTTCTGTCGCTGTCCCGCTGGGGGGATCGTCAGCGGGGCGCGACGACATCGAGGATCGACGCCACGGACACGAACTCGACCTCGGTCCGGAGTCCGAGATAGTCGCCGTCGACCTGAAGTCCGATCGGGCGCGAGGCCCGGGCGCGCACGCGCGCGACATCGTCCGCACGCACCAGATGCGGCGACGCCGGCTCGCCGCGGGCGGCCAGAAGTTGTCTCACCACCCGCAGGCTCGGAAGTACCCGGGTCGTCGTCATAGCAAACACACCCAAACCGGTGTCGAACGAGGTGCCGGGATTCGTGTGCACCGGCCGGGACTCGAGATAGGTCCACGGACTCGAGTTCGACACGAACGCATAGTGCACCCCCGAAACAGGTTCGGATCCGGGCATCTCGAGCGTGAGCGCCGGTTCGGCCCGCTTCGACGCGAAGAACCGGGCCACCGCGTGCCGCACGTAGCGCGCCGTCGTCACCTTCTTGCCCTCGGCGCGGCTCAGGTCTATGGCCTCGCACACCTGGGCGTCGAGACCGAGGCCCGCGTTGAAGGTGAACCACCGCCCGTCGCAGTGGCCGAGGCCGATCCGGCTGGTCCTGCCCTCCTGCAACGACTCGAGTACCTGCTCGGTGGCCTCGAGTGGATCGGCGGACAGTCCCAGGGATCGCGCGAACACGTTCGCCGACCCGCCGGGCACCACCGCGAGTCGCGGCAGGGTCGGATCGGCGCCTCGGTCGGGGGAGGGGCCGAGGAGGCCGTTGACGATCTCGTTGACGGTGCCGTCGCCACCGTGCGCGACGACGACGTCCATCCCGTCGGCGTGCGCCGAACGCGCCAGTTCTGCGGCGTGCCCGCGGTGGGTCGTGTGCGCGACGGTCAGCGCGAGCCGGCCTCTCAGGGCGTGAGCGAGGCGGTCGCGACCGGCCGGGGTGGTCGTCGTCGCATTCGGGTTCACGATCAGCAGGGCGCGCACGGAACATCAGCCTAAGTGGTGCCCGGCGGGTCCACTACGCTGGACGGGTGCCTCTCGAAACACCTCGCAGCAGCGTTCCGTCGACCGTGCGTGCCGCCGGTTGGCTCGTCGTCCTCGAGGGCGTCGTCGCGATGGGATTCGCGGTGTACTCGATCATCCGCGCCGCCTCGGGCGAACACGATCAGTCGGTCACCAATGGCTACGGCTTCGCGCTGTGGCTGTTCATCCTGTTCGGCGGGGTCCTGGCCGGCGGGATCGCGCTCGTGCGCGGTGTGCGCTGGGGACGTGCCGTGGCGATACTCGCGCAGTTGTTGTTGCTGCCCGTGGTGTGGTCGCTGCTGACGGACTCCCACCAGCCGGTCATCGGCACTGTGCTGGCGCTCGTCGTGGTCCCCACGCTCGTGCTGCTGTTCAGCCCGCCCACGTCGCGGTGGCTCGCGCACGAGTACGCGCCCGACGTCGACGAGTGATCCGGCTCAGCTGCCGAGCGCTTGCAGGGCGGGGCCGCTGAGCCTGAAGGTCGTCCACTCGTCCTGCGCGACGGCACCGAGGGATCGGTAGAAACCGATGGACGGCTCGTTCCAGTCCAGCACCGACCAACTCAGGCGGGTGTAACCGCGCTCCACGCATTCGTGGGCGAGCGCCGCGAGCAGTGCCCGTCCGTGTCCCTTGCCGCGGTGTTCGGGACGGACGAACAGGTCTTCGAGGTAGATCCCGTGCACGCCGTCCCACGTGGAGAAGTTCCGGAACCACAACGCCACCCCGACGACCCGGCCTTCGGTGCCGTCCTCTCCGGATTCCTCTGCGA
Source organism: Rhodococcus sp. PAE-6 (assembly GCF_025290685.1). Taxonomy (NCBI): domain Bacteria; kingdom Bacillati; phylum Actinomycetota; class Actinomycetes; order Mycobacteriales; family Nocardiaceae; genus Rhodococcus; species Rhodococcus sp. PAE-6. Next base: position 229,755 of record NZ_JAOCLZ010000007.1, read on the forward strand.
CGTGCGCGTACACCGAGGGCTGCGGCCCGAAAAGAGCCTCGTGGATCTGCTCGGGCACCACGGTGCACTCGTGCCGGGCCTTCTCGTATTCGGCGAGGTCGTAGATCAGCCCGGTGATCGCGGGGACGTCCTCGGGTGTGGCTCTGCGGATCACGGCGGGCTGCCTCCTGCGGTCTCGTGGGCGGATTCACCTCGCGCTGCGCCGCCGAGTGCGCGAGGATCGGGGTCGTGGCAACGGTACTTGCAGTGGCAAATCAGAAGGGTGGCGTCGCCAAGACAACCACCGTCGCGTCGTTGGGGGCCGCGCTGTCGGCGCTGGGCCGGCGGGTGCTCGTCGTCGATCTCGATCCCCAGGGGTGCCTGACCTTCTCTCTCGGGCACAACCCCGACAAGCTCGAACAATCCGTGCACGAGGTGCTCGTGGGCGGTGTCGAGACGAAGGACGTTCTGCTCGGGACAGCGGAGGGGATGTCGCTGCTGCCGGCGACCATCGACCTCGCGGGTGCGGAGGCGATGCTGCTCATGAAGCCGGGGCGTGAATACACCCTGAAGCGGGCGCTGGCGTCGGTGGAGGACGACTACGACGTCGTCGTCATCGACTGCCCGCCCTCTCTGGGCGTCCTCACCCTCAACGGGCTGACCGCGGCGCGGTCCGTGCTCGTTCCGCTGCAGTGCGAGACGCTCGCGCACAGGGGAGTCGGGCAGCTCCTGCGCACGGTGAACGAGGTGAAACAGATCACCAATCCGGATCTCGAGCTGCTCGGCGCGCTGCCGACCCTGTACGACTCGCGGACCACGCACAGTCGCGACGTGCTCGCCGATGTCTCCGACCGGTACGACCTGCCGGTGCTGGCCCCGCCCGTACCCCGCACGGTCCGCTTCGCGGAGGCTTCCGCCTCGGGCGCGACGGTGCTGGCGGGACGCAAGAACAAGGGCGCCGAGGCGTACCGGGCGCTCTCCGAGAACCTGCTGCGCTACTGGTCGGGGGAGGCGGAACTCGAGACTTTCGAGACCGCCGTCGCGGACTGAGACGTCAGCACCGACCGGGACGGCTCGCTTTCAGCACCGACCGGGACGGCTCGCCATCAGCACCGACCGGGACGGCTCGCCATCAGCGCAGTGCCACGAGCTCATCGCCGCGTTGCTCGACCACGACATCCCCGGCGACGGCGACGTTCACCGTGGAGACCGTCCCGCGCTCGACGTCGATGCGCGGGCCGGGTTCACCGGTCCGTGAGTCGACTCCCACGAGGGCGTCCTCGACGGGAAGGAGCAGCGAACCGGCCATGATGTCGCCGTTGCCGAGAGTGTCCTCGACGGTCCACTGCGGGGCGAAATCGGTGGTGGACAATGCGACGGTGTCGCGGCCCGTCCACCACACGAGCACGCCGCCGCGCTCGAGGGCGGGGTCGTCCGATTCGCCGGCAGGACGCGGCAGGGCGTGCGTGTCGAGGAGGACGCCCTCGCTGTCGAAGACCTCGATGCGCGGCCCGTCGTTGTCGTCCGGGGCCAGGTAGACCGCCGTGCGGTCGCCGACCACCGCGACGATGCGGGAGTCCCCGCCCGCTTCCGGCAGCACCGACGACGCGAACTCCTCGGGCTTGGTGCTGTCGTCGGGGGTGGGATCGAGAAGGGTGAGCCGATTGGTCGGCTCGTTCGCGCACTGCTCGAGCACGGCCAGCACTTCGGCGCCCGAATCCGCCGAGCGCAGTTCGCAACCCGATCGTGGCTGCGCGTTCGGGTTCACCGGTGCGTCGACGCGCCCGTACTCGACCGTGCGCACCAGATCGGAGCGCCACATCTCGAGACGTGACTCGCCGAAGGCGATCAGGTGCGAACCGGCGCCGACGACCCGGATCGGATCGTCGGCGTCGCTCGACCGTTGCGCGCCCCGAGAGCCACTGCCCGAGTCGAGCGCGGTGACCTGACCGCATCCCCGCGGGCCGCGATAGACCGAGACCACGTCGCCCCAGGCCTCGGTGACCGCGCACAACGCCCGGTCGCGGTCGTACCGCCAGCGTTCCTCGCCGGATTGCGGGTCGCGGCCGACGACCGCACCACCGTCTGCCGTGGCGACCGTGCCGCCGGACACCACCGGTGCGGTCGTCGCCGTACTCGGAGCACGCCACAGTTCGGCGAGCGTGCGCGGAAGAGATTGCGCGGCAGCGAGAGTGGGGACAGGGCCGTCCCAGGTGGTCGACGTGGTGCCCCGCGCATCCGAGTTCAGCCAGACGACACTCGCCGCCACCAGAGCGGTGACGACGAGTGCGGCTGCGACGAGAAGGTCGGTGCGGGTGCGGCGCTCGGGCGCGAGCACGTGGTTATCGGGCAGACGACGTCGAGACCGCTTCCACGTTCGACGTGTCCTGCTGCTCTGCGCGACCGGCCGGGCCCTCGCCCGAGCGGGTGCGACGGCGACGACGGCGACGACGTGCCGGAGCGGCCGCCCCGGTGTCCTCACCCGTCTCCGCTGCGGCAGGCTCGTTCTCGGCCTTCACCGAGTCGTCCGAACCGGTTGCGGCCACATCCGTTGCGGAGCCGTCGGCAGACTTTCCGCGGACGGTACGACGGCGGACCCGGTTGCGCTTCGGGCGGGATCCGCCCTCGCGCTCGACGCGCTCGGGCTTCTCACCGTTCTCCGAGGCGGCGGGAGCGGCCTTGCGGACGCGTCCGGTGGCGTCGGACGGGATGTTCAGCTCCTCGAACAGGTGCGGGGAGCTCGAGTAGGTTTCGATCGGATCCGGGATACCGAGATCGAGAGCCTTGTCGATGAGCTGCCAGCGCGGCACGTCGTCCCAGTCGACGAGGGTGATCGCGATACCGGTGCGTCCGGCGCGACCGGTACGGCCGATGCGGTGGACGTAGGTCTTCTCGTCCTCGGGGCACTGATAGTTGATGACGTGGGTGACGTCGTCGATGTCGATGCCGCGGGCGGCGACGTCCGTGGCGACGAGCACGTCGATCTTGCCGCTGCGGAACTTGTCGAGTGCCTTCTCACGCGCGATCTGACCGAGGTCGCCGTGCACCGCGCCGCACGCGAAACCGCGCTCGACGAGGTCGTCGGCCACCTTCTGCGCCGTGCGCTTGGTGCGGGTGAAGATCATGGTGGCGCCGCGACCCTCGGCCTGCAGTACGCGGGCGACGAGTTCGGCCTTGTCGAGTGCATGCGCCCGGTAGATGAACTGCTGGGTGCGCTCGTGCACGGCCGACGATTCGGCCTCCTCGGCCCGGATGTGCGTCGGGCGGTTCAGGAACGTGCGGGCGAGGGTGATGATCGGGCCGGGCATGGTGGCCGAGAACAGCATCGTCTGACGACGGTCGGGGACCATCGTGAGGATGCGCTCGATGTCGGGCAGGAAGCCGAGGTCGAGCATCTCGTCGGCTTCGTCCATGACGAGCACGCCGATCTTGCCCAGGATCAGATGGCCCTGGTTGGCGAGATCGAGCAGACGGCCGGGAGTACCGACGACGACGTCGACACCCTTCTTCAGTTCGTCGATCTGCTGCTCGTAGGGGCGCCCACCGTAGATCGACAGGACCTCGAGGCCCGACTTGCGGCTGCCGGGCAGGTACTTGGAAGCGTTCACGAGGTCGTTGGTGACCTGGATGCACAGCTCGCGGGTCGGGACGATCACGAGTGCACGGGGAGTGCCGTCGAGGGTGGTCGTGCCGGAGCCCTCGGTGGCGATGCGATGCAGGAGCGGAACGCCGAAGCCGAAGGTCTTGCCCATACCCGTACGGGCCTGCCCGATGAGGTCGTCGCCGGCGAGGGCCAGCGGCAGGGTGAGTTCCTGGATCGCGAAGGTGCGTTCGATGCCGACCTCGGCGAGGGCGCGGACGATCTCGTCGCGGACACCGAGTTCGCCGAAGGTGGGGGGTACGTGGGTGGAGTCGAGTTGTGCGGAGACGGTCGTTTCGCTCGCGTCGTCTTCGTGGTCGATGGTGATCTTGCTCAGGGGTCCGGCCTTCCTGGTCTCGGCACGCACGCACGAGGGGGAAAGGCGACCGGCCTGCACCTCAGCGCGAGCGGTTTCCACCAGGCTCGGCGAAGCGCGGCAGCGATCCGCAGTTCGGGTGCGCGCACATTATCTGGGAAGCTCGCGGGCCACGGTCGGCGGCTCGAAGCGCGGGCTTCCCGATCCATTGTACCGGTTCCGGCGCATTCCACGAGGTAGTACTACGCTTCGTCGTCATGGGAGCCGATACGCCGCAGTCCACCTCCGAGTCCGGCACGACGCCGGGCGGACCCGCAGTCCCCGCCGATCACCCCGGTGTCGCAGAGCTCTTCGCGTTGCTCGCGTACGGCGAGATCTCGGCGTTCTACCGGCTCGCCGAGGACGCACGGTTCTCCCCGTCCCTGCGCGGGCGGGTCGCCCTCGCAAGCATGGCAGCTGCGGAGATGAGCCATTTCGAGACGCTCCACACCGCGCTCACCGATCGTGGTGTGGAGATCTACGCGGCGATGGAGCCCTACCGCAAAGCCCTCGACGCCTACCACGCCTCGACCACTCCGTCGACGTGGCTCGAGGTTCTCGTGAAGGCATACGTCGGTGACAGGATCGCCGCAGATTTCTACTGTGAGATCGCCGACATGCTTGCTCCCGAGGTGTCCACGGTGGTCCGGGAGGTCCTCGCCGAGACCGGCCACTCGGAGTTCGTGGTGCATGAGGTCCGCGAGGTCGTCGAGCGCAGCCCGCTGCAGAAGGACCGCCTGATGCTGTGGGGACGCCGGCTGCTCGGCGAGGCCATCACCCAGGCGCAGTACGTCCTCGCGCAGAACGAGGAACTCGCCGAGCTGGTGATTCTCGCGTCCGGTGACCTGGCGAACATCGCCGCGCTGTTCGATCGCATGCAGGTCGAGCACGCCGAGCGGATGTCGGTGCTCGGACTGCATTAGCCTGGGGCTGACAGCAGTACCAGCTCGGTTTCAATGCATGAGAATCGGAGGTCCACCGTGGAGGTCAAGATCGGCGTCGCGGACAGCCCGCGCGAAGTTGTCGTCGTCAGCGACCAGACGCCCGACGAGGTGGAGAAGCTCGTCCGGGCCGCGTTGAACGGCGCCGACGACGGGGTGCTCGCCCTTGTCGACGAGAAGGGCCGCAAGGTTCTCGTGCAGGCCGCCAAGATCAGCTACGTGGACATCGGTCCTGCCACGCTGGGCAAGGTCGGCTTCGCCGCCAACTGAGAGCGACCGACGAGAACGGGCCGGGGCATGTCGCCCCGGCCCGTTCGTCGTTCTCGGAATGTGTCGTCAGCGACGACGGTGCGCCTCTGTGTCGTCAGCGACGACGGTGCGCCTCTGTGTCGTCAGCGACGACGGAGTTCCGGCTGCAGCGGCACGTGCTTCAGACCGCCCCAGGCCAGCGCGACCGTGGTGTCCACGGCGTCCTCCTTGGGGATCGGGCGTGCGGCGTCGAGCCAGTAGCGTGCGGTGAACTGGCTCGTTCCCACCAGGCCGACCGCGAGGATGCGGGCCCGGTACGGATCGAGACCGGAGTCGTGGCTGACGAGGTCGAAGACGGCGTCGACGCACGCCTCGGTGGCCTGCTCCACTCGCCGCGACACCTGCGGTTCGCCCATCAGATCGGATTCGAAGACGAGCCGGAATCCCTGGCTGTCGTTGTCGACGAAATCGAAGAAGGCCTGCACTGCGGCGCGCACGCGCTGACGGTTGTCGGTGGTGGACCGCAGGGCCTGGCGTACGCCGTTGATGAGGGTGTCCACGTAGTTCTGGAGCACGGCGCAATACAGTTCGAGCTTGCCGGGGAAGTGCTGGTACAGGACGGGCTTGCTCACTCCGGCACACTCGGCGATCTCGTCCATGCCGGCCGAGTGGTAACCGCGTGTGACGAATACCTCGCTGGCAGCCTCGAGCAACTGGGCACGACGCTCGTCACGCGGCATCCGGGCGCCCCGTTTGCCGTTGGAACCCCGGCTGGATGCTCGTTCGGTGACGTCGGTCATGCTTACTCCCAATCTGCACTACTTCCGAACGTGGCCTGTACCACCTCGGCGCTCCTCGTCTCTGCACGTTACAGGTGAAGTCGCGTGTCGAACGGATCGGCCTACCGCCCAGTATCCGTTCCCGGTGCACGAATGGGGGCGCAGGTTCGGCGCTTCGGATATCGAAATGGTCTCGATATGACATCCTGACATCCGTGATCGAGCGTGGAGGAGTGCGCGAGAGCAGGGGCCCGCAGGGCTCCTCGCCGACAGATCCTTCCCCGACGCTGCCCGGTTCGTCCCGGTCGCGAGGAACGGAACGACCCGAGGTGGGTCGCCGGTCGCACCAGCCCCTGCGTGCCGTGTGGGACCCGGTGGGACGGCCGGACCGGCCGCCGCGCCGACCGCGACCCGAACGGGACGTCCGCAAGCAGACCCGCGTGGGCAGGTTCGTCGCCACCTACGGCTGGCGCGCCTACGCCGTTCCGATCCTCGCCGTCGTGACCCTGATCGTGCTGTGGGACGCCGCGCGTGGCGCCGGAGCGGAGGAGCCCGCCGACCAGACCGACGCGAGCGAGGTCACCGAGATCATCGTCGAGGCCCCGCAACCCGAGGGAACCTTCCCCGAGTCGCTCGAGTCCGGTGCGCTGCCGGAGGGCGGCCCGTTCACGGAGGTCGGTGCGCGGGAGTGGCGGGTCGTGCCCGGCACCACGGGTCAGGTCGGCGCGGGGCAGACCCGTGTGTTCACCTACACGGTGGAACTCGAGGAGGGCATCGACACCACCGGCTACGGCGGCGACGCGGCCTTCGCGTCGATGGTCGACCGGACCCTCGCCGACCCGCGCAGCTGGATCGGCGACGAGGCGGTCGCCTTCCGCCGGATCGACACCGGCGAGCCGGACTTCCGGATCTCCCTCACTTCGCAGATGACCATTCGCGAAGGATGCGGCTACGACATCCCGCTCGAGGGATCGTGCTTCAACCCCTCGATGGAGCGGGTGTTCCTCAACGAAGCGCGGTGGGTGCGCGGGGCCGTCGCCTTCCAGGGCGACATCGGGTCGTACCGCCAGTACGTCGTCAACCACGAGGTCGGCCACGCCATCGGCCTGGCGCAACACGATGCCTGCACCACCGACGGCGGCCTCGCGCCGATCATGATGCAGCAGACCTTCGGCACCGCCAACGACGACATCGCGCGCCTGGACCCGGGCGGCACGGTCCCCGCCGACGGGGCGCGGTGCCGGTTCAACCCGTGGCCGTACCCGCGGGCGTAGGCGCCGGTCGGGGTCGACGGGCCGGGCGGAGTCGACGGGCCAGGTGGGGGTCGACGGGCGAGGTGGGGGTCGACGGGCGGAATGGGGGTCGCAGCAGGGAATGGCACCATGGACGGTGACGCAGGACGCATCGCGACAGGAGAACCCGTGACCGCAACGACACCTTCGACGCGCCGATCCCTTCCGCCGTTGGTGGAACCCGGCCCGGAGCTCGGTCGCGAGGAGGTCGCGCGGTACAGCCGTCACCTGATCATACCGAATGTCGGGGTCACCGGCCAGCGTCGCCTGAAGAACGCGCGGGTGCTGTGTATCGGCGCCGGCGGCCTGGGTTCGCCCGCCCTGCTGTATCTCGCGGCGGCGGGGGTCGGCACGATCGGCATCGTCGAGTTCGACGACGTGGAGACGTCCAACCTGCAGCGCCAGGTGATCCACGGCCGCTTCGACGTCGGACGGCCCAAGGCGGACAGTGCCCGCGACAGCATCCTGGCGATCAACGACGGTGTGACTGTGCGCCTGCACGAGACGCGCCTGGAGTCGAGCAATGCCGTGCAGCTGTTCGAGCAGTACGACCTCATCCTCGACGGCACCGACAACTTCGCGACCCGCTATCTCGTCAACGACGCCGCGGTCCTCGCGGGCAAGCCCTACGTGTGGGGATCGATCTTCCGTTTCGAAGGCCAGGTGTCGGTGTTCTGGGAGGACGCCCCGGATGGGCGCGGCCTGAACTACCGCGACCTCTACCCCGAGGCACCGCCACCGGGGATGGTTCCCTCCTGCGCGGAGGGCGGGGTACTCGGCGTCCTGCCCGGCACGATCGGCACCGTCATGGCGACCGAGGCGATCAAACTCGTCACCGGGATCGGCGAGCCGCTGCTCGGTCGCCTCCTGATCTACGACGCGCTCGCGATGTCGTTCCGGACGGTGACCCTGCGCCGGGATCCGGGACGGGTGCCCGTCACCGAACTCGTCGACTACGAGGCCTTCTGCGGGATCGTTCCCGATGCCGCCGCGTCGGCTCGCTCGGCCGTCACCCCCAGCGAGTTGCGCCGGATGCTCGACGAGGGCCGCGACATCGCGCTGATCGACGTGCGCGAACCCGTCGAGTGGGAGATCGTCCGTATCGACGGTGCCCGGCTCGTGCCGAAGGACCGCATCCTCTCCGGTGAGGTCCTCGCCGACCTGCCGCAGAACACGCCGATCGTGCTGTACTGCAAGACGGGAATCCGATCGGCCGAGGCGCTCGAAGTGCTTGTGCGAGCCGGATTCTCGGACGCGACACATCTGCACGGCGGGGTGATCGCGTGGGCGCAGCAGGTGGATCCCTCGCTACCGGTCTACTGACGGTGACCTCGTTGTGACCTGAAACAGCGGAGTGCCTGCCCGATCCGAGCGGTGTGCGGCGGTAGGTTGAGCTGCGTGAGCTCACTCGAACCGCCTCAGCACGTGTGCTCCACATTCGGTCTCCGCGACGTCGAACCGGTCCCGCTCGGGCCCGACTGGGACGGCGGTTTCCGGTGTGGAGACGTGGTGCTGTCCCGAGTCGCCGATCATGCTCGCGCGGCCTGGTCCGCCAAAGTGCGGGAGACCCTGACCGTCGACGGTGTGCGGCTGGCCCGTCCGGTGCGGTCCACCGACGGTCGCTACGTGGTCTCCGGATGGCGCGCCGACACCTACATCGTCGGTACGTCCGAGCCCAGGCACGACGAAGTGGTCTCGCTGTCGCTGCGGCTGCACACCGCCACCGCGCAGCTCGAACGTCCCCGTTTCCTCATGCAGCCACCCGTCGCACCCTGGGAGGACGTCGACGTGTTCGTCGCGGCCGACCGCGCGGCCTGGGAGACCGTGCCGTTGCGCAGCGCCCGCGCGGCCGGTGCGCCCGAGACGGTGACACCCGACGGCCGCAAGAGCCTCGACCTCATCAACCAGCTCGCGACCTTCCGCAAGCCCGTGCACCTGCCCGACCAGCTCGTCCACGGCGACCTGTTCGGCACCGTCCTGTTCGCCGGGCGCGCGGCACCCGGGCTGACCGACATCACCCCCTACTGGCGTCCGGCCTCGTGGGCGGCCGCCGTCGCCGTCGTCGACGCACTGTCGTGGGGCGGTGCCGACGAAGGGCTCATCGGTCGCTGGGAGGACCTGCCGGAATGGCCGCAGATGCTGCTGCGCGCGGTCATCTTCCGTTTGGCCGTGCACGCGCTGCACCCGCGCTCGACCGAGGACGCCTTCCCGGGCCTGGCGCACACCGCCGACCTCGTGCGGTTCCTCCTGTAACACCTCACAGGGCGGCCGGGGCCGGGGTGAGCAACTCTTGACGCGACGGTCACCGCGGGCAGCACCGTAGCAACACCCGTTTCCTACCTTGGGGATCAACACGGACCCGAGGAGGAACGGCGATGACGACCTTCATCGAAAAGGAAAGTCTCAGAGACAAATTCGCGCGCAAGCACAACATCGAGCGGTGGGACGCCGAGGATGTGGAGGCGTGGGAGGCCGGCGGCAAGCAGGTCGCCAAGCGCAACCTGATCTGGTCGGTGATCGCCGAGCACGTCGGCTTCTCCGTCTGGTCGATCTGGTCGGTGATGGTGCTGTTCATGCCCACCGAGGTGTACGGCATCGACGCCGCCGGTAAGTTCTTCCTGGTCGCCGTCCCCACACTCGTCGGCGCGATCCTCCGCATCCCCTACACCGTCGCCACCGCCCGCTTCGGTGGCCGCAACTGGACCATCTTCAGTGCCCTCGTACTGCTGATCCCCACCATCGGGGCGCTGTACCTGATGCTGAACCCGGGTCACTCCTACACGACGTTCATGCTGGTCGCGGCACTGGCCGGTGTCGGCGGCGGCAACTTCGCCTCGTCGATGACCAACATCAACGCCTTCTACCCGCAGCGACTGAAGGGCTGGGCCCTCGGACTCAACGCCGGCGGCGGGAACATCGGTGTCCCGGCCGTTCAGCTGATCGGCCTGCTCGTCATCGCCACCGTCGGCAACACCGAGCCCTGGATCGTGTGCGCGGTCTACCTGGTCCTGTGCGCCGTCGCCGCGCTCGGTGCCGCCCTGTTCATGGACAACCTCCGTGATCAGAAGGCCGACCTGCGGGCCATGGGCGCCGCGCTGAAGTTCCGCGATTCGTGGATCATCTCCTTCCTCTACATCGGCACCTTCGGTTCGTTCATCGGCTTCAGCTTCGCCTTCGGTCAGGTCCTGCAGATCAACTTCCTCGCCGGCGGCGACACCCCCGCCCAGGCCGCACTGCACGCCGCGCAGATCGCCTTCATCGGCCCGCTCCTCGGATCCATCTCGCGCCCGCTCGGCGGAAAGCTCGCCGACCGCATCGGCGGCGGGAAGATCACCCTCTACACCTTCGTCGCGATGGCCCTGGCCGCCGCGGTGCTCATCGTCGCCGGCACCCTTGACGACCGCACCACCGGCGCCGCGACCGGCGGTGTGCTGACCGCCATGGTGCTCGGCTTCATCGCCCTGTTCCTGCTCTCCGGGCTCGGCAACGGCTCGGTCTACAAGATGATCCCGTCCATCTTCGAGGCCCGTGCGCAGGATCTCGACGAACTGGATCGCGACGAGAAGGCCGCCTGGTCGCGGAGCATGTCCGGTGCCCTCATCGGCTTCGCCGGTGCCATCGGCGGACTCGGCGGCGTGGGCATCAACCTCGTCTTCCGCGCCTCCTACGGCGGCGAGGCGCAGTCCGCGACGATGGCCTTCTGGGTCTTCGCGATCTTCTACCTCGTGTGCATCGCGGTGACCTGGTTCGTCTTCCTCCGCCGCCCTCACACCACCCCCACGAGCGAGCCGTCCACCGAGGCTCCCGCCCCGGCCCGCGTCGCAGTCTGACCGATCCCCGGCACGAAGAAAGAGAACATCATGAGCCGCAAGAACGTCGTCGTCGTCGGACACGGAATGGTCGCCCACCGCTTCGTCGAAGCCCTTCGCGTCCGCGACGAGCAGAACAGCTGGTCGGTGACCGTGCTCGGCGAGGAGGCCGACGCCGCCTACGACCGCGTGGGGCTGTCGTCCTACGTCGGAGCCTGGGACCGCAAGGAACTCGCCCTCGCCGGAAACGACTACGCAGCAGACGACCTCGTCGACCTTCGTGTCGGCACCCGCGCCGTGGGAATCGACCGCGCGGCCCGCACCGTCACCACCGCCGGCGGCGACGTTCTGCCCTACGACAGCCTCGTCCTCGCGACCGGCTCGTACCCCTTCGTGCCCCCCGTGCCCGGCCACGACCTGCCCGGCTGCTTCGTCTACCGCACGCTCGACGATCTCGACGGCATCCGCGCCGCCGCCGAACGCGCCAAGGCCGCCGGCCTCGCCGGCATCGTCATCGGTGGTGGCCTGCTCGGACTCGAGGCCGCCAACGCGCTGCGCCTGCTGGGCGTGACCCCGCACGTCGTCGAGTACAACAACCGGCTCATGCCCGCCCAGGTCGACGAGGGCGGCGGCCGTGTCCTCGACCGTCTCGTCACCGACCTCGGCCTCGTCACCCACACAGGTGTGGGCACCGAGAAGATCGAGGCCGGACCTGAGGCGCTCCAGGTGACCCTGTCCGACGGCTCCGCCCTCGAGGCCGGGCTCGTGATCTTCTCCGCCGGCATCCGTCCCCAGGACGAACTCGCCCGCGAGGCCGGACTCGAACTCGGCGGCCGCGGCGGTGTGCTCACCGACCGCACCTGTCGGAGCACCTCGGACGAGGCCGTCTACGCGATCGGTGAATGCGCGGCCGTCGAGGGCACCTGCTACGGACTCGTAGCCCCCGGCTACAGCACCGCCGAGGTCGTCGCCGACCGGCTCGTCGGCGGCACCGCCGAGTTCCCCGGCGCCGACCTGTCGACGAAGCTCAAACTGCTCGGCGTGGATGTCGCGAGCTTCGGCGACGCCCACGCGACGACGCCCGGCGCCCTCGAGGTCGTGCTGTCCGACTCCGCGAAGGGCACCTACGCCAAGCTCGTCGTCTCCGACGACGCGAAGACCCTGCTCGGTGGCATCCTCGTCGGCGACGCCTCCGCCTACGGCACGCTGCGACCGCTGGTGGGCCGCGAACTGCCGGGTGATCCGGCCACGCTGATCTCCCCGGTGGGGGAGAAGCCGGGCGCCGGCGCGCTGCCCGACGACGCCGAGGTGTGCTCGTGCAACGGTGTCACCAAGGGCGCGATCTGCGGCGCGATCTCCGAGGGCGCCTGCGACATCGCGCAGATCAAGTCGTGCACGAGTGCGGGCACCACCTGCGGCGGCTGCCTCCCGAGCATCAAGCAACTGCTCGCCCAGTCGGGTGTGCAGATGTCGAAGGCCCTGTGCGAGCACTTCGAGCAGTCGCGCGCCGAACTGTTCGAGATCGTCCAGGCCACCGGCATCCGCACCTTCTCCGCGCTCATCGCGCAGTACGGAACCGGACACGGCTGCGACATCTGCAAGCCGGTGGTCGCCTCGATCCTCGCGTCCACCGACTCCGACCACATCCTGCACCCGAAGCAGGCAGGTCTGCAGGACACGAACGACCACTTCCTCGCCAACATCCAGAAGAACGGCACCTACTCGGTCGTGCCGCGCATGCCCGGTGGCGAGTGCACCCCCGAGCAGCTCATCGTGATCGGTGAGGTGGCACGCGATTTCGGTCTCTACGTGAAGATGACCGGCGGTCAGCGCGTCGACCTGTTCGGTGCCCGCGTCGAACAGCTCCCGCAGATCTGGAAGCGTCTCGTCGACGCCGGCATGGAATCCGGCCAGGCGTACGGCAAGTCGCTGCGCACCGTCAAGAGCTGTGTCGGCTCCACCTGGTGCCGCTACGGCGTGCAGGACTCGGTCGGGATGGCCGTCGCCCTCGAATTGCGTTACCGCGGACTACGATCGCCCCACAAGCTCAAGATGGGTGTGTCGGGTTGCGCCCGTGAATGCGCCGAGGCACGCGGCAAGGACGTCGGTGTCATCGCGACGGAGAACGGCTGGAACCTGTACGTGTGCGGCAACGGCGGCCAGTCGCCCAAGCACGCACAGCTCCTCGCCGGTGGTCTCGACGACGAGACCCTCGTCCGCTACATCGACCGGTTCCTGATGTTCTACATCCGCACCGCCGACCGGCTCCAGCGCACCGCGCCGTGGCTCGACGCACTCGAGGGCGGTCTCGCGCACCTCGAGGAGGTCGTGTGCGACGATGTCCTCGGCATCGCCGACGATCTCGAGGCCGCGATGGCCAAGCATGTCGAGGGCTACAAGGACGAGTGGGCCGGTGTCCTCGAGGATCCGGAGAAGCTGGCGCGGTTCGTCTCGTTCGTCAACGCGCCCGAGCAGCCCGACCCCACGGTCCGCTTCGACGACAGCGGCCCCCGCAAGGTCCCCGTCCTCGTGGGTATGCCGGGCATCGGACCCGGAACCGGGGCGTGACGACCGCTTACCCCGAGGGAACGAGCGGGTAACGCGCTCGAAACACCCGGCACCCACACTTCAGGACAGCAGTTTCAAGGAGGACAGCGATGACCGTCATCGAGACGCACACCGTAGGGGGATCGACGCGCGACAGCGTGTTCGACGGGCGACTGGAATGGACCTCGGCCTGTCCGCTCAGCCATCTCATTCCGGGCCGCGGCGTGGCCGTGCTGCTGCGCGGCGGCGAGCAGGTGGCCCTGTTCCTGCTCGACGACGGAACGCTGCGCGCAGTAAGCAACTTCGATCCGTTCGGCCGCGCCGCGGTGATGTCCCGCGGTATCGTGGGCGACCGGGGCGGAGAGCCCACCGTGGCGTCGCCGCTGCTCAAGCAGGTCTTCTCCCTCGACGACGGCCGGTACCTCGACGATCCGTCGGTGCGTCTGCCCGTCTACGAGGTGCGCGTATGGGCGGGAGTCGTCCAGATCCACAGCCTCGTCCCCCGTGACCAGCGGCACGAGGGGCCGACCGGAGAGGGTTCGTGAGCGACGACAACGCGCCGTTGCGGGGATTCACCATCGGCGTGACGGCAGCTCGGCGTGCCGAGGAGTTCGCCACGCTCCTCACCAGGCGTGGGGCCGAGGTCGTGCACGCCCCCGCCATCCGCATCATCCCGCTGTCCGACGACGACGAGCTCGAGCGCGTCACCCGCTGTATCGTCGCGCAGCCCCCGGACATCACGATCGCCACCACGGCGATCGGATTCCGCGGGTGGATGGGTGCAGCGGAGGGCTGGGGACTCGCCGACGACCTCGCGCAGGCACTCGGCTCGAGCCGGATCCTCGCCCGTGGCCCGAAGGTCACGGGCGCGATCCGGGCCGCCGAACTCCGCGAGGAGTGGTCTCCTTCCTCGGAATCGACCGCCGAGGTGCTCGAACTTCTGCTGAAGGAGGGGGTCGCCGGCCGCCGCATCGCGGTGCAGTTGCACGGCGAGCGCACCGAATGGGAGCCTGGGACCGACGTGTGCGATGCGCTGCGCGCTGCGGGCGCCGACGTCGTGCCCGTCCCGGTCTACCGATGGACGGCCCCCGAGGATCTCACCGCGCTCGACCGGATGATCGAGCAGATCGTCGAACGCGGACTCGACGCCGTGAGCTTCACCAGTGCACCGGCCGTCGCGTCGATGCTCATGCGGGCCAAGGAGACCGGCTGGCTCGAGCCGATGCTCCGGTCGCTGCGGACCGGCGTCACCGCGGTGTGCGTCGGTCCCGTCACCGCGGCACCGCTCACCGAACTCGACGTACCCGTCAGCATGCCCACCCGATCCCGGCTGGGCTCGCTGGCCCGGCACATCGCCGAGGAACTGCCCCGGCGGGCTGTGCGCATCGAGGCCGGCGGTCACGTACTCAGCCCGCGAGGGCGCTGCGTGATCGTCGACGGCACCGTGCGGTGCCTTCCCCCTACCGGGATGGCCCTGATGCGCACACTCGTCGCGCGCGCCGGTCTCGTCGTCTCCCGCGAGGAACTCCTCGCGGCCCTGCCCGGCGGTGGCGGCGACACTCACGCCGTCGAAACCGCGGTCGCCCGGGTGCGCTCGGCTCTCGGCGCACCGGCGATCGTGCAGACCGTCGTCAAGCGCGGCTACCGCCTCGCCGTCGACCCGGAAGGAATGCATCCATGACCGGTACACACGCCGACCCGGCGCTCCTGCTCGTTGCGCACGGCACCCGCAATCCGCGCGGTGTCGACATGATCGCGGCGCTCGCCGATGCCGTCTCCTCCCGCGTCGGCCCCACCCGTGTCGCCTTCGTCGACGTCCTCGGACCGTCGCCCTCGGAGGTCCTGCGCGACACCGGCCGTCCGACCGTGCTCGTCCCCGCCTTCCTCGCCTCCGGCTATCACGTGCACACCGACGTTCCGCGCGAGGTCGCGGCCGGCGGGAACGACGCGGTGACGATCACCCCCGCGCTCGGTCCCGATCCTGCTCTCGCCCGTGTCCTCGTCGAGCGGTTGCGGCAGGCCGGCTGGGTCGAGGGCGACGACGTCGTTCTCGCGGCCGCCGGCTCGTCCGACCCTCGCGCCCGCCACGACGTCCACGTGACGGCCCGCATGGTCTCGTCGCTCGTGCAGACCCCGGTGCGCGTCGGATGGATCGCCACCGGAGAACCGCGGGTCGCGACCGTCGTGGACGAGGTCCGCGCCGGCGGCGCACACCGGGTGTTCGTCGCGTCGTATCTTCTCGCCGACGGTCTGTTCCACCACCGCCTGGCGGAGGTCGGCGCCGACGGCGTCGCTGCGCCGATCGGTGTCGCCGAACCCGTCGTCGACCTCGTGGCCCGGCGCTACCGCTCCGCGGTCGACGCGTTGCGCCTCGCTCCCGTGGGAGCGGCTCGCCACCGCGCCTGAATCAGCGGGGGAGCGGCAGCAATTCGACGCGGTCGCCGTCCACCGCTCCCGGTGGCACCACGGCGATCGCGCTGCGCCCGATGAGGCCGGCGAGATGCGCGGTACGAATCGTGTTGTCACACAACCATCGTCCCTGCACGTCCTGGCGGGCGGGGAGCAACCGCGTGATGTCGCCGACGACCTCCGAGGCGTTCGCCAGCGGAGCGGTCACAGGAGTCGCCGGGGTGCGGAGGGTGCGGCCGTCGACGATCGCAGGCAGCAGCACCAGCAGCGTCGACACCGCCGCCACCGGATTCCCGGGCAGTCCCAGCACGGCACGGCCGTCCGGCAGCGTCGCCGCGACCTGTGATCCGCCGGGCTTGCACCGCACCCGTTCGACGACCACCTGCGCGCCGGCCCGCGCCAGCGCACCGCGCAACTGATCGGCGGCGCCACCGCCCGTCGCGCCCACGATGACGATCGCATCGGCATCGGTGCCCGTGAACAACGCATCGAATCCGTCGGCGGTGTCGCGGAGATGCCCTTCACCGACCACCGTGGCGCCGCACCAGCGGACGAAGTCCGGGAGTACCGGACCCAGCGAGTCGCGCGTCTGCCCCTCGCGCAGAGGGCCGGTGCGTCGGATCTCGTCGCCGGTGAGCACTATATGCACCCGTAGAGGACCTCGCACCCGGAGTTCGGTGACCTCACCGCTGGCGGCCGCGGAGGCGACCGCCGGGCTCACGGCGGTGCCGGCCTCGGCGAGGACCGTCCCCGACTCCCAGTCCTCCCCGCGGCGCCGCGCGTCGTCGCGCACGGGCGCATCGGGCAGGCGACTGACGAGACCGCCTTCCATGCGGACGAACTCGTCGCGCACGACGGCGGTCGCGCCGCCCGGCAGGTGGGCGCCCGTCGCAATCCGGGCCGCTTCCCCGTCGCCGAGCGTGAGCGAGCCTCCGTCGCCCGCGTAGCGGATCTCGTTGCGCAACAACCACGGTCCGTCGCCCGCCACCGCGTAACCGTCCATCGCCGAGGTGCGGACGCGAGGCAACGCCTCCACCGCGACGAGCGGAGCCGCCAATGTGGCGCCCCGCGCCTCCTCGACCGGAACGGTGCGGGAAGGCAACGGCGACAACGCTTCCCGTAGGATTCTCCGCGCCCGGTCCGGATCGGCGGCCACACGGGCGGTCGCGGATCCGGCGCGCGCCGCCTCCAGATCGGCAGGGGTGTCGCAGTCGGTCGCCTCGGACACCGAGACGGTGACGTACCGCTCGGGCAACAACGCCTTCATGGGCCGGTTCGCGACGTCTCCACCGAGAGAGTCCAGACGCGCGGCCAGCGCCGGTGTCCGCCACGCGGCGAGCAGGAACTGCACCCGGCCGGTGTCGTCCACCGCGAAGGCGGCCTCGGCCGTCGCATCCTCGTTCAGGGCCTCCAGCAGGGCAGCAACCGTCGTCGGTGTGACGAACGGAAGGTCGGCGGCGAGAGTGACCACGAGATCGGCGACCGGATCCGCCGCTGCCAGCGCCGCGACCGGACCCGCGCCGGGCGGTGTCTCCTGGATCTGCAGCACGTGGAGGTCGAGATCGTCGCGGTGCGGACCCACCACCGTCACCCGCGCGCACCCCTCGACCGCGCCCAGGGCGGTGTCGAGCATCCTGCGGCCGCCGACGGTCAGAGCGGGCTTGTCGACGCCTCCCATGCGGGTCGCGCGGCCTCCCGCGACGATCACGGCTTCGACGTGGGTGAGCGTGCTCATGTCTTCATGCTGCCTCATCCGCCGCGCTCGTGATCGTCTGTACTCGCCGTGTCCGGCACCGATCGCACTGCCGTGTCCGGCACCGATCGCACTGCCGTGTCCGGCACCGATCGCACTGCCGTGTCGCGGATAGACTGGCGGGTATGTTCTTCGGCTGGCGGAACGGCGCGGCGGTGTTCGTCGTCCTCATGTCCTGGCTCGTCGCCGCGGTCGTTCCGGTCACCGCGGTCTCCACCGGCGACACCGCCGGACTGCTCCTCGGCCTGCTGGTGGTGGTCGTCGCAGCACTCGCGTTCGTCGCCGCCGCGGAGGATCCGCTGTTCGCCTTCGGTCGCAGCATCCGGGGCCCGACCTCCGAGGAACGACGTCTGCGCGGCGGGTTCCGCCGCCACTCCCACCCCGACACCGCCGGACGGCCACGTCCGCGCTCACCCGGTTCCGTCCTCGCCCTCGACACTCCGTCCGACGAGGAACACCGGGAGATTTTCCATGTTCGATCCCTATCCACACGGCACACCCGCCGTGTCCGTCCGCAACGCCCACCGCTCGTTCGGTGACCTGACCGTCTTCACCGGGGTGAACGTCGACGTCGCCCCCGGCCGATGTTGCGCCGTGATCGGCGCGAACGGCACCGGCAAGTCCACCCTGCTCGGATGCGTCGTCGGCGTCGACCGACTCGACGAGGGCGTTGTCGAGATCCACGGCGTCCCCGTCGACGAGAGCTCGCCGACGCTGCGACGGCAGGTCGCCGCAGTCCTCGGCGACGTGGCGACATTCGCGCATCTCACCGCGCACGAACACCTGCAACTCGTCGCCACCGGTCACGGCGTGACCGACCCGTTCGACGCGGCGACACAGGTCCTCGAGACGGTCGGTCTCGCCGCGTCGGCCGATCGACTGCCGCTGACCTTCTCGAGCGGGCAACGCCGCCGGCTCGCGCTGGCCTCCGCGCTGGTACGGCCCCGGCGGTTGCTCGTCCTCGACGAACCCGAACAGCATCTCGACGACGCCGGTCGCCGGTGGCTGGCGTCCACACTGGAAGCCGAGAAGCGCGCGGGCGGCACCGTGCTGATGGTCTCGCACGATGTCGCGCTGGTGGACGCGGTCGCCGACCAGGTGGTGGAGGCGGACCGATGGAGCTGACCGGAACCGTCCCCGGCGCGCGCGACCTCCGCGCGCTCCGTCACGCCTTCGAGCGCCGGCGCGCGCCGCTGGTGGATCGTCCGGCCCTCGCTGTGCTGGTCGTCCTCGGCTTGTATGTCGGCGGGGGACTGGCGTGGTGGTTGTTCTCCCTTCCGGCGACGACCTTCGCGTGCGGGGACCCGATCGTGCGCGATTCGGGGTGCACCTCGGCGTGGGGATGGGCCGTCGTCGCGATCGCGGTCGCTGCGGGGACGGCGTCCACCCGGGCCGCAGGTCCGGTGACGTGCGGTACCGAGACGGAGTTCTGGCTGCTGTCCACACCGGTGGATCGCGGTGCGGCACTCCGCCCGAGAGTCGCGGCGCTCCTGATCTGCGGTGCAATCGCGGGTGCTCTCGCGGGACGGTTCGCGACGTTCGTGACCACCCCGGAGGGGCGCGTCGCGTTCACATGTCTCGCTGCCGCTCTCGGTGTCGGTGCCGTCGCCCTTCCGATGCTCGTGCAGTGCCGGGTACTCGTGCCCGCGGTCGTGCGGGTCGTGGTCGGGCTGTGCCTCGTCGCCGTTCCGGGCGTGGTGACGGTCGCCGCCGTCGGCGTCGCGGTGCCACCGCCGGGACCGTTGTTCGTGGTGGGGGCGGGGATCGCCGTTGCGGCACCGGCGGTCTCGGCGTTGCGTCGATGCGACAGGATCGCTGCACCGGAGTGGAGGGTGGGATCGGACACCGCGGTCGGTGTGTCGGCGTCGTTCACGGCACTCGATCCTTCGCTGCTGACAGGCGTGGTCGAACGGAAGGCCTGGTTGCGCATCGGATCCCGCCGCTCGCGGGCCCTGCCGCGCCGCCGGATCGCGGCACTCGTCCGTTCCGATCTGCTCCGCCATGTCCGTAGGCCCACACCCGTGCTCGTCGCGTGCGTGGCGCTGCTCGGCGTCGTGGTGCTGATGTCGGTCGTATCGCCGCCCGCCGCTGTCGTGGTGCAGCTCGTCGCCGTCTTCACCGTGGCGACGATCTTCGGTGCGGGTCTGCGCGACGTGAGCCGCGATCCCGATTTCGCCGTCCTGCTCGGTACGAGCGACACGTATCTGCGTCGCGCACTCTCGGCCGTCCCGGGGTCGGCCGCGGTCGTCGCCGGTGCCGTGACGGGATTCGCCGGGAGTGCGTCGGTGGCGAGCGTCGTGATCGTCATCGTCGGTGGGTGCGCGGCCGCCTATCGGATGCGCACGCGACCTCCGATCGGGTACGACGGTCTGATCCTCGAGACGGCCGTCGGGCAGATTCCGGTCGATCTGCTCCGGCAGTGGGCGCGGGGACCGGACCTACTCGTCGTCTGCGCGTGGCTCGCCGCCGTGCTCGCCTGAGCCCGGCGGGAACCGGTGTCGAGCACGGGTGAGATCGATCCGGTCGCCGGAGATCGGGACGCCCTCGAGTTCGAGACGCGCGAGTTGCCGGCGCGCGAGGTGCGAGGCCGGTCGCCCGGACGCCGGGACCACGCGGTGCCACGGCAGGTCGGCGGAATCGGTCCGCATGATCCATCCGACGGTGCGTGCACTCGACAGGCCCGCGGCACCGGCGATGTCGCCGTAGGTCGCGACCCGGCCTGCGGGCACGGAGGCCACGAGTTCGCGGACCCGCTCGATCTGCTCGTCCGTGGTGACCACCGGCTACACCATCCGGGCCACGAGTTCGGCGGTCTCGGCGGGACGCGCCTGGTCGATCATGTGGTCGCAGTCGAATTCGAGCAGGGTCAGGTCGTCGCCGAGTCGTTCCGCCAGGTCGCGACGGAAATTTGACGTGGTGTACGGGGGTTGCACCTTCCCGGCCTGCACGAAGATCGTCGGGATACCGGCCGGCGGCAGGACGGGTCCGCGGGCCAGCTCGCCCCACGAGGTCACCAGCGCAGGTACGCAGATCCGCCAGTTGACACGCCCCGAGTCGAGTTCGACGAGGTGCTCGGCGATCTCCTCGTCGAGCAACTCGGGGGCCACCTCGCCCCAGTCGCCGTGGACCTTCTCGGCCCGCGCCTCCGCCTCGTCCGTGTAGTCGGGGTTGTGGAGGGTGAGGTCGGCGATCTCGAGCATCCGGTCGGCCGGGAGGCCGATCGCCGGATCGAGGAGTACCAGCGCCCGCACCCTGTCGGGCACCGCGGCGGCGAGATGCAGCGCGAGGGCACCACCGAAGGAGTGGCCCACCACGGTGACGGGACCGGTGGTGTGTGCGTCCAGCACGGCCTTCAGGTCGGCGATGTGCGCCTCGCACGACCACGGGGGAGTCCACGGCGACCGGCCGTGACCCCGGAGGTCCGGAGCGACGAACCGCAGGTGGGGCAGGTGTCGTTCGGCGAGGTTCCGCCAGCGTCGGCCGTGACCGGTGAGTCCGTGCAGGGCGAGGACCTCCGGTCCGTCGACGGGGCCGAACAGATGGGTGTGCAGAAGATCCGTGGCACTCACGCCGACCACTATCCCAGTCGTGGCTCCGCGGTGTGCCCCGGACGCTGTCGTACCCGTCTGGTGGGATGGGGTCATGCTCGACGTCGATACCGGCATCCCCGACCTGCACCCACTACGGGCGCAGGTCACCGACCTGCCCGCCACCGTCTCGCGCATGTCCGAACCGCAGATCCCCGATCGCGTCCGCCGCCCGGCCGCGCGCCTCGTGCGCAGGTCCGCCGAGGCGCCGGTGGCCCGCGAGTGGCCCGACGACGTGCGCGTGCTGTTCGACGACGCCCCGCCCTCCCTCCGCTGGCGGCCGTGGCAGGTCCTCGGCGGTCCCGGCACGGGCAAGACGTCCCTGCTGGTCGACCTCGCGGTCCACCGCATCGCCTCCGGCGCCGATCCCGAGTCGGTGCTCATCCTCACGCATTCGCGGCGGGCCGCCACCGCCGTGCGCGAGGCGATCACGGCCGGTCTGATCGCGCTCGGCGACGGCGCAGTGCCCCGCGCCACACGCGAGCCGCTCGTCCGTACCGTCCACTCCTACGCCTTCGCGGTGCTGCGGTTGCAGGCCTCGGCGCACGGCAATCCGCCGCCCCGTCTGATCACCGGCGCCGAACAGGACGCCGTGCTGCGCGAACTGCTGCGCGGCGACATCGACGACGGCGCCGGGATGTGGCCCGAGCGGTTGCGTCCGGCACTGGGCATGACGGGCTTCGCCGTCGAACTGCGCGACCTGATGTTGCGCGCCAACGAGCGCGGTCTCGGCCCGGAAGATCTGGTCGCGCTCGGGGAGCGCCGCAATCGGCCCGAATGGGTCGCGGCCGGGCGTTTCGCGGAGCGCTACGAGCAGGTGATGCTGCTTCGCGGTGCCGTCGGTCTCGAAGCTCCGGAGGCCACCGCTCCGGCACTCGACGCGGCCGAACTCGTCGGCGCGGCGCTCGCGGCGTTCGCGACCGATCCCGATCTGCTGGCCGCCGAGCGCGGCCGCATCCGCCACCTGCTCGTCGACGACGCCCAGCATCTCGATCCGCAGGCCGCCGACCTGGTCCGCGTGATCGGTACCGGCACCCGCACGAGCACGATCGCCGGCGACCCCGATCAGGCCGTCTTCGGCTTCCGCGGCGCCGACACCTCCTTCCTCGAGAGCCTCGGCGAGGCCGACGGATCGCGCCGCATCGTGTTGGGTGTCAACCATCGCGCCGCTCCCGAGGTGGCGTCCCTCGCCGACGGGATCACCCGCAGACTGCCGGGCCTGCCGCCGCACCGGGGTATGGCCGGGCACCGCGTCGAGGAGGGCGATCCGGGGCAGGTCCGCGTGGCGGTGTGCTCGTCGCAGGCCAAGGAGGCGGCACTGGTCGCCGACACCCTGCGCCGGTCCCATCTCGTCGACGGTGTGCCGTGGTCGCGCATGGCGATCGTTGTCCGGTCCGTGCCGCGGGTACTCGCGCCGCTGCGTCGCGCGCTGCTCGCGGCGGGCGTCCCGATGACGACCGCCGCCTCCGAACTCCCGCTGGCCCGCCAGCACAGCGTCGCGGGACTGCTGCTCGTGCTGCGCGCGGTATCCGACAGTGGCTTCGGCGGGGACGAAGCACTTGCCCTGCTGTCCGGGCCCATCGGCGGTGCCGAACCGGTCGCGCTGCGGAGACTGCGGCGTGGTCTGCGGCGGGTCGAGCTAGCATCGGGCAACGACCGCGACTCCGCCGAACTGCTGCGCATCCTGCTCACCGAGGGCGACGACACCGCCGGGAACTCGCATCTGATCCGCGGGCTGACCGACGTCGAGGCGGCACCGCTGAGGAAGGTGCTCGGTGTGCTGCGCAAGGCCCGCTCGGCGGCGCTGCGCGGGGGCGGTCTCGAGGACGTGCTGTGGGAGGCATGGCAGGCCACCGGACTCGAACGGCGATGGGCCGCCGCGTCGGCCTGGGGTGGGCCGATCGGGGCGCAGGCCGACCGCGATCTCGACGGCGTCGTGGCTCTGTTCGACGCCGCCGCCGACTACGTCGACCGTCTGCCCCGCGCACACATCGCCGGGTTCGTCGACTATCTCACCGAGCAGGAGATCCCTGCGACGGCTCGCACCCGTGTCGCCGCCGAATCCGAAGCGGTCACGGTCGTCAGCGCGCACTCCGCCGCCGGTCGCGAATGGGACGTCGTGGTGGTCGCCGGTGTCCAGGAAGGGCTGTGGCCGAGCCTGCGCGCCCGCGGCACCCTGCTCGGCATCGAGGCCCTGATCGACGCGGTCTCCGGTGCCGACGGCGGCGACGAGGCCGGTGCGCGGCTCTCCCGCACCGCACCGCTGCTCGCCGAGGAGCGGCGCCTGTTCCTGGTGGCGTGCAGTCGCGCCCGCACCCACCTTCTGGTGACCGCCGTCGATTCGGTGAGCGGCGACAGCGAACTGGTCCGGTCCCGTTTCGTCGACGAACTGCGCGGTGTCGGCACCGACGACCTCGACGCGCCCGACGACCTCCTGGCCGAACCGGCGCCCGACGAGGTCCGCACCCGCGTGCTGGCCCTGCCCGCCCTCGTCGCCGAACTGCGCAGCGTGGTCTGCGATCCCGAGATCGCCGAGACCGAACCCGAACGACAGCAGCGAGCCGCCCAGCAACTCGCGCGGCTCGCGCGCGCCGGGGTGCGCGGCGCCCACCCCGACGACTGGTACGGCACGGCCGATCCCAGCACCGCCGACCCGCTGTGGGGTCCCGACGACGCGGTGCGATTGTCGCCGTCCACGGTCGAACAGCTCACGACGTGTCCGCTGCGGTGGATGTTCGAGCGCCACGGCGGTTCCGACGGCGAGAACAGCCATGCCGTCACCGGCACGCTGGTACATACCCTCGTCCAGGCGCTCGCCGGGCGGATCCCTCCCGACCGCATCGACCAGGCCCTCGAGAAGGCATGGGACTCGGTCGATCTGGGTGCCGAATGGTATGCCCGCCGCGAGCTCGAACGCACCCGCCGCATGCTCGACACCTTCTCGACGTGGCTGCAGGGCACACGCGGAGAGCTCACCGAGATCGGCGTCGAGATCAAGGTCGACGGCATCCTCGAACCCGATTCCGACGACAAGCCCCGCGTGCGGCTCCGTGGTCGCATCGACCGGCTCGAACGCGACGCCGAGGGCCGCCCGGTCGTCATCGACGTCAAGACCGCGAAGAACCCCGTGTCGAAGGACGCCGCGCGCGATCATGCCCAGCTCGCCGCCTACCAGGTGGCCGCGGCGGCCGGCGCGATCGAGGGCGAACCGGCATCGGAGCCCGGTGGCGCGCGCCTGGTCTTCGTGGCGAAGCCGCACAACAAGGAAGGCGCGACGCAGCGCGTGCAACCGCCCCTCGACGAGGACGGTCTCGCGCAGTGGCGGGAGATCATCCACGACGCGGGGGCCGCGACCCGCGGCCCCCGCTTCATTGCGAGGGTCAACGACGGGTGCCGCCACTGCCCGGTGCTGTCGAGCTGCCCGGCACACGACGAAGGCAGACAGGTGACAGGGGAATGAGCGCACCACGGGTGAGCGCGAAGCGCCTGGCGGAGGCACTGGGACAGTTACCGCCGACGACCGAGCAGGCCGCCGTCATCGAGGCCCCGCCCGGCCCGATGCTGGTCGTCGCCGGGGCCGGTGCCGGCAAGACCGAGACGATGGCCGCGCGGGTGGTGTGGCTCGTCGCCAACGGTCTCGTCGAACCCGAGCAGGTGCTGGGCCTGACCTTCACGCGTAAGGCCGCGCAGCAGCTCACGGCCCGCATCCGGGCGCGCCTGGCCAAGCTCGCCGGATCGGCGCTCCTGCGCGACCTCGATCCGAGCGGCGGGTTGCGCGCACGGATCCTCGGCAGCGAACCCGAGGTGAGCACATACCACGCATACGCCGGTCGCCTGCTCACCGAGCACGGTCTGCTGCTGCCCATCGAACCGTCGGCGACGCTGCTGTCCGAGACCGAGCTGTGGCAGGTCGCGCACCGCGTGGTCAGCTCGTGGGACGGCGAACTCGACACCGACCGCAATCCCGCATCGGTGACCGAGGCCGTTCTCGCCCTGTCCGGCCAGCTCTCCGAGCACCTCGTCGAGCCGGATCTGCTGCGCGACGCCCACGTCGAACTCGAACAGCTGGTGCACACCCTCCCGCCCGGCCCGGGGCAGCGCGGAGCACCGTCGAAGACGCTGCTCGGCTACCTCGAAACCCAGCACGCGCGGTTGCAGTTGCTTCCGCTCGTCGAACGGCTGTCCGAGACACTGCGCCGCGAAGGTGCTCTCGACTTCGGGAGCCAGATGTCGCTCGCCGCGCGGGTCGCCCGCGATCACCGCGAGGTGGGAGCCGGGGAGCGGGAACGATTCCGGGCTGTGCTGCTCGACGAGTACCAGGACACCGGGCACGCCCAGCGCGTGTTGCTCGCCGCCCTGTTCGGCGGTGGCGCCGATCCCGGTCTCGCGGTCACCGCGGTCGGCGATCCCATGCAGTCCATCTACGGCTGGCGCGGCGCGTCGGCCGCCAACCTGCCGCGGTTCGCGACCGACTTCCCGGCGGCCGACGGCGAGCCGGCACCCACCCGCGAACTGCTCACCAGCTGGCGCAATCCGCCGCAGGCCCTCGAACTGGCGAACGTCTCGTCCGAACCTCTGCGCGATCGCGGGGTGTCGGTCAGCCGGTTGCGTCCCCGCCCCGACGCGGCCGCCGGCGACGTCCGCCTCGCGTTGCACTCCGACGTCGCGGTGGAACGCGACTGGGTCGCCGACCGGATCGCCGACGAGTACGCCGCCGCCCGCGAGGCCGGACGCACACCGCCGACCGCTGCGGTCCTCGTCCGACGCAACGCCGACGCCGCTCCGATCGCCGAGGCGCTGCGCGCCCGCGACCTTCCGGTCGAGGTCGTCGGCATCGGCGGGTTGCTGCACACGCCCGAAGTCGCCGACGTGCTCGCGATGCTGCGCCTGGCGGCGGATCCGCTGGCCGGGAGCGCAGCTGTGCGGGTGCTCACCGGCGCCCGCTGGCAGCTCGGTGCCGCCGACCTGAAGGCACTGTGGGAGCGCGCCCAGGAACTGGCCATCGCGGGACGCTGGGGTGTCGCCGGTGCGGTGACCGATCCCGACGCGCTCGAGGACGCCCTCGATTCGGCGCTGCCCGGTGAATATGCCGACCAGGCCGGTCTCGCTGATGCGATCTCCGATCCCGGCGACAGCAGCCGCTATTCGAAGTTCGGCTACGCGCGCATCGTCGCGCTCGGTCGCGAATTGACCTCCCTGCGCGAGCGGCTCGGCCAGCCGCTCACCGAACTCGTCGCCGAGGTCGAGCGTGTGCTCGGTATCGGCATCGAGACCGAGGCCCGCGTGGGCCGCCGACGCGGTGTCGCCGGCCGCGAGCATCTCGACGCCTTCGCCTCGGTCGTCGCGTCCTACGCGGGGCGGACCAACGCGACCCTGCCCGGTTTGCTGTCCTATCTCGCGGCGGCGGAGGAGATCGAGCAGGGGCTCGCGCCCGGTGAGGTGGAAGTCGACCCCGACCGCGTGCAGGTTCTCACCGTCCACTCCGCGAAAGGCCTCGAATGGGAGGTCGTCGCCGTCCCACATGTCGCTGCCGGGGTCTTCCCATCCTCCACCGCCGCCGCGACCTGGCTCGGTTCGACGACCGAACTTCCCCCGCACTTGCGGGGCGACCGGGTGCTGCCCGCCGACGATCCGGGCAGCACCGACGGTGTGCCCGTGCTCGAGCTCGACGACCTCTCCGATCGCAAGATGCTCGAGCGGGCCATCGACTCCCACAAGGACGCGCTCAAGCGCCGCAAGCTCGACGAGGACCGTCGGCTGTTCTACGTCGCTCTCACCCGCACCGAACGAACACTGTTCGTCTCCGCCCACCACTGGGCAGACACCGGATCCGAACCGAAGGGACCCTCGCCGTTCCTCGAGGAACTGCACGAGATCGTCACGGCCCGGCCCGAACTCGGTGCGATCGACCACTGGGCTCCGGAACCCGAACCGGAGGAGGAGAACCCGCTCACGGCCTCACCGCGCAGCGCACTGTGGCCGCGCGACCCGCTCGGTGCCCGGCGCACCGAGGTCGAACGCGGCGCGGCACTGGTCCTCGCCGAGTTCGACCGGACCGACCTCCCGACCGAATACGACGACGATCCCGACGAGTGGGCCACCGACGTCGATGCGCTCCTGGCCGAACGCGAACAGCGCGCCGAGCAGAGCGCCGAGGTGGTGCTGCCCGCACAGCTGTCAGTCAGCCAACTCGTCGATCTCGCCACCGATCCCGACGCCCTCGCCGCGCGTCTGCGTCGTCCGTTGCCGTTCCGGCCCAATCCGCTCGCGCGTCGCGGCACCGCCTTCCACGCGTGGCTCGAGCGCAGATTCGGCGCGACGCGCCTGCTCGACCTCGACGAGCTTCCCGGTGCCGACGACGAGGACGGCGACGATTCGCACTTCGACCGGCTCCAGGAGGCATTCCTGCGGTCGAAGTGGGCGTCGCGCAACCCCGTCGAGGTCGAGGTGCCGTTCGAAACGGCCCTGGGCGGCACCGTGATCCGCGGACGTATCGACGCCGTCTTCGAGGATCCGGACGGCGGTTGGACGGTCATCGACTGGAAGACCGGCGCCGAACCGGAAGGCGAGAAGCTCGCCGCGGTGGGTGTGCAGCTCGCCGCCTACCGGCTCGCCTGGGCCCAGTTGATGGCAGCGCGGACCGAGCGGCTCACCGGCCGACCGGCCGAACTGCCGCTGCACAAGGTCCGAGCGGCCTTCCACTACGTCCGCACCGGACGCACCGTCGCGCCCGAGGAACTGCCGAATGCGGCGATGCTCGAACGCCTCGTGCTCGAGGCGGGGAATCTGCGAGGGCGTGCCGACGGCGAGTGACGCAACCTCAGGGGCGCTGCCCAATACCGGTGGCCACTTCGTGTGCCCGGCGTCCGGCAGTATCGGGTGCAAGGGGAGCGGTGGGCATCCCGGCTCCCTCCCGCAGTCCCGACAGGAATTCCTCGAGGATCTCGGGCGGCGAATACTGCGGTTCCCAGCCCAGTTCTGTGCGGGCGCGCGTGCTGTCGAGCAATGGAAGTTGCAGCACGGTATCGAGCAGGCCGGGGGAGGCCGGAACGAGATGCGCGTGCCAGGCCGCCCGCACGGCCTTGCGGAGTGCTGCACGCGGTACGTGGATCTTCCTGGCGGAGAACATCTCTGCCAGGAACGCGCCGTCCACGGGCGGTTCCGTGGCGAGGTTGAACGCGCCGCGGACGGGTCGGACGGTCGCACGGACGAAGGCGTCGGCCACGTCGCTCGTGTGCAGTACCTGGGCACGCAGATCCTCGACCAGCGGCATCACGGGGAGCAGTCCGCTGCGCAGCAGGTTTCCCGGGAGCAGGGGGCCGACGAACAGGCGTCGCTGTGAGGTCGCCGATTCGCGCTTGAAGAGGAAGTAGGGCCGCATCCGTACGATGCGCATCTCCGGCGCCCGCAGTTCGAGGGTGTCGAGAAAACGTTCCAGATACGACTTCTCGCGGGGATAGGCGGCACCCGGCCACCCGTGCGTGGGCCAGTCCTCGGTGACGCGATCCGTCGAGCGTCCGGGCGAATAGGCCGCGACCGACGACGAGTAGATCAGCGCGGGAACCTTCTCCGCGGCAGCCGCCTCGAAGACAGAGATCGCGCCGAGCACATTGTTCTCCCAGGTCACCTCCGGGCGGTGCGTGGGTTGGAACAGCCAGGACAGGTGGATCACCGCGTCCGCGCCCCGCACGATGGGGCGGAAGTCGTCGGTGGTGGTGTCGGCGACCGTGAAGGTCGCCTTGGGGGACGTCCATTCTGTCGGTCGTCGCGCGACGCCGACGATCTCGGCGACGTCGGGTTCGCGTCCGAGCGCCTCGACGATCCCGGTTCCCAGATTTCCGGTCGCGCCGACGACGACCACCTTCAGACCACGTGCGGTGTCCATACCGACGCATACCCGCTCGCTGTGACCTCACTCACCGCGTGTGGTCAGCTCAGCGGGAGGATGTGCGGCGGACCTTCAGTGCCTCGGTGACGAGCGGGACCTGCAGCGGGAGCCGGGCGAGCGACACCGCCTTGGCGGCGGGGGAGAGCTTCGGGCTGCGCAGCCACGTCACGGCCATCTGCACGTTGGCGGGGAAGACCGCCAGGAACAGCGCCGCGGCCAGGGAACCGCCGAGGCGCCGGGTGCGGGGCACGGCGAGCGCGCCGGCGACGGCGATCTCCGCGACCCCCGAGGCGTAGGTGTAGGTGCGGGCATCACCCGGCAGGGCGCGGGGCACCATGCCGTCGAACGGTTCCGGTCGCACGAAGTGCAGGACCCCCACGCCGAGAAGTAGACCTGCCAGCCGGATCGCAGAGCGCTGCGACGCTTTCGTGGACATGCGTGCCACACTAGCGCGCGGCGGTACGCTGCGATCCGGTATCGGGCGCAGTTCGTTCGGTACCGCGACGACCGAGGGTGGCCACCAGTGGAGGCCGACAGCAGGAAGGTGGGACACCGCGATGCCCGGGAGGTTGCGTGCGCGGTTCAGCCGCTCCGATCAGCTCACCGAGCGCCCCGACTTCGCGCTCGTCGGTGTGCTGCGCGTACCCCAGGAACAGACGAGTCCCGGACTCGCGATCGCGCGTCGCATCGGCTACGCGTTCGCGGCGCTGTTCCTCGCGGTCGTCGTGGTCTACCTCGATCGCGATGGCTACCGCGACGCCCAGGGCGACGAACTGTCGCTGCTGGACTGCGTCTACTACGCCACGGTCTCGCTCTCGACCACCGGCTACGGCGACATCACCCCGTTCACACCCGAAGCGCGCCTGATCAACATCTTGCTGATCACCCCGCTCCGGGTGTTCTTCCTCATCGTGCTCGTCGGTACCACTCTGTCGGCACTGACCGAGAGTTCCCGGCAAGCATTCAAGATCCAGCGTTGGAGGCGCCGCGTGCGTAATCACACCGTCGTCATCGGTTACGGCACCAAGGGCCGTACCGCAGTCGACGCGATGCTCGGCGACGGGGTACCCCCGTCCGAGATCGTCGTGGTCGACACCGATCCGGTGGTTCTCGAGTCCGCGGCCGGCCAGGGCCTCGTGACGGTCCAGGGTTCGGCGACGAAGTCCGATGTGCTCCGGCTCGCCGGGGTGCAGCACGCGTCGGCGGTGATCGTCGCCGCGAACCGCGACGACACCGCGGTGCTCGTGACCCTCAGCGCCCGCGAGATCGCCCCGCGCGCGAAGATCGTCGCCGCCATCCGCGAGTCGGAGAACACCCACCTGCTGCGTCAGTCCGGTGCCGACTCGGTGGTCATCTCGTCGGAGACGGCGGGGCGACTGCTCGGCATCGCCACGACCACGCCGAACGTTGTCGAGATGATCGAGGACCTGCTCACCCCGGAAGCCGGGTTCGCCATCACCGAACGCGATGTCGACCCCAGCGAGGTCGGGGGATCCCCGCGGCATCTCAAGGACATCGTGCTCGCCGTCGTCCGCGACGGGCGGATGTGGCGGATCGGTTCGCCCGAGGTCGACGCGCTCGAAGCGAACGACAAACTGCTCTACATCCGGCTGGTGGGTTCGTCGCCGGGCGCCATGCGTGGCTAGGGTGCTGATGTGACCGGTTTCGCTCTGTCGGGTACCCCGCTGCTCTCACGTACCGTCGTCGACCGGGCGGAGGAACTGCGTTCGGACGAGGACGCCCTGCGCGCCGGCTGGGCCGGTGCGAAACTCCTGCGGGTCGATCGTCGCAACCAGGTCCGTGTCTCCGACAACGCGCTCGTGCTCGGTGAGGCGTCCGAACTCGGTCCCGAACCGGTCGAGGGCGCGATCTTCCTGGGTATCCGCGACGGACACCACGTCTGGGCGTCTCGCGTCCTGGCGCAGACGGGCACGGTGGCCGATCTGCGGCGCATCGGCGAGCGTCTCGACGATGCCGACGCCGATCTGATGGTCAGCGCGGTCGCGTTGCTGAACTGGCACGACAACGCCGGCTACAGCGCGGTCGACGGCTCGCCCACCCGTCCGACGATGTCCGGCTGGTCGCGGATCAGCACCGAGACCGGACACCAGGAGTTCCCTCGCACCGACCCGGCGATCATCTGCCTCGTACACGACGGACACGACCGGGTGCTGCTCGCCCGGCAACCGGTGTGGCCCGAGCGGCGCTTCTCCGTTCTCGCAGGCTTCGTCGAAGCCGGTGAGTCGCTCGAATCGTGCGTGGTGCGGGAGATCCGTGAAGAGGTCGGTGTCGAGGTGCGCGACGTGCGGTATCTCGGCAGTCAGCCCTGGCCGTTCCCTCGATCGCTCATGCTCGGATTCGCGGCGATCGCCGATCCCGAGCAGGCGCTGGACTTCCGCGACGGGGAGATCACCGAGGCGCGGTGGTTCACTCGTGACGAGGTCCGTGCGGCGCTGGCGACTGGCGACTGGGCGTCCGCCGAGGACGCCCCGCTGTTGTTGCCCGGTTCGATCTCCATTGCGCGCGGGATGCTCGAGGGCTGGGCCAAGGAGTAGCAGGCCGTGCGGTAGAGGCACTGCGGTAGAGGGCACTGCGGTAGAGGGCACAGGATCGAGTCGGGCCCGGACACGGGGGAGGCCGGCCGCGACGAACGCGACCGGCCTTACCGGAAGAGCGGGAGCTACAGACCCAGAGCGCGCTGGACCTCGGCGAGCGACGGGTTGGTCGCGGTGCTGCCGTCGGCGAACTTGACGGTGGGCACCACGTGGTTGCCGTTGTTGACGCTGCCGACGAACTCCGCGGCGGCCGGATCCGACTCGATGTCGATCTCGGCGTATGGGATGCCGTTCTGGTCGAGCTGGGTCTTCAGCCGCCTGCAGTAACCGCACCAGGTGGTGGAGTAGACGGTGAGGGCGGGTGCGTCGGTGGGCGTCATGTCTTCGAGAACATCACAGCCGCCGAACATGTTCCGCGACGGGGTGAGCTGTGGTCCTCACCACACCGGGTGATCTCACCGGTGGGCTGCGCTGTCGGCGGTCGCTGTCATGATGGAGGCCATGTGTGCGGATGTGGTGGACGGTCTCGACCCCGAGCAGGCAGCAGCGGTGCTCGCCCCACGCGGGCCGGTCTGCGTGCTCGCCGGCGCCGGTACCGGCAAGACCCGCACGATCACCCGCCGCATCGCCCATCTCGTCTCGGCCGGTCACGTCTCCGCGAGCCAAGTCCTCGCCGTCACCTTCACCGCCCGCGCGGCAGGGGAGATGCGTTCCCGCCTACGCGCCCTGGGCATCGGTGGCGACGGTACGCAGGTGCAGGCCCGCACCTTCCACGCCGCTGCGCTGCGGCAGCTGCGGTACTTCTGGCCGCAGGTGGTCGGCGACACACCCTGGCAACTGCTCGATCGCAAGTTCGCGGCGGTCTCGCAGGCGGCGCACCGGTGCGGCTTCCCGACCGACACCGACACCGTGCGCGACCTGCTGTCCGAGATCGAATGGTCCAAGGGCACGCTCGTCGCGCCCGAGGACTATCCCGCCGCGGCCGCCCGCGCCCACCGCACCCCACCGGCCGATCCCGAGCGGGTCGCGCGTGTCTACGAGACGTACGAGCAGCTCAAGACCCGGTCGGGCGACGGGATGTATCTCGACTTCGACGACCTGCTGCTGCACACCGCCGCGGCCCTCGAGGACAACCTCGCGGTGGCCGAGGAGTTCCGCGACCGCTACCGCTGCTTCGTCGTCGACGAGTACCAGGACGTCACGCCGCTGCAGCAGCGCGTGCTCGACGCGTGGCTCGGCGCGCGCGACGACCTCACGGTGGTCGGCGACGCCAACCAGACCATCTACTCGTTCACGGGCGCCACCCCGAAGCACCTGCTCGACTTCTCCCGCCGGTTCCCCGACGCCACGGTCGTGCGCCTCGAACGCGACTACCGCTCCACGCCGGAGGTGGTCGACCTCGCCAACCGCGTGATCGGTGCGGCGCGGGGCCGCATCGCCGGCACCCGGCTCGAGCTCATCGGTCAGCGTCCGTCCGGGCCGGAGCCCACCTTCGCCGAGTTCGACGACGAACCCGCCGAAGCGCAGGCGGTCGCCAAGGCCGTCGCGAAGCTGATGGGCAAGGGGGTCCCGGCGGCCGAGATCGCGGTGCTCTACCGCATCAACGCCCAGTCCGAGGCCTACGAGCAGGCGTTCACGCAGGCGGGTATCCCGTACCAGGTGCGCGGCGGTGAAGGTTTCTTCAACCGCGCGGAGGTCCGGCAGGCGGTCAACGCCCTGCGTCAGGTGGGTACGCGCGACGACCTGCCGGAGGATGCCGGTCGCGGTGCCGGGCTGCGCAGCCTCGTCCGGGCCACCTTGGTGCCGCTGGGCCTGACCGACACCGAACCGGTGGGTGCGCAGGCACGCGAGCGCTGGGCGTCGCTCGTCGCGCTCGTGCAGCTCACCGAGGAACTGCTCGAGCACGAACCCGATCTCGATCTGCAGGGTCTGTTGCGCGATCTCGCGGCCCGTGCCGAGGCGCGCCAGCCACCGACGGTCCAGGGCGTCACCCTCGCGTCGCTGCATGCGGCGAAGGGCCTCGAATGGGACGCCGTCTTCCTCGTCGGACTCACCGACGGCACCCTGCCGATCACTCATGTCACCGGCGACAAGGACACACCGCCCGACGAGGCCGGCATCGAG
Source organism: Rhodococcus sp. PAE-6 (assembly GCF_025290685.1). Classification (NCBI taxonomy): domain Bacteria; kingdom Bacillati; phylum Actinomycetota; class Actinomycetes; order Mycobacteriales; family Nocardiaceae; genus Rhodococcus; species Rhodococcus sp. PAE-6. The sequence goes on from NZ_JAOCLZ010000007.1 coordinate 263,662, forward strand.
GAGGAACGGCGGCTGCTCTATGTCGGTGTCACCCGAGCCCGTGTGCACCTGCAACTGTCGTGGGCGTTGTCCCGCACGGCGGGCGGACGTCGGTCGCGGCGACGCTCTCGATTCCTTCACGGGCTCATCCCCGACAGTTCACCCGCGTCGAAGATCGCCGAACCGTCCTCCCCGCGGAAGAAGCGCCCGCAATGCCGCGTCTGTGGCAAGCCGCTCATGGGCACCACCTCGACCATGCTCGGCCGCTGCGAGGGTTGCCCATCCGATCTCGACGAGAATCTGCTGGTCGCGCTCAAGGAATGGCGCCGGGAGCGTTCGAAGGAGATGAAGGTTCCGGCCTACGTCGTCTTCAGCGACAACACCCTCGTCGCGATCGCCGAACAGCAGCCGCGCGACGATCGTGCGCTGGTCGCCATCCCGGGGATCGGGGCGAAGAAGCTCGAGCAGTACGGTGCCGACGTGCTCGCCCTCGTGCGGGGGGAGCGCACCGTCGACACCCTCGACCTCTGACGACTACCCGACCGTGTTCATTCGGCGCACAGGCAGAAGTAGTGCCCGGCCGGTCGCGGAACACCCGGAAGGTGCTTTTGTTCGAGCCGTCGTCGGCGCGCAACGCATCGAGCCCGAGGACGAGGCGTTCGGCCTCGTCGAGGTCGGGCAGGAGTCTCGTGGTCGCGAGGGACATGCCCTCCGACTTTGGTGCGGGGACGAAGAACGCGGCACGAAACCGCAGGTAGAAAATAACTTGTGCCGATCGTGCTCACGAATCTAGTCTGGATGACGATGTCACGGGAGACGGTCCGTGCGCGACGAGAAAGTGAGGTGGCCCCGATGCTCGGTTTCGATGCTTTTGCAGCGGCAGCGGCCCCTCGTGTCGCTGGGGCCGCCGCTACCACTCGCACCGCCACATCTGTGGCACCCGCAGTGGCAGCCGCGCCGCGTGCACGCCGACGTGTGCACGCCGCCGCCGTCTCGTCCGTGGTCGGAAGTCGATCGGGAACTGTTTTCCGGTAGACCTTTCGTCTCCTCCAGGCCACGGACCCCGCCCCGCGGACCGTGGCCTTTCTCGTTCTCCGGCCGGGTTCGCATCGCATTCCACCGAACCAACGAAGGAGCTCACGTGCCGAGCGAATACCCGTCGAGCCTGCCGAACCGAACGGAAGGAGACGAGATGCGTTGTACTGACATCCTGTCGCGCAGCGACACTTTCGCGGTCTCCCGCAACGACCGCGACCGCGACACCCTGCCGTGCCACGACAACGACCCCGACCTCTGGTTCGCTGAGACCCCGGCCGATCTCGAGTACGCCAAGACGCTGTGTGCGGGCTGCCCGGTGCGTGCCCAGTGTCTCGACGCCGCTCTCGAGCGGGAGGAACCCTGGGGCGTGTGGGGCGGGGAGATCATCGACCGTGGTGTGGTCGTGGCCCGCAAGCGGCCGCGGGGCCGGCCGCGGAAGAATCCGCTGCCCGAACCCCGCAAGGAACTGGTCTGTGCGTGAATACGGTTGCCCGGCTTTGTCACTCCTCGACGAAGCCGGGTAGCCATTCACTGAGGATGCGCATGTACGGTGCCTCGGCGTCGAGCTGAGCGCAGATGCCGACCGAGCCGAGCAGCACCCGGAACACACTCACGTACTCGGGCGGAAGATTCAGCGTCCGAGCCGTCTTGAAGGTCGAACTCGAGAAGTCCGTGGCCGTGCCCGCCACCCGCTGCAGCCATGTGCGGGTGAAGTGGAACGACTCGGTGTGGATCGGGTCGGTGAACGGCCGGAGGTAGTCGGCGATCTCCTCGTCGGTGACCGTGCGGCCGGGCAGGACGAACTTGTTGTCGTAGAGCAGTCGGGTGAGTTCGTCGAAACGTTCCTCGAGGGCGAGTCGGACCATCCGTCCGAGCACCGGCGGGAAGCCGTCGGGCATCGACGCCGTGGCCCCGAAGTCGATGACTCCGAGACGGCCGTTGTCGAGAAGCATGAAATTGCCCGGATGCGGGTCGCTGTGGAGCAGACCGGCGCGCGCGGGCGAACAGAAGTGGAACTCCGCGAGCAGCGCACCGGCCCGGTTGCGCTGCTCCCGCGTGCCACCGCTGATGATCACAGACAGCGGAGTGGCCGAAAGCCATTCGGTCACGACGACTTTCGGGGCGCTCGCGACGACACGCGGGATCACGAACTTCTCGTCGCCGGCGAAGGCCTTCGCGAAGGCTCGCTGGTTGTCGGCCTCGATCCGGTAGTCGAGCTCTTCCTCGGTGCGTGCGGACAACTCGTCGAGCAGCGCACGCACATCGGCACCCGGCATCATCGTGGCGAACAATCCGGCGAACCGGGACAGCGTGCGCATGTCGGCGCGCAGAGCCTCGTCGGCGCCCGGGTACTGGACCTTCACCGCGACCTCGCGTCCGTCCGACCACACGGCCCGGTGCACCTGGCCGATACTGGCCGACGCGACGGGCACGTCGTCGAACGACTCGAAGCGCTCACGCCACTTCGTGCCGAGTTGCTGGTCGAGCACGCGGTGCACGGCTTGGGCGGGCAGTGGAGGGGCCTCCGCCTGCAGTTTGGTGAGCGCCTCCCGATACGGCTCGGCGAACTCCTCCGGGACGGCGGCTTCCATCACGCTCAGGGCCTGGCCGAACTTCATGGCGCCGCCCTTGAGTTCGCCCAACACACTGAACAACTGTTCGGCGGCCTTCGCCGTCATCTCGGCGTCGATCTCCTCCCGATCTCCACCGGCGAGTCGACGGCCGAAACCGACAGCGGCGCGCCCGGCGATTCCCAGAGGAATGCTCGCGAGCTTGGCAGTGCGGGACGAGCTTCTGCGAGGGATGTCTGGCACGCCCCCCATCATGCCTGACCGACCCGAGCGATGGCCGAGCAGTCGCACCGGGGGTGACGGAACCATCGGCGCGTGACGATGCGGTGGGTTCGCAGGTCCAGTTCGAGTGTGCGGTCGACCGCCGGGGTCACGGACGGATCTGCGGAGAGGAACGCTTCGATCTGGCCGACGGCCATCGCCGCGGTCGCCGACGTCACCGCCCTGCCGGCGTGGCCCTGCCGCCCGTACAGCTGACTCGCCAGTCGCGGCCAGGACGGATCGAGATCGGCCCGCACGAGATCGGCGCAGCGCAGACAACTGCTCCGGCCGGGGAGTACGAACGGGCCGACGATGCCGCGTCCGTCCCTGATCCGCACCGCGAGATGGGGGATACCGGCCCGCACGAGCATGTTCACGAGATGGGGGTCGGGCACCTGCCCGTCGGCGAGGACGACACAGTCGGCCGGGTCCTGCAGTTCGTCACCGGACGACGAGCGTACCCACCGCACATCCCATACCGGGAGATCCTCGACGATCGCCGAAGCGAGCGGACCCGAGCCGTGGACCCGCACCCGCCGCGGTCGCGCCGGACCGGGCGACGCGGGGACCTGCCGGACCGCACCCGTCGCGGTGAGCTCATCGAGCACCTGCCGGACCCGTCCGGACGGAAGCCCGCGCTCGGCTGCGACGTCCAGCACCTCGTCGAGGGTGAGCCGGCCGTCGAGCAGTCGGACGAGAACGCCGAGGTCGAAGCTGTCCATGCCCTGGGGTGGCAGGACGACGGTCGCGGTGCCGGGACCCCAGCCGAGCTGGAGCGAGCCGTCGGACCGCTCGAGCACGGCCAGTTCCGGATCGACCCGGAGAACCGCAGCCTCGGCCGGCGCGGGATTCGTGGTCGTTTCGCGCGATGCGGTGATCATGGAGACAGACTGACAGTATCCGCGCCCGTGGACGGCTCACGAGGAGCAGTTTGTCCACAGGCGCGGGTGCCTCTATCGGGTCGTTCTAGGAGGTGCTGTCGTCCCCGGGCCGGTCCTCGCCGGATCCGTCCTCGGCCGCGCGATCCCGTTCGGCCTGCTCACGTTCCATGGTCGCCTGAAGCTGGGCGATCGGATCCTCGAAGGCTCCGGTGCCACCGCCGATCACACGATCGACGAAGGCCGTCGGGTTGTCGAGATCCGACGAGTCCGGCAGCAGGTCGGGATGCGCCCACACATGGTCGCGGGCCTCGGTGCCGGCGTCGGTGGTGAGGCGTCGCCACAGCGCAGCGGCCTCGCGCACCTTCCGGGGCCGGAGCTCGAGGCCGACGAGCGTAGCGAAGGTCTGCTCGGCCGGTCCGCCCGTGGCGCGGCGACGGCGCAGGGTCTCGGTGAGGGCCGAGGCACCCGGGAGCCGCTCGCCGAGCGCGTCGGCGACGACCGTCTCGACCCAGCCCTCGACGAGCGCGAGCATCGTCTCGAGTCGTTCGAGTGCGGCCTTCTGCTCCGGGGTGGTCTGGGGTTCGAACGCGCCCTGCTTGAGGATTTCCTCGAGCTTGGACGGGTCGGTGAGTGCCGACGGGTCGAGTCCCTGGGCGAGATCCTCGATCGACGACATGTCCATGCGGATGCCGCGTGCGTACTCCTCGACGGTCGCCAGCATCCGCTGACGCAGCCACGGCACGTGGCTGTAGAGGCGCTGGTGGGCGGCCTCGCGTGCGGCGAGGAAGACGAGCACCTCCTGAGCGGGCTGCTCGAGTCCTTCACCGAAGCTCTCGACCGCGGCCGGCAGGAGAGCGGCGGTGCCCTCCGGGCCGAGGGGGAGACCGATGTCGGTGGAGGTGAGCACTTCCTTCGACAACTGGCCGAGGGCCTGGCCGAGCTGGGAGCCGAAAGCAACCCCACCCATCTGCGAGAACATCCCGAGCATGGGCCCGGCCATCGCACGGGCCTCCTCGGGCAGACCGTTCAGCATCATGCCGTTGACCTGCTCGGCGATCGGATCGCACAGGCGCTTCCACGTCTCGAGGGTGTTGTCGAGCCAGTCGACGGGCGTCCACGCCACAACCTTCGACGCACCCGCGGGCAGCGTGGTGGCCGCGTCGAGCCACAGTTCCGCGAGGCGCGCGGCGTCCGTCACGGCGTCGGCGGTACGGGGCGAGACCGGGTCGACGGACCCGATCTGCTGACGTGCGAGCTTCGTCGCGATGTCGTAGTTGACCGGACCCGAGCCGCCGCCGGAACCCATGGCGCTGCCCATACCGGCGAGCATCTGGCCGAACTGGCTGAGCATCTGACCGAACTGCGCGGGATCGAAGCCCTGACCGCCGAACGGGTTGTCGCCCCCACCGCTGCCGGGGAGTCCGAATCCGAAGGGCATGCCGCCACCGGCTCCGCCGCTACCGGAACCCTCGTCCTTCCTACGGTCGGGGTCGTCGTCGGGATTCGAGAATCCGAAGGGCGTGTCGCTCATGTATCCAACGGTACAAGGCGTCCAGGGCGGGGACCGGCGTCGTGGTCACGCTCATGGCGAACACGACACGGCCGTGGTGTCAAGGGGGGTGGTCGGACGACCGTTACCCTGGCCGGGTGAATCGTCGCTACGTCCTGCCGCTCGCGCTCGTGCTCCCGATCCTCGTCATTGTGGTCGTGGCGTTCAACGTCCGGGCGCCGTACGTGGCGCTCGGCCCCGGCCCCGTCTTCGACACGCTCGGGGAGATCGAGGGCACCCCGGTCGTCGCGCTCGAGGGGATCGAGGCGGACGAGACCGAGGGCAGTCTGTTCATGACGACCGTCGGGGTCACCGACAATCTCACCCTCGCGCAGACCTTCACCGCATGGATCAGCGGGCGCTACGGCGTGGCGCCGCGCGAGCAGGTCTACCCGCCCGACCGCAGCAAGGACGAGGTCCAGGCCGTCGACCAGGCGCAGTTCGCCCAGTCGGAGCGGTCCGCCGAACTCGCCGCCCTGCACTATCTCGACCTGCCGGTGACCCTGCGGATCGCCGAGGTGGGCCAGGACGCCCCTGCCGCCGGGTTGCTCGAGGCGGGCGACCGGATCGTCGCCGTCGGCGGCGAGGAGATGCGCACGGCCGGCCAGGTCCAGCGCGCGGTCGGCGACGTGCCGCCCGGTGAGTCGGTGGACGTCACCGTCCGGCGCGGCGATGCCGAGGAGTCGTTCGACGTTCCTGTCGGTTCCCGGCCCGGCGACCCGGACAAGGGCTTCCTGGGCATCGCCACCGAGGAGGTTCCCGAGGTGCCCTTCGAGGTCACCTTCAACCTCGCCGACATCGGCGGACCGTCCGCCGGCCTGATGTTCAGTCTGGCCGTGGTGGACAAGCTCAGCCCGGGCCTGCTCAACGGCGGTCTGGACGTCGCCGGTACCGGCACCATCGACTCGGACGGGATGGTCGGTCCGATCGGCGGGATCACCCACAAGCTCACCGCGGCGTCGGAGGACGGCGCGACCGTCTTCCTGGTGCCCGCCGAGAACTGCGCGGAGGCGCAGAGCGGCGCCCCCGAGGGTGTGCAGCTCGTGAAGGTCGAGACGCTCGAGGGTGCGATCGACGCGCTGGCAGCGATCGCGGACGGACGCGACGCGCCCGCCTGCAGCTGATCCCGCCCGTCGGCAGCCGATCCCGCGCGCCGCACGGGGGCCGGCAGTGCGGTGATCGCCCTCTCAGTAGTCGTCGTCGCTCGCCTCGAGGGTCGCGTACAACGCGGCCACGACGTGCGGGGCGAGGTTGTCGTAGGTCCGCAGTTCAGTGCCCGCGAACGGATCGTCGTCGTCGAGGGGGCGCAACTGAAGGAGCGAGAGTGACGGCCCGTCGCGCAGGACCGCGGAGATGAGGCGGGCGGCGCGTCGTTCCGGGTGACTGTGCGCTGCGAGCCGGGCCGCCTCGTCCGCCGCGTGGGCGTCGGCGAGCAATGGCGTGAAGGCGTCGTCGAGTTCGTTCTCGGCGCTCGGCGGCAGCACGACCACCTCCTGCACGAGAGCGCACCCGGCAACCGATCCGGGCCAGGTGGTCGTGGCGAGGAACTCCTCGAGTGCGGGACTGCCGCCCTCGACGTCGTCGGGGAAAGATTCCTGCGCGATCGGGGTGTACTCGTGTCCCTCGTCGAGCTGGTCGGCGAGGGCGGGTTCGGCGGCTGCGAGAAGCACGGTCGGGACGAGCGCGAACATGACGGGAGGGCGGTCCCAACCCTCCGCATCCGCGAAATCGATGATCTCGTGGACGGCGCGCGCGAGTCCTTGTTCGGAAGGTACGGGAAGACGTTGGTTCACCGGCCTATCCTGGCACCCGTACGCGGGTGTGCGCTGCCGGACCTGCGTCGTGCGACCCCCTGTACGAGGATTCCGTAGAGTGGGGCGAAACGGTCACTCCGTGAGAACGAGGCGTGCTCGCACGCTTTCGTCGAGCGCGAGATGTACAGATGCGGTGCGATCGCGCCGCCGGACGAGTTGGGAGCGTGGCACGTGGGCATGAGGCCCCCGACCGGAGTACCTACATTGTCGAAGCGGAGCAGAGTTCTGCTGATCCTGGCAGTGGTGGCCGCAGTGCTGCTCCTGCTCGGACCACGGTTGGTGGACACCTACACCAACTGGCTCTGGTTCGGCGAGGTCGACTTCCGGGACGTATACGTCAAGGTTCTCCTGACCCGGATCGCACTGTTCCTGGCGGTCGGGTTGTTCATCGGCGGTGTCGTCTGGCTGGCGATGCTGCTCGCCTACCGGTCGCGCCCGGTCTTCGTGCCGACCACCGGACCCAACGATCCGGTGGCGCGCTACCGCACCACCGTGATGACGCGCATGCGCGCCTTCGGGATCGGTATCCCGGTCGTGCTCGGTGTGCTCTCCGGTCTGGTCGCCCAGGCCGGCTGGGTCACCGTCCAGATGTTCTTCAACGGCGGCGACTTCGGCACCACCGATCCGCAGTTCGGTCTCGACGTCGGCTTCTACGCCTTCGACCTGCCGTTCTACCGCTTCCTGCTCAACTGGTTCTTCGTCGCGATCGTGCTCGGGTTCATCGCGAACCTCGTCACCCACTACATCTTCGGCGGCATCCGCCTCGCCGGTCGCGGGGGAAGCATGTCGACGGCCTCGCGTGTGCAGCTCGCGGTCCTCGCCGGCCTGTTCGTCGCGTTCAAGGCGTTCGCCTACTGGCTCGATCGGTACGAACTGCTGTGGAGCAGCCGCAAGGAACCCACCTTCACCGGCGGTGGCTTCACCGACATCAATGCGGTGTTGCCGGCCAAGCTCATCCTGCTCGCGATCGCCGTCATCTGCGCGATCGCGTTCTTTGCCGCGATCTTCCTGCGCGACCTGCGGATCCCCGCGCTCGCGACGGCGCTGCTCGTGCTCTCGTCGATCCTCGTCGGCGCGGTGTACCCGCTCATGGTCGAGCAGTTCTCGGTGCGCCCGAACGCTGCCGACAAGGAGAGCGAGTACATCGAGCGCAACATCGCCGCGACCCGCGAGGCGTACGGCATCACCGACGACAAGGTGGCGTACGAGGACTACCCGGGTGTGGGCACCACCTCGCCCGAGAACATCCCGGCCGACATCACCACGATCGCGAACGCCCGCCTGCTCGACCCGAACGTGCTTCCCCGCACGTTCACGCAGCAGACGCAGCTGAAGAACTTCTACGGCTACCCCGAGTCGCTCGACATCGACCGGTACGAGCTCGACGGTCGTATGGAGGATTACATCGTCGCGGCGCGTGAGCTCTCGCCGACGAGCCTGACCGGCAACCAGACCGACTGGATCAACCGCCACACCGTGTACACGCACGGCAACGGTCTCGTCGCGGCGCCCGCCAACCGCGTGAACGCCGCCGCGAGTGCCTCGGCGGAGGAGGCCGCCAACAGCAACAGCGGCTATCCCGTCTACTTCGTCAGCGACCTGGCGTCGCTCGCTGCGGAGAACCAGGTCATCCCCGTCGAGCAGCCCCGCATCTACTACGGCGAGGTCATCGCCGAGGCCGATCCGGACTACGCGATCGTCGGCAACAGCGCCGACTCGTCCGGTCCGCGCGAGTACGACACCGACACCGAAAAGTACACCTACACCGGCTCGGGCGGCGTCGACATCGGCAACTGGTTCAACCGGCTCGCCTTCGCCGCGAAGTACGGCGAACGCAACATCCTGTTCTCGAGCGCCATCGGCAGCGACTCGAAGATCCTGTTCAACCGCGACCCGCGTGAGCGCGTGACGAAGGTCGCGCCGTGGCTGACGGCCGACGGCGACGCCTACCCGGCCGCGATCGACGGCCGCATCAAGTGGGTCGTCGACGCGTACACCACGCTCGACTACTACCCGTACGCGCAGCGCGCGTCGCTCGAGGGCCTCGTCGAGGACAGCATCGACCAGAACACCGGCCGGTTGCTGCCCCGCAAGGAGGTCTCGTACATCCGCAACTCGGTGAAGGCGACGGTCGATGCCTACGACGGCACGGTGACGCTCTACCAGGTCGACGATGAGGACCCGGTCCTGAAGGCGTGGATGGGTGTCTTCCCTGATGCGGTGACCCCGCAGGACCAGATCTCCGACGAGCTGCGGGCGCACTTCCGGTACCCGGAGGATCTGTTCAAGGTGCAGCGCGAGATGCTCGCCAAGTACCACGTCGACGACCCGCGCGAGTTCTTCACGAACAATGCGTTCTGGTCGGTGCCGGCGGACCCGACGGTCGACACCAGCGCGAACCAGCCGCCCTACTACCTGCTCATGGGCGATCGCGAGACGGCGGATCCCCGGTTCCGTCTGACCTCGGCGATGGTGGGTTACAACCGGCAGTTCCTGTCGGCGTACATCTCGGTCGAATCCGATCCGGAGAACTACGGGAAGTTCACGATCCTGCAGTTGCCGACGGATACGCAGACCTTCGGTCCGGAGCAGACGCAGAACGCGATGATCTCCGACACCCGAGTGGCTTCGGAACGGACCCTGCTCGAACGGTCCAACCGGATCCAATACGGCAACCTGCTCACCCTGCCCATCGCGGACGGCGGCATCCTGT